>CAIODY010000001.1 GCA_903857255.1 uncultured bacterium
AATAAAAATGAAAAAAACTATTGCCGTCATTGCCTTCGTCCTATTTAGCTTATCAACTTTTGCTCAAAACCATTATTGGAGCGAATTAGGTAATAATTTATACCTAAATGGTACTCCAGTTTTTTTTACAACAAAAGATAAATTCAACAATATTTATGCTGCATCATTTAACGGCAGTGGAATATTGAAATGGAATGGAATAAGTTGGAATGTAATTGGTGCAATAAACAATAACCAATATATAGATGGACTAACCGCAGATACATTAGGCAATGTTTATACTGTGATTGATTCGTCAGGGATTGGGGATTATTATTATATTGATAAATGGAATGGAACGACATGGATTACTTTAGGCGGCATAAATCCTTTCGGAGCTAATTATCAGGTAAGCAACATTTGCAGTGATGCGGCTGGTAATGTTTTTGCGTTGGTTGATTCTACTTATAATCGAAATAACTACACTAGTATTTGGCCACAATTTATAGCAAAATGGAATGGAACGACATGGATTACTTTAGGAGGTACTCATCCTTTTTCAACAGTGCATCAATTAGGTAATCAGATTTGCTGCGACCATTTAGGTAATATCTATGTGTCAGTTGATTCCAGTATTGCAAAGTGGAATGGTGCTTCATGGAGTATATTAGGAGGAATTGTAGGTGCAAGTGGTTGCATTAAAAGCATTTGCACTGATAAACTTGGAAATATTTATGCAGCAGGTTGTTTTGTTAATACCTATGGCGAAAATTATGTTGCTAAATGGAATGGTTCTTCATGGTCAGAATTAGGTGGGTTAGGTGCATTGGGTGCAAACCACAATATTATGTCTATTTATAGTGATTCTAAAAACAATATTTATGCAACTGGTTTGTTTACTAACTTCAGTGGCAATCCTTATGTTGCTAAATGGGATGGCACTTCTTGGAATGAATTGGGTGGCTTAAATTCTTTAAAAGATGCTGCTTCACATGTTGGTTCAATGTATAGTATTTGCAGCGATTCAAAAGGAAATATCTTTGTAGGGGGGTTACTGTATGATAGTTTGGGTTATATTTTAGCTAAATACGGTGGCACTCTTTATAAAGATACTACATGCAACAATATTGGCTATTCATTTGGTAGTAAGGTTTTGGTAAAAACAGGTACTTATTATGATACGCTTTTAAGTTCAGTTGGATATGATTCAATTATCACCTTAAAGTTAATCGTTCATCCATCATATTCTGACACTTCTTATCAAACTATTTGCTCTCCAAACAGCTATAATTTTAGAGGACGTAATTTAACAGCATCAGGAATATACTACGATAGCCTAAAAACCTATTTAGGTTGTGATTCCATTTTTGTGCTTTACTTAAAAGTAAATCCATTCTCAACTTATACGTTTAGTCAATCAATTTGTAGTAATGGCTTTTATCATTTCAATAACCGCAACATAAATACTACAGGCATTTATTACGATACGATAACAAATTATTTGAGCTGCGATTCAATTCTTACACTTCATTTAACAGTTCTTCCAATTAGTTTGCATTCTTTCAACATTACCATTTGTAGTGGTCATGGTTATTTATTTAATGGCATCAATCATTTTTCAAGTGGTATTTATTACGATACCCTCACAAATTATTTAGGCTGTGATTCAATAATATCATTACATCTTTCGATTTATCCTAAAAATTTCAATCTTGCATTTTCAGCCATTGCCACCACAGGTGCAGCCCCATTTTATGCAGGGTTTACTAATGCTACACCCAATTTAAGCAATTACAATTTTACATGGTTTTGGGGCGATGGTTCATCAACCAATTCCAATAGCCCAAATGTTACGCATACTTTTTCTTATGGTGGTTTCTACAATATCACATTAGTGGCTACAAGCATTGCAACAGGTTGCAGCGATACATTAACCAAAACAGGCTACATCTTTGTTACAGGTGCAGGTTGTACGCAAACAGCTACCATTACACCATCTGCACCTTTTGTTGGTTGCCAAGGCGACACTTTAATTTTAAGAGCAAGTACCAATGCAGCATCGAGTTTTACTTATCAATGGAATGTAAATAATACCACCATAACTGGTGCAACAGCCGATAGTTTCATGGTTACACAAGGCGGCAATTATTCAGTTACAGTTCTTCAAAGTGGTTGCCCTGTTACATCTTCGGTTGTGCAAGTTGGTTTCAATATCAAACCTCCAACGCCAACAATTACCGATACAGGTTCAATGTTGCCTTGCGTTGGTGGTACAGTAACTCTTATTGCAAATGCTGTCAGTGGCGTAAATTATTTATGGAGTACCAACCAAACTACCCCATCAATAACAGTCAACAGTGTTGGCGTTTACACAGTAGCCGTAAGCTATGGCGGTTCTGCATGTAGCAGCGTTTCTGCACCCTTTGCAGTAGGTGGTTCACTTCCAACAGTTCCAATTTGTTTAGTAACAGTGGATTCACTTTCAACAAATAATATTGTTGTTTGGGAAAAAACAGGCATCACTCACCATAGCGTAGATAGTTTTAGAGTTTATAGAGAAGTAACAACTAATGTTTATGCTTATTTAGCTTCTATTTCAAACGATTCATTAAGCGTTTATAACGATTTTGCCGCCAATCCAAATGTAACTTCTTACAAGTATAAATTGGCTGTGGTTGACAGTTGTGGCGATGTAAGTTTATTAAGCGATTATCACAACACTATTCATTTACAAAACTTGGGTAATGGCAATTTGTTATGGACTTTATACGAAATAGAAAATGCAGCTAATCCTGTAACATACTATGTAGTAATGAGAGATAATTTAGGCAATGGCAATTTTCAACCAATTAGTTCCACATTGCCAGGCAGCAACACCACTTACACCGACATCAATTATGCTTCTTATCCAAATGCAAGTTATCGAATAGCGGTATCATGGAATAGAACTTGCCACCCAACAAAATCAACATCTACAACCTATTCCAACATCGAGCATAATGTAGTTTTGTTTGTTCCCAGTTTTAATGTTAATGGACAAATCAAAGTTTATCCCAACCCGACAAACACCACAACAACAATCACCTTGACGAAAGCCGTTGACAACGCAATCATCAAACTCATCAACTTGACAGGGCAAACCATCATCGAAAAACAAAACCAAACAGGCGACCATTTCAACTTAGATATTTCGCAACAAGCACAAGGCATTTACTTTATCGAAGTGCAACAAAACGGAAATATTTGGAGAGGGAAAGTAGTAAAACAGTAACCAAAACCAAAACAACTAAAAACACCAAAGCAGCAATTAAAATCATCGAAAAGTAATTAAATTTGTACCACCAGTCTATCATAAACCACCAACCATGTTATTTAAACTAAGCACAGCACAAGAAACCGATTTATTAAACCAACCTGAAACAGGCATGGGTTACCAAGTGGTAGAAGCAAGCAAAGTAGGCAACTATTTACGAGAAAAATATTTGGTGCTTAATTCCGAAATAGTCATTGAAATCAATGCTTCCACACACGATAATGTTCGCAAAGTAATCAACCAAGGTATCGTTGCTTTCAAAGCAAGTGCAAGCACCATCACATTCCATGCAATCCATGTTTTAAATGAAAAACAATTTCGCAATAGCGTTAGCGAACCCAATACCGAAAATCAAAAAGGAGCAACCGACAATCCAGTAAAAAATGCAACCGGCGATGAAGTATTTATAAGGCTTTCGGCATTTGATAATGACAGAAGAGTTGATAAAGTAAAAAAGTGTTTACGACCTGGTGCTTTTACAACCACAATGGACGATTACTTAAATTGCAAATCAACCAGCGATGACCCTGTTGAACGCTATGCTTTACCCAACAACGATGAAATAAAATTTGCCTTCCACATCCAGCCTTTAAAATCCGACACTTTGCAACAAGGCACAGTACAACCAGCCAACAATAAAAGAGGTGGCGGCAAAGAAGTATATTTTGCCAACGGCACAGCAGCAGCCACATTCATAAAGCAAACAGCTTACTAAAACAGAACATCATGCAACAACAATCTTTAAAATTAACCGACAGCTTCATCAACCTTTTAGTCAACCTACCCGAAACAGGCATGGGTTATCAAATCGTAAAAGTCGTTTTAAAAAGTGGGCAAATATTACATCAGCACAAAGTAATTAATTCCGAATTGTTGATGTTAGAACCCAACGAAAAAATCACCATCAAAGACATTGATAAAATTGAATTAGATAAATGAAAGCCCCAACAAAAACCAAGACAACTAAAAATAGCATCAAGCGTACTTTGCAAACCATTTAGGCAACTAAACAGAAAGCCGAGAACGCTGAAAACTAACTTTAGACCGCTTAAACATTCATCGAGCGTACTAAGCACAGGTTGGAAAGGGGTTAAAACTAAATGGAGAACGGTCTAAACAGCATCGAGCAGGGTCTAAACTAAAGGAAGATAACAAAACACTCGGTCAAGCAAGCAGAATACGAAATGAAGACCGCAGAATTGTCAGTCAAGCAGACATAATTTCAAATGAAGCAAACAAAAAAATTGAACAAGGCAACATAATATTAAACAAAGAGAACAGAATTTTAATCGAAGATAACAAAAACACAACCGAAGACAACAAAACAAAAATTTCAGCATTATCTGCGAAATCTGTGGGAAACAAAAACATGAAACAAGAAGGCGGACAAAGAATTTTAGGAACTTACAAATTAGTTTCAACACCCCAACAACCTGTGGTGAGTGTGATTACGGTGGTGTATAATTCTGACAAATTATTAGAGCGAACGATTGAAAATATTTTATCGCAAACTTATCACAACATCGAATTGATAATTGTAGATGGCGGCAGCAAAGATGGCACTTTGGAAATCATCAAAAAATACAACGACCGAATTTCATATTGGGTGAGTGAAAAAGACAACGGCTTGTATCATGCGATGGATAAAGGTTTGCAGCTTGCGACTGGCGATTATGTTTGGTACATCAACAGCGGCGATTTAATTTTTGATGAAACCACAACCGAAAAAATATTTGCTGAAAACCGCACCGATGCTGATATTTATTATGGTGATACTTTGTATGTTAATGGAAATTATGAACCGATTGGTTTGCGAAATGACATCACCAATAAAAAATTGCCAGCGCAATTATCGGTTGATTCCTTTCAATATGGTATGGTGATTTGCCATCAGGCATTTATTATGAAACGCAGTATTGTTGCACGTTACGACTTGCAATATAAATACGTTTCGGATTATGATTGGGAAATTGCTTGCACAAAAAATGCAAAAACGGCTATTCACACACATCAGGTTTTGGCAAAATTTTTAACCGAAGGTTTTTCAACTAAACATCGCAAAGCCAGTGTGAAAGAGAAGTATAAAGTGATGATAAAACATTGGGGCTTTGTCATTGGTAATTTGAACTATTTAACTAATGCTTTTAAAGCTGCTTTCTCTTTTTTGAAAAGAAAAAAATATGTGAAAGAGTACGGAATTCAATAATTATTCTTGTCCTGTTTCTGCTCTCATTTACTCACTTCAATAATTATTTTTATGGTGTTCGTGAATGAAAGCGAAAATTAATTAGTCGTTATTTTCTGCTTTCATTTGCGGAAAAAATAAAACTTCCTGAATTGAATTGGAGTTGGTCATAATCATGCTCAATCTATCAATGCCAATGCCCAAGCCTGCTGTGGGCGGCATGCCATATTCTAATGCACGAAGAAAATCTTCGTCCAACACC
>CAIODY010000002.1 GCA_903857255.1 uncultured bacterium
GTTTTGTTTAACACCATGCAATACCAACACGATGTGCCGATAACGTTGGAAATAAAATCGTTGAAAGAATTGATGCAGTGGTTGTGATTTTTTTACTTAATTGCAAATCAAAACAACTTTTATGAACGCATATATTATCACCATTGGCGATGAATTATTAATTGGGCAAACTATTGATACGAATAGTGCTTGGATGGGGCAAGAATTGAATAAGATTGGCATTTGGGTAAAACGCCGTATGGCAATTGGCGATTTGCCAGAAGAGATAACTTCGGCTTTGCATGAAGCCTTGCAACAAGCTGATGTAATCCTCATCACTGGCGGATTAGGACCGACTAAAGATGATTTAACTAAGCATGTATTGTGTAAATATTTTGGTGGCGAATTGGTGATGAACGAAGAAGTGTTGCAGCAAGTAACGCAAATGTTTGCCAGCAGAAATTTACCCATGTTAGATGTCAATCGTTTGCAGGCAATGGTACCGAATAATTGCACTACGCTTATTAACAAATCAGGTACTGCGCCTGGCATGCTTTGGCATCATCAAAATAAAATTATTGTTTCCATGCCCGGTGTTCCGTTTGAAATGCAACACTTGATGCAAACACATATTCTGCCTTTGCTGCTACAAAAAAGTGATACGCAAATTTTGCATCAAACATTAGTAACGGCAGGCATTGGCGAAAGTTTTTTAGCAAAACAAATTGAAGCATGGGAAGATGCTTTGCCACCAAATATGAAGCTGGCTTATTTACCATCATTGGGTATGGTGAAGTTGCGATTAACCATAAGAGGAGATAAAAACGAAGATTTGCAAATGCCTTTATTGCAACAATTTGAAGCACTAAAAAAATTGGTGAGTGAATATTTATTTGCTGATAATGATGAACCATTAGAGCAAACTATTAGCAAATTATTTTTACAAAAAAAAATCACTTTGAGTGTGGCTGAAAGCTGCACTGGCGGATACATTGCATCAAAATTAGTCGGTGTAGCTGGTAGTAGTAAATATTTCGAAGGTGGTGTGGTGAGTTATTCTTATGCTGCCAAACAAAATTTATTAAACGTAAAAAAAAATACGCTGGAAAAGTTTGGTGCAGTGAGTGAAGAATGTGTAACCGAAATGTGTGAAGGAATTTTAGAAAAATTTAAAACCAATTATTCTATTGCAGTTAGCGGTATTGCTGGACCCGATGGTGGCACCGATGATAAACCTGTTGGCACAGTTTGGATTGCTATTGGCTCGGCTGAAAAGATTGTAGCCAAGCGATTTATGTTCACTAAAAATCGGTTGAGAAATATTGAATTGATTTTTGTGTATGCATTAAAAATGCTGTTAGATGAAATTGCCTAAAATTGCAAAATGGAAAACGAAATAATTATTGCTGAAACCAAGCAATGGGTAAAAGATGTGGTGATTGGTTTAAATTTTTGTCCGTTTGCTTTAAAAGAATTTAATCGAAATAGCATTCGCTATGTTGTGATAGCATCAACTACTCAAAAGGTTTGTTTGGCAGCTGTTTTAGCCGAATGTGAATTGCTGGATAAAGATGACAATATCGAAACAACTTTATTGATTTTTCCTGCTGCATTTAAATCATTCGATTCATTTTTAAATTTGGTTGATAAAGCAGAAACATTATTAGCAAAGCATGATTACGAAGGCATTTATCAATTAGCCAATTTTCATCCTGATTATTTATTTGCTGAAAGTGATGAATCGGATGCTGCGAATTATACTAATCGTTCCATCTATCCTATGTTGCATTTGCTTCGTGAATCTTCCTTAGATAAATTGCTCACTGAATATGCTGACCCTGACAAAATTCCAGATAAAAATATTTCATTGAGCCGAGAAAAAGGTTTAGCATTTATGCAGCAATTACGTGCAAAATGTTTGCATCGAAAATAAAATTTACTTTATTGCAAACAAATTGTTTCTTTGTAACTCAATCTCTATTCAACAAAAAAATAAAACAAAAATTTATGACAAAAAAATCTTTACACTTTTTAAAAGCATTTGGCTTGTTATTATTAACCGTTGCTTTTGGTGCAAATGTTTTAGCACAAGGCGTTTCTTTATCTGAAAGTTTTGATGGTACTACATTTCCTCCAACAGGTTGGGCAATTAAAACCACTATTGCTGGACCAGGGCAATTATGGACACGAAACACTGGACAGGGTGCAATTGCACAGCCACACAGTGGTGCTGCTGATGCAGCATTTAGAAAAACTGGTGGAGCTAATCCTTTGTTAACTCAAAATTTAATTACTCCTGCATTTGACTTAAGTGGTATCGGTGCAAACACAGCAAGTATGAGTTTTTGGATGTTTAACGACACCAACTTTGTTGCATCGCTTGATTCAATAATAGTTTGGATAAATACTTCTGATACCCTTTTAGGAGCAACCCGAATTGGTGCTGTTGGTAGATATAGCGCAGCAGGGAATGCTTGGAATCAACACACTTTCAACTATCCATCTACATTTAACGGGACAACTAACTATATTATTTTTCAAGGAGTAGCTGATGCTGCTAATACCAGAAGGATTTATATGGATGATGTGAATTGGACAGCTTATCCGCCTGCATGTTCGGGTACACCAAACAGTGGAACAATTATTAACAGCATTAGTAAATTTTGTGGTGGCGCAACTGGTTCATCTAATTTAAGTTTATCAAACACCATTACTACTTCTTCCCAAATTTCTTACAATTGGCAATCATCAACCAATGGCATTTCGGGTTGGACTACATTTGGTAGTAATGCACCAACTGCAACAACAGGTGTATTGACTTCAACCATGTATTACCAATGTATTGTTACATGCAATGCAACATCACAATCCTATTCAACACCTGTTGATTCAGTAGTAGTAAGTACTCAAGCAAAACCAACAGTAACTGTTACGCCCTCATCAACTACTTTTTGTACAGGTGGTACACCAGTATCATTAGCAGCATCAGGAACAGCTACATCATTTAGCTGGACATCAAGCGCAAATGGTAATTTAGGTGCAACGACTGGTGCAACAGTAACTGCTTCACCAACTGCAGGCGGTGGTTTTGGTGGCAACACCGCTACTTATACTGTTATTGGAACATTGACAGGTTGTAACGATACAGTTACTACAACTTTAAGCATTGGTGCTAAGCCAGTTTTAAATCCTACTGTTTATCCATTAACTGGTAATACAGCTTTGCCTTCTGATACAGTTTGTGCTGGATTGCCAATTCGTTTAAATTCAATTCCAGGCGGTGGTGCAAATCCTTGGACTTATGTATGGAGCGATGGCAAAACAACTCGTATTGATACAGTATTGAATCCAACTATCAATCATACTTATACAGTTATTGCAACCAGTGCTTGTGGTATGGATACAGGAATCATCAATTTAATAGTAAATCCTAAACCACATGCTGCATTTACAACTACTGGTGGATTAGCAGTTACATTTACCAACACCAGTGTTGGTGCAGTTTCATACAGTTGGAATTTTGGTGATGGTAATAGCAGCACCAATTCAAATCCAACTAACAATTATGCAGCAGCTGGTAATTATACAGTTACTCTAATTGCAATTGGAACTACTTGTGGCAATGATACATTGGTTCAACAAATTACTGTTACGCCAACTGGCATCAATTCAGTAAGTTTGAATAAATTCAATTTAGTGTCGTACCCAAACCCTGCTAATGATGCAACAACTGTGTATTTCACGGCTGAAACAAACACTGCACAATTAGTATTGATGAATACATTGGGGCAAACAATTTTCTCAAAAACTATTACTGCAAAAAACAATAATAATTTTTCTGAAAAAATTGCAACTAACAATTTACCTGCTGGCATTTATATGATTCAAGTGATTGCCAACAACACTTCATCAGCCATCAAATTAGTTAAAGAATAAAAATCTGTTTTCAAAAAAACAAAAAGGCTGTTGCTTGAAAAAGTAACAGCCTTTTTTATGACATCAATTTGCTAAATATTTTACGGTGTGGAAACAAAAAGTAGAATTACAGCCCAGCATCAACTCCATTTCAACATAAGCAACCTGATTATTTTTTTGATTTTGTGAAAAAAAAATAATCTTGCAGCCGTCAATTTAAAACATAACTTTGCGCCTCTAATTAAATTTCATCATCAAATACTTACATTAGTTATGTCGGTTTTAGTCAATAAAAATTCAAAAATTGTAGTTCAGGGTTTCACAGGTAAAGAAGGTAGTTTTCATGCAGAGCAAATGATTGCTTATGGCACCAATGTAGTAGGTGGCGTTACGCCTGGCAAAGGCGGCACTACTCATTTAGACCGACCTGTTTTTAATACCGTAGCAGATGCCGTGAAAACAGCAGGCGCAAATGTTTCTATCATTTTTGTTCCGCCAGCTTTTGCTGCTGATGGCATTATGGAAGCGGCTGATGCAGGCATTGAATTAATTGTGTGTATCACCGAAGGCATCCCAGTGCAAGACATGGTGAAAGCAAAAAATTATTTAGTAGGTAGAAAAGCAAGATTGATAGGGCCAAATTGCCCTGGTGTTATCACCACTGATGAAGCTAAAGTGGGCATCATGCCAGGCTTTATTTTCAAAAAAGGAACTGTGGGCATTGTTTCAAAAAGCGGTACTTTGACTTATGAAGCCGCTGACCAAGTTGCGAAAGCAGGGCTGGGAGTTACTACTGCTATTGGTATTGGCGGTGACCCAATCATTGGAACTACTACAAAAGAAGCAGTTGAATTATTAATGAACGACCCCGAAACAAAAGGAATTGTGATGATTGGCGAAATTGGTGGCGGCATGGAAGCTGAAGCTGCACGATGGATAAAAGCAAATGGCACAAAACCTGTAGTTGGCTTCATTGCTGGGCAAACAGCTCCTCCGGGCAGAAGGATGGGACATGCTGGCGCCATAGTTGGCGGTGCTGATGATACGGCTGCAGCAAAAATGAAAATCATGAGAGAATGTGGAATCACTGTAGTAGATAGCCCTGCGGATATTGGTAAAACAATGGCGAAAGTTTTAAACAAATAAATTCTACCTAAAACAATAAAAAAAGAGCAACCGATTTATCAGTTGCTCTTTTTTTATTGTTATTTATTTCTTCAAAATAAAATAAGTTTGATTATTTCTGCTTCCAACTATCCCCAAACCATTGTTTACGTTGGAATAAATTTGAGTGGGTTCGGCAAATGGATTTGGGTTGGTTGAGCCGTCAACTGTTTTGAAATACTTATAAATTTCAGCAGAAATATTGGATACTTTCAAATAGTAAGTTCCAATAGGTAATGGCTGTGGAGGTGGCTGAAAACCACCATGACCGACATGTCCACCATTATCAGTATTAAACGAAAGTACATATTGATTGCTTTGCCCAATAAATAATTGGTTGCTGACATAATTTGGAATGCGATGTAATTTTCTGTTGCCATGTCTGCCAAATGAAAAAGCAGGGCTGGAAGTATTATCTAACAACATTGTATTATCGGTGTATAATTGCAAATTGTTGGTGTAACCAAAAGTATCAACCGTTGTCAAATCAAAAGAATAATATTCATTGCCACCTGGGTCATTGATTTGAATGGTAACATCTTCGGCTGTCGTATCCACACTAATAATCGAAATCATTGATAAAGATGGAATCGTGGTAGTTCCATCTACATCTGTCATTCCATTTTCGTGCGCTTTAAATGTGTATGTATGACTTACTAAAGGCTTATAAGTAGTGGTATAAAATCCATTACCAGCGTTGATACAATTGGTTTTAAATTTTCCATCTTCCCATAATTCAACAGCAGCATCTACAACAATAGTTGGTGTACTTCCATCCAATGCCGAAGTGCTTTTACTTACTTGTACAATGGCGTTAGAATCGGGTTGTAATAAGGAGTTTAGCACCAGCATTGGTTGAGTATATTTTGAGTTCACATTTACATTCACATTTTTAGTGCATGAAAAAAATGTAGCTACACTAATCATTAAAATGAAGAAGAAATATTTTTTCATTTTTTTTAAAATTTAAAATTGACACTGAATGAAGGAAGGATTGGGAACAATACTAATTTTTTCAATTGCGGTGCGCCTGTTGCATCGTTGGTTCCCATGTAAACAAAGAAAGCATTTAATCGGTCGTAAGCATTATAAACAGAGATGTTGTAAATCAACTCACCCCACTTTTTGTGTTTGTGAAAATTGATGCCCACATCTAATCTGTGATAAGCTGGCATTCTGAAATTATTGACTTGCTGAAAACTTTCAACAGATGTTAAAGTAGATTGAGAGCTTGTCCAGGCAGGCATTCCAGGAAATGCCTGTTGTAATGATAAATAATTTTGTGTGGGTAATGACAATGCTGTTCCGGTTGAAAATACCCAAGTGCCGCTAATGTCAATATTTTTTTTCAACTCGTAAGAGCCTACCACTGCTATGTTGTGACGCTGGTCATATTTATAAGGATACTGTACGCCATTATTTTTGTCAGCAAATTGTCGATTGCTCCAAGCTAATGTATAACCAATCCAGCCAGTCAATCTACCATATTTTTTTTGAATCATCAACTCACCACCATAGCTGTTTCCAGTACCACTGGTTACTAAATTTTGCCAATTAGTTGCATTGCCAAAAAAGCTTGCACCATTTTGATATTCGATAACATTCCACATGCTTTTGTAGTAAGTTTCAAAACTAATTTCATAATCATCTTTATAAGTGTGAGCAATGCCCAAAGCGATTTGGTCGCTCTGTTGCGGCTTCACGGTTGGCGTTGCAGGCACCCACAAATCAGTAGGCAAGCCTATTCCAGTGTTTGAAAGCAAATGCAAGTATTGTGTCATTTCGCTGTAAGAAGCTTTCACACTTGTTTTATCATTAATTAAATAACGAGCTGAAACCCTCGGCTGAAGCGATTTGTAAAGTGTATTCTGCACATCAAATCCTGAAGCATGCAAACCTATGTTGGCTTTAATTCGCTTTGTCATTTCCCAATCATCTTCAGCATAAATGTATCCTTCGTGTGCATAAATTTTATCGCTGCCATAAGAGGTATCGGCTGTAACACTACCATTGTTGCTGCTTTGCAACGCATTAGTGCCAGGTGTAAAAGTGTGATAAACCCAATTTGCTCCCCACTTGATGTGATGCTTGCTCACTGGTGAAAAATCAAAATCAGTTTTTAATCCTACATCCTGAATGCCTGATGTATAATCGAAAGAAAAATCTTGTGTAGTGTTGCCATTGGTGTTGGTGTTTGTTGCTCCAACATTAAATTTATACTGACTAAAAGTAGCGGTCGTATTCACAAATAATTTTGAGGTCATTAAATGATTCCATCTCAAAGCAGTTGTGATATTTCCCCACTTGATATACGCAGAACTGTTGCTGCTGGTGCTTCCGTAGCTATCTTTTGTAGTCAACCCAAAATTATCTTTTCCTAAATAAGTGCTTAAAAATATTCTGTCTTTATCCGAAAACTTGTGATTGATTTTTGCATTCAAATCGTAGAAATAATATCCAGTTGAACCTTGACCGCCTGATGCAGCTGATGTTAGCGGACGCATCAATAAATCAATGTAAGTTCTTCGTGCTGAAATCAAGAAAGTTGTGTTTTCATTTTTGATTGGTCCTTCTAATGTTAATCGCGATGAAATAATTCCAATGCCCCCATCGCCATGAATTTTTTTCTTGTTGCCTTCTTTCATACTAATATCAATTACTGATGACAATCTGCCGCCATAACGAGCAGGGAAGCCACCTTTAATGAGCTGCACATTATTAATTGCATCGCCATTAAACACACTGAAAAATCCAAAAAGATGATTCACATTATAAACAGGCACACCATCTAACAAAATTAAATTTTGGTCAGGGCTGCCACCTCTCACATAAATTCCGCTACTGCCTTCGCTGCCTTTTGATACGCCAGGCAACAATTGTAGCACTTTCAATACATCGGTTTCGCCCATCAATGCAGGCACTTTTTTTATTTGCTCAATCGGAATATTAATCGCACTCATTTGCGATTGTTGTTGAATTGGATTTCGATTTGCTTTTACATTTACTTCTTTCAACAAACCTGTTCTGTTCATTTCGATATTGATAGTATGAACTCCAGAACCTTGAACAGTAGTGAGTTTTCCGCCATACCCCAAATAACTTGTAATCACTTCAGCTTTATCATTTTTTAATGTGAGTGAAAAGAAACCATAGTTATTAGTAGTAGTTCCTTCTTTACTAAGGTTATCGAAAATTACTGCGCCGATTAATTTTTCACCTGATGTTGAATCGCTGATGTAACCATTGATGGTAATGGTTTGTGCTTGAACAGCGGAAAATAATAGGATAAATGAAAAAAGAAAAAAACCGATTTTTAATTTCATAAATTTGATTGAGAAGTTGGAACGCCTTAGAGTAGCTGAATTCAAGAAGGTTTAACGAATCGGGAATGAAAATATTTTCTACACTTTCCAAAAACGCAACAACAAAACTTCGATAGCAATAAATAATAAAGCCAATTGCAAACAAACTTTCCAAAGTACAATGCCTTGATTAATTTCACCAACAACAGCCGTTAAATTTTTGTTTGCAATATCCAACACATGAATATTTAGTGGTGCTAATTTTTCTTCCAATTCATTCGTTTTATAAAAACTCAAATCCGATTCGTTGCGATTGAAATTGAATGCTATGGCTGGTTTCAGCGAATCAGCTGTGCCTGTTAATTCAAAAATACCAGCTTGATGAATTTCATTTCGAACATGCAAATACAAATTGTTTTCTACATTCATTTGCTCTGGAATAAATTCTTGTGTTTTACTTTTTAAAGTATAAGTTGGTTCAGTTTTGTTGGTTGATGTTGGAATTTCGATGTGATTATTTTTGCCAATTGTGTAACTCATTTCATTCAAATGAATTCCGCTAAAACTCATCTTTAACAACATCGGTACAAAAACTGCTTTGAGCGGAAAGTCGCTATAATCCTTATTTAGCGGCACAGCACATACATACACATTGCCTTTTTCAAATTGAAATTTGCTCATCAAATCGTTGCCATCTTTCATCGTCAACAAAGGTTCATGAACCATTAAAATAGATGATGAAATAGGAAAATATTTTTTCACTTTTGGCAATTCCATATTATCAGTTAGTTTCACAAAAACATTTTTAAAAACTTCAGCTTGATGATTAATTGCTGTAACCGATTGTTCTTTGTTAATCAATGTTCCATAATTTCCAGCATGCAACACACTCAATAAAGTGTTGTAATTATTCACATCCATATTTTCATTTGGAAAAATAATTAAGCTGCCGCCATTTTTTACAAACTTCTGTAATTCGCTACCCAAGCCACTGCTCACGTTTTGCAAGCTATTCAACACAATACATTGTTGCTGATTGAAATGATTAAAATCAATTTGCGAAGCCGATTGATTGCTGCAATTAATTTGTGCATCATTGCTAAATAATGCTTTCAAAAATTGATTTTCTTTTTCGCCATTAATGCACAGCACATTTATTTTGTTGAGTACTTCAAAACTAAAATAGTAGTTATCATCAAACGTGATTGGGTTATCATTGATGTTAAGTACGCATTCATTCCATCCTTCGTGAGTGGCTGTAAACGGAATAGTATCAACCTTTTTTGAATTGGCTTCTACATTAAAATCGCCTAAAAATTTTAGTTGATTATTGATGGTTAATGTCAACCGATTGCTATTCACAGCATGATTGCAGTAATTAGAAATTTTCACCAATAATTTTACTTGTTGATTGATGGTTTGCACTGGTGTTTCAAACCAACACGAATCAATACTTAGATTTGTTTGCTCATCGGCTGAAAGTACTGCGGCAAAAGCATTATAATCTGAATCACTTTTTATTGCTGATGCATTTAATTCTGATTTTTGAAAATCAGAAATCAAATAACATTGTGCATTTTTATTGCCGCTAAAACTGATGGCTTGTTTTTGCTTCGCAATAATTTCATTTAAAAATGGTGAGGCTGGCGTAATTTTTATTTCATCTACAATTTTCAATGCCTCATCTTTTCCAATTAAATGTTGCTCACTGCCAGTCATTTCATTGGTGATAATTTGAAATTGCGTTGCAGCACCATAACCCTGAATCACTTCATCAGCTTTATGTTTGGCTAATTCGATAAGAGGCACACCATTTTTTGTAGCATTCATGCTAAATGAATTATCCAGATAAATCGAAACAATTTGTTTGTCTTTATTTACAGTTGTAAAATTATTTTTGATGAATGGTTGAGCAAAAGCCAACACAGCAAATAAAACAGCCAATATTCTACAAGCCATTATCAACAAGTGTTTCAGCTTATTTTGATGCGTAGTTTGTTCTTTTACTTCTTTTAAAAACTGGATGCTGGGAAAAAATACTTTTTTATATCTGCGAAAATTGAACAGATGAATAATGACAGGAATAGCCACCGCAGCCGAAGCAAACAAAAAAGCAGGAAAAAGAAAATTCATTTAGTGGCTGAAATTAGTATTAATCGAGTTGATGACAAAACGAATGTTTGTGAATGATTTTCATAAAAAAAGCGAATCAAATTTGATTCGCTTTTTTTGAATTTCATTTTAATGGATTACTGTGAAATTTTTTCCACTTGTGAATACGTTAATTCAACAGGTGTTTTTCTACCGAAGATTAATACATTTACTTTCAGGCGTTTTTTCTCTTCTGAAATTTCTTCGATAGTGCCATTGAAATTATTAAATGGTCCATCAATGATTTTAACAGATTCGCCTACAATGTATGGTTCATCCATCACTGCACCAACTTCCATACTATCATCAGTGATACCCAATATTTTGTTCATTTCGCTTTTACGCAAAGCTGTTGGCTGATTATTTCCTAAGAAATTAATAACACCAGGTACATTTTTTACACCGTGTAAAATTTCACCACTTATTTTTGTATCATCAGCTTCTAGTAAAACATAGCCTGGGTAATAGTTACGTTCTTTGATAACTTTTTTGCCATCTTTTATTTTATAAACCTTCTCCATCGGCACCAACACTTGCGTGATGATTTTATCCCATTTTGAACGACTAATTTCTTTATCTAAATATTCTTTAGTTTTTTTTTCTTTTCCACTAATCACTCTCAACACAAACCATTTTTTTTCAGCAACTGCTTGTTCCATTTTTGAAAACGATTAAAATAATTTATAAAAATTGGTCAGCACTTGGCTCGATGCAAAATCCATGAAATACACAATGGCAGCAACAATGATAGCAGCAATGCAAACTACTGTTACAGAACCTTGCAATTCAGCCCATGTAGGCCAAGATACTTTTTGCATGAGTTCGTGATAAGATTCACGAACATAAGTTTTTAAATTTTCGAACATAAGTTTTCTTTTTTTTAACGGTAATAAGTTTTTGTAAAACTAATCACCCTGTTTTTTTACTCTGCACGGGCACCTGGATTCGAACCAAGATCGGAGGTTTTGGAGACCACAATTCTAGCCGTTGAACTATGCCCGTATAAGACAATTAGCTAATTAGCAAATCTGCTAATTAGCTAATTGAATTGCTTTGCGAATGTACGCAAAATTATTTAATAATCTCTGTAACTTGACCAGCACCTACGGTTCTACCACCTTCACGGATAGCGAAACGCATACCTTTTTCCATCGCTACAGGCATGATTAATTTTACATTTAAAGCTACGTTATCGCCAGGCATAACCATTTCAACACCTGCAGGTAACATTACTTCACCAGTAACGTCAGTTGTTCTGCAATAGAATTGAGGGCGATATTTGTTAAAAAATGGCGTATGACGACCACCTTCTTCTTTGCTCAATACGTAAACTTCGCATTTGAATTCGGTGTGAGGCGTGATTGAACCAGGAGCACAAACCACCATTCCACGTTCGATATCAGTTTTTTCAATACCACGTAACAACAAACCTACGTTGTCACCAGCTTCACCTCTATCTAACAATTTACGGAACATTTCAACACCTGTAACTGTAGATTTAACAGCAGCTTCTTTCAAACCAATGATTTCAACTGCATCACCAACGTTGGTAACACCTCTTTCGATACGACCAGTTGCAACTGTACCACGGCCAGTGATAGAGAATACATCTTCAACAGGCATCAAGAAAGGTTTATCAACAGCTCTTTCAGGAACTGGAATATCAGCATCTTGATATGGTAAAAGGACACCCTACAATTATTTATAGTATTGCAAAATTAAATAATATTGATCTGCCTACTTTTGGCCGATATTTATTTAACCCAACAAGTA
>CAIODY010000003.1 GCA_903857255.1 uncultured bacterium
AACATTAGGCATGCAACCTTTCAACATCAAACTGATTTTTTTATCACTCTCCAGGAGAATTTTGGTGCAAGCATTAGTGTGGGGAAATACAGTGGGATTAAGCATTTGCGCCTTGCAGAATTATTTTAAAATCATCAAATTGCCAGAAGAAACTTATTACATCAGCGAAGTGGCAATTGATTTTAATTGGACAATTATTGGAATTATTAATGTTGGTTTTATTGCTGTGGTTTTGTTGAGTTTGTGGTTGCCAGCTTTTGTAATTAATTATATTCGACCGATAAAAGCGATACGTTTTGAATAAATAAAAAAGGACTACCACAAATCATCTGTGATAATCCTTTCATCGGTGTTATACATGTTCTATTTTCAATGTTGCACCACCAATTTTTTACTAAAATTTCTTCCATCTACTTCAAAGTTGACAAAGTAAATTCCGTTTTGTAAAGCTGAAATATTCAATTCAGTTTTGTTGATGCCGTTTGTTACAGCCAAATTTTCTGCTAAAATTTTTCTACCAATAACATCCAGCAAATTCATTTTCACAGTAGCCGATTTTGGTGAATAGAATTGAACAGAAGCCGCATTCATAGCAGGATTTGGAGAAATATCTAACACTCCAAATGCTGAATTGTCAACTGATAAAATCCCTGCACCATTTCCATCCACAATTATTTTGTACCAATTAATAGTAGCACTTTGAGATTGATTAGGCAGCGTTCCAACAATAGTTGCTAAACTTCCCTTTGCTGTTGCGTTTACAATAATTCGATAAGTGGCAACATTGGTTAATCCAATAGAATCAACATGCACATTAATACATCCTGTGCTGGCTCCTAAAAAAGAACATCTTGGTGCACTGCAAGTGTAGTGAATTGCAGCACCATTAGGCAATGCAGGCGAAGTAGTAACACTACTAATAAAAATAGAATCGAAAGTAAAAGTGCCCAACGAAGTAACTGTATCATGCGCCACTTGCAATTGTATAACCGCATTAAAAGCATGATTTAAAGTGGCATGAGGAAACTGAGAGCTATCAGGCAAAATATAACCATGATTGCCCGAATAAGTGTTGGCTGTGCATTGCGCAAACCCAATATGGTAGCTAATTACAAGACATACAAGAGTGTAAAATATTTTTTTCATTTTGATGATTATTTGTTGCAAATGTAAAAATACTTTTTGCAGCAATTTGGAAAATAATATCTTTAGAAAATCAAAAAAAATAACAGCATGGCTAAAAAAATACTTTCATTTTTGGTGGTTTTGTTTCTTTGGCAAACTAATTTTTCAGTATTTGCAAATAGCTTGTATAGGGCTGTGGTAAAGGATTCTACTACACAACAAACTTTGCAAGGTGTAATTATTTTAGTAAATAATATTGCCATTGCTACTACCAACAACAACGGTTTTTTTTCGATTAAAAAAAATGATTTTGGCAATTCAACTGTTATTCTTTCGCTAAAATATTTTGGCTACAAAACATTTCAAAAGCAAATTGATTTATCAAAAAATGATTTTTCTGAATTGCCTGAAGTGCTTTATTTATCAGCACTTTCACACGAATTAAATGCTGTAACCATTAGCGGTAGCAAGTTTGAAAAACGATTGAATGAAGAAACGGTGTCGATTGAAGTAGTGAAACCAAAACAAATGCAAGATGTAGGTATCACACAAATGGACGACATGCTGAAACGCATACCAGGTGTGGATGTGGTAGATGGGCAAGCAAATATAAGAGGTGGCAGTGGTTGGAGTTATGGCGCAGGCAGCCGTGTGTTGGTGATGGTGGATGATATGCCCATGCTTACTTCAGACGCTGGCGATGTGAAGTGGGATTTTTTGCCGATTGAAAATTGCGAACAAGTAGAAGTGCTGAAAGGTGCAGCCAGTGCATTGTACGGCTCATCGGCATTAAATGGCGTGATAAATTTCAGAACTGCATTTGCAAGAAACGCACCACAAACCAACATTGTGATTCAACAAGGTGTGTACGATTCGCCGAATAAGAGTTATGAAAATTGGAGTGGCAATGATGTGTTGAAATATCATGGTGCTAACTTTTTTCATAGCCAGAAATTTGGACAATTGGATGTGGTGGTTGGTGGAAATTATTTTACTGATGATAGTTATTTGCAAGGCAATTATAATACTCGAGGTAGGCTGAATACGAATTTGCGTTATCGTTTCAAAAAGATAAAAGGCTTGAGTGTAGGCTTGAATATGAATGCACAAAAAGCACAAGGTTCTTCCTTTTTTATTTGGGGTGCTGATGATAAAGCTACTTTTATTCATCAGGTGTATCGCCCTGATAGCACGGCTTATTATAAACCATCAGGCGGAGTGGATACGCCAAAAACTACTTTAAGTTTTTCAAAAATAACTCGATTTAATATTGACCCTTACATCACTTATAATACTTCATCAGGCTATAAATTCAAATTGCAAAATCGCTTTTTCAACACCATCAATATCAACTCTACCGACCAAGGTAGCAATGCCAAATTTTATTATTCCGAATTGCAAGGGCAGAAAATGTATGCACATCAAATAGGCATCACCAGTGGGTTGGTAGCAAATTACTCGGATGTAAATTCGCAATTGTATGGCAATCATACGGCTGATAATTTTGCTTTCTATTTGCAAATGGAAAAAAAGTTTTTCAATAAATTATGGTTTACACTTGGTGGCAGATACGAAAGTTTTAGAGTGGATACTTTTAAAACCAATTCAAAACCTTTGGGCAGAATTGGATTGAATTATCAATTGGCAAAAGCCACTTTTATTCGCTCATCCATTGGCATGGGTTATCGAGCGCCAACCATTGCCGAAAAATTTGTGAGTACTAATGTTTCGGCAATAAAAATAATTCCGAATCCAACTTTGCAACCCGAAAGCGGTTGGAGCGGTGAGTTGGGCATTAAACAAAACTTCGCCATCAAAAAATTGCTTGGAATGATTGATTTATCTGCCTTTTACACCCGTTATTACAACATGATGGAGTTTACTTTTTTATTGAATCAAGTAAGTTTTCAATCGCAAAATATTTCCAACACTGTAGTGAAAGGATTAGATTTATCGCTGTTTACTCAATATCAAATCAAGAAAGTAAAAGTGAGTTTTCATTCGGGTGCGACTTATGTAATTCCTCGTGATTTAGATTTTAATAAACTAAGCAGTGCCGAAAAAAAGTTGCGCTATTCTGATACCCTCACCAACATTTTAAAATATCGCTACACCACTTCGTGGAAATCGGATGTAGAATTGCAATGGGATAAATTTACTTTGGGCAGTTATGTGCGCTACAATACCTACATCGCAAACATTGACCCCGAGCTGGGTGCATTCTTTCGCTCAATTGCTCAATACACTCAAAAATGGGGACATAAAGACACTTGGATTATTGATGCACGAGTGCAATATCAAATGAATAAAAATGCCAGTTTAGCAGTTATTGTAAAAAATATTTTGAACTTTGAATACACCGAACGCCCTGGTGAAATTGCACCTGTGAGAAGTTTTACGATGCAGTTTATTTATAAATTTTAACGAATGAAAAACAAACAAACATTTTTATTCAAAGTAAAAACAGAAGTTTCGGAATAAATTTGAATCCTCATTTTGTAAAACATTTTTAATGAATTGGAATTTATCGTTTTTGAAAAATAAAAAAACAATTGTTGGAGGCTTGGCTGTGGTAGCTGCTTTCAGTTTATTGTCTTTTACTTCGGGCAGTCAGTTATTTAATGCTGCAAAAAACATGGAGCTGTTCGCAGCGGTGTTGAAAGAAGTGAACACGTATTATGTTGACCCTGTTTCGCCCAACAAAATGACTAAGAAAGCGATTGATGCCATGTGCAAAACGCTTGACCCTTACACCGTTTTATTGGCTGAAAATGATATTGAAGATTATCGGTTACGCACTTCATCACAACATGCTGATATTGGCATTTTGTTTTTGAAAATGGGAGATAGTGTTTTTGTGAGCATGGTTAAACAAAATCAACCAGCAGTAAAAGCAGGCTTGCAATGTGGTGATAGAATTGTTGAAATAAGTGGTGAAAGTTTATCGGGTAAATCGAATGAGGAAATTAATAAAATGTTGGTAGGTTCGCCCGGAACTGTTGTAAACATTAAGGTTTTCAGCGCATCAACCAATGAGACCACGACTAAAAATATTGTGAGAGAAGAAGCCACAGAAAAATGGGTGCCTTATTATGGTTTGTTGGATGATGAAACTGGCTACATTCAATTTACTTCATTCATGGAGCATGGTAGCAAAGAAATTAATGATGCCATTGATTCGTTGAAACGTCAATCACACAATGGTTTGAAGTCGGTGGTGTTAGATTTACGAAGCAATGGCGGCGGCCTATTAATGGAAGCCGTGAACATTGTAAATCTGTTTGTGCCGAAAGGAACAAAAATCGTTGACACCCGTGGACGCTTGACTGAAGCGCAACGCAGCTATGCCACATTGAATGAAATGAAAGATGGAAAAATAAAAGTGGCAATATTAACCAATCACAACTCTGCGTCAGCTTCTGAAATTGTTTCGGGTTGTATGCAAGATTTAGATAGAGGAATTGTTGTGGGCACAAAATCTTACGGCAAAGGATTGGTGCAGGTTACAAAGCCTATCAGTTATGGCAATCAGATAAAAGTTACGATTTCAAAATATTACACACCAGCAGGCAGATGTATTCAGGTGTTGGATTACTCGCATCGAAATGGTGATGGAAGTGTGGGCAAAATTCCAGATTCATTAAAGCATCCTTTCAAAACAAAAGCTGGAAGAACAGTGTATGACGGCGGTGGCATTGAGCCCGATGTTTTAATGCCTGATGAAAATATTTCGTTGGTAACAAAAACATTGAAAGAAAAAAATCTGTTGTTTGGTTTTGCGGTAAAATATTTCAGCCTTCACCCAACCACTAATTCAACTGCAAAAGATTTTTCGATGAACGAAAATGATTTTAATGATTTTGTGAAATACTTATCCAACAAGCCTTTCAGCTATAATACCAACACGGAAAAAAAATTGGAGCAAGTAAAAAAATCATTGACTAAAGAAAATTACATCGCTCAATTTGATGCGGAATGGAGAGCATTGGAACAAAAAGTAAAACATGATAATGAAAAGGATGTATTGAAAAATAAAACAGAATTGATGAAGGAATTAAATCGAATTATTGCAGGATTTTATTTTCATGAAAAAGGTGAAAAAGAAAATACTTTTAAAACGGATGATGATTTGCAAGAAGCATTAAAAGTGTTGCATGATGATGTTCGATATAAACAATTGTTGAGTATGAAATAAAAGAGTTTATAAAGTTCATCAAGTTTGTAAAGTTTATAAAGAAAAATTAGAGCATTCGTGGCAAATGAAATTTTAAAAATGAAAAAACGAAACATATTTTTAATCATTGGAATCGCAGCATTGGCAAGCATTGCCGCTGCCGATTCTTATTTTGAAATCAATAAAAACATCGACATTTTTAGTTCGATGTTTAAAGAATTAAACAGCAATTATGTAGATGGAGTAGATGCTGATAAACTCACTCAAACGGGCATTGATGCTATGTTGGATAATTTAGACCCTTACACTAATTTGATAACCGAAGAAGATTTGGATAATTACAAATTTCAAACTACAGGCCGATATGGCGGCATTGGTGCACAGGTAAGAGATGATGGTGATTACATTACTATTGCTGAGCCTTACGAAGGGTTTCCTGCGCAACGTGCTGGCTTACAGGCAGGCGATGCGATAATTAGTGTGGATGGAATTTCGTGCAAAAACAAAACTGTAGATGAAGTGAGTCATCTGCTGAAAGGTACACCCAACACAGGTTTTAAGATAACTGTTAAACGACCAGGTATAAATGTCGACATCACCAAAGAAATAAAACGTGAAGAAGTGGTGATTAAAAGTGTAAACTATTCGGGCATGATTGATAAGCAAATTGCTTACATCAAATTCACACAATTTACTGACAATAGTGCTCGTGAATTAAGCGATGCATTTAAAGAATTGAAAGAAAAAAATCCTGAATTAAAAGGTTTGATTTTAGATGTAAGAAGCAATCCTGGTGGGCTGTTGAATGAAGCAGTTGACATTGCCAACTTGTTTATTCCTCGTGGAAGTGAAGTGGTGAGCACCAAAGGCAAACAAGCCGAATGGGATAAAAAATATGTGGCCATGAATAATCCTGTGGATGTTGATTTGCCTATTGCTGTTTTAACGAATCACAACTCGGCAAGTGCTGCCGAAATTGTGAGTGGAGTTTTGCAGGATAATGACAGAGCTGTGGTGATTGGTCAGCGTACTTATGGAAAAGGTTTGGTGCAAACAACTCGTCCGTTGCCTTATGGGAATAAACTAAAAGTAACCACTGCAAAATATTACATTCCAAGTGGTAGATGTATTCAGGCTTTAGATTATACGCATCGCAATGCTGATGGCAGTGTGGGCAAAGTTCCAGATTCGTTGAAGCATGAATTCAAAACTAAAAATGGCAGGAAAGTGTTTGATGGTGGAGGTATTGAGCCTGATGTAAAAATGGATGAAGTGGAAATGAGTTTGCTTTCGCAACAACTTTTTGTGAAAGGAATTTTGTTTGAGTTTGCCACACAATACAAAATCAATCATCCAACTATTGCTGCGGCAAAAGATTTCAGACTGACTGATGCAGACTTTGATGAGTTTGTAAAATTTGCTGGCACTAAAAATTTCGAACACCAATCTGAATCGGAAAAAGCTTTAAGTGATTTGAAAAAAGAAGCCGAAAAAGAAAAATATTTTGATGATTTCAAAACACAATTCGAGAACTTACAGGCTAAATTAAATCACGACAAAAAAGATGATTTATACCACAACAAAACCGAGATAAAAGAATTGCTCGAAAATGAAATTGTAAGCCGTTATTATTTTCAGAAAGGCAGAACAGAAGCCGACTTTAATAACGACCCAGCTATTTTAAAATCAGTTGCTATTTTAAAAGATAAAGCCAGCTATGAAAGTTTGCTGGTGGTGAAAAAATAGCACTATTTTTTATTGATGAATTGAGATGAAAACAAGTGAACTTGCTATTTTCATTTCAATTATTTTTCAAAAAAAATATCAGAAGTTTAACTTTATCCGACAGTTAAATTTGTAGTATTGTAAAAATCAAAACAAGTAAATCATGAACGACATTTTACACTTGTTGCAACAATACAATTATCTATTTTTATTTCCTCTGGCTATTATTGGTGGCGTACTCACAGCTATTGTAAGCGGCTTGCTGATTTCATTACATCAAATGAGTTTTGTGCCAGTGATGGCAATTTTGTTAGCAGCGGATATTACTGGCGATACTTTGTTTTATATGCTGGGCAGATGGGGAATGGGATTTTTACAAAGGCATGGTTTTCGGATTGGAATAACAAAAGAGAAATTAGACAAGGCAACTGATTTTTTTAATCTGCATCATCGTAAGGCAGTTTATTTTTCAAAGTTGGCAATGGCAATTGGTATAGTGGGTTTGATTGCAGCTGGTTGCTTAAAAGTAAATTTCTGGCGTTACTTATTGATTTGTGTTACAGTTACTTTTTTTCGTTCGATAATTCTAATTTGCATTGGTTATTTTTTTGGCAATGCTTATCACGAAATTGAACAATCACTCAACGTATATGTAGCTTGGTTTACGTTAGGTATATTGTTGATTGCTTTGTTGTGGGGTATTCGTCAATTAAAAAAGCGAAATGAAAAAAAATAAACAGTTTAATTTCAATTGCCAATATTCCACTTTAGCATAGCTGCTTCAACAATAAAGGAAACATTACTTAATATTATCTAATAAAAAAAGGCACTCAAAATTAATTGAGTGCCTTTTTTTATGGATTCAACGAATAACTTAATCTTCAATTGGTTTCAATTTGCCTTTGCTTTTTGCAATAACTGCTTCTGCAATATTGTTCGGAGCTGGGCTATAATGGCTGAACTCCATAGTTGAAGTAGCACGACCTGATGATAACGAACGCAATTGCGTTACATAACCAAACATTTCGCTCAATGGCACTTTAGCTTTAATAACTTGTAAGTTAGCACGGCTATCCATTCCTTCCATGATACCTCTTCTACGGTTCAAATCGCCTGTAACATCACCCATATATTGGTCAGGTGTTAATACTTCCACTTTCATAATCGGTTCTAACAAAATTGGTTTTGCTTTTCTGCCTGCTTCGCGGAATGCTGAACGAGCACACAATTCAAACGACATGGAATCAGAATCCACATCATGGTAGCTACCATCAAACACTCTTACTTTCATGTTGTTAACTGGGTAACCAGCCAACACACCATTAGGCATCGATGTTTCAAAGCCTTTCAAAATAGCAGGGATAAATTCTTTAGGGATTGAACCTCCGAAAATATCATTCACAAATTGGAAACTCTTACCTTCATTTTCCTTCATCCATTCTTCATCGGCAGGACCAAATTCAAATTGAATATCGGCAAATTTACCACGACCACCCGATTGCTTTTTCAATACTTCACGATGCGTGATAGTAGTGTTGAAAGCCTCTTTGTAAGCCACTTGTGGTGCACCTTGGTTTACTTCTACTTTAAATTCACGACGCATACGGTCGATGATAATTTCCAAGTGCAATTCACCCATACCACGAAGAATGGTTTGACCAGTATCTTCATCAGTATTTACTCTCAAGGTAGGGTCTTCTTCTACTAATTTAGAAATTGCCAATCCCATTTTATCCACGTCAGCTTGAGTTTTAGGCTCAACTGCAATAGCGATAACGGGTTCTGGAATGAACATATTTTCCAAAGTGATTGGATGATTTTCATCGCATAAAGTATCACCAGTTTTAATTTCTTTGAAACCTACTGCTGCTGCAATATCACCAGCTTCGATGAAATCAATTGGATTTTGTTTGTTGGCAAACATTTTCATGATACGGCTGATACGCTCTTTCTTTCCGCTACGTACATTCAACACATAAGAACCTGAATCTAAATGTCCGCTATAACAACGGAAGAAAGCCAATCTACCCACAAATGGGTCAGTCATAATTTTGAATGCTAACGCACTGAAAGGTGCTTTAGGGTCAGCTTTACGAGTGATTTCTTCGCCAGTATCTGGATTAATTCCTTTGGTATCTTCAATATCTAATGGACCAGGCAAATAACGGCAAACTGCATCTAAAGCAGTTTGTACGCCTTTGTTTTTAAATGAAGAACCACACATCATCGGCACGATTGATAAATCAATACATGCTTTACGAATTGCTTCATGCATTTCTGCTTCGGTGATACTTGCAGGGTCATCAAAGAATTTTTCTAATAATTTTTCATCGTATTCAGCCACAGCTTCCACCAAATGTTGTCTCCATTCGTTAGCTTCATCCAACATATCAGCAGGCACTTCAATTTCATCGAAAGTCATCCCTTCTGTTTCCATGTGCCAAATGATTCCTTTCATTTTAATCAAATCAACTACACCTTTAAAATCATCTTCAGCACCAATTGGCAATTGCAGAGGCACAGCCTTAGCACCCAACATATCTTTTACTTGTTGAACAACCATCAAGAAATCAGCACCGCTTCTGTCCATTTTGTTTACAAAACCGATACGAGGCACTTTATAACGATTAGCCTGACGCCAAACTGTTTCAGATTGTGGTTCTACACCATCAACCGCAGAAAACAAAGCAATCAAACCATCCAATACTCTCATCGAACGTTCTACTTCTACCGTAAAATCCACGTGACCTGGAGTGTCAATAATATTAAAGTAGTATGATTTGGTATCGGCATAATCTTTTCCTTTTAAGGTAGGAAATTTCCACTGGCAACTAACAGCTGCCGAAGTGATAGTGATACCACGTTCTTTTTCTTGTTCCATCCAATCGGTTGTAGCAGCACCATCGTGCACTTCACCAATTTTATGAATCATACCTGTGTAGCGCAAAATACGCTCTGTTGTTGTAGTTTTGCCAGCATCAATGTGTGCAGCAATACCAAAGTTTCTTTGAAATCTTAAGTCAGCCATTTTATTTTACTGTTAATTGTTTGAATGTTTGTTTTATAAAAAAGATTGCTCAATGGAATTGATGAGATAACCATTGAGCAATCAAGCTATTTAGCCATTGAGCAAATTGCTAATTATCTAAAATGTGCAAAAGCTTTATTTGCTTCAGCCATTTTGTGTGTATCTTCTCTCTTCTTAAATGCAGCACCTTCTTTTTTTGCAGCTGCTGTTAATTCGTTAGCTAATTTTTCGGCCATTGATTTACCATTACGTTCACGACTATATTTAATAATCCATTTCATACATAATGAAATCTTTCTGTCAGGACGAACTTCTGAAGGAATTTGAAATGTAGCACCACCAATACGTTTGCTTTTTACTTCAACAGCAGGGGTAACATTTTGCATAGCTTCTTTCCAAGTAGTGTAACCATCCATTTCGCCACCATTTTTATCAATGAGTGCCATAGCATCATAGAAAATTGTAGTAGCAATTGTTTTCTTTCCGCTCCACATCATCGTATTGATGAATCGAGTTACTAATTGGTCATTGAATTTTGGGTCAGGTGCCAAAAATCTTTTGGGGGCTTTCTTTTTACGCATTTGTTGTTTGTTTGAATATATTCACCTTGCTTCTATTTATAAACAAGATTACTTAGTTAAAATTTATTTTTTCTTAGCAGGAGCTGCGGCAGCACCAGCTTTAGGGCGTTTAGTTCCGTATTTGCTACGGCTTTGTTTGCGGTTGTTCACACCAGCAGTATCTAATGCACCACGAACAATATGATAACGTACACCTGGTAAATCTTTCACACGACCACCACGAATCAAAACGATTGAGTGCTCTTGTAAATTATGACCTTCACCTGGTATGTAAGCGATAACTTCGTTTTTATTAGTCAAACGAACTTTAGCTACTTTACGCAAAGCCGAATTTGGTTTTTTAGGCGTAGTAGTGTACACACGTGTACATACACCGCGGCGTTGAGGGCAATTATCTAATGCACGAGATTTTGATTTTGCACGAATAATCGTACGTCCTTTTCTTACTAACTGTTGTATTGTAGGCATTCCCTAATTTTTTTTTGGACGGCAAAGGTAAGTTTGCTTTTTGATATAAACAAACTATTTGTGGAAAAAAATATACTGGGGGCTCCATATTGTATTACGGAAAATAACGTTCTGATTTTTTTGCATTAGTTTAGTTTGCCCCTCACAGTAGCAGCCAATTTGCCAGCTGTTAATGCCATCGGGATATAAGCAACTATCAAATCGAGTACGGTAAACCATATTGGCGAAGGCAATAAATAAACATCAGTTGCGCCACCGATTAAAAATAAAAAACCCACCACTAACGCTAATTTCATTTTGTGGCTGGCTGCAATTAAGTAGGCAATAAACGCCCCAACTAATGTCCCAAAAGCATGAGCTAAAAATGGCATGATAAAATTTATTGGAGTAAACAAATGCATCGCAGTTTTTAAACCAGCTTCGGTGGTAATATCTACGCCAACAAGTGGCGGAATAATATGAGGACTCACGATGATAATACCCATGTTTACAACGCCGCCAACTATTGCCCCTACAACAACAGCTAAAATGTTTTTAATGATAGGATTCATATTGAATTGTGTTTACTTGGTCAAAAATAAAAAACAAATTTGTAAAACAACATACTGTGTTGAATTCAATTTGTTTTCAACCAACCTGTAATACTCAACCTTTCATGGGTGGTGATTAAAACTTCATGTTCCAATTCGTTGCTTTTAAAAAAAACACTCTTACCATTTTCTGGTGCAATTTGTTGGCAAATACCATTTTGATAAATACACAATTCACCGCCATCAGCAGTTTGCCAATTGTCGTTTAAATATAAAATCAAACTGTATTGTCGGCTAGGATTGTTTTTGAATTGGTCGAAATGTTTTTTGTAAAAACTACCAATTGGGTAACAAGTGTAATGAAACTCATAGCCCGTAATGCCTGTGTAGCAATTGCTGTTCAGGTAAGTCACCAGTTCATCCATCAAATCAAAAAACTGATTTTCGTAAATGTTGTTGTTCTTTTTATCGAGCCAATAAATTTTATCGCTACGATTATTGGTATTTATCAATGTTACATCTTCATTGCCTGTGCCAGCGGTTTGCAATTTATTTTCTTGCACTAATTGCAACAAATTGTTTTTTAAATGCGCCGCCAAAACAGGATTCAAAAAATGTTTGTCAATGCCAATTTTATTGGCAATAAAACTTTCAATCAGTATATCAAATTTGTTAGTCATGTGGTTGATTTGAAATTATAAATACAACACAGCATTGCACCTAATTGCTGTAAGATAGCTGAATTTTACACCAATTTAAAATTCATTTTTCACAAGCATTACATCTTTATCTTTGCATTTCAAAATTAAAAAATGAACAACCGAAAAGTTATTTTGATTATCATGGATGGCTGGGGCAAAGGCTTGGGAGATAGCACTGACGCTATTTCGCAGGCGAACCCAACTTTTGTAAATAATTTATACAAGCAATATCCAAATAGCGAATTGATAACGCATAGCGAATGGGTGGGTTTGCCCAACGGACAAATGGGCAACAGCGAAGTTGGGCATTTAAACATAGGCGCAGGCAGAATTATTTATCAAGATTTATTGAAAATTGATATTGCAATTCGTGAAAAAAAGTTGGAAGAAAACAAAGCTTTGCTCGATGCCATCAATCATGCGAAGCAAAATAATTGCACATTGCATTTGATGGGTTTGGTAAGTGAAGGCGGTGTGCATAGTTCGATGAATCACCTCAAAGCCTTGTGCAGCATAGTGATGGCACATGGTGTGAAAAACGTTTGCATTCATGCTTTTACTGATGGTAGAGATACTGACCCAAAAAGTGGCAAAAGATATTTGGCAGATTTGGAAAAATTTATTGAAGGCAGCAACATTAAAATTGGTAGCATAGTTGGAAGATATTATGCGATGGATAGAGATAAGCGTTGGGAACGTGTGAAGAAAGCCTACGATTTATTGGTGAATGGAATTGGCTCGGAAGCTGCATCGGTGGCTGATGCTATTCAATCGTCCTACGATAGCGATATTACCGATGAATTTATTTTACCAGCAAAAATTCGGAATAATTTTTCGTCGATAAAAGAAAACGATGCAGTGATTTGTTTCAATTTCCGTACGGATAGATGCCGTGAAATCACACAAGTATTAACGCAACAAGATTTTCATGAGCAAAACATGCACACCTTAAAATTGCATTACACCACCATGACTCGTTATGATGATACTTACAAAAATGTAAATGTTGTTTTTGATAATGACAACGTAGAAAGCCCATTGGGTGAGGTTTTGGCGAAGCATGGCAAAAAACAAATCAGAATTGCTGAAACAGAAAAATATCCACACGTAACTTTCTTTTTCAATGGCGGACGTGAAGAACCATTTGAAAATGAAATGAGAATTATGATTCCATCACCCAAAGTTGCTACTTACGATTTGCAACCCGAAATGAGTGCTTACGCTGTGAAAGATGCGATAGTGGCTGAATTGAAAAAAGGTGAAGTTGATTTTGTTTGTTTAAATTTTGCCAATGCAGATATGGTTGGTCATACTGGAGTTTTTGAAGCCGTGATAAAAGCCGTGAAAACTGTGGATGAATGTGTGCAATCCGTAGTTACAGTTGGATTAGAAAATGGCTACGCTATTTTATTAACTGCCGACCATGGCAATGCTGATTACATGGTAAACCCTGATGGAACGCCGAATACGGCTCATACAAAAAATCCTGTGCCTTTGTTTTTTATTGACAAAAATGAAAAGCCCGATTTAAAAAGTGGCAAGCTGGCTGATTTAGCACCAACCATTTTAAGATGGATGGGCATTGAAATACCAAGTGTGATGACGGGTGAAGTGTTGATTTAAAAACACTCTTCATTTTGATAACAAAAGGCAATGATTTTTCATTGCCTTTTTGTCTTTCCAATTCATTTATTCCAATTTTCTTCTCAATCCTTTTTTCAATTTGTGTACGCTACGCATACGTGTATTGTTCAACACTGCCGGCACATCTACATTATGGCGGCGTAATACCTTCCATTTACCTGTGATAGCATCAATTGGTAATCCAATTCCCCAAGTGAGCATCATATCGGCAAACACAATACCACCGCTTACTCGTGGTTTTAAAACCAAAGTTCCTTTTTTGTCGCCTGATATTAATTCTAAAGTGTGGGCATGCCGTCTATCTAATTTGATGCCACTGGTGTAGTAATACGTAGTTGTTGTAGAACTATACCCTTGTCTTACTTTGGCATCACCCAATACTTTTTCGAGCGGCACATTGTTGCCATTTTCGGTTACTACTAAATCTTTGGGCGCATCGAATAAAACTACCGAACTATTTTTGGGTGCTAAAATAGTTGCACAACCTGTTGTGAAAAATGAAAGAGCTGTTAAAACTGCGATTGTTTTTACTGTTGAATTAATTTGCATGATTGTTAGATTTTTATTAATGCAAACATAGAACCCACAGCCAGAGCCAACAATACCACTTTAGTAGTATCTTCTGAAAACAAAAAATGCAAATGAGATTTTCTCATTTGCATTTTTTATGACTGCAATTTTTATTGTTGCATTATTTTTTGTCTTCAGCCAAATGCATTTTGTTCAATTTTTTTTCGTTGCCATAAAGCACAAAACCAAAAATAAAATTCAACATCGCACCGCTACCTACAAAGGGTCGTTTGCCAAATTCCATTTTTACATAAGTGCCATTATCCATCCATTGTCCGCCAACTCTCCAGCCTATGGCTGATTTGGTGGCAGTGATGGGAACAGCAGTTCCATTTTTCAATTGCAAATCTTGCATAGCTGTTCCGCCCAAAAACACATCAGCATAAATAGTTCGTTGACGATTGCGGCGACGATTTCCATAGCCACTGGCTGCAATGCCAGCTTTATCAATACGCCCTGTGCTTAATCCAAAAAATACACCTGTTGATGTTGCCATCACCGTAGCATTATCTCTAAAAGATGTAGTATCATTTTTTGAGTGAAAGGTAACAGTATTAGGATTGGCTGAAACTGGTGCATGGTATAAAAAAACACCACCCCTTGCGCCAAATATTTTTCGTGATTTTATAGGCACTTTTATAAACTCGGTGTGTGTAGTGTTGCCATAATGCTCGGTTTTAAGGTTTATCATCAATTTTCTATCCACCAATTTATCGAAGATGTGATAAGTAGCTGTGGCTTCAAAAATACTGGTTGCACCTCGTGTGTTGGTACCAATTTGTTTGGTTTCATCAATTGGAATTAAGTAGGCAAACGAACGGCGATATTGTGCATCGAACGTGGCAATTTTACCTAAATGATATTGACCCATTGCGCCAATTGTAGGCGTAACAATATTTTCCAAACCCAACAACAAAACGCCTTTTGCTTTTCTGATGTCATAAGGGTCGTTGTAATTGATGGTGTAATTAATGTTTTGTGCTGATGCCATAGAAAAAGAAATGGCTTGAATGAACATCAACAATGCCATTAAACGATAAACGAGTGTAATTTTTTTCATGATAATTTGAATTTAGATTTTTGAAATTTTGTTTGTTGATTTTTATTGTTTGTTGATTTTGCTTGTGCTCAAAATTTTTTCATTTTGAAAAATTTTGAAAAAATAAACCCCATGATGTAATTCGCTTACATCTAATTTGTTTTCGCTCAAAGTCTTATCCATTAAGGTTCTGCCAAGCATGTCGTAAATTTTCACCACACAATTATTCGGCGCATTGAAATACAAAAAATCAGAAGTAGGGTTTGGAAAAACTGTAATCAAATTGTTGGTTGATGCTAATTGATTTACGCCAGTTGTTATTGCATTTCCGGCAGCGGTAAATTGCAAACTTTGATTATCGTAACTCAAAATATTCAGCAACGGGTTGGTTGACCACCATTCATAGCCGTAATCATTTACTCCCCAATAGCGATTAACTCGAACCACATTATTATAAGTGCCCCATGGCAAAATCAGTGTCCCGTAAGCATCGTAGGTCAATATCACGCTGTTTAATGAACCACTTGATTTTTGAAAATAATCGGTATCAATTTGTTGAAACAAAAATGGAAATGGCAACTCGGTTTCATAATTGGTATAAATTGTAGCAGTAGAAGAATTGGAAGAAACATTGTTGGCAATTTGCTCAATGCCAATGCTCGAAATTTTTCGATAGTTGTACATACCTAATGAATTGCCCATGGTATCCAATATTTCAGCACAATTGTTGGCAGCCGAATAAGTAGAGCCATAAGGCGTTGTAGCAGGATTTACAAAACTCACTTCTGCAATTTTATGAAAAGCAGTTGTGCTAAAATTCCAAGTTTGGTTGGCACCCGATGCTCCTGAATAACTAGAAGAGGGATTGAATTGATAAACTGGAAATGCGCCTCCACCAGCAGCTGGGCAGTTGTTTCCATTTAAAATAACAGGTTGTGCGATTGCAAATTGGCAAACCACAACAAACAAAAGTGTCAATTTTTTTTTCATGATAATTTGGTTTTAGAATTAGAAAATATTTTAGCGAAATGCTGATGCAAAGCTATCAGGCAGGTAGGTGAGGCGAAATACCACTTTAGTAGTAATTAGTTGAAACAAACAGAAGTTTACAAAACTTACTACTAAAGTAGTATTGCCGTTTTTTTTCGTGAGAGTTAATTTTGATTAAAAAATTTAATATCAATCGTCATGAAAAAAATAACCAAATCAATTTTATTATTTGTCATTTTATCATCGTTGTTGAATAGTTTAAAAGCTCAAGTGGCAGATTCGTATTTTGGCTTCAACGCTGGTTTTACTTCGTATAATAATATACGCATGGCTGGGTTTTATTCCATTCGTCCCGACTTCCCGACCATCGAACATTACAACTCGTTAGGGGGCATGGTGGGTGGCGATTATTCTATTTTAGGAATGGCATTTCACAGCTCAAAAAGCCATTTTTCATTAGGCGATTATTTTGGTGTTAAAGCCGGAATTGGTGAGCAGTTTAGCAATGTAGATGGCAAAGGAATTATTACCACACAAAATATTTATGGTGGCGCAGTTTCACAATCGGACCCAGCAATTGATTTTACTAAAGCATGGTTCTCATTTGATTTGAATTTGGGTTTTCAATCGCAATGGAAACAGCAGGATGATTGGAGTTTTGGAGGCAGAATTTATTTGCACACATCTGCCAACACCATCAGGCAAGTGGTTACTGATGATGACTTTTGGGCGATGGGAATTTTTGGGCAATACCAAAGATATTCGGTGCGATTGGATTGGAAATACAAGAACTACTATGTTTATAATCCGATGATTCATTTCTACACCATAAAAATTCGGAGGGCTTTTGCAGGCAAAAACAAGAACTATTATTTAGGTATAAACATTGAACACTATGGCAATTATGTTCCTAATAGCAGCGGCTATACTTATCAAATTGACCCATCATTATCAGGCAATAAAAACCCAAACAAAGGCAGCAACACCAATTTAACTTTTGTTGCAGGGTTTATGTTGTTTTAATTTTTTTGCTAAATATTATTTGCCGAACACTTTGTTCAGCGCATCAGTTCGTGAATCTACTTGCAGCTTTTCATAAATGTTGCGAATGTGAGTCCGAATAGTTTCTACACTTATGCCCAACTTAGCTGCAATTTCTTTGTAACGAAATCCTTTGGAGAGATGAATTAAAATTTCATGTTCACGAGCCGTTAAAATTTCAATTGATTTTGAATCGGCTGATTTTTTTTGAAATACACTTACCACTTTTCGGGCAATATTGCTGCTCATCGGTGAACCGCCAGCAAACACTTCTTTAATGGCTTCTATCATTTTTTCAGCCGAAGTATTTTTTATCAAATAACCTGTGGCACCAGATTCTAAGGCGTTGAAAATATTTTCATCATCTTCAAACACCGAAAAAATAACGAATTGTGTGTTGGGCATTTTTGGTTTTGCAAATCGAATAAATTCGATGCCATTTCCATCAGGCAAATGAATATCAACCAACATAACGTTTAAGTTTTTCAACGCTACAATTTCTTTAGCATCCACAGCGCTTTCAAACTCGGCAACGCATGAAGTGTCTTCATGATGATTGAAAAGTGAAACGAAAGTTTCTCTCACTTGTTGATTGTCTTCTAATATGCCTACGTTGATTTTCACGATGCGAAAATAGAAGTATTGATTTCGCTTCGCAATACTACTTTAATGGTAGATTTATAAAAGCAGATTTTTGAATTTTTCAATGGCATAAGTGATGCTAATTTGAGTGCCTTTATTAAGCGATGATTCAAAAATAATTTCTCCGCCTGTTGATTCGATTCGATGTTTCATGTTGGCTAATCCGTTGCCTTTTTTTGTCAATAAATTTTTGTCGAAACCTTTTCCATCATCTTCAATTTGTAATTGGAAAATATTGTTTTCCAATTTTGCATTCATCTGTAAATGCTTTGCTGATGAATGTTTTACAGCATTGTTCAATGCTTCTTTAATCACTAAAAATAATTGATGACGCTCTTCTTTATTCAATGCAAAATCATTTTTTATTTCAGGAAAAATAATATCGAAATCAATATTGGCTTCTTCCAAAAATTCAGAACTGTGATTTCTGATTTTTGCAAAAAATTGTTCCAAAGTATTGTCATCCGATTTTAAACTCCAAATTAAATCGCCCATGCTTTTCACCAATTCAGTAGTTGATTTGCTTATAAAAGTGAGATGGTGTTGCAATTCTTTTTCGTTGCCAATGCTTTGCTGTGCGCCAATTTGCGCCATATTTATTTTTGATAATCCCGTGCCCAACTCATCATGCATATCACGAGCAATCCGATTACGTTCGTTCAATTCAGTTTGCAAAATAGCATCGGCTTTTTCTTTTGCTAACACCACTTTTTGATGACGCTGATACAATAAAAACCCGAAACCAGCCGCCAGCAACAACAATAAGGCAACCACTAAAAATAAATTGCGATGTTGCACTTTTAAATCAGCTTGCAGCAAATCATTTTTAGCTTGGATTTTTTGCAAATTCAAACTATCAATTTCACGTTGTTTCAATTCAGTTTGATATTTAGTTTCCATGTCAGCCATTTGTTTTGTTCGCTCGGCATCAAAATATTTAAACTTTTCATCGGCATATTTTTTTCTAAAATCATAAGCTGATTTAAAATCGTTCATCAAAAAATATTCGGTCGCAATACCATCTAATACTTCAATTCCAGTTTGTCTGTCGCCAGTTTTGTTGGATATTAAAACAGCTTCATTAAAAGCTTGCATCGCTTGCTGGTGCTGCCCTTTCAAGCTATAAGTGTTGCCTAAATTATTCAAGTTGGCAGCAATCATAAATGAATCATTATTCTTTCGAGCAATTTTTAAAGCAGCTTGATAATAGAAAATTGATTGGTCATAATCTTTGGTGTATTTATAAACAATACCCAAATTATTATAAGTCATGCTGATGCGTTCTTCATTTTTTTCTTGCTCATAAATCGCCAATGCTTTGGTATAAAATTCAATAGCTTTCGGATAATTATTTTGTTGTTCATCATAAATCAAAGCCTTGTTGTTAAAGCAATCTGCGACTAACAAATTGTCTTTTGCATCTTTTGCCACGGCTAATGCTTGGTCGAAATAATTAAAAGCTTTGTCAAAATCTTTGGTGTCATTATACAATGCGCCAATGTTTTTCAAACATTTCGCCATGCGATGTTTGTCGTTGATTTGCTCGGCAATTTTTAAAGCAGTTAAATAATTTTGCAACGCTTTTTCTACTTCGTTTGAATGCGAATAACAATTACCCAAATTGTTGTAAGCATTGCTGGCAATGGCTAATTGCTTTTCGTCATTTGCCTGTTTGGCACTTTTTTCAAACAAAATAATGGCTTGTTTATAATTGCCTTGGCTGTAAAATTTTACGCCATCATTCATTAAGCTATCGAGTGGAATAGCATATACAGCAAGGATTTGAGCAAAAACAATAAAGAAGAGAAGAGTAAATTTTCTTTTCATGAGGTGTTAGGTTTTAAGAAAATTAGCTGCTACAAGGTAGTATATTTATTTTATACCAGTGTATGAAAAAGAAGTGTTGAGGGTGGTATCAGCATTGCATTTTGAGGTGTAATTTAATTGCAAAGTTTGTGTGTTTAAATTAATGCTGCCAGTGCCATTAATTGTATAATTTTCAACACCAGATGATATGGTTTGATTGACAATGCTGATAGCACCATTTTGCAAGCCAATAGTGGCTGTTACATACGATTGAAAATCGTATAATTTTGTAAAAACATTGCTCCATTGTGTATAGCCAATGCCAGTGATTCGAATTTGATTTACGGTGCTTGAACTGTATAAATCTGAAATCGAAACATCATTGCCTTGACCCGAATTGTCAGGAGTTGAAGCACCTGAATAATTTCCACAAAACTTATCTGTTGAAAGCGTTTGACAAGTTGCACCTTCATAACCAGCATTGCAATTACAAGAGCCATTGAAGCATACACCATTACCGCAACTGATGCCAGCACATGGGTCTTTTTTGCAGGAATTGAAAATTAAAAAACTGGTTGCAAATACAACAATAAAAAGAGCGGTAATTTGTTTTAGAAATTTCATGCAATAAAAATAGTTTGTTTTAGCTTTTGAAATAGATTTTATTGAAGCTACCTATTTTCCCACTGCCAATGAATATCATTTCAGCAAAACTATTTAATACCATTTGGGAGTTACTAAATGAAGTTTGTTTCAAATTCCATAACAGTTTTCCTCCTACCGCACCAAACTCACATCACCTTTTTTGAGGTGGGCATCGCCGCTGGCATTTTTCCAGTTGATAAAATAAACATAAGTAGCTATGGGCTGCGGCTTGCCATTGAAAGTACCATCCCAGGCCATCGTATAATCAGTAGTT
>CAIODY010000004.1 GCA_903857255.1 uncultured bacterium
AACTACTGATTATACGATGGCCTGGGATGGTACTTTCAATGGCAAGCCGCAGCCCATAGCTACTTATGTTTATTTTATCAACTGGAAAAATGCCAGCGGCGATGCCCACCTCAAAAAAGGTGATGTGAGTTTGGTGCGGTAAAAATGTATTAACATAAAAAATACCAAGTTCGTTTATTGCTCTTGTTTGTTTGTTGGCTGTATTTTTCATTCAGTAAATTCAAGTACAGCTGGTAAAAATTAGTGGATTAAAAAATATTTTTCAAAACACTGAAAATTTCTTTTGCCCATTTTGCATATTGCAAACCACTTGGGTGCAAACCATCAGCAGCAAATAATTCTGCCTCATTATTTTGTGAAAGCTTTGTAATATCAGCATATTTGATGCCTTTCGCTATCGCTATTTTTTTATTGATAGCATTAAAAGAAGCCACTTCTTCCGAAATTTTCACCGTGCCTCGTTTGTCATTTTTTGCAAATGGCGAATAACTCCAATCAGGAATTGAAACAACAATTACATGCTTTTTATCCGTTGCTAAATCAATTGCTATATCCACTAATTGAGCAAATTCAATTTCATAATTTTCCATCGAATAACCACGATATTGATTGTTTACACCAATCAACAAACTGACTAAATCGAATTTCCCTTTGGGGTGTAATTGTTGTACATCAAATAACAACTCACCACTTGTAGCACCAGTGTGAGCAATGGTTAGCGGCGGATGAAATGAAATATTTTCCGCTTCATACAATTTGATTAATTGCATCGTCCATCGTTGTGAAGTTTCTACCAATTCACCAACGGTGTACGAATCGCCTAAGGCAAGAAAAGTTTTTTTTAGCTGATTCATCATCTTAATCTATCTAATGATTGCACCAATTTTTCATCTTTTTTGATGGCAAAAATTGCCAACACAATAAAAATGAGTGCTGCCATTGGCAGCAACACGGTTAGCTTGTAAGCCGCATCTGTAGCACCTGCTGCAATAGCATTGTTTTTCAACGAAGAAATTTTCAATAAGCAAATCACTATAAATGCCATGTCAATCAATAAAGAAATAAACCCAAAATTGATTTGCTTCTTTCTGTTTTTAAAATAAAAAATAGTGGAAAAAGATAGCAATGTGGCGGCAGCCATTGCTATTAAGCAAACAATATCATTGGCTGGTTTTAAAGAAAAAACTACATCTTTTGCGGTGGCACTCCACAATTCAAAAAAATAAGTAGTGCCAGTCAAAGTGGCTGCTATCAATAGATACAAGGTTTGTTTTCGTTGAATCATAAAAATAAAATAATGGGCAAACTTACAACTTATTGCCATTCATTTTCAAAAAACAAAATGAGAATTATCGATTTTAAAAATCGAAAACAGCTACATATTTTTTGCCATTGGCAGCTACTGAAAAATCTTTTTCGATAGTAATTTTTCCTGCTTCACCAATTGATTTTCTTAATGCAGCATCGTTGATTAATTGCTCTAATTTCAATAGCCATTCTTCATCAGTCGCAGCTAAAAAACCATTCACTCCTTCCATGACAATATCTTTGTTTACACCAACTGGTGAAACTACCACAGGTTTTGCCAAAGCCATATACTGCAATGCTTTCATGGCACATTTGCCTCTTGTCCATTCATTATCAGGCAAGGGCATCACACCAATATCAAATCGGTTTAACACTTCTACTTCCGATTCACTAGTCCATTTTATTCCTTTTATTTTTAGGTTTTTATTTTCGAAATTTTCATCGCCATACACTATGAAATTTATTTTATCGCCCAATTTTTCTTTCAACTTTTCAAATACATTTTCCAATGTTTTTAAATGTTGAATAGTAGTTGCACTGCCGCTCCAGCCAATGGTTACAATATTTGAAATGGGTTGCTGAATTATTTTGTAATAGTTTAAATCAATGGTAGATGGAATGATTACAATGTCATGATTGAATTGCGATGCGTATGCTTTCAAATAAATATTTCCTGCTACAATTCTGCTCGAAAGCCGCATGATGGCTGCCGTTTTTGCAGGAAATTTTAATTTTGCAAATTGTTTGTTGCCTTCTGAAACATTGGGTAGCCAAATGGCATCATCTAAGTCGAAGATTATTTTTTTGCCTGTGAGTTTGAATAAATATTCAAACATAGGCGGACCAATAAAAAATGCTTCGCGTTGAATAAAAATATAATCGTATTGCATGGATTGGATAACATGCCAGCATCTTTTCAAAAAGAATTTTAGCAGCAATAATATTTTTTTTAGCCAATTGCCTTGGCTATAAAATATTTTATCATCAGCCGCAGAAATGATGTTGGCTAATTGGCAATCGAAACCATTTTCATTTAGAAAACTAAAATATTGCTCAAACCTATAACGCTGTGATGGTGAGCGATTGAAGCGATGAGCAGCAATAAAAATTATTTTCTTTTTCATTTTTGTCCCAACGATTTTTTATAAACATTCCAATAATTTTCAACGCCATTTTTTAAACCATAAAATTCATCAGCACCATGTCTGATAGTTTCTAATTCGCTTATCGGATTGGCGACAATTGCGGTGATAGTTTTTTCAAATTCGACTTCGCTAAAATTTTCAACCACCCAACCAGCATTATATTTTCTAATCACAAAACCTGTGTCGCCCACATTATCATTGCAAACAATTGGCAATTGCATCGCCATCATTTCTCCTTGTTTGGTAGGCGATGAGGCTGTTTTTGAATAACTTGGTAGGATGAAAAATAAAGCGATATCAGCTGCTGTTAAATAAGCTGGCATACGGTTTCGAGGCGATTCAGTTACTCGTAATAATTCTTTTGCAACCTTGTTTTTTGCCGCTGCTGCAAAAATTACTGATGGATTTTCTGTGGTTAAAATCAAAAATTTTGAGTTGGTAAATTTCGATTGATAAACTTTGAAAAACTGCATCATTTCATCCAAACAATACCAAGTGCCTATGCCGCCTGTGTAGATGAAAACTATATCATTGGCTGCTATGTTTAGTTCAGTTCGGATTTGTTGACGAGCAGAATTTTCTACTTTTTTTCTATCAAAAAAATCAATATCAACACAGCATGGAATCACATTGATTTTTGATTCATCAATTTGCAAATTCCAAGTTAGCATTTCTTTTTTGCCAGCAAATGTGAGTGAAATAATTTGGTCGCATTCTTTTAACCATTGTTTTTCTTTTCGCTTAAAAAAGTTGTAGATGCTTTTATATACTGGGTTTTCTAAGCGCCATATTTTTCCTTCCACTCGTTCGTCAGCATAAAATCCTCTCATATCAAAGATGAATTTTGTGCCCAACTTTTTCTTAGCCCAATTGCCAATGATGGCTGATAAATAACTTCGGCAATGTAAAATCTGAATGTTGTTTTCAGTAATAATTTGCTGTGCTAAGGTTTTCATTTTCCAAATATCATACATGGTAGAAAGCACGGGCGGACGCTTAGTGTATTGCAACGGATGCCACACTAAATTGTTATCAGCAATAATTTTTTTGATGATGGATTGATGCTTTTCAAAGCGTTCGGGTTTTTCAAAACTGATGATTTGAATTTTTGCGCCTTTGGCTGAAAGCCCTGATAAATAAGGAAGAATTTGCGATTGCCCCAATGGGTCAGTCAATCCATCGTAACTTAGAAATAAAACATTCATCGGCTGCAAAGTTAATGGAATGCTTTTATCAATGCAGCACAATTGAAAAGATGTGCCGAAAAAAAATTAATTTTGCCGAAACGAGTATTTTTTATGTCCATCAACGTACAAACCATTTCGAGCGAATTTGTTGAATTAGAACAAGCGTATAATGCTCACAATTATCACCCCTTGCCCGTGGTGCTGGAAAAAGGCAAAGGTGTTTATGTGTGGGATGTAGAAGGTAAAAAATATTTCGATTTCTTATCGGCTTATTCCGCCGTGAATCAAGGTCATTGCCATCCAAAAATAATTGATGCACTGATTGACCAAGCACAACAACTGACACTCACTTCAAGAGCTTTTTACAATAATAAATTGGGCGAATTTGCTCGATATATTTCTGTTTTATTTGGCTATGATAAAGTATTGCCCATGAATTCGGGCGTTGAAGCAGTGGAAACAGCCATCAAACTTTGCCGCCGCTGGGGTTACGATGTGAAAGGCATCAAAGAAAATGAAGCTAAAATTATAGTGTGCGAACATAATTTTCATGGCAGAACTACAGGTGTTATATCGTTTAGCACTGACCCATCGAGCACTTCGGGCTTTGGACCATTTATGCCCAACTACATCAAAATACCATTTAACAATTTAACCGCTTTAGCAGAAGCATTAAAAGATAAAAATGTAGCTGGTTTTTTAGTAGAACCCATTCAGGGCGAAGCTGGTGTAATAGTGCCTGATACGGGTTATTTAGCCGAAGCGTTTGAATTGTGTAAAGCTGCCAATGTTTTATTTATAGCTGATGAAATTCAAACAGGATTATGCCGCACTGGAAAAATGTTGGCTTGCGATTTTGAAAATGTGCATCCTGATATTTTGATTTTAGGAAAAGCCCTAAGTGGTGGTACTATACCAGTGAGTGCTGTATTGTGTGATGATGAAATTATGCTGAACATAAAAGCTGGCGAACATGGCAGCACTTATGGCGGAAACCCTTTGGCATGTGCTGTTTCAATAGCTGCATTAGCAGTGTTGCAAAATGAAAACATGGCTGCCAATGCTGAAAAATTGGGCAAATTATTTCGTTTGGAACTCACTACTTTCAATCATCCACTAATAAAAGAGGTGAGAGGCAAAGGCTTGCTGAATGCCATTGAAATTAATTCAACGGATGAAGAAATGGCTTGGAATATTTGCTTGCAACTAAAAGAAAATGGTTTGTTAGCCAAACCAACGCACGGCGATAAAATACGGTTTGCACCGCCATTATGTATCACTACCGAAGAATTATTGGATGCGGTAGAAATTATCAAGAAAGTATTTTCAAGCATCAGTAAATGACTATGAAACATTGATGGATGCTAAGTCCTAATCAATTTAGATGAATTTCAATTCTTGGAATCTAATCTTAAAAATCAAGTAAATTCTTACGTAAATACGTTTGTTTACTTAGCTATTTGGCTTTGTGAGGTATGTAGTTTTGTGTCATCAAACACACACAACAAAAAACACAAACACACACACAAACCCAATCAAAATGAAAAACATAATTTTAACCTTAGTAGCTGCATTGAGTCTTTTTTCTTTCTCAACATTTGCAGGCAACAAAAGTAAATTTGCAGTAAGTAATCACACTTCAAAAGTAAGTGCTAAAACGCAAATGTTAGTTGACTTTATGGAAAGTCAATTCAGTGGTGTAAGCAAAAATGATGGTAATAATTTAGCATTAAGTTCAGCACCAATCTGGAAAAACAATAAAGCAGCTGCTGGCAAATGGATATATACGGAACAAGCTTCTACTGAAAACTTAGCTCATCCATTCCGTCAAAACATTTACAACATTGCTCAAATCAACGATTCAACATTTGTAACTGCGGTTTATAATGTGCCTCAAGCTTCACGATTTGTAGGTGCTTGGCAAAATGGCGATATGTTAGCCAGCTTGAATCCTACTGAATTAGATTTCAAAAAAGATTGCCAAGTATTTTTAGTTTTCTACAAAAACAATCAAATGCAATTGGGCAATGGAACTATACCAGCAAAAGATATTATTTCGCAAAATGGTTCAACCTTAACTAAATCAAATCTGTCAACTAAATTAACAAATTCAAATACTGTGGTGAATTGCGATGTGCCAATTGACCAATAAGAAATAAAATACTACCACCCAAAAGCAAAAAGCGGATGTTAACCACCATCTGCTTTTTTGTATTTAGCTTCTTCGGAAAGTTTTATTGCCGACCTCATCTTTATTTTCTCTGAAAGGAGAAGATTGGTATTTTTAGAAAAAATTTATTTTATGAAGTATGGTCCTTTACAATTAACCAATGCCCTTTTATTTTTTTAAACAAGAGTGTAAAAAAACCATTCGGATTATCAGTACTGCGAATTAATTGCCACGAGCCAATCACATAATAACAACTTCGATTTATTTTCTCCATGCTTACCACTTGCATCTTCAAAATGCCCATAGCAGATTTATCAGGATATTTGATTTGATACCGATTCAACATTTTATCCCAACCATAAGTGATGCCCTTCACCGTGATAAATTGCAAGCTATCATGTCGCCAATAGCCTTGCATAAAATCAACTAAATTGCCATTGTTCCATGCATCTTGCTGTGTTTTTAAAACATGAATTATCTGTTGCTCGGCTTTATTGTTTTGCGAAAAACTTTTTTGTGCAATGCCTACGAAAAATAAAATTGCCAGCAACCAAATAGTTGAATATTTGAAATGAAAATTATGGTGTTTCATTGCCTATTTTTTTGAAGTGGGTGAAGATAAAAGAATTTGAAACAAAAAATTCAATTGGCTTTTTCGTTTTTTACTCGTTCTTGTTTCCATTAACACAATTCTTTTAACAAAATAAAGAAACCTTGCATGCAATTTTTGCAATAGAATTACATCTATTTATTTAGGTAGCCGTTGATGCATCTATTATCACACTATGAAGAACGATTAATCTACTTGGGTTTCTTTCGCTTCAATCAGGCGCATTAATCAATATACTAAGGGCTGAAAAAGTAAGCCAGCAACATTTCATACACCTTCAAAATGGTTTTGAATGCGATATTTCGAGGCACTATCAACAATTGATGAAATGTTTTTTTTGTGTTATGAATTTTACTGCAAAAGTTGATGAATAAAGGGGTTGAAAAGAATAAAAGAAGATAGCATAAAATAAATCGATTGACGAGTTTAAAATTAGTAGATAAAATAATTACCTCCTCATCTCGTTTTTACTTTTTATTTTGTGCAACCATCAGCAATGAAAAAAATATTTCTTAGCATTTTTTTATTGGCATCCATTCAGCTAACCAAAGCGCAAATTGGCGCACAAAATGCTTTTGAATTTTTACGCATGCCTGTGAGCACAAGAGCAATAGCCATGGGCGGTTTGATGCCAGCCTTCACTAATCAAGATTTAAGTTTGGCAATAGCTACGCCATCATTATTAGATAAAAATTACGACCGAAATTTTACTGTGAATCAGGAAATTATGTTTGCAGGCATCTTGCATGGGCAAACTGCTTACGCAAAATATTATGCGCCTTGGCAAACCACTTTTGTGGGCAATATTCAATATTTAAACTACGGTAATTTTAAGCGAACCGATGAAACTGGCGTTAATGAAGGACATTTTGGAGCGCAGGAAATGGCGCTGCAAGCAGGCTTTGGGCGCAGCTTAAATAAATTATTCAGTTATGGAGCCAATGCAAAATTTATTTATGCCAATTATGATGATTTATATTCTACTGCTGTTGCTGCTGATTTAAGTGTTTCGTATAAAGACACCGCAAAAAAAGTGGTGATGACTTTTCAAATTGTGAATGTGGGAGCAAGTTGCTGTTAATGGCTCGAGATAGTTGACGATTTCTTCTGAGTAACCACCGGGCCGATTGGCTAGACCAATCATCCCGATCAATGTTCCATTGTCATAAACAGGAACA
>CAIODY010000005.1 GCA_903857255.1 uncultured bacterium
ACAATTGCACCTAAATAAACTGGACCACTGGTGAATGGTTTTGGTCCCCAATAAGTAGGAATTTGTTTGGCATAATCTGCTGCGTTCGATTCAGGCACACCAGCTTCGGTTAATGCGCTATACACTTTGCTGCTTTCGTCTAAAGTGCCACCAGTTGAGCCACCGAAAGCATTTGGAATCAATAAAGTGATGCTTTCCATTTTGCCATAACTCCAACTGAATGCGTAATCTTTATCTAAACCTTTGATGCTTTTATTAGAAGTTGTATTGCCCGAAGCCAGTTCACTGCCACCTCTCATCGTGTCTTTAGCGTATTCATAAGTAACTAACAATTGCGAATAATTGGATGCAATAGCCAATAAAACTGATGCTGCAAAAATGGAAGTGGCAATAAAATAATGCTTCAGTTCTTTTGTTCTAATGGCTTCCACCAATTGATACACGAAGTACAATGCAATCATCATAAACATGTAGTACACAATTTGCGGATGATTACTTCTGATAGAAAATGTAAGAAACAAACCACTCACAATTGCACCCCAAATATATTTTCGCTGAAAAAGCATTATTAATCCACTCATGATGAATGGCATAAAAGCGATGCAACGAGCCTTAGTGGTGTGTCCTGCCTCCATGATAATAATATTGTACGAAGAAAATGTAAACATGATAGCACCAATTCCGCTCAACCATGGATTAAATCCTAACACAATCAGCAACATATAGAAACCTAAAAAATAGTAGAGTGTGTAGCTCATCGGTCCTTTGAAAAAAGTTTCAATAGGTGACAATAAGTAAGGCACGAAACTGGTGCTGTAATCAGGTGATACCATATACGCTGGCATACCGCTGAATAAATTATTCAACCACATCGCATGATGACCAGTTTTTGCTTTGTAATCTAAAATCTCATGCTGCATAGCTCTGGCTTGAATCACATCGCTTTGTTGCAACACTTTGCCATCAAAAATTGGTTTGTAATAAACGCATATCATTAAGATGCCTACTACAACTACGATAAGATGATTTTTGATTTTTGAAAAATTCATGGAAAATTTTTAGATTAAATTTAAAACTGAAAACGAATGCTTTTTTGAAATATTATTTTACTTTTTTAAGATAGCCGTTTCTTCCTTCTGAAATCAACAATTTATTATCAATTGCTTTATCAATTTCAAAATTTTTGTTGGTTTGCAAATATTCAAACACAGCAGTCATTGGGTTAGAACCCTTATCCCAAGGGCGATTTTTAACATGTCCTGGTGGCATATCTTCGACAAATGTATCCATACAAATCATGTAAGAACTAACAGAAACCATTTCGCCGTACAATTTTAATTCGTCTAAAACATGGTCGTGGGTATGATTAGAATCTAACACCACCATCACCGTTTTATTATTGCCAATTTTTTGTTTGATTTGATTAATTATTTGTTCATCAATGCTACTTCCTTGAATCATAGTGATTCGCTTAAACATTGGATGTGTTTCAATCAACTCACGATTGTGTTGACGAATATCAATATCCACTGCAATTACTTCGCCTTTACCAATCAACTCTAACATTGAAGCAGAAAAAATAATCGAACCGCCATGAGCTATGCCAGTTTCAACAATTACATCTGGTTTTATTTGCCAAATTAATTCTTGCATCGCAATCAAATCAGTTGGAAAATGAATTATTGGTCGCCCCATCCAAGTGAAGTTGTACATGTATTGATGATTATCTGCATGACGAATCCATTCGGTTGATTTAGCTTTCAAAGCCTCATCATTGCCCATTTTTTCAACTGCTTGTTTTCGTTCTTCAAAAAAATTTTCTACTTCGTTGCTCATTATTTTTATTGATTTATAATTTGATTCAATTTTGTTGTATCACCCCAAAACTCCATTGGTTCGTAATCTGGGTAAGGATAATAACCTAAATTTAATTCGATGTTACTATTGTGTTTGGCAATCACATCTTGCACCAATTCCAAAATTGTGATGGGCTTTCCACTACAACAATTTACCACACCCTCCACTTTATTTTGCAATGCAATTTTAACAATGTACGCTGCAATTTTTTCAACGGGCAAAAAATCACGTTGTTGCATTCCGCCGCTCATGTTGAAGGTTTTATCGCCATTCGCAATTGCTTTTTCTAACAAAGGAATGATGGATGTTGGATGTTGTCCTTCGCCAAACATATAAAACAATCGAATCCATTTGAAATGAAATGGCTTTTCTTTTTGCAAAATGTTTAAATATTTTCGCAAAGTGTGCTTCGCCAAAGGGTAAGCATATTCAGGATTAACTATGATTTCTTCATCCAAACAACCAGCCGTAATGCCATATTCAAAGCATGTTCCAGTGATGCTCACATCTTTTAATCCGTTGGCAATTAAATTTTTTAGAAAAGAAATTTGCTCTGGTAAATTTGTTTCGAGATGAATTAAATTTTTGAAATTAGGCAAGCCTTGCCAAGCCAAATGAATCAACAAATCAGGTTGATGAAATTTTTCAAAAAGATTTTCATCAGTGTTTTGCTCGATAGAATGAGGAATGAATTTTACATTTTCAAATCCTGCAATGCCTTTGAAATTAACCTTTCCAGATGATGTTGCAATAATCTCGTGATTAGTTTTTAACAATTCACGAATGACATGTTTGCCAATAAAACCAGTTGCGCCAGTAACTAAAATTTTCATTTACAACAAAGATAATCCTTCAAAATTATCATCCAACAAATCCCAATTAGCATCTTTTTCCGAAGTCAAACTTACGCCCAATTTCCATTCGATATTAATCTTAGGGTCGTTGAATCGGATGCCGCCTTCGCTTTCTTTATTGTAAAACGCTGATACTTGATAAATCAATTCACATTCTTCCGTTAAAGCCTGAAACCCGTGTGCAAAGCCTTCTGGCACATACATCATGGTTTTATTTTCGGCTGTTAATTCAGCACCAAACCATTTTAAAAATGTTGGCGAACCTTTTCGGATGTCAACAATCACATCAAAGATTGCACCTTTCACACACTTAATTAATTTCACTTCGGCATAAGGTGGGCGTTGATAGTGCATGCCTCGAATCAAGCCGATACCAAAGCTTCCGCTATGATTGGTTTGAACCATGTTGGTTTTTAAATTGTGTTGTGAAAATTCATTGGCACAAAATGTACGACCGAAAAATCCTCGGTTATCTTTAAATGGAGTCATATCAATGGTGTATGCTCCTTCGAGTGGTGTTTTATTGAAAATCATTTTGAATTTTGTATAACGATGAATGAAAAAATTACAATGCAATTTTTTGAGTGAACACTTGAAACCCTTTCCCATCGTTGATTTGGATAATGTACAAACCTTTGCTAAAGTTTGTTTTATCAATGCTAATTTCATTGCTGATAAAGTAAGAGTTACTCATCAATTTTCCATCTATCGAATATATTTTGCAAGATAAATTTTGAAGGGATAAATTGTTTTGATATTGAATGATTAATTCAGATTTAGAATTTATCACTAAAAAAGAGTTTTCATTTTTCGATTCGTTAATCCCTGTTGAGAAGGGAGAAAATTTCCAAACATCTTTCAAATACACATTCGGGGTTCCAAATCTATCTCCTCCTACAACATAAATGTCATTTCCAATTGAAAAACTCGAGTGGTCATTTCTTGCCTCGTTGCTTGGCAATGAAGCCATTGCTGTCCATGTATTATTAATTGGGTCAAATTTCCAACAATCATTAATAGAGAAAGAAGAGCTTGTTGCGCCCCCAGCTCCACCAATGATAAACCCATAATTATTTAACCCAATACTCGAAGGTCCGCTTCTGCCTGCGGCTGGCAAACTTGCTTTTGTTGCCCATGAATTATTACTCGGGTCAAATTCATATAAAGTTTGCAGTCTTGTATTAGTTTGGTCTACTCCGGTTGCAATGTATCCTTTAGAACCAACAGAGAAGCCTGTTGCAAATCTTTCACCAGTAGGCGAAGGCATGTCTGCCATTTGTGTCCAAGTGTTATTTGATGGGTCAAATTCCCACATATCATACAATGATGACGAATTGTACCCAGTTCCAACATATCCTTTATTGTTTATTGTAAAAAATGCACTCTCATATCTTGCAGAAGAAAAAGGAGCATTGCAAGTTGACCATGAATTTGTTGAGGGATTGAAAATGAAAAAAGTATCGTAAATGTTAGAAGAATTTGCCCCCGAACCAACATAAATTAAATTGTTTAAAACCCAACACACAGGCGTAATCATGGGTTGGGCAGGCGATACAGCTTTTTGTGTCCACGAATCTGTACTTGGGTTATATTCCCAAATATCATTGTGAATATTTGTTCCATCATTTCCAAAACCAATGTAGCCCTTTCCATTCACACTACATCCCATTCCGAAGTATCTAATCCCTCCAGTAAAATCATTCATTTGCGTCCATACACCTTGCGCCATTATTGATACACTCATCGAACAAAAAATACTGATTGCAAAAATTATTTTTTTCATACTGATATTAATTATTTTATTTCCATTTTAATTGTTCATCTATCAAACCTTTATCCATCAAGGCATTCAATACATTCAATCGCATGAATCTTCCTGTGCGAAAATCTACATCATTAAATTGAATAGCTTGCAAACCACTCACTAAATCTTTAATGGTTTGTTGTAAATTATATTTTGGTTGATGCTTCGGTGCTAATTTTTCAAACAAACTAAAATCAACTTTATAGCTTCGTTTATCAGGTGCTGCATTTGGGTTTATACTCACCGAAATGCCCGTCAATTCAGCAGCTACGGCTTCTGCCAATTCTTTTACTTGATAATTCCACACATTGCTACCAGCGTTTACAATCACAAAATTTCCACCTGCATTTTTATCACGAACAATGCCCCATTCCATTGCCAGTGGCATATCTTTTACATTAATTAATGGTCGCCAAGGTGTGCCATCACTCAAAATAGAAATCTGTTTGGCAGTAATTGCACCAGCCACAAAATCATTCAACACTAAATCTAATCGCAATCTATCGCTCATGCCACAAGCGGTTGCAAAACGCAAGCAGGTAACCGTGAAATGCTCATCAGCCAATGGTTTCAAGGCTTCTTCTGAAAATACTTTTGATTTGGCATAAGCCGTTAATGGATTTAATTCGGAAGTTTCAGTTCGTGGTTTATCATCTGCAAAGCCATATACACTGCAACTGCTGGCGAATATGAAACGCTTTACCCCAGCGGCTTTTGCCATTTCGGCAATTGTTTTTGTTGAACCAAAATTGGTATCCAATGTAGGTGTTTCAAATTTATTGCCCATCGGGTCATTGCTGATGGCAGCTAAATGCACCACTGCATCAACGCCAACCAAAAGTTCTTTTGGGAAATTTCTTATATCACCAAAATGTTGTTCATTCAATAAATGTTCAGCTCCAATAATTGGATTGGTAAATTGCACATTAAAAAATGCTGTATCGAAACCCACCAAATGTGCTGTGGGAAATGCTTTTCTAAAGTGGCTTATTACACCAGGACCAACGTAACCAAGATTTCCAGTTATTAATATTTTCATTATCAAAATTAAGTTTTACCAATTTTTCCATTTCGCATTGCCGCTGCTCCACATTTCTTCCAACTCGTTTTTATCACGAAGTGCATCCATACATTTCCAAAATCCTTCGTGTTTATAAGCCATCAATTGACCATCATTACTCAAATTTTCCAATGGGTAATCTTCCCACATTATTCTATCGCTATCATTTTCTAAGTAATTAAAAACTTCTTGCTTCAACACAAAAAAACCGCCATTTATCCAGCTTCCATCTTCTTTTCTTTTTTCTCGAAAACTGCTTACCACATCACCAATTACTTCCATTGTTCCAAATTTTGAAGGTGGTTTTACAGCCGTAACTGTTGCAATTTTATTATTCAATTTATGAAATGCTAACAATGCTTTCAAATCCACATCAGCTACACCATCACCATAAGTGAGCATAAAATCTTCATTGCCAGTAAATTCTTGCACACGTTTCAAACGCCCTGCTGTCATAGTGTTCAAGCCTGTATCAATCAAACTGATTTTGAAATTATCAGCATTAGTTTTATGATAAGTAATATTATTGGTGGCTACATCAATGGTGAAATCAGTATTTTGCAAATAATAATTGTAGAAATATTCTTTAATCATGTGTCCTTTATAACCCAGGCAAATCACAAAATCATTAAATCCTTGCGCTGCATACAATTTCAGAATATGCCACAAGATTGGTTTGCCACCAATTTCAATCATGGGTTTCGGGCGCAAGTGAGATTCTTCACTGATGCGGCTTCCGATGCCGCCTGCAAAAATTACAACTTTCATTTTTAAAAATTTTCGGGATAAAATTAGTTATTGCTAATCCATAAAAACAAAAAAGGCTGAACAAATTTGTTCAACCTTTTCAGTTCTTTGCAAAGAAGTATAAAGAGGTAAATTATTTACCCTTTTTTTCTTCTTTTTTCTCTTCAGCTTTTGCAGGCATTGCAGCAGTAGAATCTTTCTTCATAGAAGAAGAATCAACAGCAACAGCTTTTGCAGCAGCAGCTTTTAAAGAGTCAGCCAATTTAGTAGAGTCAGCAGCAGAAGTATCTACTTTTGCAGCTTGGTTACAAGCAGCGAACATCGCACCTGCAACAATGATTAATGATAACTTTTTCATTTTGATTGTAAAAAAAATTTTGTGTTATTGAATTATAATTCGGCGGCAAAGGTAGTGTTAGATTTTTGAATTCTCCAACATTTTATAAATTATTTTCTGATTACTTTTCACGGAAATACAAAAATACCTGAACGCCTTTAAAATCAAAGCTTGAGCGCAATTTATTTTCTAAATATTTGCGATAAGGCTCTTTAATTTCTTTCGGATAATTACAAAATAATGCAAATGTGGGTGTTGCCGAAGGCGATAATTGGGTAGCATATTTTATCTTAATCAAATTGCCACGATGTGATGGCGGTTGAGTAGCTGCCACTGCTTCTTGAATGGCATCATTCAATTTAGAAGTTGGAATTTTTCTGTTTTTATTTTCAAACACCTGCATACAGGTTTCGATTATTTTTCCAATTCTTAATTTTTCAGTAGCTGAAATAAATAAGATGGGTAAATCGGTAAAAGGTGCAATTTTTTCTTTTACAGTTTTTTCAAACTCAACATGGGTATTATTTCCCTTTTCAATCAAATCCCATTTGTTAACTAAAATCACTAAGCCTTTTTTCTTTTGTTCCACTTGTTTTATTATGTTCAAGTCTTGTTGTTCAACTCCCAATTTTGCATCAATCATCACCATGCAAACATCAGCTTCATCAATAGCTTTGATGGAACGAATCACGGAATAAAATTCTAAATCTTCATGCACTTTTGTTTTCTTTCTGATACCAGCCGTATCAATCAAAATACATTGCTGCCCATATAAATTGTAGTGGGTATGAATGGAATCACGAGTAGTGCCTGCAATGTTGCTCACAATGGTACGTTCTTCGCCCAGCATGGCATTCAGCAATGATGATTTGCCAACATTGGGTCGCCCAAGCAAACAAAATTTTGGTAATTCATTTTCTTCACTACTAAAATCATCGGGCAATTGTTTAATCACTTCATCTAACATTTCGCCAGTGCCACTGCCCGAAACTGATGACAACATAAATAAATTTTCAAAGCCCAAACTATAAAATTCAGTAGCCGCCAAACTGCGGTCGTAATTATCAACTTTGTTTACAATTACAAAAATTGTTTTTTTGCTTTTGCGTAAAATCTCCGCCATTTCAGCATCCAAAGCCGTTATGCCCGTAGTTACATCGAGCATAAACAAAATTAATTGCGATTCGCTGATGGCAATTTCAACCTGCTTTTTGATTTCAATTTCAAAAATGTCATCCGTTTTTTTTACATAACCACCAGTATCAATCACACGAAATTTTGTACCGTTCCATTCGGCATCGCCATAAATTCTATCACGAGTTACACCGCTGAAATCATCTACAATGGCTCTTCTTGATTCAGTCAAACGATTAAATAAAGTCGATTTTCCTACGTTGGGTCTGCCAACAATTGCTACAGTATTCATGTTGCAAAATTATAAAAGCCTAAATTGAATTAAGACTATTGTGTCGTTTTTCTGAAACAAAACTATTGTAATCAAAAAAAAAGCGAACCAAATTGATTCGCTTTTTTTGTTTTTGTTAAAGTAGAAATTAGTTGTTGGCTGCTTTCAAAAAATCAACAATTTTGTTGATTTCGTCAGTACCAATATTGGCTCTTACTTGCATGTGCATAGCCACAATATCCCAATTGGTATTGCTGAATTCGCCTGGACCAGGTGCATTGTGGCAACGGTTACAATGCTCTGCCCACAACTGTGCACCCGATTTATCTGCAATGCTTTTTGATACGTAACAACTATTGAATAATACAGCACTCATCACGGCTGCGAAAACGAAAATAATTATTTTAGACTGTTTCATGATTGATTGTTTTTAATGGTTAGTGAATTAAAATCCGTAAACAAATTGTGCGTAAAAATTCTGAATCATGTCGCTGCGTTTTTGATAACCTAATTTCATCACACAATTCCATTTCAACCAATAATCTAAAGCTACTTCATTGCAAGTGATGCTGGTTGCACCCCAAGCTGCTGGCTGCATGAATGAGGAATAACGATATGCAATTTCGAGATTGTGTAAAAATTTATTGTCGCTCATAGTTGGGCGAATGCTTGCCGAAACATACAATGCAGAAGGTGAATTGTTGAATTTGAACGACATCGAATCGCTGTGAAATGCATCACCATAATAAACTGTGTTGCTGCCAACTTTTTGTGCTCGATATTCACCAGTTAATCGCAAAGTGCTTTTCAACGGACTGATTGTTTTGTAATAATTCAAATCAATGGCTTGCATCAACAAACTTGCATTTTCGTAAGGTGTGCCAATGTCGCCAGTTTTACTTTTGGTTTGCATCGAATAGCCAATCTCTAAATTGTTAGATGAAAAAGGTAAAATGGCTAAACGTCCGCCAATAGCTTTGTTGTTGTTATTGGCAGTGTAAGCTTCATAATCAAATTGCCCAACCACATTGCCGTTGGCAGAATCAGGAACAATTTGTGGACCATTAACCACATACACATCGTACAAAAATTTTACAGTACCAAAAGGCAAACAACCCATTGCTCCAACGCCTGTTTCAACTGATGCACCAATGCCACCATCACCAAACCCAACTGGGTCGTTGGCAAATCGATTCAAAAATCCTTCAGCCAATCTACCTCGATAAGCACCAAATTTTGGTAAGAATCTTCCTGCATGCAAGGTTAGATAAGGGTTTACGATGTAGCACATATTGGCATATTCTAAACCAATATCAACGCTGCCGCTGCCAGTTTCAATTTCAACTTCCGATTCGATAAATAATTTATCAGAAAGTTTCCACAAAAAAATGGGTTTGAAATTTACATCACCAAATTGGTCAGTGGTTTTGTTATGCGCCCAAGTAAATTCAGCATCGCCAAAAACAGCAACATTATTTAAACCAAAATGGTCGGTGGTTTGAGCCATTGCAAATGCTGAATACAGCATGCAGGCTATTACTAAAGTGATTATTTTTTTCATGATAAAATTGTTTTTATTTTTTTGTTTTTGGCGCTGCGGCTAATGTTCGGATATAGTTCACTAATTCCCAGCGTTGTTTTTCAGTAAATACAGTTTTGTAAGTTGGCATCGGGTTTCTGCCTTCGGTAATCATCCAAAATAATGTACCATCAGTTTGACTTTGAATGGCAGCTGATGAATGGTCGGCTGGTTTGGTGGTTAATCCTGCTGCGGCTGCGCCATCACCTTTGCCTTTCATACCATGACATGGCGAACAATTTGTTTCGTACAATTTCTTTGCTTCAGGCATCACTGTTGCGTTGCCTGCTAACGGATTTTTCTTTGCTGCGGCATCAGGTGGTGCTGTCCATGGTGCTTTTTTCTGTGCCATTGCGCCTTCGGTTGTTATCAATGCACCGCATAAAATAAGAAGCGAAATGGTCTTTTTGAAATTGAAGTGTTGCATACTTTTTTTGTTTGTACAAAGCAACTGTTGCAACAATAAAAAAATAATGACGAGCTACACTTTTGCTTATGATTAATATCATGGAGCAAAAAGAATTATTTACCTAAAGTGAAAAACAGCATTTTGTATTTAACCCTTGCTGCAAAAAAATAAATCTTATTTTTGAAGCCTTCTGAAATAAGTAATTCAATTAGAAAAAATGAAAGGAATAGTATTAGCAGGCGGTTCGGGAACAAGATTGCATCCCATCACTTTAGCCATTAGTAAACAATTAATGCCTATCTACGATAAGCCGATGATTTATTATCCATTAAGTGTATTGATGATGGCTGGCATCCGTGAAATTTTAATTATTTCTACACCGCATGATTTGCCACATTTCAAACGCTTATTGGGTGATGGCAAACAAATGGGTGTGGAATTTTCATACGAAGAACAAGCAGTGCCAAACGGACTGGCACAGGCTTTTGTGATTGGTGAAAAATTTATCGGCAATGATAGTGTGGCTTTGGTATTGGGCGATAATATTTTTTATGGCAGCGGCTTGGGCACTGTGTTAGAAAGTTGTAATAATCCTGATGGCGGTTATGTGTTTGCTTATCATGTAAGCGACCCTGAACGCTATGGTGTGGTTGAATTTGACGACAATAACAAAGCATTGAGCATCGAAGAAAAGCCATCGCATCCTAAATCGAATTATGCAGTACCAGGTTTATATTTTTATGACAATAGTGTGGTCAAAATTGCCAAACAATTAAAGCCAAGTGCACGTGGTGAATACGAAATTACAGATGTCAATAAAGCATATTTAGAACAAGGCAAATTAAAAGTAGCAAAATTAAATCGAGGTACAGCTTGGTTAGATACAGGTACTGTTGATTCATTAATGCAAGCTTCGCAATTTGTGCAAGTAATTGAACAACGACAAGGTTTGAAAGTGGGTTGCATTGAAGAAGTAGCTTTCCGAAAAGGATTTATCAACAAAGAACAACTGTTGAAAATTGCCGAACCACTGATGAAAAGCGGATATGGCGTTTATTTAAAAAAAATAGTGAGCTAAAATTTCATTGAGATTGGTGCTGAACATAAAAAACGAAGCATAAATGTTTCGTTTTTTTATTCTACACTATTCTATTCCACCACAAATTTCATGGTTTTGTTTCTTCCTTCATTTTCTAATTTCAATAAATAAATTCCTTTTTCTACAACTCCAATTTGTTGCAAATTGACTTGAAAGCTATTACCAGTAAAGCTTGTAGAGAAAACCTTGCAACCATCAATTTTTAGAATGGTGATTTTATATTGCTGCGAATTTGTTTGTTCATCGCAATTCACTACTAATTTTTCTTGTGTAGGATTGGGCTGAATTAAAATTTTTATTTGCTTGTTATCAACTGATGCGACGCCCGTAAAATCTTTGAAATAAAATATTTTTCTGTAAAAATTATTACTGTAATTATTGTCAGTAAAGGTTTTGCTGGGCCAAATAATTACCTCGTTATCTTTATTACGCATAGCATAACTCAAGCCACTTGAAATGGTTAGAGTTCTATACACTGTGAATGAATCATTGGGCAATAACAGATTTGATTGCATTACAAAACTATCTGAAATAACAGGAATCAAATTATAACTAAAAGGCGTATTGATTGCAGTATCAATGTATATGTTATAATAGAGTGTATGATTGAAAAATGTATCAACACCAATTAGGCTTTTGTTTTTGACTACAAAAGACAAGCTATCTGTTTGATTAGCAATTAGCGTATCAGCAAGTGTAACTTTTGAAATGATTAAATCACCCGAAGTTTGCGCCTGCAAAGCATTTGAAGTAATTAACAAAAAGGTTAAAAAAGGGAATGCAATGATTAAAATCTTTTTCATGTTGCTTGAATTTTAAATTTGAAACAAAAATAGGTTTGTTTTTTTTATTTTTTTCTAACAAAATTAAATTTATCTTACGGGTTCAAATCGAAGTATTATGAATCACTTGAGTGATATTATTCCACTAATGAATAAGGAAGAAATAAGAGGCTACAAAATTTTTGCTGATAGAATTCAATTTGAAAACACAGACAAAAAAATTGTTTCCCTTTTTGAATTTATCAAAAACAAAACACACCCTGAAAATGATAAAGAGCTGGTTAAAAAATTATTTGGCACTAATAATACCAATGCTCATTATCGGCTCAAGAATCGATTGAAAGATGATATAGAACGAAGTATGTTGCTGCATCACAGCCGATTGGATGAAAAAGTGGAAGTATTGAATTTGTTGATTTTATCAAAAATTTTTTTTTACAAATCGGCTTATTTGCAAGCCTATAATTATTTAAAACAAGCCGAAAAAATTGCTAAAGCAAAAAAATATTTTGACATTTTAAATTCGGTATATGATGAAATGTTGGCTTTGTGCAGGTATTACAACGATATTAATCCGAATGAAATAAATGCTTTGCAATCGGCAAATGCCAATCAATACTTATTGTTGCAAAAAACAAATGCTTTATTAGCCACTTTAAACTTTCAACTTCGACAAAACAATTATTCAGGAAAAGATAAAGAGCTTACAAAGGAAATTAGCAAAGCAAAACGAACTTTGAATTTGACTGAAAAAAATTTACAAACGCCCGAGATTAAATTTCAAATTCATGAATGCATTAAAAATGCGTTGCTACAAAACAAAGATTTTAAATCGTTGGAAAGTTATCTGATAAAGAGTTTTAAAGATTTTTCAAAACAAAAATTATTCAATAAAGAATTGCACGACAAAAAAATTGTGTTGCTCATTTGGATAATTAATTCAAAATTTAAAAACAAAAAACCTTACGAAGCTGCTCCATTTTTAAAACTATTGTTTGATGCGTTATCGCAATTCAACAAAATTCATTTTGATAGATATTATGGTTCGTATATTTTCAGCCGAATGTATTTTTTGATTTACACCAATCAATTGCAAACCGCCATTAATATTTTACTTGAGTATCAAGAATACAGCAATAATAAGGGTTTGGAGCAAAATAAATTTAACATCAATTTAAATTTGTGTACTTTGTATTTTTATCAAAATAATTTTGCAGCAGCTATAAAAACACTGGGTAAATTATTTTTGAAAGATACTTTTCAGCAATTATCTGTTGAATGGAAATTATCGGTTTCGTTGCTCGAAATTATTTTTCAGTGGAGCAATAAAGAATTTAATTTTGCTGAAATTAAATTAGCTGAAGCAAAAAGAGTATTTAAATCGCAGCTCAAGCAAGCCGATTTTGAGAAGGAAAATTTATTCATTCAAATTTTAAGTAAGCAATTAAAGGCAAAATTGAGCAATAAAAAATTTACCAATAGTGGCTTGATTGAAGAGTTTGTAGAAAAATATAAAACTGTTGAATTAGGCTCAAACGAAGCGATTGATTACACTTTGTTTTTGAAAAGTGATACCCAAAAACAAACTTATTATACTTTGCTTTTGGCTGACATTAATGAATCATAATTTGAAATTTCATGAAGAAAATATTCTTATTGCTTTTCGTTTTTTGTGCCTGCAAACATGCTTCAACAGAGCTTACCGAAACTTATTGGGATAATGCAAAAACAAAATTGAAAGAACATTATTTTGTGTTGAAAGACGACCATTCAAAAAAAGAAGAGGAATACGTTTCTTATTATGCTGATGGGAAAAAAGAATTTATCAAGCATTTTCACAACAATCAATTGATAGATTCTTTTTGGCATTTTAATGCGAATGGAAAATTGATTGAAAAATGTTTTTATAAAGATGGCAATTTGGAAGGCGATAGATTTTTGTACAATGATTCAGGTGTTTTGATAACTATTGAACCGCATATAAATGGGGCATTTCATGGGCTATACAAATCTTTTTATGATAATAGCAAACCAAAAGAATTGGGCAACTATAACTATAATAAAATGGAAGGTGAGTGGAAATATTTTTTTGATAATGGGAATTTGAAAGAGATTGTAAAATATGTTGGTGGTTCGGAAAATGGCGATTATAAAGCGTTTTACCCAACAGGCAAATTAAAATCAATTGGTTTTTATAAAGATGAAAAAGAAGATAGCACTTGGCACAATTATTACGAAAATGGAAAACTAATGGAAATTGTAAACTACAAGGCTGGCACTGAAAACGGCTTGACACAAATGTTTTCAAAAGACAGTGTGTTAATTAGAGAAATTATTTACAAAAACGGAATGCCAATTGATTACAATGATTTAGTTAACCATATTCACACCAAACATGATTTCGACTTCTTGAAAGAAAAATAGAAAGTTATTTTTAAAATTAGTTTTTGCACAATAACTTTACGCTAACTTAATTTTAAAATAAAATGAAAAAAATTACCTTTCACTTTTTTGCAATATTTGTTACAAGTTTTTTATGTTGTAAAGTTTCCAGAGCACAATGTCCGCCCAATATCAATTTTGAATTTGGAAATTTAACCAATTGGGAATGCTGGAAAGGTACAGTTGCTCAAGGTACTGGAACTTGCCCAGCTTGCACCCCTTCGGTACCAACTTGGAATCCTAATTCACCAATAACACCAGTTTCAAATAGACATCAAATAATGACTGGGTCAGGCTTAGACCCTTATTTTTTGTTACCACCCTCTGTTAATTGCCCCGTTGTTTGTCCGTACATTTCAGGTAATTCTTTTTCAGTAAAATTGGGGAATGACAATGTATTAGATTCATGTGAAAGGTTAAGGTATTACATTAATATTCCAGTAGGATTGAATTATTATTCTTTTACTTATTGGTATGCTGTAGTTTTAGAAAATCCAGGTTGGGGCTTACATACTTATGCCCAGATGCCTCGATTTCAGGTGAGTGCTTATGATGCTGCGACTGGCAATCCGATTGGTTGTACTACCTCAAATTTTGTAGTTGGAACTACTTTGCCAGGATTTACAGAGCACTATGATGCTACACGAGGAGATTCAATCATTTGCAAAAATTGGTCGGCTGCCAATTTGAATTTTAAAAATTTGGGCGGACATACCGTTGTTGTTGAATTTTTTACTGCCGATTGTACACCAAGCGCTCATTTTGGTTATGCGTATGTTGATTTTTCTGATTGTGCTTCTACATCAATTCGATTGGCAAATTGTTCTACTTCCAATTGTGATACATTAATAGCTCCGCCAGGTTTTCAAAATTATGTTTGGTACGATTCTACACTAACAAATATATTAGGTACGGGAGATTCTTTGATTTTATGTCCAGCCCCAACTTCACGAGATTCAATTAAATTAGCTTTCTTTCCTTACCCAGGTTTTGGATGCCCTGATACCATTGCTGTAGCAATCTATCCACCAGTTCCACCAGTTGCAAATTTTATTTTCCATGATAGTTTATGCCCTGGTTTTCCATTTCAATTTTATGATTCGTCCTACACAACCAGCCCCGGACAATATATTAGTAATTGGATGTGGAATTTTGGGGACCCCTATGCTATAGCTTCTAACCCGAATACATCTAATTTACAAAACCCAACGCATGTTTATGATAGTGTTGGCGTATATCAAGTTACTTTGATTGCACAAACCAATGCACATTGTAAATCAGATACTACCATTAAAACTATTCACATCTTAAACAAGAATCATGTTTTTGCCAGTAAAGATGATACGATTTGTTTAGGCTCAACAGTAATACTTACTGCAACAGGCACAGGTCCAATTCCGCCACCAATTATTCCTTGTGCTCTTAATACAACTGGTGGTTGCAGCGGCTCAACATCAACAGTTCAAGTAGGCATAGGCACAAATATTTCCAATACATTTTCACCTTTCAACTTCGTCAATTCAAATGGTAGAACCATGATGCGATATAGTGCTGCCAGCCTTACAGCGGCATTGGGTGCAGGCGCTAAAGTTTTAACTGCCATACAATTTAATGTCACTACCAAACAAAGTGGTGGTTTTCCTTTTGCTGGCTTAACGGTAAAGTTGAGCTGTATTCCTTCTTCTACTATCTATTGGAATTCTGGAACAGTAAACTATCCAACCTACACCAATAATATTGTTTATGGACCAACAAATTTCGTAACTGTCGCTGGATGGAATACTATAACTTTTGCAACGCCTTACAATTGGGATGGCACAAGTGACTTGATAGTTGACATGTGCTACTCAAGTCTTTTATTCGCTAATATAGATATTGTTCAAAAAACTGTAACGGCAAACAACACAGTTATTTATGGCGGTAATACTTCATCACCAGCAGGATGTAATATTGTTTCAGGTACTGTAAGTAATTTATTGCCCAATATTAAGTTTGCCTATTGCACCATACCATTTATTAGTGGTTATAATTATCAATGGACAGCTTCAACGCCCAACGCATTCACAGGCACACCATTTAATGATTCCTTGACCGCTATGCCTTATTCTACAACTACTTACACTGTTAATATGATTGGTACTACGCCATGTATTGTTACTGACCAAGTGATTGTGCATACCATTGCCAATTTTGCTTCTAATCATTCACCAAACAGTATGGTTTGCAAGGGTGATACTATTGGTTTGTTTGATGATTCAAATTCAAGTGCTGTTGTTATTGCAAAGTGGAAATGGAGAAGCCTACGCAATAATCCAATTAGCTGCGATACTTGTCGAAGACCAATTTTTACTATCCAACAAAAAGATACTTTGGTTGTGAAAATTTCGATGGCTTCAGGCTGTTCAAGATTCGATTCTATCATTGTTGATACGTTTCCAAAAATTGCCGCTAATTTTCTGATGAGCCGTTATTCAATTTGCAGTGGCGATACGGCTGTGGCTCATTTCACAGGCACAACCAATGCAACTGGTGCAGTAACTTATCATTGGAACTTCAACAACCCAATAAAAATAGGATGGGGAGCAAATCATGATTTCGATACTGTTGCTTGGTTAAATAATGGTATTGCGCCGCTTGTAAAAAATATTTCATTAAGCATTTCGCAAAATGGTTGTAACTCTGATACAGTAACAAAACAAGTTACTATTCACATCATTCCAAAAGCACACATCACGGCTACTGATACACAATTTTGTGCAGGCTCATTGGTGAGCGTAAGCGCACAAGGCAGCACGATTGAAAATCCGGCAACGGCAACATACACTTGGTATAGCAGTCCGCTGACTTCAACACCGCCAGTGATTACAGGACCTGGACCTAATCAAATCTCTTTTAGTTTTTCAAATATTCAAACCGCCAATGTGTATGAATATTTGCAGATTACTGAAAATGGTTGCACATCGCCTTGGGATTCAACTTTATTAGTAGTGCATCCAATTCCATTTTCAAATTTTAATTCAACGCCAAATCCAGTTTGTACAGGTAAAAGAGTGTTCTTCGATTTCACAGGTGTGATTGATTCAGCTTATACCAATTCGCATACGATAACTTGGAATTTTTCTAATGGCAATCCATCTACCTACACTTCAACAATTGACACTACCAGTGCTATTTTTTATAACAATGGAACTTCGTCAATCAGCGATTTAGTTTCAGTAACCGTAACCCACAATAATTGTCAAAGCCCACCCTATACATTCTCAGTGATTGTAAATCCAAATCCACAGCCAATTATTGTCGGACCAAGAGATATTTGTTTGAATCAAACTTCTGTTTTAACCACACAAGTACCTTATGCAGTTTATAATTGGGTAGATGGAAATGGAACTGTAACACACCACGATTCGTTAAAAGTTACAGTACCCGAAACTGTTTCGGTGAATGTAGTGGATTACAATGGTTGTGTTGGTAATTCATCTACAACCGCTATTAATGTACACCCTTTACCACATGCCGATGCTGGCTCATGGCAAAGTATTTTCTTAGGAAATTCAGCCATTTTAGATGGCAGCAACAGTTATGGTGGCGATACCTATTATTGGTCGCCAGCAAATTCTATTACTAATCCTAACTTAATGCAAGCTACTGCAACACCTTCGATTACTACGGTGTATCAATTAGCCTATTCCATTGCAGCAACTGGTTGTGTTGATTATGACACCGTAACTATTGATGTAAAAGATTGCAAACCATTAATTATTCCAAATGCCTTTACACCAAATGGCGATGGGATTGATGATTATTTCATGATTTTAAATCCGAATGATTATTACCGATTGGTGAGTTTCCAGATTTTTGATAGATGGGGACAAATGGTTTATTCAACTAACAATAAAAATGGATTAGGATGGGATGGTAATTATTTAGGCAATCCACAACCTATAGCTGATTACTTCTTTAGCATTGTAGCCGAATGCGGCGGCGGAAGATTAATCAAACTAAAAGGAGATGTAACTTTATTAAGATAATAATATCAATGAAAAAGACCGAATTCAAAATCAAATTCGGTCTTTTTTTATTGAAAAATCAGAGATGTTCTTCTTTTTTTGCCTCTTAACTTTAGTTTTAAAATTTAGTGTTCTGTTTTCCAAACTATAATTTTTGAGCATTGTATCTTGCACTATCTAAATCTTCTATCACATGAAATATATTATCGGATTTTGTCGAATTATTGTTGGTGCATTATTTGTTTTTTCGGGCTTGATAAAAGCCAACGACCCAATGGGTACCAGTTATAAGTTGCAAGAATATTTCACCGTATTTCACATGTCATGGTTAAATGGATTCACTGATTATTTATCCATTATTTTTTGTGGCTTAGAAGTGGCTTTAGGCTTTGCTTTATTGATTGGAGCATTTAGCCGCATCACCACTTTGTTTTTAACAGGCTTAATTATTTTCTTTACTTGGCTCACAGGTTATTCTGCTATCACTGGCAAAGTAACCGACTGTGGTTGTTTTGGTGAGTTTATTCATTTAAAACCATTAACTTCTTTTTATAAAGACATTGCACTTTTAGTGCTTACTTTAATTTTATTATTGGGCAGAGATAGCATCAAACCACTGTTTGCAGGCAAGTGGAATAATTTTGTTTTATTTTTATTAGTAGCAGGTTCATTCTTTGTTCCTTTTTGGGCTTATGCTCATTTGCCATTTATTGATATGTTAGCTTACAAACCTGGCAACAATATTAAAGAGCAAATGAAATTGCCGATTGGCGCAAAACGCGATAGCATCGTTACTGTATTGATTTGTGAAAATAAAAAAACACATACCATCGAAGAATTATCAAGTGCTGATTATGCGAAGAAATTTGAGAATTATAATTACAAAGACAGAAAAGATAAAGTAATTGTAGAAGGCGACAAACCTGCCGTTCACGATTTTATTATTAATGATGAAAATGGAAATCAGATACAAGATAGTTTGTTGAATGTATCTACTTATTCATTTTGGATTGTGGTGTATGATGTAGAAAATGCTGACAAAAAATGTTGGACAAAAATAAATGAACTAGTGAAGAACTGCGATGCGCAGCATATTCCAGTAGTTGGCATTACGCACAGTGATTATAAAGCAGCAGAATCATTTAGGCACGATGTGCAAGCTGCATTTCCGTTTTACACAGCTGGCGATGATAAATTTGTGAAAACTATGGTGCGCTGCAACCCTGGCATCATGTTGATGAAAAACGGAACGGTGATAAAGAAATGGCATTACCATGATGTTCCGTCTTATGCCGAAGCCATGCACAATGCAATTAATTAATCGAATTTATAGAAGTCGATTTTAACCAGGATTTGAATTCATGAAATCATTCAACTCACGATAACTCTGCATGCAAATGTCATTGAGTTGGGCTAATTCATCATTCAATTCAGGATAGCCTGCACTTAATTCTTTTAATCGAGCTTCCACACTTTTTGCTAAATCGTATCCACTTGAAATACCCATGTAGCTGAGCTGCGGCGCAATTTTATGACAGCACCAAGCCACACTTTCTTCGCCAACATAACTTTGATTGCTGTTAGCATTTCTGATTTTAAGAATCAATTGTGGTGTATCTGTTAAATACATTTTCACAAACTCTTTCATAGTGCTGATGTCACCACCAGTCATATTTGAAAGCTGTTCTAAATTGCAAATGTTTGCCATACGCTTATTGTTTGGTTTGATTAGATTTTATGTGATTGAGATGATAGTTAATTTTGTTCACCAAATCATTTGGTTGAAATGGTTTAGCTAAAAAATCATCCATACCTGAAGTATAACATTCTTCCACTTCAGGTGGTGTAACACCAGCTGTGCAAGCAATAATAGGTATCACATTATATTTTGCATTGTCTGATTTTCTGATAGTTCGAGTGGTTTCAAAGCCATCCATTTCAGGCATTTGTACATCCATCAAAATAATATCGTACACAGAGCCATTGTTCAAATGCTTCATCACTTCTATACCATTATTGGCAATGGTTAAATCGGTATTTGGTAAATATTTATTGATGACAGTTTTCGCCAACATTTGATTAAATGTATTGTCTTCGGCTAATAAAATATGTGGTCTATGTTTGGATTCAACTTTTTCAACCGCCTCAATTGAAGCGGCTTCTATGGCTTTTGACACAATTGTTTGTCCGTTTGTTGGCGGCTGAATAGGCGGCAGCATTTCCTTTTTCGGTTCAACTTTTTGCGCCACTTTTTCAAACGGAATAATCACATGAAATGTAGTTCCTTGTTTTTCTTCGCTTTCAACAGTGATGGTGCCGCCATGCAATTGCACTAATTGCCGAGTAATAGATAAGCCCAAGCCCGTACCGCCAAATTTCTTCGCCGAATCCATATTCACTTGTGTAAATAAATCGAAAATGATAGGTAATTTATCTTGCGGAATACCAATGCCAGTATCGAATATTTTGAATTCCAATTTCACGTTTGATTCATGGTCTTCCACTTTTATTATCTGCAAACCAACCGTTCCTTTTTCAGTAAATTTGATAGCGTTGTTGAGCAAATTAGTGAGTATCTGATACATTCTTACTTCATCAGTAAAAATAGTATTAGGTACATCCGATAATTTTTCAATAACGAAATACAATCCTTTTTCTTGTGCTTTTAAATATAAAGTGGCGTACACTTTATCTAATATTTTTTGCATCAAAACAGGTTCTTTGTGCAATTCGATTTTGCCTGAATCAATTTTTGCAAAATCTAAAATATCGTTGATGATGACCAATAAATTTTCAGCTTGACTTTGAATAGCATTCAAATAATTTTTTTGTTCATCATTCATCGGTGTGCCTTGCAACAACGTAGTAAAGCCTATTACGCTATTCATCGGTGTACGAATTTCATGACTCATGTTTGCCAAAAACTGATGCTTCATTTTGATGCTTTGCATCTCTACTTCTTTTTTCTTCTGCTCATTTATCCGCATCATTCTTAATCGAATAATGGTATAAGCTGAAGTAATCATAATGATAGAAATCAACGCCAAAAACCACCATGTTTTATAAAATGGAGGTTTAATGATTATCAATAAATCAGTGGGCGATTCTTTCCAATCACCTTCACCCATAGATGCTTTAAATTTGAAATGATAAACACCTGGCGTTAAATTATTGTAGATAGTAAAATGCCGATTGCCTGTTGAAACCCAGTCTTTATCAAATCCTTCGAGCTTATAAGCATACTGAATTTTTTCGGGAGCAATAAAATTTAATGCAGTGAAATCAATGCTAAATGAATAATCATCGGGGCTTAGCGTAATAATTTGTTCGCCTTTTTCATTAAATTCAAAAGGAATAATTCTGTTGCTGGCTTGCACTTTATTGAATGCCATTTTGAAATCACCAGTAAATGTTGAAATACTATCAGGATTGAAAATTGTGATGCCATTAATGCCACCATAATAAATATCACCTCGTTTGTTTTTATGAAATGCACCAGCATTAAATTCTTTACTAATCGTACCATCAGTTTTATCAAATAGTACAAAGTTATTGCTGAATTTTTCGTACTTCACAATTCCGATTTTGGTGCTCAACCACAGATTGTTTTTGCTATCAGGCAAAATGGAATATACTTCTGTATTCTCATTCATGTATGGACAATGAATTCGAGTAAATTCTTCGCTTTGCGGATTAAATAAATTAAAGCCGCCATTGTTGGTAGTTACCCACAATTTCCCATCGCTATCTTGATACATGGCTGTTACCCGATTAGATGAAATGGTCAATGGATTATCAGGAACAGAACGATAGCGCTTGAACGTTTTTGTAACTGTATTAAACACCTTCAAACCACTATCGGTAGCCAAATACAGCAAATTATCTTTGCCGCATAAAATTGATTTCACATCATTATTAGCGTTTAAAGCCGATTTTGTTTTTTCGTTATCTTGATAAAAAGTGCATTGCCATGTAAGGTAATCTAATTTGCAAATACCATAGTCCATCAAGCCCATCCAAATATCACCTTTGCTATCCATCGAAATGCTATTGATGTTCATCGGATAAAGCTGGTCAGGCAGTTGAATACATGCACCAGTCAGCTTGTTCACCACATTCAAACCGCTTGCAGTACCAATGTAAATCATGAATTTATTTTCAGCTAAAGCATACACATCGTTGCTCATCAGCTTGTATGGTGGCTGACTTTGAACGCTGTAATGAATCACTTGTTTGGTTTGCGGATTATATTTATACAAGCCTTCTTTTTCGGTTCCCATCCACACATTGCCTTGCATATCTTCCAACACAGCATATACATACACATTGTCTTTGAAATTGAAAGGTGCGTTGGCAAATTCTAAATTGCTGAATTGTTTTTTATCCAACACTTTGTTCATGCCATTTTCATGCGCCATCCAAATCACCCCAGTAACATCTCGAAACAGTGCATTGATGCGCTTTCCGCCAGTTGTTTCATCAGCAATATCTTCTGCTTTTTGACTGATTAAATTGTATTTAATTGCGCCACCACCTTTTGTTCCAATCCATAAATTGAAATTGTTGTCGAACAATAATGAGCTAACAAATGAATTGCTTAAATCAGTTGCTTTAATGATTTGTGTAAAAACAGGTTGACCTGTTAAACTTTTATTCAGCATCCAAATTCCGTTGGAGGAAGTACCAATCCACACGTTATGCGTTTTGTCTTCAGCAATACAAGTGATGTTTGAATTTTTATCTTCGCCAATTTGTATTTCAGTATGCCGAGAAATATTGTTAGTGTTAATATCAATCTCACACAAACCTGCATCAGTACCGCACCAAACGGCATTGCCCGATGGGAAAATAGTATTAATACGCATGCCGGGCAAGCTGCCCGAATTTTCTGATTCAGATTTGAAATGAGTAACCAATAAAGTTTCATTGCCTTTGCTATCAGTGTTGATTTCTAATTTATCTAAACCATCATTGGTAGCTAACCAATAATTGCCATTTTTATCTTCAACAATTTGCACCACATGATTATTGGCAATGGTGTTTTCATTTTTTTTATCCGATACAAATTGGTCGAGCTTATCGTTTAAAATATTGTAACGATTCAATCCATTTTCATCATTTAATATCCACAAATTGTTTTTGGAATCGAAAAATAAATTAGCAATGTAGCTGCTTAATAGCGGTTTCCCTTCGTGATTGGTTTTGAAAAGTTGGAGCGTATAACCATCATATTTATACAAACCATTCATGGTACCTAACCATAAAAATCCGAACTTATCTTGTGCAATGGCATTCACCTGCACCGAGCCAAGCCCGTTCTTTTGAAAAATATTTTCGCTTTTCAGTTGTATCGTCCCCTGCGCCCAAACAACGCTCGAACACAGCAGAAGGAGGTACAACATCAAAACTTTTGTGGTTGGTTTCATGTTGTGCTGTAAAAATAAAATTATTTAACACTTTTGCAAGTACGTGGTAAAGCGTATTTCCATCGCCAATAAAAAATTACAGATGGTTGATTTTACTTAGTTTTTACATCAAAATTGAATAGTATAGAGGAATAAAAATCAATAACTACAAGCGATTGCCAATAGTATTAAAAGAAAAAAGGGTTGAATTAACTTGTATTAATTCAACCCTTTTTTAGAGGTCCCGACCAGATTCGAACTGGTGTAGGAGCTTTTGCAGAGCTCTGCCTAGCCACTCGGCCACAGGACCATTTTTTTTACGGAAGGCAAAGATATTAAAATCAACACAAAATTTAAAAACTATTTTAAAGAGAATTTTATTTAGTGTTTTTCAATTTGCACCTTTGCACATTAAATAATCAAAAGAAAAAAATGAAAATAGCATTAGTTGGTGCCACAGGATTGGTTGGTGGTGTGATGTTGAAAGTGTTGGAAGAAAGAAATTTTACTTTAACCGAATTAATTCCTGTAGCATCAGAAAAATCTGTTGGCACTGAAATTATTTTTAAAGGACAAAAAATAAAAGTACGAAGCGTTGAAGACTGTTTAGCTCAAAAGCCTGCCATTGCTATATTTTCGGCAGGTGGCACTACCAGTAAAAATTTAGCAGAAAAATTTGCAGCCATTGGTTGCACGGTGATTGATAACTCTTCAGCATGGCGCATGGATGCTGATAAAAAATTAGTAATACCCGAAGTGAATGGACATTTATTAACTGCATCAGATAAAATAATTGCCAACCCAAATTGCTCCACCATTCAGTTGGTGGTGGCATTAAATCCGTTGCATTTAAAATATAAAATCAAACGGGTGGTGGTTTCTACTTATCAAGCAGTAACAGGCACTGGTGTGGCTGGTGTGAAACAATTGAATGATGAGCGAGCTGGAAAAATGAATGAACAAAAAGTTTACAAACACCCCATAGATTTGAACTGTTTGCCCCATGGTGGCGACTTTGAAGCCAATGGCTACACTACCGAAGAAACAAAATTACTGAATGAAACCAGAAAAATAATTGGTGACCAAAACATCAACGTGACGGCTACAGTGGTTCGTGTGCCTGTGTTTGGCGGACATAGTGAAAGTGTGAATGTAGAATTTTACAACGATTTTGATTTGGACGAATTGAAAAATATTTTACAAAATTCAGCAGGCATAAAAGTGCAAGATGATGCTTCGAAATTTGAATACCCAATGCCGCTTTTTGCCGAAGGAAAAGATGATGTGTTTGTAGGTAGAATTAGAAAAGATTTTTCACAACCCAATTCTTTAAACATGTGGATTGTGAGCGATAATCTACGCAAAGGCGCAGCCACCAACGCTGTGCAGATTGCGGAAGTGGTGAAGAAGTTTTATTAACCCATTTATAAAATATTCAGCAAAAATGACTGAACATTTTTTTTTCGCTCTTAATTCAATACTTTTGCGTTCTTAAAAAAAATAAGTTTTTATGGCTACAACAGCAGATATTAAAAAAGGATTGTGCATCAATTTCAAAAATGATTTGTGGACAGTGATTGATTTTCAACACCACAAACCTGGCAAAGGCGGCGCATACATGCGTACAAAATTAAAAAGTATCACATCAGGCAAATCGCTCGACCACACCTTTAATAGTGGCGAACCATTAGATGTACAACAAATTACTCGTAGAAAATTTCAGTTCACTTATAAAGATGATAGCGGTTATAACTTCATGGATAACGAAACTTTTGAGCAAATTACTTTGCAAGAAGATGAAGTGGAAGGTTATCCTTATTTGAAAGAAGGACAAGAAGTAGAAGTATGTATTCATGTGGATACCGACAAACCTTTGTTTGCTGAATTGCCGCCGTTTGTAAATTTGATGATTACTTATGCCGAGCCAGGTGAACGTGGCAATACCGCTACCAACGCCTCTAAAATGGCAACTCTGGAAACTGGCGCACAAATCAATGTACCGTTGTTTGTTGATTCAGACATCATGATAAAAGTGGACACACGAAATGGTTCTTATGTTGAACGTGTGAAATCATAAGCAAAATATTATTTTCAAAAAAGGTTGTTTCATTGGTTTGGAACAACCTTTTTTTATAAAATGATTTTTGTCATTTTTTTGAATTAAAAAGGAATCATTCTTTTTAGTCAGCCAATTAAAGATTAAATTTGTTTTTGCTTTTTTTTAAAGTTGAATTATTAAAAACCTGTTTTACATATCGTTGTTGATTTTGCTTTTTGCAAACGGAAAGTCATTGGCTCAAAACACCAATGAAATAGTACGTTTGAAAGCCAACGAAGCGAAAGAAATGATTGATGCCCGAAAGTATGACGCAGGTATCAAATTATTGCAAGAAGCCCGAAAAGCAGACCCATCTGATTTCAAAATATTGTACGAAATGGGATTGGCATACTATCTCAAAAAAGATTTTAATACTGCCATTTTAATTTTTAATCAGCTCATCAAAATGAAAGACATCAATGCCGATTGTTACGAAATGTTTGGCAATATTTTAGATGACGATAATCAGTCTGAAAGAGCTTTAGAAATGTATTATCAAGGGTTGAAAAAATTCCCAAAATCAGGTAGTTTGTATTTTCAAATTGGCAACATTTATCTTTCACAAAAAAAATACAATGAGGCTGTAAGTGTCTTTGAAAGCGGCATTGAAGCCGAGCCAACTTACCCAATGAATTATTATCGGGCTGCAAAATTATATTGTTATAGCAATGAAGAAGTGTGGGGAATGATTTATGGGGAAATATTTTTAAACTTAGCCAAGAGCAATAAATACTCAGCTGAAATTAGCAAATTACTTTACGACACTTATTTAAGCGAAATAAAATTAACGAGCGATTCAACACTTACAGTAAGTTTCAGTATGGAAAAACCTTCGGCTCATTCGCCGAATCCGTATGGAACAATTATCTACGAACCCACGTTGGAGCAGGCTTTGAAAGGAATTAAGTACATCGATTTGAATACTTTAAACAAAGTGAGAACAAGATTTTTAGAAATTTATTTTGCTAAAAAAATCGATTCGCAATTTCCAAATGTGCTTTTTGAATATCAAAATAAAGTTCGTCAGGCTGGTCATTTAGATGCTTATAATCATTGGTTATTATTCAAAGGCAACGAAACTATGTTTGCGATTTGGCAAGCAAAAAATAAAGAAAAGTGGGATAGTTTTACGGAATGGTTCAATACCAATCCGATTGAAATAAATGAAAACAATTTGTTTTCAAGAAAGAGAATGTCGAAGTAGTTTATTTCCTTTGGGCTGCAATAGTTTTTGGTTTTATTGATTTGGCTTTTAGCTCATCTTCATCATTCAAACTAATTTCAACTCTACGGTTTCGAGCCCTGCCTTCTTCACTAGTGTTACTGGCTGCAGGTCGTTCAAAATTAAAACCATCAATCGTTATTTTCTTTTCATTCACACCGCCATCCATCAAATATTTCTTTACGCTGGCAGCTCGATTATCACTCAATTTTTGATTGTATTCTTTGTTACCTTGGTTATCAGTGAAGCCTAATAATTTAATTTTCATCAACGGATGTTTTTTCAAATAGCCAACCAATGCTGCCAAATGTTTTTTTGAAGAATCGGGAATTAAAAATTTGTCGGTTTCAAAATTCACATTCGTAATCAAGAAAAAATCTGCTTCTGCTTGCTCGATAGAATCCTGATTAATCTTGGGTTTTTGAACAATTTTCACTGCGCCTTTTTTCGGCGGTGGCGGATTGAAAATGCTATCAAAATTTATTTTGTTGCTCAAATCAGCGTAGTCTTTAAAGTAAGGCATACGCTTATCTTTTTCACTATTAAAAGCACCATCAGCTAAAAAAACACCACTATCATAACTGTTATCTCCCACATCAGCAATCGCAATTTTGATGTGATATTTTTGATAAGGTACCACATAACACCAAGCCACCAAAGCCCTTGTCAGCCCATCATATTGCAGGTTTTGAATTAATGCTTGATTCATTTTTTTTTCTTTCTTTTTATCAATGTCGAACAAAACTTCCACTTTATTTTCTTCCACCACTTCCGATTTTTTTTTACCATTCACTAGTTTTTTTTTCGGTTGATTGGGCAATTCTTTTGTAGGTTTTTCATTCATGAAAATATCATTATCAATAAACCCTTTTTTGTTTTGATGTTGATTGATGGTATTCACTGTAATTGGTAAAAATGAAAGCGGCAAAATGGCAATATTTTTTGAGCGATATTTTGGACCAGTAATAAAAAATCCAAACACATCATTGTATCGTGAGCCCACATATTCAGGATACTCTTCAGAACCAAAACTATAAGTAAAAGAAATTTTATTGTTCAATGGAATGAAATCAAATTCTAAAATTGCGGCATCGTAAGAATAATTATGAGCAATGCGATTCAAATCCTTATCGCCTTTTTGTAGCTTCTGTGTCTTTACATCTAAAAATGCTGTAGTAGTGTATGGATAAGTGTTTGGACCAATTGCATTGAATACACTTCCTGTTGAAAGCAAGATGCCTTTTTTTATATCCAATGGTGTGTTGGTTAATACAAAATGTGCGATGGCTAATTTGTTGCCGCTGTAAGTTACTTTGCCCACTTTCACACCTTTGCCCAATAAAAATTTCTTTACCAATTGCTCGGGTGTGATAGATGTATCAATGCTCAACTGCCCAAAAGTTTTTGTCAGCAAAGCAATGCAGCACACCAAACACAGCAAAACATTTTTCATGAAAACAAATTCAAAACAGTTGTACGAAAAAAAACAAAAATTGTTTTGACAAAAATAATTGAAAGAAACAGTTGCTATTTAGCTACTGAAAATATTTTACACTCATTAATAATGTAGATTGTAGTCTAATCAAACTTCCTATGCTGATACCAATTGCCACTTACTGTAATGCCAAAATTGAAACGGAAAAATCCTTCATTTACTAAATTAGATGAAGTACTGCCACGAGAACCTGTTTCAAAATTCAAATTCAAAAACATAAACATTGGGCGATTCTCTTCGGCTTTAAACGCAATAGGAATGCTAGCTCCAGCACTGAATGAATAAAAATTAAATTGCTGACCTCTTAAATAAATAGGGTCTAAACCATAGTTGAATCCAAATTTATAAATGGTTCTTTTGAATATTTGTGCTGATAATGGCTCGGGGCAGAAATAGCCGCCCACAGCAAACTTCCAGCTTTTTCTTAAAGAATCTTGTTGTTCAAAATTTCTGTATTGACTCCAATCTTGTTGTTCAAATTGCGCTCCCAACGACCATTGCCGACCTTGTACCCATTGAATACCAAATGAAATTTTTGATGGGATTTTTATTTTACCAGAAGTGTCAGGAATATTTTTGATGGTATCAACTGTGCTTTCATAAACTCCACCATAGCTGCTAAACCTGCGCCACATATCAGTTTCACCAGTTTGCATAATTACAGCCGCACTATACGTAGCACCAACAATAATTTTATTTTCTTTTCCAATCGGAATCACATATTGCAAACCTGCACCCCAACAAAATCCGCCAGGGTTTTGCACTCGATAATTTTCAGTGCCTAACGCATGTGCTGAATCAGGAAAGAAAATTTGCGAATCATAAAATAATCTGCCAAACATATAACCGCCTTGAACACCAACGTACAAGTTTTTGTATTTAACGCCAGTTCCTAATTGAAATTTATAAAGATTTCCACTTCCACCAAAAACTTGTTTATCAACCAGCGGCGTATCAGTTGCAGAGCCATTTTGTGAAACATGATAAGCTACAGTGCTGTAAGGCAAAAGACTAAATCCAACACCAATTTTTGTTTTTTTACCACTATGAATTAATGACCCCAAGCCAATATATGATGGCTGCATATTGAAATATCTAGCGCTATTACTACCATCACTCAAAGTATTCCAACGCATTTGAACAGCAGCATCGAAGGCAGCTGATTTTGGCGCAAGTGAAGCATACGATGCAGGATTATCAGGGTTTTGCATCCATTCACTTTGAAATGCGGTGCTTAAATTTCCCATGCCCATTGTGCTTTGAAATTGCATGGGCTGCAAAGAACCAACGCCATAGCGGCTGTAAGGCATATTTTCTTGAGCGAAAATTTCAGAAATAAAAATTATGGTAAAAAGAGAAAGCGAAAATATTTTTTTCATCAATGAATTTGCGAATGATTTAAAATTGAATTCAACCCAATCAATGTAAGATTGGGGGCGGCAAAGATGCGATTTTTTAAGTGCTTTTTCAAAAAGTCTGCATCGCCGCCTGTGATAACGATTTGCAAGCCAGAATATTTTGCTTCGTAGTTTTTTATTGTGCCTTCAATTTCTGCAATCGTTCCGTTGATTACACCAGTTAAAATGCTAGTTGAAGTATCAGTTCCAATCAACTGTTTAATTTCTTTTTTTGAAACCAACGGCAATTTTTGTGTGAAATGATGCAATGCTTTAAAACGCATTTCCAATCCTAATGAAATGCTTCCACCCAGATATTCTTGTTTTGAATTCACAAAATCAAAAGTGATGCAAGTGCCACAATTGATGAGGAGTAAATTTGTTTTAGGAAAAAAACTTAAAGCGCCACAACTCACTGCCAATCGGTCTTTGCCTAAAGTTTCAGGCGAAGCATATTTGTTTTTGAGAGGAATTTTTGTGTGATGATTTAATTCTGTGAGTTGGGTTTTCTCATTCAAAAAAGCCAAAATATTTTTCGGTGTTTTGATGACTGAGCAAATAATTGATGAAGCAATTAAAGGAAATTTTTTGAAGATTTTTTTCAAATCATTCAAAGGAAATTTTTCAAACGCTTCGCTAAAAATTATTTCATCATTTTCAAACACAGCACATTTGATTCGGCTGTTGCCAAAATCAATACAAAGCTTGAAATGTTGATAATTGCTCAATTTAAAAGATTATAAAACTGCAGTTACTGAAATTTCAACATTCACATTTCGAGGTAAAGTTTTCACCGCCACAGTTTCACGAGCAGGAAAATCAGCAGAAAAATAACTGCCGTAAATTTCATTCACTTTCGCAAACAAACTCATGTCGCTCAGAAAAATTGAAGTTTTCACAATATTGCCAAAACCAATTCCAGCTTCATCCAATAATGCCTTGATGTTTGCCATCACTTGTTTGGTTTCGGTTTCCAAATCAGCCATCATCAATTCGCCAGTCTGCGGATGCAAAGCAATTTGTCCGCTGCAAAATAAAAATCCGTTGGCTTTCACAGCCTGACTATATGGACCAATCGGCGCAGGAGCATTGGTTGTGTTGATTATTTGTTTGTTCATTTTTGAAAATGTTTTTGCAAAAGTAATTAGAACGCAGTCATTTTTTTTGACTGAAATTTATTTAGCTTTGTAATAAATATTTTGAGCCATGGATATTCAAACACAAAAATTGCAGTTGATTGATAAAATCCTACACATGAGCGATAGCAATCGTTTGGCGGTGATTGATGACGCCATTAGTGCCGAACCAATGACACAACAATCAACATTGGATAACAAAGCAATTCAAAAAATTTACCTCGAAAAAATCAGCCATGCTTTAGAAGATATAAAAGCTGGCAGAGTAAAATCGCACAACGATTTAAAAAACGAAACCAATGGCTGGTAGTGTGTTGGATGTGAAATGGACGGATGAAGCCACTAAAGATTTAAGAACAATTTTCGATTATTATCTTCAAAACGCATCACATTCGGTTGCTCAAACTATTATTAATCGGCTGCAAGAAAAAGTGGAGGTGCTTTATTTATCGCCCCACATTGGGCAAGCAGAGCCACTTTTGGAAGATTTGAATTTGGATGTTCGTTATTTAGTAGAAGGCAACTACAAGATTTTCTACAACTATTTTGATGGCATTATTTTCATACTTTTCATTTTTGATTGCCGACAAAATCCTGAAAAAATTATTCAACTTTTTAGGTGAAAATAACCTCCCACCAATTACACAGATAACGCTGATTTTATTTCTTTTGAGTTGTTAATGCTACAACAATTCCTGTGACTTGCAAATGAAAGGTACTATTGTATGAATTTGCATTACCCTGACAATTACCACCAACAAACTTTCCAATTCTTCCTTGTGTAGAATAAAATAATTCAACTTTACTTGAATTGCCAGAAGGCACAATCTCACCAGTGTTCCATACATCTGTTAAGCAACCACAGGGGCATCTTACATTAGTTAATAATAATGGTTTGTTTCCAATGTTTGTAAAACTAAATGAGTGTTTTGCTTGTTTTCCTTCAATTACATTTCCAAAATCATAGGTGGTTGTATCAAAATGAATATAACCACAATTCCTCAAAATTGAATCCGCTTTTTGTATGGAGCAATGTTGTTCTTTGCAAACAATTTCTAAATTTTGTTTTGAAATTGTTTGTGCAAAAATTTTGCATTGCATAATCAACAAAAAAATAAAGAGCAGTTTTATTTTCATTTTGTTTGGATTTTATTTCCATAAAGTTCATTCAATAAATTATTCCACAAAAATTCTATTTGCAAAGAAAAAGTTATTGAAACGCAACGGCTGTTTTATAACTTCGCAAAAAATAAAAATCATTAACCACATAGTTACATAGGTCGCATAGTTTTAGAACAAAAAATTGATGAATAACTAAACGAAGTATTCTATGTTACACTATTCTGAAGCACTAATAAATTTAAGGTTTCATAGATGCTTTGCATTCACATAGAATTCTGTAAAAATAAATTTCTATGAAAACTATGTCGCTATGTGGTGAAAATAAAAAAATAAAAATGACAACAACCAAACGCATCATCAAATCGCCAACTGGCAACACTTTAACTTGCAAAAATTGGATTTCGGAAGCAGCATTCCGAATGTTACAAAACAACTTAGACCCTGATGTGGCGGAACGTCCCGAAGATTTAATTGTGTATGGCGGCAGAGGAAAAGCTGCAAGAAATTGGGAAGCCTACGATAAAATAATTGAGTGCTTAATCAATTTAGAAGAAGACCAAACGCTGATTGTGCAAAGCGGTAAACCCGTTGGTGTGCTGCGTTCGCATAAAGATGCACCACGAGTTTTGATTGCCAATTCTAACCTCGTTGGCAATTGGGCAAACTGGGATGTGTTTACCGAGTTAGAGAAAAAAGGCTTGATGATGTATGGCCAAATGACCGCTGGAAGCTGGATTTACATCGGCTCACAAGGCATTGTGCAAGGCACTTACGAAACTTATTTGAGTTTGGCGAATCAACATTTCAAAGGATCATTAAAAGGCACACTCAATGTTACTGCAGGTTTGGGCGGCATGGGTGGCGCACAACCTTTGGCAATTACGATGAATGAAGGTGTTTGCTTAGCTGCTGATTTGGAAGCTTGGCGCATTCAAAAAAGAATTGAAACACGTTACATTGATAAAATGACACAAAGCATTGAAGAAGGTGTGCAATGGGCTTTGGAAGCGAAAGCTAAAGGCGAAGCAGTTTCAATTGGTGTGGTGTGTAATGTGGTTGATTTGTTGCAATATTTAATCGATAAAAATATTCCGATTGATACACTCACCGACCAAACATCGGCACACGATGAATTGATTGGGTATTTCCCCGAAGGCTTATCGGTGGCTGAATCCAACGTGTTGAGAGAAACGAATCCTGAAGAATATAGAAACAGAAGTTGGGACACAATGGCGAACCATGTACGCCAAATGTTGGAGTTGCAAAAACGTGGTGCTATCACTTTTGATTATGGCAACAATCTTCGAGGGCAAGCCAAAGACAAACGTGGAGTGCTGAATGCGTTTGACTTTCCGGGTTTTGTGCCAGCATATATTCGTCCGCTTTTTTGTGAAGGCAAAGGACCATTTCGTTGGGTGGCGTTGAGTGGCGACCCCGAAGATATTTACACCACCGACCAGGCGATGAAGGAATTATTTCCTGATAACAAAGGCTTGCATCGCTGGCTGGATATGGCTCGTGAGAAAATTGCGTTTCAAGGTTTGCCTGCACGTATTTGCTGGATTGGAATGGGCGACAGAGAAAAAGCGGCTTTAAAATTTAATGAATTGGTTCGTGAAGGAAAAGTGAAAGCGCCTATTGTAATTGGTCGTGACCATTTAGATACAGGTTCTGTGGCTTCGCCAAACCGTGAAACAGAAGCCATGATGGATGGCAGCGATGCCGTGGCTGATTGGCCAATTTTAAATGCGTTGATTAATACCGCAGGTGGTGCAAGTTGGGTTTCGTTGCATCATGGTGGTGGTGTGGGCATGGGTTATAGCATTCATGCAGGCATGGTGATTGTGGCTGATGGAACAGAAGATGCTGAACGCCGCTTACGCCGTGTATTATTCAACGACCCAGCTATGGGTGTGATTCGCCATGCTGATGCTGGTTATGAAATTGCGAAAGCAACGAGTAGAAAGTTTGGGTTGGATGTTTAAATGAATCTAAAATGAAATTCTATAAAATTATTTTTTGCTTCTTTTCAATAGTTCTATTTTCAAGTTTATCGAAAATTGACTTTACATCTGGCGTATATACAATTACAGGAAAAGTATTTTTAGACAACAAGTTGCTAAACTCGGATTCAATGTTTTTTTTCAGGATGCCTTATTTTGCAATTTGTAAAACAAAAATAGATGCAAATGGAGATTATAAACTTACAATGAATTGGATTGGTGCTTGCATGAGTGGAGGTGGTATGGATAGATTGAAATCTCATGGAGAAGAACTGTATTGGCAAAGAACGAATGAATTAAATGCCGATTCAATTACTTTTCGATTTAGAAGAAGAGAGAATAAACATGACATTACTATTTTAAACCCATGGCGTACTGCGATGGAGTTATATCATACTTCTAAACAAGAGTTAATTTTTCCGCAGGATTTACATTTTAAATCAAAACAAAAAAGCCCGTAGAATCAACTTCTACGGGCTTTTTAATTGTTTAGCAACAAAATTATTTTTTGCTGTCGTTAAAACGTTTATCAGGTGTGCCGTCTTTTTTCAAATGTTGTTTCTCCTCTTTGTTTTCTTTGTAGCGTTTGTCGGGCGTACCATCTTTTTTCATTTTAGTAGCCGATTCTTTTTCATCTTTTTTTGCCGACATTTCTTTTTTAGCGTCAGCTTTCTTTTCAGTTTTTTGTGCAAATAAGTTGGTTGAACCTACAGCCAACAATGCTGCTAATGCGATGATTATTTTTTTCATTTTTAAAAAATATTTTTGTTTGGGCAAAGGTGCATATTTTTTTCAAACCACATAATTTTTAAGTCATGATTTTTGTCAACCAAATTCGTTTCATAACACCTTCATTCAAACAAAAAACCGATTCCTAACTTTATTCTGCTATCTTTGCAACCTCACTATTACTCCATTTCAAATGGAGTGTGTCAATAAAAACGGCGACAATACGCAGTGAGCCGTTGTAAGCTTCTCCAATTTTTATTCTTACAATTTATCGGTTCAACATTTTCAACGCCAATTATTCGGTGGCAAAAAAAAGTGATGTGCTTATATTTTTCAACCGATTATTTTTCAAAAAAGGATAATCATTTTATTCATCAAAATCATCTTCAATAAAAAACAAAATGAAGCTGGTTAAACAATTTTAAACATGACATTTAACGAACTCAATTTAATTGAGCCCATCTTGAAAGCCTTAACAACAGAAGGTTACACCACACCAACACCCATTCAAGAAAAAGCAATTCCGATAGTTTTAGGTAAAAACGATTTGCTTGGCGTAGCACAAACAGGCACAGGAAAAACTGCTGCGTTTGCGGTGCCTATCATTCAGTTATTAACTGAAAATAAAAAAAATAAAGAAGCCGAACAGCATGCTATTCAATGTTTGATTCTTACACCAACTCGTGAATTAGCCATTCAAATTGATGAAAGTTTTGCGGCGTATGGAAAGAATTGCCATTTGAAACACACCGTAATTTTTGGCGGCGTTTCGCAACATCATCAAGTGCAAACTTTAAAACGGGGTGTTGATATTTTAATCGCCACACCTGGTCGTTTGCTTGATTTAGGCGAACAAGGTTTTCTGAATTTAAAACACTTGAAAATATTTGTGTTGGATGAAGCCGATAGGATGCTCGATATGGGCTTCATTCATGATGTTCGGCGTATCATCACAAAAATTCCACAACAACGTCAGACTTTATTTTTCTCGGCTACAATGCCACCTGAAATTCAAAAATTATCGGAATCAATTTTAAAAAATCCGATTAAAGTAGAAGTAACGCCTGTTTCATCAACTGCTGATACGATTGAGCAATCGGTGTATCATGTAGAAATGAAAATGAAAAAAAGTTTGTTGAGAGATTTATTGCAAGATGCTTCAATAAAATCTGCATTAGTATTTACCAGAACCAAACATGGCGCTGATAAAGTGGTGAAAGATTTATTAGCGGCTGACATAAAATCGGCTGCCATTCATGGCAATAAATCGCAGAATAATCGACAAATGGCTTTAAGCAATTTTAAAAATGGAACTATCAGAGTGCTTGTTGCTACTGATATTGCAGCTCGAGGCATTGATGTAGATAACCTTTCACACGTTTTCAATTTTGAATTGCCCAACATTCCTGAAACTTATGTGCATCGAATTGGAAGAACTGGCAGAGCTGGCGCAAGCGGAAAATCAATTTCATTTTGCGATAGAGAAGAATTGGAATATTTAAGAGATATTCAAAAACTGATTGGCAAAAAAATTCCTGTAGTAACTGACCATGCCTATTTGCCATCACATAATACTTCTACTGAAGTGCCGAAAAATGCTGGTAATTCAGCATCACAACGCCCTCGACAAGGTGGTGGAAGCAGAAGTAATTTTGGAAATAGAAGAAAGCCAAGCAGCAGCGGAAATGCACAAAGAAATTATAATCGATAATTTGGTTTGAAACCATAAAACTTTAATTCGGCATGAAGTGTTTTATGGCATGAGCAAGTTTATTATTTTTTTAAGTAAAAATGCTTGTTTAAACTGACAAGCATTTTCTATATTTGGCAACTCATTTTTTATAACAACTAACTTCTTATTTTCTTACAATGGGAATCGTAAAAGATAAATTTAAAGCGGTAGCAATGCCGATGATTGATGAAGTGAAAACTATCATTAAAGACCATGGCGACAAGCAATTGGATACTGTAACCATTTCACAAGCCTATGGCGGCATGAGAGATATTATGAGTATGGTGGTGGAAACCTCATTGCTAGACCCAATTGATGGTATTCGTTTTCGGGGTTATTCAATTCCTGAATTGCACGAAAAATTACCAAAAGCCGAAGGCAGCACTGAACCTTTGCCCGAAGGAATTTTTTATTTGATGCTCACTGGCGAATTGCCAACAGCAGAAATTGTAAATCATTTAGGAACTGTGTTTGCAAAAAGAAGTGTAGTGCCCAAACACGTTTTTGATGTGTTAGATGCATTACCAATTGCAACGCATCCAATGACGCAATTTACCACTGCGATTATGGCGATGCAAACTGAATCGTTGTTTGCAAAAGCTTATCGCAAAGGCATGAACAAAAAAGATTATTGGGATTATACGTTTGAAGATTCGATGAATTTAATTGCACGTTTGCCACGTGTAGCAGCCTATATTTATCGCCGAACTTACAAAGGCGGTGTGCATATTGAACCCGACCATTATTTAGATTGGGGTGCAAACTTTGCTCACATGCTGGGTTACGAGCAAAAAGAGTTTCATTATTTGATGCATTTATATTTAACCATTCATGCCGACCATGAAGGTGGAAATTTATCTGCACACACGGTACACTGCGTTGGTAGCGGATTGTCAGACCCTTATTTGTCTTTTGCAGCAGGTATGAATGCTTTAGCAGGACCATTGCATGGCTTAGCAAATCAAGAAGTGATTCGTTGGATTCAAAATATGCAAGCTGAATTGGGTGGCGGTGTGCCGAGCAAACAACAAATTGCTGACTATGTAAATAAAACAATGGCTGAAGGAAAAGTTGTTCCAGGATATGGTCATGCTGTATTACGCAGAACTGACCCACGTTTCACCGCACAAATGGAATTCGCAAAAAAATATATGCCACATGATGAATTGGTAAATATTGTTTGGGCTGTGTATGATGTTGTACCAGAAATTTTAGGCAGCAAAGGAAAAATAAAAAATCCTTGGCCAAATGTGGATGCACATAGCGGCGCATTGTTGGTGCATTACGGCTTGGTTGAAAATGATTACTACACAGTATTATTTGGTGTTAGTAGAGCATTGGGTGTATTAGCGCAATTGTGTTGGAGTAGGGCTTTAAGTTTGCCGCTTGAACGACCAAAATCAGTAACAACAGAATGGATAAAAGATTATATCAAAAATTACAAAAACTAATTTGTGTAATTTCTCTACAAACAAAAAAAGCTAAGTTCAATTGAACTTAGCTTTTTTTTATTTCAAATAATTCAAAACAAAATCAACTTTTCATATTGTCAAATTGCAAAGCAACACCAAAATCACCAGCCTTGCACAAAGCAATTGTTTCTTGCAAATCGTCAATTTTTTTTCCAGTAACACGGATAATATCATCCATAATTTGAGCTTGCACTTTTAAGCCACCTTCTTTAATGTGTTTAATAATTTTCTTCGCAGTTTCTTTATCAATGCCTTCTTTCAGCTTGATATCTTTTTTCACCATGTTGCCGCTGGCATAATGTTCTTTGCCCATATCGAGGCAATTAGGGTCAATGCCTTGCTTGATTAATTTGCTCAACAAAACATCCTGGATTTGGCGCATTCGCAAATCAGTTTCAGTAACCACGTGCAAATTGTTTTCTTTTTTCTTCAACTCGATTTCTGTTTTTGAATCACGAAAATCAAACCTATTAAGAATTTCTTTTTTCAAATTATTAATGGCGTTATCTAAATTTTGTGCATTGATTTCACTTTTAATATCGAATGATGGCATGGCAATTTTTTTAAAAAGTTAGAATGCAAAGTTAGGCAGAATCCGAAAAAAATGTAGCTGCATTTCAAACAGATTTTTTACAGTTAAATTTCCAGCAACAATATTAATTTTGACAGCATGAAAAAAAGAATTGTTGTACTCACTGGGGCTGGAGTTAGCGCCGAAAGCGGTTTGCAAACATTTCGAGATAGTAATGGCTTGTGGGAAAATCATCGTATTGAAGATGTGGCAACGCCCCAAGCTTTTGAGCGTAATCCTGCATTAGTTTTAGATTTTTATAATCGACGAAGAAATGCTGTGTTGAAAGCTACACCCAATGCAGCACACGAAGCATTAGTAAAACTTGAAGAAAAATTTGATGTGCAAATCATCACACAAAATATTGATGATTTGCATGAACGAGCAGGCAGCAAAAACATCATGCACTTACATGGCGAAATCACCAAATGCAGAACCACAGCAACTTTTCCAAAATTTTACGAATACAACACTGATTTAAAAGTTGGCGACAAAGGTGCAGATGGTTATCAATTACGACCACATATTGTGTGGTTTGGCGAAGCTGTACCGATGATGCAAATCGCTATGAACATGGTTTCTACGGCTGATATATTTTTGATTGTAGGCACTTCATTGGCTGTTTATCCTGCGGCAAGTTTAGTGAATTATTTGCCTTACAATATTCCAATTTATGTGGTAGATAAAAAATTGCCGTCTTTACCAAACCTGCCCAAACTCACTGCCATCGAGCAACCTGCAACTATTGGCATGCAAATGTTGTTAGAAAAAATATTGACCTAATTCAATTGGTACAAATAATAACAATCAGTTCTTTCCAGCCAATTATTGAAATTAAATTTCCAAACCCAATTTGGAAAAGTACAGTAAATCATTTTTTTATTTTGTAGCGAATCAGCAAATTGTTTCTTATGTTCGGTTACAAAAAAGCAATTTGTTGTTGGCACTGCAACTGCTTCATTCAATGACGAAATGACTTTTATTTCTAAATTTTTTCGTTTAAAAAAATTAACATCCAAGCCAACTTTTTTATAAGGATTATCATCAGCGGTTCTGCAATATAAAATTGTTTTATCAGCATAATTTTTGAACATAAAATGATAAAGCGAATCGTGAATATTTAATGGTTTCACAACTACAATAGCCAATACAGCTAAATTAATGAACCATACAAAAGCCATGCTGCGCCTGAATAATTTTGATTTCAGCAAAGAAAAAAAAACATCGACTTTTTGTACGCTTTTTGTAAACATAAAAGGAATGAATACAATGATTGGAAATAAAAATCTTAATTCTTTGTGCGCCAAAATAATGTGTGAAAGCACAAATGGAAACACAATCCATGTAACTGCGTTCCAAGGAAATAATGCAAAAAATGAAAGTGCCGTTATAATTATTACTAAGCTAATTGGCGGAACACCAGTGATAAAAAAATAAGAAAAATAAAACCACCAAGGATTACTTCCTGCGCCAAGTGCAGCTTTATGTAAAGTGATATTTTGGTGATAATAATTGTACGCTGTAAATACCCATTTGCCGTAAAACCACTTGTCAATCAGCATTCCGAAGCCATACAACAGAAAAAAACAAATCACAATTGCTAACAGCCATTGAATTTTTTCTTTCTTTACCAACAACAACCAAAGCCCAAAACCTGCTACCATAGCGGCTGATTGTGTACGACAAACTACCGACAAACCCAACAATGCACCCACCAAAAAAGCTTGTAGCCATTTTTTTTTGCCTGTTAAAAAATAGCTGCAATAACCTAAAACAAAAAAGCTTGCTGACCAATTTTCAGATGAAAATCTGACGCCGCAATAAAAATAAAACCACAAAAAAAACGAACTCAATAAAAAATATTTAGCCAAAATTTTCTGGTTGCTAAATTCATTTTTGTGAATTTTATACAATAAAAATAATCCTGAAAAAGATAAAATTCCAGACAACAAACGCAATAAAAAATTTACTAAAAACGGATTTGAACCGAACAAAAATTCGACTACATTATAAATACAAACTACTATTGCTGGCTGCAATGCAGGGCGCATTTGAAATTGATATTCCCAAGGTAATAAGCTGGGTTGAGTGAGATGAAGTTTGAGTGCTGCATATTCTAAAATCTGAAAATGCTCATCGGCTTGATGATAACCTACAGAACAATAAGCAGCTATGAAAATCAAAGCAATAACTGCAATTGCGATTTTATTTTTCGAAAAAATGAATGCTAATTTTTCCATTCAATTTTATTCAGCTTCGGTAGTTTCAAAATATTTTTTTTCAGCAATTTTTTTATCAAGCATCATTCCCTTGCTTCCACTTTGTTTTGCTTGTTGCCAAAAATTAATGGCTTTGTTTTCATCATTCAAAAAAAAGTAAACATCGCCCAAATGCTCTAAAATAGTAGGGTTTTGAGCTGCTCCATTATTGTATGCTTTTTCAATCCATTCTTTTGCATCAGTATATTTTTTTTGTTGAAACAAAATCCAACCATAAGTATCCTGAAACGAATTATTTTTTGGTTGCAGTAAATTTGATTTTTTTGAAAGCTCTTCAGCTCTATCCAAATTCATGTTTCGGCACGACAAATAATATGCATAATTATTCATCACAAAAGCATCATCAGGTTTTAAATCCAATGCTTTTTCATAAGCACTATCGCTGGCATTGTGTCGTTTCATGGCATGATAAGTATCGCCCAATGACGCATAGAACTGGGCTTTCAAGGCATTGTTATCAGCGCACATCGGAATGCCACGTTTCAAATTCTTGATAGACTTGTCATAATTTTTCAATTGCAGATTCGCAAACCCGTTGAAGTAATAACTCAACGCCTGTTCGGGAAAAAATTCCACTGCTTTGCTGCTATAATTTTCCAATGAATCATTTTTTTTCAAATCGCTCAACACAAAAAATAATTGCTGCCATACGGCAAATTCTTTTGGTTCGATGGCAATACTTTTTTTGTAGTCGCTCATCGCAGCTTCGCTGTTGTGCATACTCACATTCACATCGCCATGTATCGCAAACGCTCTGCTATCGCTGCTATTGGTTTGTGTGAATAACGTACTTATGCGTAAAGCATCTGGCAATTTCGTTGTATCAAGGGCTGCTTTTTGCATCAACAAACCAAGCAAGCCAATTTTCATAGTGGCATCTAATTCTTTGCTATTGATACTCTTTTCTAAGTTGTCAATAAAATTTTTGTAATCATTTTTTCGGTAGTAAAATTGCGCCAATGCCACATAAGCTCTACCATCACCTGGGCTTATTTTCATCAATCGCTCATAAGCTTGCATTGCTTTTTCGGGTTGATTGTTAGCTTCATACAATTCTGCCAACATGCCATAGTAGCGCACTTCGGAAGGATTAACCGAAATTAATTTTTCCAATTCACCAGCTGCTAAATCAACTTTTCCCATTCGCAAATACACTTGTTCTTTTTGCAAACTCAATTCTTCATTGCTTCCTGTTCTATTTTCTAATTGATTAAACAAACGCAAAGCATCGCTCCATTGATTTGATTTTTCATACAAATAAGCACCATTCAAATAATAATCTTCTTCTTCCGGATTTTGTTTAATCAGCGTTTCATACACTGCTGCTGCCTCTTTCAGCTTACCAGATGAAGCTAAAGCATCAGCATATTGCATTTGATACCATTTGTTTTTGGCATCTAATTTTACTGCCTGATTGGCAAATAATAAGGCTGGTTCATTACGCTGACTTTCTAAATAAATTTTCGACAATTCGTAGAAAGCCGCATCATTAGTAGGGTTCAGCTTCACACATTCATTCAATAATTTAATCGCTTGAGGCACATCACCTAAGTTATAAGCTTTGATGGCATCTAAAAAAGTGCGTTGTTCCTCATTAGTTTTTCCATCTAACTGATTGCTTGCAATGCTTGATTTATCAACTATTTGCAACGATTTATGCGTACCGCATGATTGCACTAAAAATAAAACGCCGATAAAAAATAAAAATAGTTTTTTCATTTGCTTGTTTGCAAATTACTTCATTTAAAAAATGAAAAGAAAACTTTTTAAAAGATTTTAACGATTAAAATGCTTTGCTTGAAAATAAATTATAGCCGATGAACAGCAAAGAAAAATTTTATTTTGTCATTTTTTTGAAAATATTTTACTTTATTTTTACATTACTAAACCATTTATCATTATGAAAAACTGGAGCAAAATTTTAGTGGCAATTTTATTTGTTTGTGCTGCATTTTATTTTCCTGTACAAGCGCAAACCAACGTGAGTGGCGGCATTTACACCAACACCACTTGGACATTAGCCAATAGTCCATACATTGTTACAGATACTGTGGTTGTTTTTCCTGGTGTTACTTTAAACATACAACCTGGTGTGGTGGTGAAATGTGATAGCAATGTTTTGATTGAAATAAGGCAAGCTACATTAATTGCAAATGGAACAGCAGCGCAGCCAATAAGTTTTGAAGCGAATAGTTTGAATGCTGGAAGGTATTTTTGGGAAGGAGTTTATTTTAATTCTGTTGATTCGATTCAAATAAATTATTCAAATTTCAAAAACGCCCAAAATGCGATTACTTTATCAGTAACAAATTTAGCAATAATAAACAACTGCTCATTTCAAAGTAACAGCAACAGTATTTACAATAATTCAGTAAATTATTTACAAGGTTCTAAAATTGAAATATTTAATTCTTCTTTTTTGAATAACCTTTATGGTGTTTATAATTACGCAAGCGATTACAACTTTTTTGATGTCGAGAATAGCACTTTCAATAACAACTATGATGGGTTTTATTTTTACTCAAACAGTTCGAGATACAGTTCTATTTTTAAACATTGTCGATTTACAGCAAATTCTAATTATGGAATTGAAGAATTTGGATTTGGGATAATTGATAGTTGCTTTTTTGGTGGGAATGGTAATGGTGTTAACTTTGTGAGTCCAAGTAATAGTGGTACTATAGAGAACAGTGTTTTTCGCAACAATATAATTGCTATATCATCTTCTTCTTATGGGCTTAACATTTCTAATTGCCATATTAATTTAAATCAAACAGGAATTCAAATCTATCAAGGCACAACTATAAAAGGGTGTACAATTGATTCAAATAAAGTTACAGGTATAAATGAAATATCTCTTGGAAACAATTCATTCACCAAATCTTATTTTCGATATAATAAGATAGCAATGACACTAAATACTTACCAATACTTTGTAGATACCATTTCACAAAATATTATTGAAGCTAACAACATTGGAATTAAAGGTTCGGTTTATGATTCAATATTCTGCAACAAAATCTTTAACGATACACTCTACGATTTTTACTATAACAATACTGCATCGAATGCAAATTATCACATTGGCAAAAATGATTGGAACGACACTGTTGTAGCACATATTCGTTCAAAAATTTATGATGGTTACGTGAATGTAAGTTTAGGTTTAGTTAATTTCTTGCCAATCGATACCTCACAATGTTATTTAACAGGCTGCAATCTTTTAGTTTCAGCCAATGTAACCAATCCATCTTGTGGCACTTGCACCAATGGTTCTGCAACAGCAGTTGTGCACAATGGCACTGCTCCTTACACTTACACTTGGTACACTTCGCCGCTGCAAACCGCTGCCACAGCCACTTCGCTGGATACAGGCACTTACACACTTTGTGTTCATGATGCCAATGGTTGCAATGCTTGTAATAATATTGTAGTTGGTTTGGGTGCAGTGAACTGTTTGGGCTTTGCCATTTCAACAACAAGTCAAAATGCGACCTGTGCTGCTTGCACAGATGGTTCGGCAAAAGTGATGGCAACTGGCGGCACAGCTCCTTACAATTACACTTGGTACACTTCGCCTTTGCAAACTACTGATAGTGCTGTTGGTTTATCACAAGGCATTTATCATGTTTGTGTAACTGACCATTATGGTTGTGTGTTGTGCGATTCAGCCACTATTAATATTGGCAACTGTTCTGCACATTTTAATTTATTGCCCGATACTATTTTGCATCATTACTTTGCCGTGAATATGGCTTCGGGCGCAGCACCATTAAGCTATTCGTGGAGTTGGGGTGATGGCACACCCAATGATACAGGTGCTTATCCCAATCACACTTACAGCTCCGCAGGTTTTTATACCATTTGCTTAACGATTATTGATGCGGTAAGTTGTCAGAATACTTATTGCGATTCGTTTTATTTATTGCGTTCAAAAAACTCGATGATTACAGTGAATGTTGTGCCTGCAAAGCATGCAACAACGGGCATTGAGCAATTAACCAATAGCAATGAGCAATTATCAATTTATCCAAATCCTACGACAAATCAGTTAACAGTTGTCGGTCATCAGTTTTCAGTAAAAACAATTGAAGTGCGAAATGTTGTTGGGCAAATTGTGAATTGTAAATTGGTATTTGATAATTCAACTGATAACAGCAAACTGAATACTGCAAACTTGTCTTCAGGAATCTATTTCCTCAAAGCTATTGATGATAAGGGTTTACAGCAAATAGTAAAATTTGTGAAAGAGTAAAATCCTACATCGAAGTCGTATAATCTCCAACGCTCAAATCCTGCGTTTTGTTTTTCAATGTTACAAAGTTTCCAATCATGCTGTTGGCTATGCAACTGTTTTCGATGGTTGAACTGGTTTGAATAATACTGTTTTCAATCACTGATTTTTTGATGCTTGATTTTTCGCCCACAGAAACAAAAGGACCAATCACCGAATTTTCAATCACCACATTTTCACCAATGAAACATGGCTGAATTACAGTGCTGTTAATGATTGTAGCCGAAGTAGGAATCGACAATTTCTTTTCATTTAAAGCCAATACACGTTGATTAGTGTAAACTGTTGCGTCTTTATTTCCACAATCTAACCACTCTTTCACTTGTCCAGGTTTGAATTTGGTGCCTTTGCGTTTCATGTTTTCCAACGCATTTGTCAATTGATATTCGCCTTTTTCTTTGATGTCATTATCCAATAAATATTTCAATTCATGACGCAGATAATCGCCATCTTTAAAATAGTAAATACCGATGATAGCCAAATCACTTACAAAATCTTTTGGCTTTTCAACAAAATCTGTAATTACGTTTTCAGCATTGATTTTCACCACACCAAAAGCAGTTGGGTCTTCAATTTTTTGCACATAAATCACACCTTCATCTTCGGCATTAATTTTAAAATCAGCATAAAACAAAGTATCGGCAAAAGCCACAATCACATTGCCTTTCAGGCTTTCTTCGGCGCACATAATGGCATGCGCTGTACCCAAAGGCATATCTTGATAAAATATTTTTCCTTTCGCACCTAATCGTTCTGCAACAGCCAATAATTGCTTTTCGGCAGCTTCGCCAAAATCACCAATCACAAAAGCAATTTCATCAATTTTTTCGTTGCACATCGTTGCAATATCTTCTACCAATCTTTCCACAATCGGCTTGCCACCCACTGAAATCAATGGTTTTGGAGTTGTTAATGTGTGTGGTCGCATACGTTTGCCTGCGCCAGCCATCGGTACAATAATATTCATCTGCTTATTTTATTTTTTATTGGGTGGTAAAAATAGAAATTTTGAAACGGAACATCAGCAAAATTTTCATGCCTAAAAAAAAATAAAAAAGGTTGCTCATTTCGTAAGCAACCTTTTTAAAAAAATATAGTTTGATAATTAAATAATCAACATCGCATCGCCATAAGAATAGAAACGATATTTATTTTTCATCGCCACCTGATAAGCCTCCATGGCTAATTCGTAGCCGGCAAATGCCGAAGTAAGAATCAACAAACTTGTTTTTGGTAAATGAAAATTAGTAATCATCGAATCAGCAATACTGAAATCATAAGGCGGATGAATGAATAAATTTGTCCAGCCACTTTGCGGTTTCAACAAACCTTGCGCCGTAACTGATGATTCCAACGCTCTCATGCTGGTTGTACCGATAGAGCAAATTCTTTTCCCATTACTTTTTGCTTTGTTAATAATATCAACCGCTTCTTGATTTACTTCAAAAAATTCAGCATCCATTTTGTGTTTGCTCAAGTCTTCTACTTCAATGCTACGGAAAGTTCCCAAGCCAACATGCAAAGTAACTTCGGCGAAATTAATGCCCTTGATTTCCAATTTTTTCATCAAAGTTTTGCTGAAATGCAAGCCTGCAGTTGGTGCTGCTACTGCACCTTCGTGCTTCGCAAACACAGTTTGATAACGCTCTGCATCTTCTTCGGTTGGTTTGCGTTTTATATATTTGGGCAATGGTGTTTCGCCCATTTCGGTAATTACTTTTTTGAATTCTTCGTTGGTGCCATCAAACAAAAAACGAATCGTTCTGCCTCTGCTTGTCGTATTATCAACCACTTCGGCAACCAACATTCCGTCTTCACCAAAATACAATTTATTGCCCACACGAATTTTTCGAGCTGGGTCAACCAATACATCCCACAAGCGTTGATTTTGGTTCAACTCACGAAGTAAAAACACTTCGATTTTTGCACCTGTTTTTTCTTTTCTGCCATACATACGAGCTGGAAACACTTTGGTATTGTTCAATACCATCACATCTTTATCGTTGTAATAATCTAAAATATCTTTAAAATGCTTGTGCTGAATTTTTCCAGTTTTCTTGTCAACCACCATTAGCTTTGAATCTTCGCGATTCTTAGTTGGGTTTTGAGCAATTAAATTTTGAGGGACATCAAAAATGAAAGAAGATAACTTCATGTTGTTAAAAAAATTATACCCACTTGATGGGCAATATTAAAAAGTTGGCAAAGGTAACTTTTTTAACCCCCGATGTCAAGTATTTTACAGTAATTCTAAAATAATTAACGAATATCTATTGGTAAAATCTACCTAATTTATTATGGTAACCGTTATTTTTGCAACTTATGTTATCAAAAATAAAATTTTTTGTATCGCAATGGTGGAGCGAAAATCCGCTGGCTGTCATACTTTTTGCTGGGTTATTTTTTCGATTATTAGCTGCCATTTTTTCAAAAGGATTTGGTATGATGGACGACCATTTTTTGGTCATCGAAGTAGCACAATCGTGGGTAGATAAAACTGATTACAACAGTTGGTTGCCGAAAGACGGACAATCCATTCCAACGCCGTCAGGGCACAGTTTTTTTTATCCTGGTTTGCATTATGTGTTATTCAAATTTTTAGAATTTTTTGGCTTAAAAAATCCGCAAGGCAAAATGTATGTAGTGCGATTTTTACATGCTTTATATTCCATGATTACCATTTATTGCGGTTATAAAATTTCAATGAAAATTGCAGGTGAAAAAATTGCCAAACAGGTTGGTTTATTGTTAGCCTTATTTTGGTTTTTCCCATTTGTAAGTGTTAGAAATTTAGTTGAATGGGCTTGTATTCCGCCGCTGATGCTGGCTACATGGTTAGCATTAAAAAATGACAAGCCGAAAATTGTTATTTATTTATTGATTGGATTACTATTAGGAATTGGGTTCAATATCCGATTCCAAACTATTTTATTTACTGGTGGGTTTGGATTAGCATTACTTTTTCAACGAAAAATAATTCAAGCAATATTGGTTGGAATTGGCTTTGCCATTTGTGCTGCGGCATTTCAAGGCTTGTGCGATTTAATTATTTGGCATCATCCCTTTGTTGAGTTTGGCGAATATGTACGTTATAATTTAGCCAACTCACGAACTTATTTCGACCAACCTTGGTACAACTACATGCTGCTGTTGATGGGTATTTTAGTGCCACCAATTAGTTTAATGTTATTGTTCGGCTTTTTTAGAAATTTCAAAAAACAGATTTTGTTGTTTTTGCCATCGTTTATGTTTTTAGCGTTTCATTCTTATTTTCCTAACAAACAAGAAAGATTTATTTTGCCCATTATTCCGTTTGTAATAATGCTTGGAATGATTGGCTGGAGTGAGTTTTCGGAGCAATCAAAATTTTGGATGGAGCGAAAAAAAAATTTACAAGCTGGTTGGATTTTCTTTTGGGTGCTCAACACAATTTTGCTGTGTGTAATTTCTGTTTCTTACAGTAAAAAAAACAGAGTGGAAGCCATGTGCTATTTGGCGCAAAAAAATGATGTTCAGGCTTTAATTATTGATGATAGTAACCGTGGTGATGTGCAACAAACGCCCATATTTTATTTAAGAAAAAGAGTGCAGCAAAATGAGATTACGAATGCTACCAATAAAGAAGAAGTATGCCATAATATTTTAAAAGAAGTGCCTGACCAACAACCCAACTACATTATTTTTTATCAATCAGAAAATTTAGACCAACGAAAAGCAGTGTATGAAAAATATTTCAACTTGCGCTTTGAAACCATTATTAATCCAAGTTTCATTGATAATGTGATGTACAAACTCAACCCAAATAATGTGAATTGCGTTACTTATATTTATAAAATTCTCGGGGAGAAAAGATAACCTTTATTTTTCCTTCACCGCTTTCACCACATCATCTACATAAAAGCTACATGGATGCTGCATTGCAAAACTATTTTAAATCCAAATGGGCTTCTTGGTCAAACCAAACTATTTTTGAAGAAGGTACATAATGACCAGAGTAATCAAATGATAAAATGATTGCAGCATGTTCTAAATGGTTAGTAGAATCATATCCATTGAAAATTGGAATTTTAATTTGAACGTACTTCACTATAGGTTCATTTATATCATATCTAATTTTCCATTTTGACCTATCGGGAATGCCATATTTATTCAGGTATTCTGAATAAGTTTTTACATAAAATTTAACTCCATATAAATCTTTCAACCCCCATGTAACTAATTTTCGTCCATGTGGGTATTTGATGACGGATTTGTAAAGCATCCTTTTTGCCTTGTGATATGAATTTGCTTTTACAACTTCCAAAAATTTTTGAGTTGTTTTGTAATAACCTTCATGGTCATTTATTACATCAATTTTGGGATGCTTAAAAATTGCACATGAGTTCAACATCAAAGCAATTAATAAACCAATAGACAGGTGCTTTTTCATAAAGTTCATTGCAAACTTTTCACCGCCTTTACCACATCATCTACATAAAAGCCGCATTCTTGCTGCAATTCTTTGGGTGTGCCATGTTCGATAAAATGGTCAGGAATGCCCAAGCGTTTTACTTGTGCTGCAAAATTATTTTCGCTCATCCACTCCAAAACTGCGCTGCCAAAGCCTCCTACGATAGTACCATCTTCAATGGTAATTACTTTTTTGAATTTTGAAAAAATTTCGTGCAACATTTTTTCATCCAAAGGTTTTACAAATCGCATGTCATAATGGGCTGGAAAAATATTTTCAGCATTCAATGTTTTGAAAGCTTCAATTACAAAGTTACCAACATGACCAATGCTCAAAACCGCTACCGATGAGCCATCACAGATTTTTCTGCCTGTGCCAATTTCAATTTCAGCAAATGGTTTTTTCCAATCCAGCATTACGCCTTCTCCACGTGGATAGCGAATGCAAAACGGCAATTTATTTTTTTCCAACTGCGCTGTGTACATCAAATTTCGCAATTCAATTTCATTCATCGGCGCACTCACCACCAAATTCGGAATGCAACGCATGTAGGCTAAATCATAAGCTCCGTGGTGCGTTGCGCCATCATCGCCCACCAATCCGCCTCTATCCATACACAACACTACAGGAAGATTTTGCAACGCCACATCGTGTATTACTTGGTCATAAGCTCGTTGCATGAATGAGGAATAAATGTTGCAAAACGGTCGCATGCCTTGTGTGGCTAATCCTGCTGAAAACGTTACTGCATGCTGCTCGGCGATGCCCACATCAAATGCTCGAGTTGGCATTTCCTTCATCATATATTTCAATGAACTTCCACTTGGCATCGCTGGTGTGATGCCCATTATTTTATCATTTTGCTTTGCCAATTCAATCATCGTGAAACCAAAAACATCTTGGTATTTTGGTGGCGATGGCACATCCGATTTCTTTTTTAATTCACCAGTTTCCGAATTGAATAAACCCGGCGCATGCCACAGTGTTTGGTCTTTTTCAGCCAAATCATAACCTTTGCCTTTTGTAGTAATGGCATGCAAAATTTTTACGCCATCAATGTTTTTTAATTCCGAAAAAATTTCGACCAATCGCAAAACATTATGTCCATCAACTGGTCCGAAATATCTTAATTGCAATGCTTCAAAAATGTTGGATGATTTTGCAATTACACCTTTCAAACCAGCTTCAATCTTGCTCAACATGTGGCGGCTCATGCTTCCGCCAGGAATATGACCGAGTGCATCCCACACATCGGTTCTAAATTTATTATAGGTCTGCGAAGTGGTTACATCAATCAAATATTCTTTCAACGCACCCACGTTGGGGTCGATACTCATGCAATTATCGTTCAACACAATCAACATATTTGTGCCGCTCACACCTGCATGATTCATGGCTTCAAACGCCATCCCAGCAGTCATTGCGCCATCACCGATGACAGCGATGTGTTGTTTCTTTTTATCCTTTTTATATTTAGATGCCATCGCCATTCCGAGTGCTGCTGAAATGGAAGTGGACGAATGACCAACGCCAAAAGTATCGTATTCGCTTTCATCACGTTTCGGAAAACCGCTGATACCCTTATATTTTCTGTTGGTATGAAAATCGTCTCTTCTGCCAGTTAAAATTTTATGTCCATAAGCTTGATGTCCCACATCCCAAACCAATTGGTCATTGGGTGTATCAAACACGTAATGCAGTGCCACCGTGAGTTCTACCACACCCATGCTGGCACCAAAATGTCCGCCATGTGTGCTAACAGTATCAACAATAAACTGACGTAATTCATCACACAATTTTGGCAATTGGTCTTTGCGTAATTTGCGTAAATCGGCAGGATAAATAACTTTACTTAATAATGGTCCGGCTTGGGCTTTACTCATTTCAATCTTTTAAAAAATCTTGTTTTCAAATATCCGAAAAATATTTTCGGAAAAAAGTGATGCAGCTTATTTTTTTCGGAATAACAACGAAAAGCTAAAAAAGATTATTGAGCAGTGATTCTTTTTAAAATGTTAAACTTTATTTTTCATAACAGCCTATATCAGGTGAAGCATCACGAAGTTTATCATTGATGTCATCCATTACACCCAGAGTTGTAGAGCCTGCATTGATGGCTGGTGAGCTAGCACCCAAAGAATAATCATTGCTTGAAATGCTATTAAATACTGGATAATAATCATTGTCAATGCCATTAAAACAATTTAAAAAATGAGTATTAGCAATACTCAAATCAGTTCTGATTAAGCAATGGTCGAAAGTATATTTGAAAGTTGTGTCTGCTCCGTGGTCTTGGTCAATATTAATTTCTTTATTGGTTTGCAAACTTCCAAACACAATACAGTTGCTAAATTTAGCATTTACAGGTGCAATGTAATATTGTGTAACAGCTCCAAAACCAGCCCAGTTGCTGATTCGCAATGCTTCATTGTTGTGTGTGATGAAGGTGGTGTTATAATCAGCAATGGTGCATTGCTTGAAATTTGAATTGCCACCAAACAACAATTGAACTGTTTGTTGATTGGTGTTGTAGAACAAACAATTTGTTGCATCTACATCTGAAAGAAAACTGAAAATGCAACTTTCATCGCAGTTTTTTATGGTGCATTTATTTAAAACCAAATGCGGCTTGTTGGTGATATTAAATGCTGATGGAGAGCCTGAAGTATCGCTTCCTAACACTAATCCATCGCTAGCATTTTTAATGGTAACATGCGTAAATGTTGAGGTTTGGCTGCCTCGTAAAAATTGCAAACTGCCCCATTGCCCAGGAATATTATCATAATCATGTTCTAACCTATCACCTTGAAACACAATGCTGTCCTGCTTTGTACCAGTTGCATTCATTGCACCAAACACAAAAAAGTATGCACCCGAATGCATATAAATTCTGCTACCTTGTTGTACTGTCATTGTTTTGCCGCCATAAACTACGCCTATACCAAACACTAAATGCGGTTTATCATTTTTCCAAACTCCATTGGTGATGCCGCCTACAACAGAAGTTGCGTAAGCATCAAAATAAATCGAGTCAACTCTATCTTTAAAATAACCATGATTTTTATTGATGTACACATCTTGACCCCAAGCCTGTAATGTAACACCATCAGTACTTCCAGTAGTTTCAACTACTACTTTATCATAAATTACAATGGGGTTTGTTTTATTGTTTGGGTCAACTGTAACGGCAACAAAAACATAAATCGAGTCTTTGGGTTCAATGTCAATATTGCTTTGGTCGTTGCCAGCTTTGCCATCTACATTCAGTCGAAATAGGCTTGCAGAGCCATTTTGCAGATGTATGCGATTGATGCGAACTTTTTTAGAATAAGGATTGTAAATCTTAAAATACTGTGTGGTAGAACCAATAGTGGTGAAAACTGTGTCGAATGTAAGTGTGTCGGTTGAGAATTTGAGATTGGCTGTGCCAACTAAAAATTTATCTTTTCGACACGAAGCAAAAAAAATAAAGCTTAGCAATGAGGCGACAATAAAATAATAAAATAATTTTTGAAACATAAATTTAGTAACGCAAATTAAGTGAAAATTATTTTGATTCATCGCACACCAAAAAGTGGAAAGAGTTTTATTGACAACATTTTTTCTTACTTTTGAAGTGAACAAAAAAATATTTTCATCATGAAATTTCATCTTCATTTTTTTATAACTATAGTTTTATTTTCTACAATTTTCGCAGCTTGTAATCCAACACAATCGCAATTGACAAAAGAAAAAGAACGAACT
>CAIODY010000006.1 GCA_903857255.1 uncultured bacterium
GAATGGATAAGGTTTTGAGTTTGCGAAGCCGCACTACGCAAAGGTTTGCGGACATAATGAATGAGTAGTAGATGGTTCATTTTAAATCTTTTTGAGGTGATAAGGGGGCTATCACGTTGAAAAACGTAAAATTTGACCACACGAAAATAAAAAACTAATTACAAATTAGCAAATTAGATGATGAGGGGATGAGGAAATGAGAAGATTAGAGGATGAGGAAATTAGGAAATGAGGGAATTCTTAATACTTAATACTTAATACTTGATACTTAATACTTGATACAATAAAAACTTGGGAAGTGTAGCTGCGCTAAAATAATTACCCACGTCAGCACCAAAAGTTTACAAAAAATAATTTCGCCTTATGATACACTATGAAAGATAAAACACATAAATTTGTGTTGGAAATAAGAACATGGCTTATGGCACAAAGCCAACCAAAAACGGATGGATAAGTGCCATAACGTGGCATCTATATACAAGTTACCAGCCATTATAACGGACGACACAACACTAACGAACAACAAATAAAATATGAATTATACAGACAGAATTTTTCCAACCAACAAAGGACTGACAACTTACCTTGACGAGTTGATAGCAAAAAATTATCAAATCCCGACTTTTCAGCGTGACGTTGTTTGGGAACAAGAAAACGTAAAAAAACTTTGGGACAGTATTTACAAATTTTACCCTTTGGGAAGTATTCTGATTTGGAAAACTGATTTGAAACTTCAAAACCATAGACAAATAGGCGGACACCAAATAACTGATACGAATTTCAGCAGGACTGAATATCAATACATACTTGACGGACAACAGCGAACAACATCTTTGCTGACTTCATTGTATGGCGGAACTATTGAAAACAGACCGAATTTCAACCCGTTACTATATGTGGACTTGACAATTCCACCAGACAACGAAATTGATGATGAAAGTTATCGCAACAGGTTTCTTTTTTGGAATGACATTGACGACAGAAATGGAGAAATTCGACCGAACATCGGAAAGAAAAAAAGATTTGATGATGGGTTAATTGTAAAACTTATTGACATCAAAAACAATTTTACAACGGTTCAAACAAGCGTTTTTAATAGCGAACTTGTAAATAAAGACTTCAATCACACCATACTTGCCGAACTTTCAAAAATCAAAGGAGTGCTTGACAACTACCGAATTTCTTTTATTGAAGTAAAAGGAATACAAGTTTCGGAAGTATGCCAAATATTTGAACGTATTAACCAAGCAGGCAAACCGCTTAACATATTTGACATCGTTGTTGCTAAAACATTTAAACCTTCAGTTCAGCAAACAGCAACTGCACAAGCCGACAATGGATTTTATCTACGTGATTTAATTGACGACTTTAGAGGACACAACAACAGTGAATTTTTAAAAATCAGCGACATTGATTATTTGCAAATTCTTGCGGTTTTAATAAATCAAAATGTTCCAAACAGCGGAGTTAGAAATATTACAGACCGTTATTTGAACGAAATAAAAACCGAACACATTTTAGCGGTTTGGGAAGAGACAAAAATTGCAATGCTAAAAACATTCGACTTTTTCGAGAACCATTTACATTTGAAAACACCTTATTTAATTCCGTTTCGTTATTTCTACTTTACAATTACAGCATACTTTTATAAAAACAGTTCGCCAAATTATGACTTCTTAAAAAAGTATTTTTGGTTTAATAGTTTCCACAATGACGACTTGTTAAGTAATACAACACAGTTGGCTCAACACATCGAATTTTTAAACAACGAAAAAACTAAACAACCTTATCAATTTGACAGGTTCTTAATTGACAAGCAAAAACTTCGTTCAGCAACTTACAGTTCAAAAGGTAGAATGAGTAGAGCTGTCCTATCTCTTTATGCAAGTGCTCAACCAAAAGACTGGGAACATTGCGACAGAGACGTTTTAGTTCAGAACTTTTTCTTTACAACGGACAAACCAAATTTGCATCATATTTTCCCGACAAATTCAGAATACGTTTTAAACAATCAGCATAAAAACAAAATCACAAGCGATAGTTTAATGAACATCGCTTATTTGACACAAATAACGAACCTTGATATAACCAATAGAAATCCGCTTGAGTATATGAAAGACTATGACAAGCCGGAATACATTGCAATTATGCCTACACATCTACTTTCAATAAACATTTTAGAATGGGCAAGAGCAGACGAAATGCCTGACAACGCAATTGACATATTTATTGAGAGCAGAGTAACAACAATTTTGACAGACCTAAAAACAAAACTAAACGGACTGACATTTGACGAAATGGACACGATGGAAATTAAAGAACCTGTGACGACAGAACAAGAATAACGGCTGGTAACACGGGTTTGGCAAAAGTGGCGGTTCAGTGCTCCGCAGACACATTGGTGGTTAATCAAAGCTTGGTTCTCCGCATCAACATTTGTGGTGAAAATCGCCACCTTCGCCAAGCCCGAAACCGTTAGCGGCGATTATTGCAAACGGCGGGGCGGACATGAAACATTGATTGAGTCAGGCACAATCATCCATTGAAGCGCTAAGAAGTGCTATACAGAATTACAATTTAAAGGATTTTGAATCAACATTAGATGATTGTAATGATGCTATAAAATTAGATGATACACTTGCCTTAGCCTATTATTTAAGAGGGATAGCAAAAATGGAATTGAAAGATGATTCTGGTTCGATAAAAGATTTTTCAACTTATTTGCAAATGCGCCCCAACGATGCAAATGTATATTATTATAGAGCTTATGTAGAAGAGCGAATTGATGATTATAAAAGTGAATTATCAGATTGTAATAAAGCACTACTTTTAGATAAAAAACTGAAGGAGGTGTACACCTTAAAAGCCACCGCCGAACACTATTTAAAAGATTACAAAAACAGCAATCGCGATTTCGATAAAGTTATAAAGAAATATCCCAAAGGCTGGGATTTATATTATTTACGAGCCTTCAACTATTTTTATTTAACTAACTATAAAGCCGCTTTAAAAGATTTTTCAAAAGCATATCAACTCAACCCCGATAACAATCAAATTCTTTACAACAAGGCTTTAACTCACTATCACTTAAAACAGTATCCCATTGCTATTGAGTTATGCACTAAATTATTGAAAAGAGATTCTGCCTATACCCTTGCTTATTCATTAAGAGGGTCTTGTAGATTTGATTTGAGCGAATACAAAAAAGCTTTACCCGACTATACAAAGGCTTATGAACTTGAACCTAATGACGATGAAACATTATACAACTTGGGTAATGTAAGAAAAGAATTGGGGGATTATCATGGTGCAATTGCAGCAGATAATTTGCTGATAAAAGTTAACTCACAATATCCTTATGCTTTTGAAAATAGAGCCAATGCTTATTACGAACTGAAACAATATCATCAAGCAATTGTAGATTATGATAGTGCATTAGTGATTAATCATAGCAACGAAAATGCTTTGTACTTTGCTGCGTATTCAAAATATGAATTGCACGATTATCAAGGAGCCATTGCTTATTTTGATAGGTTTATTGCACTCAATGATACAAAAGCTGATGCTTTTTATACACGAGCAGAATCAAAAGTATATGCCGGAAACAATCAAAGTGCATCAGCTGATTATGAAAAAGCAGTTGCACTTGCTCCCCATAATGATGAGTATTGGCACAATTGTGGAATTAACTATCGCGATTTGAAAGATTATAAGAATGCTATGAGAGCCTATAATAATGCTATCAGCATAAACCCCAACAATGTAAATGTATATGAAGCAAGGGGTGAATTGGAAAACGAAATGAAACTGAATAAAGAAGCCATTGATGATTTCACAAAAGAAATCAACTTAAATCCTTCAAGTGCCATTGCTTACACCATGAGAGGTTTATGTAAAGGTGAAATGGGCGATTTAAAAAACTCATTGATTGATATAAATAAAGCAATAGAAATTGATTCAACATATGATGAAGCCTATATGAATAGAGCAGTTTGTAAAGCATTGATGAATGATTTGAAAGGTGCTATTGAAGACAACAACAAAGCTATTGCCATTAACCCTAAAGCAATATCAGCCTATCATAATAGAGCAGTTGATAGACTTGAACTACAAGACACCATAGGAGCAATAAGTGATTACGAAATGCTTGTAAAAATTAATCCAAAAGATATTGATAGTTATTTGGAATCAGCATCCTTAAAGCGTAAAAAAGGAATGTATCAATCAGCAAAAAATGATTGTATTGCTGCCTCGAATATTGATTCAACCAATGCAGATGTTTATTTTGAATGGGCAAGAGTGGGTACAAAATTAGAAGACCATAAAGCTGCATTACAACATGGCTTGTTATCATTAAGCTATGAAAAAGAAAAGGATGAAGTTACTTATAATAATGTAGGCTTTTATTATTCTGAATTGCTAAATTATGATAGTGCTATTCTGTATTATGACAAAGCCATTGTCTTAAATCCTAAATATGCCAATTGTATTTGCGAACGTGGCATTTGTAAATCAAAACTCAATCGTTATAAAGAGGCACTAGCTGACTTCGATTTAACCATTGTTATTAACGCTAAACATATTGATGCCTACTACCAACGAGGGTTAACAAAGCTTAAACTATTAGATAAAGTAGGTGCTTGTGCTGATTTACTAAAAGCGATTGAGATAGGAAATAAAGAGGCACAAGCTATTTACAACGATAATTGTAAGTGATTTTTCAGATTGTTATTTTCACCAATCATCCTCCCTTTTTGGTTGAAATACTTTCTTCAAAAAAAGACGCCCAATCATTTCCGATTGAGCGTTTTGAATTTCATTCAAATTCTCCTTCTCCCTCAATGTTCTTCCAAATTTGTAATTCGGCATTAATATTTGCCGATTTCACAAGCGAAGCAAACCGATGAACACTCTAAAAAATAATTCACAGTAATAATTCGTCTGTTACATTTGTTGAGCTACAAACTCGGCAGAACAATGTACTGACTAAACATTTTATACTACACCATGAAACCCACTCTACTTTTTTCCTCTTTACTTATTCTATTTGCCTGCAATCATTCGGCAGAGCAAAACAATAGCATGCAACAGCGCATAGATAGTTTGCAAACAAAACTAACTACTGCCTACAAACCCGGCTTTGGTGAATTCATGAGTAGCATACAAACCCATCATGCCAAATTATGGTGGGCAGGGCAACATAAAAACTGGCAATTAGCCGATTTTGAAATGCACGAAATTATGGAAGCCACTACTGCCATTCAGCAATATGAAACCGATAGAAAAGAAAGCAAAAGCATCCCCATGTTGCAGCCTGCATTAGATAGTGTGAACAATGCTATTCAGCAAAAAAATACGGTATTGTTTAATAGCAGTTATACACTGCTCACCAATACTTGCAATGCTTGTCATCAAGCCAATAACTTTGCTTTTAATAAAGTGAAAATTCCTTCGGTCAATACTTTTAGCAATCAGGATTTTGAAATAAAATGACGGTGCCTTAAAAAAACCATTTCGCTTTTATTCTGCTAATCGTTTTATCTTTAGGGCAATAGTATTCAGCAAAAAATATGTTTAGGCACTACAACAAAACACGAACTCTTAGTCACAATTTAAAAATTGCATCGTTGTTGTCGTTTGTGGCAGGGTGTGTAAATGTTGCCGGGTTTTTAGCCGTGCAAAAGCTCACTACTAATGTAACAGGGCATTTTGCTTTTTTTGTAGATGAAGTTTTCAAATTGAATTTCTGGCAGGGGTTTATTTATTTTTTGTACATCCTTTTCTTTTTTATGGGTTCATTTGTTTCTAATTTCATTATTGAAATCATTGCAAAAAAAAGCGACCATTATATCTATATCGTTCCAGCATCCATCGAATGTTTGATTTTGTTTTCAGTAGCATTTTTCGGGCAACAATTAATAGCCCACTATCCCAATGTGATTGCTTTTAGTTTGTTGTTTGCCATGGGCTTGCAAAATTCGATGGTAACTACTATTTCAAAAGCCAGCGTCAGAACTACCCATTTAACAGGTTTATTTACTGATTTGGGTATTGAACTATCGCAATTGTTTTTTTATAAAACACTTGAACAACGTCATCAACTTTTATCATCCATTAAATTGCGCCTCACCATTATCAGTTTCTTTTTTATTGGTGGTATCATTGGTGGTATATTTTATTCCAGCTTGCAACTGCATGTGTTAACCATTGCTGCTGCTACATTAGCCGTTGGTTTAATTTACGACAGCGTAAAATTTCGTGTGCTTTTATTGCACCGAAAACTAAAAGGAAACGGATGACATTACTTATATTTGATTCAGCTAAAAAATCAATTTTATGCAAAAAATAGTTGCACCCTATAGGCAACAAGTTGTATTAGTTTTCGCGAAGCTGAAGCATTTCATCTAACCTTTTCCGTCAAAGCTATAAGAAGCATCGATTCAATAGTCAGCAGGTTAGTTTCTTAGGTGAAAAGATTTTAGAAAAACAATTTTCCATGTATTAACGCCATTAAATTCCAGCATAATTATGTGGTGTAATTTGCTTTAATTCGTACTTGATGTTATCAGGCACACTCAATCCGTCAATAAACTGATGCATCATTTGTTGATTAACATTTTCAGCACCACGGGTTAAAGCCTTCAAGGCTTCATAAGGCGCAGGAAAGTTTTCGCGGCGCAAAACTGTTTGAATAGCTTCGGCAATAATCATCCAGTTATTTTCTAAATCAGTTTCAATGGCTTTAGCATTCAACACCAATTTTGATAACCCTTTTTGAATAGAATCAATGCTGATTTGAATGTGCGCTGCTGGCACACCAATGTTTCTCAACACAGTTGAATCGGTTAAATCGCGTTGTAATCGGCTGATGGGCAGCTTTTCTGAAAGATGCGATAGCAAAGCATTTGCAATGCCCAAATTGCCTTCAGCATTTTCAAAATCAATCGGGTTTACTTTATGCGGCATAGCTGATGAACCCACTTCATCTTTCTTAGTTTTTTGTTTGAAATATTCTAAGCTGATGTATTGCCAAATATCGCGGCAGGCATCTATCAATATAATATTAATGCGGCGCAAATTATCAAACAAGGCAGCCAACGAATCGTAATGTTCGATTTGTGTGGTGAATTGCATGCGCTTTAAGCCTAAATTTTTATCTACAAACTGATTGGCAAATTGTTTCCAATTGATGTCGGCAAAGGCAACATGATGGGCATTAAAATTACCCGTTGCACCACCAAATTTTGCCGCAAACGGAATGTTAGATATGCCAGCAATTTGATTTTCTAATCGCTCAACAAATACCATCAACTCTTTTCCCAATCGAGTTGGCGAAGCAGGCTGACCATGCGTATGGGCTAACATCACTACCCTATCCCATTCATTTGCTAATGATTTAATGGTAGCAGTTAATTGATTTATTTCGGGTAAATATTTTTCTTCCACCCAGTTTTTTACAGATAGCGGAATGGCTGTGTTGTTAATGTCTTGCGATGTTAAACCAAAATGAATAAACTCTTTGGCGTTGCCCAAATTGAGTTCATCCATTTTTTCTTTCAAAAAATATTCCACCGCTTTCACATCATGATTCGTAATTTTTTCGGTAGCTTTTATTTTCAAAGCATCGGCTTCGCTAAAGTTTTTATAAATGTTGCGTAAGGCTGCAAACACTGATTTATCAATACTTACAAGATTAGGCAAAGGCAGTTCGCACAAAGCAATAAAATATTCTACTTCTACCAAAACACGATATTTGATTAACCCAAATTCGGAGAAATAAACGGCTAATGATTGTGTACGATTGCGATAACGCCCATCTATGGGGCTAATGGCGGTCAGTTCGTTGAGTTGCATAATGGCAAAGGTAAAATTATTTCAAAGTAGATGATTTAATGCAGCTAATATTTTTGAGCGATTTTTATCATTGATTCATTCTTTCACAAATTTTGTATTGCTCACCTTGTCATTAGCATCGGTGATTTAGAGAACGCAGATGCCACCTATCAAAGAAGTTGCAGCATATTATGGGTTCTTCATTACAACCTTAGTTAAATTATTGTAGAACAATGCTATCCAGACTATAACAAACTAATTTTAGAACTACATTTGCACTCAATTTTTTTCGACATGAAAATATCTTTCCACGGTGCTGCACATTGCGTTACAGGGAGTAAACATTTAATTACTTTAAAAAACAACAAAAAAATATTGCTCGATTGCGGCATGTTTCAAGGCGGCGGTGGCGATACCGAAGTATTGAATCGTACTTGGGGTTTCAACCCCGAAGAAGTAGATGTATTAATACTTTCGCATGCTCACATCGACCATTCGGGGTTAATTCCGAAGTTGGTAAAAGATGGTTTTCGGGGCAAAATATTTTGCACACCAGCTACTTTAGATTTAACAGAAATTTTGTTGTACGATTCAGCTTACATTCAAGAAAGCGATATCAGATTTGTGAATAAAAAAAGAGCGGAGCAAAAATTAGAATTGTACAAACCATTGTATTCGGCTGAAGATGTGAAAAAATGTTTGTCGCTTTTTAAAGCAGTTGATTACGAACAGATTTTTGAACCATTAGAACATGTGAAAGCGCATTTCACTGATGTGGGGCATATTGTTGGCAGTGCAGCGGTTCATTTAGATATTGAAGAGAATGGTAAAAACAGGCGGATTACTTTTTCAGGCGACATTGGCAGATATAATGGTGCTATTTTAAATTCGCCTAAAACATTCCGCCAAGCTGATATTATCATTTGTGAATCAACTTATGGTGATAAGCTGCATGATGATAAAGAACTGACCTCACAACAATTGCTCGATGCTATTTCCTACACCTGTTTGAAGAAGAAAGGCAATTTAATTATTCCAGCATTTAGTGTGGGCAGAACGCAGGAAATTTTATTTGCTTTAAATCAATTGGAGTTGAATGGCAGGTTGCCACAATTAGATTATTATGTGGATAGTCCACTTTCAGCCGAGGCAACGATGGTGTTGAAAAAACATAAAGAATGTTTCAATCCGCATTTGCAAAAAATCATGTTGGCTGATAACGACCCATTCGATTTTCCGGGTTTAGAATTCATCATTGATAAAACCAATTCGCAACAATTAAACGACCGCAAAGATGCGATGGTGATTATTTCAGCATCGGGTATGGCTGATGCTGGAAGAGTGAAACATCACATTGCACACAATATTACGGATGCAAAAAACACCATTTTAATCGTTGGTTATTGCGAACCTAATTCGTTGGGTGGAAAGCTAATGAGAGGCGATAAAAAAGTGAGGATTTATGGGGATGAATATCCTGTAGTGGCTGATGTGGAGGTAATTCGTTCGTTCAGTGCTCATGGCGATTATGAAGATATTTCACAGTTTTTAGCTTGTCAGGATATAAAAGCGGTGGAGAAATTTTTTGTGGTGCATGGCGAATACGAAACACAGCAACACTTTCAAACCCGATTATTAAAGAAAGGTTTTGCTGAAGTGATTGTGCCACAAATGCATCAGGAAGTTTTTGTGTAGAAGTTATATGCTTCTCTCACAAAGATGCAAAGTATTAAAAGTTATTATTGGAGTACAAACTCTGACAACGGCTGAAAGGAATCATACCTGTAATAGGTTACGGATGTAATTCCTTGAAAGGAATCACACCTGTAATAGGTTACGGATGTAATTCCTTGGAAGGAATCATACCTGTAATAGTTTACGGATGCAATTCCTTGAAAGGAATCATACCTGTAATAGTTTACGGATGCAATTCCTTGGAAGGAATCATACCTGTAATAGGTTACGGATGCAATTCCTTGAAAGGAATCATACCTGTAATAGGTTACGGATGCAATCCCTTGGAAGGTATCGTGCTTGTAAGGTTTTATAAATGACAGTCAATTAAAATTATCATTCAAAAAGCCTCCGCTCATCATCATTTGTACCCAAGCATAAGCGCAGGAATCGAGGATGCAAGGGGAATTTTAAAACAAGCAATCTGCAATGAAGTTTTTTTGAAAGTTTGTTTTGTTACAGCAAATAATATTACATTTGTTTCACCACAAAAATACTTTACCTGCATGAAAGTAAAATTCCTATTGCTGCTATTGCTTTTGCTGGGCTTTACAAAGTTGAGCTTTAGCCAAACTACTGTACAGGATAGGTGGCTGTTGAAGGATTTGGCAGATAGAGAAATTGGATTTGTAACGTTCTATTATTCGTGGACTTGGGGGGATGGTGGGGCAACAAGTAATGTTAATCCAATAAATATTATTGCTACGCATTCAGGCGATTATTTAACATTATCTAACGCAATAGAAGAAGATTTAGATGAAAGCGGAATGTATTGGTCAGCCGATGAAAATCTAATTAATTATTTGGCTAAATATGATTCAATTGGCAATATGTATTGGCACTTGGATTTGATTACAAACTCTGGTTATGACCAAGGGAATAACACTTCTTATCGCAATGGCAAACCCTATTTTCCAAATTTGCTTTTTGAAAACTTAGTAGGAAATTATGTTGTTGTTGGGACTATCAGAGATACTTCCAGCCCTCAAAGACCTGATTCTACTTGTTTTGTTACCGTGTCCTCATCAGGTACATTATTAAGTCGAAAAACTTTGCATGACCAATACAATATTTTACTCGATTATGGCAATGGTTATATCATTGGAAAATATACCAACAGCACTGATTATACCCTGATAAAAACCAATTATAATTTCGATTCGCTGGGTAAGAAAAATTTAGCTGGCAGTTTTATTCAGAAAGCAAAAAGAATAAACAATAATTACTTTTATGCCACAGGCACAAGTGCATCAGCAGAGCCGCTTTTTCTCACGTTCGATTCCAGCCTTAACTTAATTAACAATGTAGCAGTTCACGATACTTCTTTTCAATTTAGTCAAGGTAAGGATATTGATTTCAATAAAATTGATTCTTCATTTTTCATGATAACAAATGGAGAAATTATTCATCTGGATGCAAATGGAAATTTTATTAAAAAAGGATTAGCTGGATTTAAGAATTCTGGATTGACAGATGTTATTGTCACTAATCAAAATAATGTTTTGGTGGCTGGCTTGGATAGCTTGAATCAAATGCACACTTCTATTATTGATACTTCATGTCAACCCCAATTTAATTCAGCAGTTAATCATGGTACATTTTATAAAATTTGTAAGAATCCAATCAATCATCAATTTGGTGTATTGAGTTTTGAAAATTATTCTGTCCCAATTAGCCCATATTTTTTTGATTGTCCTCCATTTTCTTTCAATTGTCCAGAAGTAATTATTTTAAATGATAGTTGTAAAATTAATAAAAAAAACATCCCCTATTCTTTTAGCATTAGTGACACTTTGATTTGTGCTGGAACAAGCTACACGGGATTTATCAGACCATTGTTTGGAGCTCCAACAGTTGATGTCATGGACGCTTGGGATGACAGTTATTTAACAACCAACTTTGGTAATTTAGAGTTCAAACAAAATTATGAATCTTCAACTGATACTACATTTACATTAACTGATATTTTGAACGCATCAGGTGTTTACCACATTTCCATATCCATTAATAACACCTACATTCCGAATCTTTTTACTTACCGAATTATACAACAACCCAGCTTAAACATTCTTCATTCTCCAAAAAATTATTTGTGTTTAAATGATAGCTTGACCATTCTTACAAGTCCTTATCCAAACATCATTTCTAATCACTGGTCAAATGGTTCAACAGATTCTGTTATCATCATTCATAACACAAACACTTCTGCTAACCTTTTTAATTATAAATTGAGTGATACCATAACTGACCATCATGGCTGTAAAAGTATTGACTCTTTCAATGTAGTTTTGTATAACATTCAAAAACCACCCAAACCTACAATCACTCCATTTGCTGATTCTGTAATTTTGTGCGAAGGGTCATCTGAAACACTTACCAGTTCATCAGCTTATTCTTATAAATGGTATAAGAATGGTTATTACGATGAATATTATTCACATAATTCCTGGCATTACGGCAATCAAATAACTGATACTATTTTTAGTAGTGGTAATTATTATGTGCAAATCAGGCAAACAGCAAATGGTTGCCCTTCTGATTTTTCAGATACCCTTCATTTTACTTTCATTCCTAAACTTAATTTAACGAAAAAAACATCGGCTGGCTTAATTCTTTGCGACAGTGCTACTTCAATTCTATCGGTAAAAGAATTTCCGAATAATTACCCCAATCATTGGAACACGGGTTCAACTGACACTTTTGTTGTTGCCAATCAATCGTACTTATACATTGATACAGTGTTTGATAGCATTGGTTGTGCCACTACTTTTAGCTTTAATGTCATTCATAGCATTACACCATCAATTCCTCATTTAATTGCCTCACCTTATGATACGGTTTGTTATGGTAATTCTTTATTCATTTCAAATACCAATAGCTTCGATTCAACTTATTATTCATGGTATGGCAACGGTTATGTTTATCAGTATCGTCCAAATTACTTAAATGTTTATAACGTTAATTCCCAAAATTATTCCTACGCATTAGCCTACGCATCTAATCATGGCTGTAAATCAGCTGTTAGTGATACTATGTTCTTTTACTTTATATTACCATTGCCAATCCAAATCATTAGTCTTGGTTCAAATCAATACACTTCCAATTATAAGTCGAACTTTATGTGGAAGTGTGAAGATACAAATTGGGGGGTTATTTATTCGAGTAGTTCAGATACAATTTCAATCGTACCCAACACTTGGGTACTCTACTTAACTGCTTCTGACTCAAATGGTTGTTCGAGTTCAACCTCAAATTATGTAAGTTTCGTAACTGGAATTACAAACTTAAATACACCAACCCTAAATGATTTTAATATTGTTCCTAACCCCTGCCACAATTGTCAACTTGTATTGAACAACGAAAATTATGCGCTTCAAAACAAGTTTCAGGTAACTGATATATTGGGTAAAACAGTGGCTGTTCAATTCAATAAAACTGCCAATGGTTATGAAATTGTTTTTCCAACCAATGCTGATGGTGTATTTTTTATCAGGAATTTAGAAACAGGCATGGTGAAGAAATTAATTAGAGAATAACGATAGTTGACTTTTTAAAAATAAAATCATCACACAAACATTCAACGGCTAATTGATAGCCTGCAATGCCCAGCCCAACAATTGCTCCAACACATTTTTCGCCCACTACATCATGCTCACGATATTTTTCACGATTATAAATGTTAGAAATATGCACCACAATGGAAGGTATTTTTATTGAAGCTACTGCATCAGCAATAGCGATAGAAGTATGCGAAAATCCACCAGCATTAATAATCACAGCCTGTGCTTTTTCATTAGCTTGATGTAAGCAGTCAATAATTTCCGATTCATCATTCGATTGAAAAAATGAAAAATCAATAGCTGTGAATTTATTTTTCAAATGCTGATGAAGTTCATCCAATGTAGTATTGCCATATATTTCAGGCTCACGAGTGCCTAACAGATTTAAGTTGGCACCCTGAATCACAAAAATTTTAGTCGCCATTTTTGTTTATTAATTTTCATTCAAAGTAAATAAACCTTCGGCTATTGAAAATTAATTTTTTAGTCAGTTTTCTTTTCTTAGATTTGAAAACAAATTCAAAAGGGTTTTGAAAAAATATTTTCACTTTTTCTTGTTCGCATTTTTATTCATAGCCTGCAAAAAAACAAGCACCGAAACTTTGCACGAAAATCATGTGATTTTGGGCAATCAAATCCCTAATTATAGCGGTGTTTCAACTATTCAAGTGAATGCCTATGTCAATCGGGTGTATGTTGATTTATTGGGCAGAGAAGCTGATTCGATGGAATTAGTGAAAGCTGTCAACCTCATTAAAAACGGCAATTACAATAATAAATCTCGTGATTCGATGATTTCGTTAGCGATGAATAATGCACAGTTTTATCCGCAATTTTTCATTAAAACATCTGCTGTTATTTTAAACTCAACTAGCAAATTAGATATTCTCGGGCAAATCAATCAGGATGTTTATGTGCAGCAATTAAGCCTGCAAATGCATGATACCATTACTTATAATGCTTTAGTGGTGGAATTAGATGGGCTGAATAAATTGTACAATGTTGATTCGATGTATCACTTAAAACAAATTGACATCAATGAATTTTATCGCCGGTTTATTTACAATTATTTCTACGACCAAATCAACATGGGTACACAAAATTTTGTGAAAGCCTGCTTTGAAAACTTGTTTCATCGCAACGCCAGTGTGAATGAAGAAAGCAACAGCGAAAGCATGGTGAATGGTTTTGGCTCTTATACTTTGTTTTTACAAACAGGCAATTGCAAAGGCGATTTTGCCAACATTGTTACACATAGCACCGAGTTTTATCAGGGATTGATTGTAACTGCCTATCAGAATTATTTGTTGCGTAAGCCTACTGACAATGAAATCAACAGCATGGTTACATCGCTTTCGCAAAACAAAGATTATTTGGCTGTGGTAAAATCAATCATGAAAACGAGTGAATATGCAGGGTTTTAAGAGTGAATGGTCAATAGTAAATAGAAATTCTTTGCGCCTTGGCGTGATAAATAAAAACGAAAAAGATGAAAAAAATATTTCTGCTGCTTTTAGTTATCAGCAGTTTAACAGCTTGTAAAAAAACAGTCATTCAAAATCATGTGTATGACAATGTGATTTATGATGTAGGCAAAACTGCGGTTTATCAATCTGCAGCACAAAAAACAAGGCAGAAAACCACTACCCAATTCATCTCGATTCTTTATTCTGATTTGTTTCAAAGTGCCATCCCGAATAATCAACTGAATGATTTATCTATTTTATATTTAGCCAATGGCGATAAAAATATGATAACCGAAATGTTGGTGAGCAATTATATGAATACCACAGGTGTCAAACTGCCCTCCAATACTGATATGAGAGCCGATGTAGATAAATTCATCAACAACACCTACATCCATTTTTATTTGCGCTACCCAACTTCTTACGAACTTTATTATTTGAAAAATATGATTCAAAATGATGCCAATATCACACCCGAACTGGTGTATAGTTCATTTGTATTAAGCGATGAATATTGGTTCTATTAACAGTCATTATTCAATAGTCATAAGTAAATACAAATAAGCCTCGAATGCACGAATAAAAAACATTAGTGCCTTTGTGAGTAAAAAAAATTAAACAACCAAATCATGAAAAATCTATTTGAAAAAGAAACCTTCGACGAAATTGCGTTGCGCCTCAATCAAATCAATTCCAATGCCGACCGCAAATGGGGTAAAATGACCGTAGCACAAATGTTAGCGCATGCCGCCACACCATTAGAATATGCTTTGGGTGATAAAAAAGGAAAGCAGTCCATTATGGGAATGTTATTCAAACCATTTGCAAAAAATGTTTTTTTTGAAGAAAAACCTTACAAACAAAATTTGCCTACCGCACCCGAATTTAAAATAAGCGAAGCCGACCAAAAACAATTCGATGCCGAAAAAACAAAACTTACTGATTTATTAAATCGCTTTCATCAAACGGGGAAACATGTAGCTGGCAATCATCAACATTTGTTTCTCGGAAAAATAACTGCTGATGAATGGGCAAGAACGATGTATAAACATTTAGACCATCATTTTCGCCAATTCGGGGTGTAGAACAACTTCGTTTCTTTGCATCTTAGCTTGATAAAAAAACTTAGTGTTCTTAGTGAGCAACCCAAAATAACCTATGCTGTTCCTTTTCTTATCCATTATCACCTCTACCTTATTAGTTATCATTTTAAAACTGTTTAATCGGTTTGGTGTAGATACTTTTCAGGCAATTGTAGTGAATTATTGGGTTTGCACTTTTACAGGCGGCATCATCGAAAACTATTTCACCATCCAGCATATTCACGATGCTACATCACATCAGTGGTTATTACCAGCCATTATTTTAGGAGCATTCTTCATTGGCTTATTCAATTTAATGGGTTGGACAGCACAAAAAATCGGGCTTACTGCTGTTTCGGTAGCAGGCAAACTTTCGTTAGTCATTCCAGTTTCAATCGCTTTTATTTTTTTTCACGAACCATTTTCTTGTACAAAAATTATTGCCATCATCTTAGCATTGGTGGCGGTGTTGATGGTTACCTATCAAAAAGCAGACAAGCAGCATCGTATTTCAATTTGGTATTTCATCTTACCCATTGTATTGTTTTTAGGCAGCGGATTTAATGATAGTTTGGTGAATCAGGTGCAAAAAACGATGTTGCCCGATAATGAAAAAGCACCTTTTGTGATTTGGATATTTCAAATTGCAGCATTGATAGGTTCTGCGCTATTAATCATTTTATCGTTGATGAAGAAAAAAACATGGCAATGGAAAAATGTTCTGGCAGGTGTGTGCTTGGGCATTCCAAATTATTTCAGCATGTATTATCTCATCAAAGCCTTAGCTGATAGCGGTTGGCAAAGCACCGAAGTATTTCCCATCAATAATGTTGCTGTTGTGATATGCTCGGCAGTAATAGGCGTATTTTTATTTAAAGAAAAATTATCGCGGCTTCAAATAGGCGGCATAATAATAGCTTGCACTTCCATCTTCCTATTGATGTAAGGTTATTTCCTTTTCGCAGCGTTTAGCATTTTCCCAAATCCCACTTTCCAATGTATGGTATCGGGGTTGTAAGCAGTTTTAAAGATTTTTGCTTTCAAAGCCAGAGCTTCTTCTTCTGTCCAATTACGAATGATATAACTGAAATGACTTTTGCTTTGGAAAAAATTATTGAGGGTAGTAAATGCAGGATTTCTTATAGTATCTGAATTAGAAACCACCGAAGCCATTACAGTTCTACCGTTTGCAGCTGTATCCAAAACATTAGTGTTTAAATAGCCTTGCAAATCAGCCAATTTAATCTCTGAAAAATCATTTGGCATCAACCTCAATTGTGGTGGTTTTGTAAAATCTATTTTTTCTTTAGCATTCAATTTTATATTTCGGTGATGTAAAAAAATCTGATTATCAGTCAGCACAAAATTAAATTCACCATAAAAAAATAGAATTGAAAAATCTTGTTTGAATTGATGAGCAAATGTTTTTGTTTGCTGATGTGGAATAATGTAAAGTAAATCCTTTGCGTCATTTTTTTGCGAAACTGAAACACAACCCCCAAAAAGGGAAAGCAGCGCAGCAACAAAAAAAATTGTCTTTCTCATAAAGCATTGCAAAAGTAAACGATAATTTCAAATTGAATTTAGTAAGGTGAAATCTATATTAATTCAAGGACTTAATCGTATTTTATATAGGGCGAATGAGTTAATTTTACAGCACCAAAAAATGCTAAAACATCTTTTCATATTGCTGCTTATCAGTTTTCCGGTTTTATTGCATGCCCAGCATAGCATGGATAAAAGAACCCATTATTACGATAATGTAAACCGATACAACGATTTGCAAAAAGCTCTCCAACACAAAGCCGATGCAAAAGAATTATCCATCAGTGGCATCGAAAATGTTCCTGCTGAATTTTATGAATTAACTCATTTGACAAAACTAACTGTTCGCAGAGGATTAAATAAACTAGATGATAGAATTGAAAATTTTCGTTCGTTAGAAATCCTCAATTTGATTGATGTCAATATCACCACACTGCCAATTGAAATAAAATATTGCACCAATCTTCGTGAAATAAGAGTGCTTAGCAGCAAGCTCGAAGAATTGCCTAAAGAATTATTTGAACTACCTCATTTGCAAATTTTAGTTTTAAAAAACAATCAAATCAGTCGCTTGCCTTGTGATTTTGATGATAACTATTCATTGAAAGAACTGAATTTGAAGTTTAATAAAATTACCATTTTCCCTGATTGTATGCAGCGGCTTTATAACCTTGAATCACTTTATTTATCAGGCAATCCATTAGGATTAATCCAAGGTAAATTTAGCATGGATAAAAGTTTTAGAAATTTGCGTACACTTTCTATGAGCGATTGCATGCTCGAAAGTATCCCAACTGAATTAACCAAAAACATTTCCTATCTCGATTTATCGAGCAATAAAATAAAAGACATCACTTTTGATGATGTACAAAATATGTCGAGGGTTACATTTTTAAGTTTAGAAAATAATCCATTGACGTATTTAGATGAAACTGTTTTACAAATCCGTGGTTTATCTACTTTGCAAATTGATATGAATGATGAAATTGCCGATGCACTTTTTATGTCGAATCGTATATGTGTGTCGTATGTGGGCAGAAGTTATCATCGTAAATTAGAACAAGCATCGCCCTGCGGCAAAAAGAAAGGGATGATAGTTGTATTCTTATACGAGCCTATCAAAAAAAATAAATAGCATAGCAATAGCTAATTAAAATTCATTTACTACGAAGATTGATTTTTTATTTACCTTTAGCGCAATCAAAAAATTATTAACCAAATAAAATCAATTAAAAATGTCAAAAATGTTAACAGCTTATTGCATGAAAACCAAAGAAAAAAATGTGCCTATGCAAGATGCAGTGATTTCAAAAACTGCTCGTGGTGGTTATATGGCGCAAGGTCATGATGGCAAAGGAAACAAAATGACAACTATGTTAGGCGAAGCCACAGCTTTAGAAGCTGTAAAAAATGGCGTAGCTAAAAAACAAGGTTGGTAATCAGTTTCTTACTACAAAAGAAAAAAGCGCAGAAATTTATTTTTGCGCTTTTTTTTATTTCCTGAAGTTTCTCAATAAATCAAAAACATTCAGTAACTTATTTTGTCTTCAATTTATGATTTCATCACTCTCTCTTTAAATCAAACTTCTCAATCTTGTTGTATAAATGACTGCGCTGAATATCAATTTCATCAGCAGTTTTGGTAACATTCCAACCATTTTTTTGCAGCTTATGTTCAATAAATAATCGCTCCATATAATCTTTAAACTCTTGAAATTTTTCGTAACGACTGAAAATATCATCTAATGAATTGGCTTTGGCTCTGCCGCCAATCACATAACTGTCTACATCGTCTTCATTAATTTTTTGTTCGCAAAGAATCACCAATCGTTCAATGACATTTCTTAGCTCACGAATATTTCCATCCCATTGAATAGTTTGCAAAGCCTGCATGCCTTTTGGTGTAATGATTTTACGAGTAATGCCATAATCTTCACAAATTTCATTTACAAATTGTTCAGCTATCAAAGGCACATCATCAATGCGTTCGTTTAAAGAAGGTACATGAATTAATATCACACTCAAGCGATGATATAAATCAACACGGAAAGCGTTGTTATCAATTTCTTTCAGCAAATCTTTATTAGTTGCTGCAATCACCCGAACATCAACTGGAATATCTTTATCACCCCCTACCCTTGTGATTTTATTTTCTTGCAATGCACGTAACACTTTTGCTTGTGCACTCAAACTCATATCGCCAATTTCATCTAAAAATAATGTGCCGCCTTGTGCTTGTTCAAACTTACCAATGCGCCTTCCAATGGCTGATGTAAATGCACCTTTTTCATGACCAAACAATTCGCTTTCAATTAATTCAGACGGTATTGCAGCACAATTAACTTCAACCAATGGTCCGCCAGCACGATTACTTTTTTCATGTAACCAACGAGCTACTAACTCTTTACCAGTACCGTTTTCACCAGTTATCAAAACACGAGCATCAGTAGTTGCTACTTTATCAATGGTGTCTTTTATTTTTTTGATAGCCTTTGAATTACCAATGATATCACGGGTTTTGGTAACTTTTCGTTTTAATACTTTTGTTTCAGTAACCAAGGTTTGCTTCTCCAATGCGTTTCGCAAAGTGATTAACATTCTGTTCAAATCAGGTGGCTTGCTGATAAAATCATAAGCACCTTTTTTCACAGCTTCTACGGCAGTTTCAACATTGCCATGTCCGCTTATCATCACAAATGGTAAATCAGCATTAATATCCATGGCTGCTTCTAACACTTCCAAGCCATCTTTCTTGGGCATTTTCACATCGCACAAAACCAAATCGTAGGTTTTGTTTTTAATCATTTTAATAGCTTCGGCGCCGTCAGCAGCCTCATCAACAATATATTTTTCGTATTCTAAAATATCTCGTAAAGATTTTCGGATAGCTTTTTCATCATCAACAATCAAAATATTGGGCATGGTGTAATTTTATTTTTTATTGCAAAGCCAAAAGTAAAAATCAAATTTTAAATAAAGGAGTATTCTTGATGAAAATCGTAAAATGATTTTATCCAGCAATTTTGTTTGCAAATGATTAGTAAAAAAAGTATGCCATTACAAAAGATGAAATTGTATTTTTGCAAAAAATATTTTTATGCAATCAACAATAATAAATGTACAAGATACATCAGTAAAAGAAGCCGTGAACGCTTATATGACTAAGGTTTTCGGATGGATGGCTGCTGCTTTATTCATCACTGCAATCACCAGTTATGTAGTAGCCTCTACCCCTATGATTAATTTAATTTTTGGAAATCGTATTTTGTTTTATGGTTTGCTGATAGGTGAAGTGCTGTTGGTGATGGGCATTGCAGGTGCTATCAATCGGTTGAGCATTAGTGCAGTTACCGCTTTGTTTGTTTTATATTCAATTGTCAACGGGCTTACTTTATCAGTTATCTTTTTAGTATTTACCGAAGGAAGTATTGTTACTACATTTTTTATCACATCGCTAACATTTGGTGTGATGGCTATTATGGGCATTATTACGAAACATGATTTAACATCGTGGGGAAAAATATTCATGATGGCATTGATAGGTTTAGTAATTGCTTCGGTGGTAAATATGTTTATGCATAGCGATACGCTATCTTGGATTTGCAGTTATGCAGGAGTGCTTATCTTCACAGGCTTAACAGCTTATGATGCACAAAAGATAAAAAACATGGGCACTTATGCTATTGAACAAGGTGAAAACACAGGCAAATTAGCCATTTCGGGCGCATTGAATCTTTATTTAGATTTTATCAACTTGTTCCTTTTCCTGCTTAATTTATTTGGAAGAAGAAAATAAACCTGATTTTTTTCGTTTTGAATGATGGTGAGTTATTGTTTAGATAGGCAAAAAAGTTAAGAATGAAACGAAAGTAACAATAACCTTATAAATGATTTGAAAGTACATCAAAAAAAAACAGCGAAGAGGTAAGCTGCTTCGCTGTTTTTTTTTGATTTTTTTTATTCAACTATCAACTTGGAGTGTTTACTAAATTAAGATGTTGCCAAATAATAGTCGTCAATTGCTGAATTCTGTTTAATTTTCGGGCAAATTTTTTTACCACGTGAAATTAAGCAACGAGATTAAAGTAGGCATATTTGTTTTAGCAACGGTCATAGTAATTTTTTCAGGCTACAATTTTTTGAAAGGAAGTGATATGTTTTCTAATGTTCAAAAATTTTATGTGTACTACCAAAATATTGATGGCTTGGGCATTTCAAACGAAGTTCAAATTAATGGCTATAAAGTTGGTAAAGTTCAATCCATGCAAATTGTACCCGAACGCAACAACATGATTTTGGTTCGATTTGATATTGATAGAAAAATAAAAATTTACAAGAACACAATTTTCCGAATCAATCAAGTGCCTTTAAGTAATACAATGGTGAGTTTGCAAAATATGGATACTAAAGAAATTGCTAATTCAGGCGATACCTTAAAAGGTGAAAGCAATGCTTCTATTTTATCTCAATTCACCGAAGAGATTGCTCCATTAAAACAACGTGCCATTACTGTAATGCAATCAATGGATACCATACTGGCACAGTTTTCAGATATGATGAACAAAGGTGGCAATAGAGGTTTCAGAAGTGCATTTAGTGAAATTCAAATGACGATTCATAATTTGAAAGAAACTTCTGATAATATGAATACTTTAGTGAAAGGGTCATCAGAGCGATTAAATTCTATCATTAAAAATGTGGATGAAATTACTGCTAATTTAAAAAACAATAATGCTGTGATTAGTAATGCTCTGAAAAATATTAATCAGATTACAGATGATGTTTCGAAAAGTAATTTGAAACAAACTATTGAAAACACGAACAAAACAATGGCTGATTTATCAGTAATTGTCAATAAAATAAAAACTGGAGAAGGCTCTATTGGCTTGTTAGTGAATGACGATAAATTGTACAACAATTTAAAATCATCATCCGAAAATTTAGATAAGTTAGTGATTGATATTAAAGCAAATCCGAAAAGATATATCCACTTCAGTGTATTTGGGAAATCGAATTAACTTCCCAAATAGCTCTTCAACAGTTTACTGCGGCTTGTACCACGTAATTTGTTGATGGCTTTATCTTTTATTTGACGAACACGTTCACGAGTTAAACCAAATTTTTCGCCGATGTCTTCCAAACTCATTGGATGTTCAACTCCAATTCCAAAATATAATTTGATAACATCCTTTTGTCTGTCAGTCAAAGTTGATAATGAACGCTCAATTTCTTGGCGCAAAGATTCATTATATTCCATGTGACCGTCAGTTTTCATGGCGTTTGGATTTTCCAAAACATCCAACAAACTATTTTCTTCACCATCTACAAACGGTGCATCCACACTCACGTGACGGGCAGCAACGCCTAATGTTGTAGCAACTTCTTCTGTCGCAATTTCCAACACCGTTGCTAATTCTTCAGGTGATGGTTCACGTTCATATTCTTGTTCTAATTGTGAAAATGCTTTGTTGATTTTATTCAACGAACCTACTTTATTCAATGGTAAACGCACGATACGACTTTGTTCAGCTAAAGCTTGCAAAATAGATTGACGAATCCACCAAACTGCGTAAGAAATGAATTTGAACCCACGAGTTTCATCAAAACGTTGAGCCGCTTTAATCAATCCTAAATTGCCTTCATTAATCAAATCACTTAACGACAAACCTTGATTTTGATATTGTTTTGCAACTGATACTACGAATCGTAAATTGGCTTTGGTTAAGCGTTCTAAAGCGATTTGGTCGCCTTGTTTTATTTTTACAGCTAACTGAACTTCTTCTTCGGGTGTGAGCAAATCAACCTTACCGATTTCTTGCAAATACTTCTCTAAACTTTGGCTTTCACGGTTGGTGATTGATTTTGTAATCTTGAGTTGTCTCATTCAAATATTGAATTTTGGTGAAAAGAAAAGAAAATTTTTCTTTTAAAGGAGTGCAAAGATACTTTAATCTGGTTGAATTTGCAAATTAATTTCTGATAAAGCGATATGGACTATATAGTTAGCCATCGTTTTGTTAGTTCATCATATAATTATTGGTCAGTTTTATTTTATTATTATAATTTCAAACAATTTTATTACAGTTGGGTTATCATAATTTAGTGTAAGAATAATAATCATGAAAACAAGAAAGCAATTCACCAAAAAATTATCTTTGCAAAAAAAAAGCATTGAAAATTAAGCCCCCTTATTTAGTTGTTGCAGGTTTGTTGTTAATTACGGTTATTTATTTTTTAGGTAGAACTACTGCGCCTAAAAAAAACGAAACGGCGATGAGCGGTCATGTGGGGATGCCTGTTCAATCGGTTTCGGCAGTTGATTTAGAAGCCATCATAGCGCAAGCAAAAAATAATTTAAAACCTGACAAAGCAATCAAAATTGATTCTTTAACTAATCAATTTAAAAACTCCAATAACAAAACTGTTGTTTTGCAACAATTAATAAATGCTTGGAAACTTTCTGGTAGTAAAATCATTACGGCTGAATATGCCAAACAATTAGCTGAAAACACCAACAATGCAAGCGATTATGCCACCGCTGGCGATTTATTAGTAACAGCTTTTGAAAATGCAGCCGATAGTACAATGGCGAAAGCATTATCAGATGATGCTTTTAATACTTTGCAAAAAGCAATTGAACTGGATACCAATAATATTGATAATCGAGTAAACATGGCTGCAACGCTGATGGAAGGCAGAAAACAAATCATGGATGGCGTACCCATTTTATTAGAAATTGTAAAAAAATCACCAAATCATTTGAAAGCTAACTTTATTTTGGCTAAATTTGCAGTCGTTTCGGGACAAAACGATAAAGCAATTGCTCGATTAGATAAAATAATTGCCCTTTATCCCGATTACACAGATGCTTATTTGGTGATGGCGAAAGCTTATACAGCAAAAGGAGAAATGATGAAGGCTAAAGCCACATTACAAACCTGCGAAAAGCATTTGAAAGATGCACAAGCGAAAGCCGAAGTGCAGCAGATGATTGAAAAATTCAATTGATTTAAGGATATTAAATCAAAATTTTTATAAAAATTATTATTTAACAAACAAAAGCATTTAAACGATTATGCCTTGCGGAAAAAAAAGAAAACGTCATAAGATTGCAACTCACAAACGTAAAAAGCGTTTACGCAAAAACCGTCATAAGACTAAAAAGAAATAGTTTTCTATTCCCGATTTTTTTATCGGCTTAAAAATTCATTTACCGATATGTATAATTCCCAAGTTGAATTCATGCGTATCGGTAAATGTTATTTGGAATAAATCTATTCCGCAAATTTTATTGTTTAAATCCTTTTTGTAAAAAAAGATTGCATTACATGAATAAAGAATTGATTGTAAATGCAAATGCTAATGGCGTTGAATTGGCTTTATTAGATGACAAAAAACTGGTGGAGTTTCACCACGAACATCTCGATAATCAATTTAATGTTGGTGATATTTATCTGGGCAAGGTTTCTAAACTAATGCCTGGTTTGAATGCAGCATTTGTAGATGTTGGCTACGATAAAGAAGCTTTTTTGCACTATACGGATTTAGGTCCAAACGTTCGCTCATTGATGAAATTCACCAATAATTGTGTGAATGGAAGTCAGGGTAAAATGTTAACAGGATTTACGCCCGAAGCTGAAATTGTAAAAACAGGCAAGGTTGGGCAAGTGTTGCAAAACAAGCAAAACATTTTGGTTCAAATTTTAAAAGAACCTATCAGTACTAAAGGACCACGATTGAATTGTGAAATTTCATTACCTGGTCGTTTTTTAGTGCTCACTCCTTTTTCTAATTCTATCAGCATTTCTAAAAAATTAGATGACCGTACTGAACGTCAGCGATTGATGAATATTATTGAAAGTATTCGTCCTGAAAATTTTGGTGTGATAGTTCGAACAGCAGCTGAAGGCAAGAATACAGGCGAATTACATCAGGATATGTTGCAGATGATGGCGAAATGGGAATTGATGCAAAAAGAATTGCATAATGCTGTACCACCCAAAAAAGTTTCGAGCGAATTAGATAAAACTTCTTCCATTCTTCGCGATTTATTAAATGATAGTTTCAACCGAATTTTAGTGAATGATAAAGTGATGTTGCAAGACATTAAAACTTACATCAGTAAAATTGCACCAGGCAGAGAAAACATTGTTCAGTTGCACACCGCAGCCATGAGCATATTTGATGCAACAGGTGTTACGTTGCAAATAAAAGCTGCATTTGGGAAGCAAGTTAGTTTATCAAACGGTGGTTCTTTAATCATTGAAAAAACAGAAGCATTACATGTAATCGATGTTAACAGCGGTCATAATATTGGTTCAGCCAGCAAAGACCATGATGAACAAATCTTGAAAATCAACAGCGATGCTGCAAAAGAAATTGCACGACAGTTACGACTGAGAGATATGGGTGGCATTGTGATTATTGATTTCATCGACATGCGAAATCCGAAAAGTCGGGTCGCTTTATATAATGTGATGAAAGATGCGATGAGTGCTGATAGAGCAAAGCATTCTATTTTGCCAACGAGCAAGTTTGGTATTATGCAAATCACTCGTCAAAGAGTTCGCCCCGAAATTCAAATTGTTACTAACGAAGTTTGCCCAACTTGCAATGGCACAGGAAAAATTGGCGCAAGTATTTTGGTGATTGATGATATTGAAAAAGCATTGCACAATGTATTGGTGCATCACAATCATTCTAAAATTACGTTGCATGTTCATCCATTTATCGAAAGCTATTTGAAACAAGGTTTCGTGAGCAAAAACTGGAAATGGATGTTAAAATACAAAAAGATGATTTCCATTTTAGCTGATGCTAATTTACCTTTGACTTCATTTAAATTGATGGACAAAAACAAGGAAGAAATAAGTTTAGGATAATAAATACAACTCAACTTTATCTCTGATGAGTTCAACCAAAAACATTTTATTAATCGGGGCTGGTAAATCGGCTACTTATGCCATTGAATATTTAGCAACGCAATGCAAAAAAGAAAATTGGTTACTCACCGTTGCCGATTTTAATAAAGAAATTGTAGAACAAAAAATTGCTGCATTGCCCAATTGTAAAGCAGTTCAGTTGGATATTAATAATGCCAAACGCCGAAGTGCATTAATTGAAAAAGCAGATTTGGTAATTAGCATGATGCCACCTGCATTTCATTTGGCTATCATTAAAGATTGTGTAAAATTCAAAAAACATTTTGCCAACGCCAGTTATGTAACGCCTGAAATCAAAGCATTTTCAGATGATTTCAAGAAAAATAATTCTATTGCACTTTGTGAAATTGGACTTGACCCAGGTATTGACCACATGAGTGCCATGCAAACTATTCATCGGTTGCAAAAAGAAAAATGTGAATTGATTTCTTTTAAAAGCTATTGTGGTGGCTTGGTTGCGCCTGAAAGCGATAATAATCCTTGGCATTATAAATTTAGTTGGAATCCACGAAATGTAATTGTAGCAGGACAAGGCACTGCTCAATTTTTGAAAAATAAATCGGTAAATTATTTGCCTTACCATCGTTTATTTAGCAATATCGAAACGGTGAAAGTGCAAGGCTATGGAGAATTTGAAGCGTATGCCAACAGAGATTCATTGAGTTATATTGATACTTATGAATTGCATGGTGTGAAGGATTTTTTACGAGGCACTTTACGAAAAAAAGGTTTCTGCGAAAGTTGGAATGCCTTGGTTCAATTAGGAATTACTGATGACACTTACGCTGTGAATACTGATAGCAAAAGCACTTGGCGCAATTTCTTACAATCGTATTTGAGCGATGAAAATTTATTTGCACAGCATCCATTGTTAGATGAAATCAAAAATTATTTAGCAGGAAATAAAATCAAAAACAAATCAGTCATTAAAAATTTAGAGTGGTTAGGCATTTTTGAAGAAACGAAATTGCCACTTGTAAATGCAACACCAGCGCAGCAATTGCAACAATTATTAGAACAAAAGTGGAAAATGGAAGCCGATGATAAAGATATGGTGGTGATGCAACATCAATTTATTTATAAGCAAAATGGCAAAACAAAACGTTTGCATTCTTCGTTGGTGATGAAAGGCGAAAATCAAGTGCATACAGCTATGGCGAAAACAGTCGGCTTACCTTTAGCCATTGGTGCGGTATTGATTTTGAAAGAAAAAATAAAACAGAAAGGTGTTTTAATACCAACCATTTCAAGCATTTATAATCCCATTTTAAAAGAGTTAGAAAAGCATGGGGTAAATTTTATTGAAGAAGAAATTTGCTAAACTTGTTTTATTTGGCATAAATTTGGCTAATGAATCATTAACAATTGGATGCAAATCCAAACAAATTGAAAATGAAAAAGAAATTTTTAAGTTTTTTGGTAGTGTTGATGGCATTTTTTAGTGCTAACAATACAATGGCTGAAAGTGGTATTGTAGAACAGGTTTCAAGCACATTAAGCTCAAACAGTGCTGCTAATAATTTAGCTACTTATTTTGATAAAACTATCGAAATGACTTTGTTAGATAAAGAATCAAATTATAGCAAAAGTCAAGCTCAAGCAATTTTAAGTGCATTTTTTCAAACACATACTATCAACAATTTCAAATTAAAACATCAAGGTAAATCGCCTGATGGTTCTACATTTGGCATTGGTACATTAACTACTACCAACGGAAATTTTAATGTAGTTTTTTATGCCAAACAAAAAGGTAATCAGTTTTTAATTCAAGAAATTAGATTCGAAAAAGAATAACATGCTTACAATAGCTGACGAGCAAATTATCCATCAATTTATTGAACAAGCATTTCAAGAAGACGTACAAAACGGTGATTATTCATCCTTGTCGTGCATTCCAGCAAATGCCCGTGGCAAAGCCATTTTGAAGGTAAAAGAAAATGGAATTTTAGCAGGCGTTGAATTAGCGAAAATCATTTTTAAATTTTTGGATGAAAATTATACCATCAAAATTTTTAAAAACGATGGTGATAAAATTGCCGTTGGCGATATCGCTTTTGAAGTAGCATGCAACACACAAGCATTGTTAAAAGCAGAACGATTGGTGTTGAATTGTATGCAACGCATGTGTGGCGTAGCAACATTGACTAATCAATACATAGCAGCTATTGCACACACCAATGCAAAAGTTTTAGATACCCGAAAAACAACACCGCTATTTCGTTATTTTGAAAAGTGGGCGGTGAGAATTGGTGGGGGTTACAATCATCGTTTTGGTTTGTATGATAGGATGATGTTGAAAGACAATCACATTGATTTTGCTGGCGGAATAAAACAAGCAATTGAAAAAGCAAACCAATATCGAGCAGCAAATAATTTACAAATTCCTTTAGAAGTTGAAACTAGAAATTTAGAGGAAGTGCATCAGGTTTTAGCTGGCGAAAATGTTCAACGAATTATGTTTGATAATTTCAAATTAGTAGATTTGAAAAGCGGCGTTGAATTAGTCAATCATAAAATAGAAACAGAAGCCAGCGGCGGAGTAACGCTACAAACTATTACTGCTATTGCTGAAACAGGTGTTCAATTTATTTCCGTTGGTGCTTTAACGCATCATTATACCAGCTTAGATTTGAGTTTGAAAGCGGTTTAAACCCGTTTTGTACTATTGAAAATAATAGCTTCTTCCCTTTTTAAGGACATTAACTCACACTACCAACAAAATCTCTTTGTAGGTTTTAAATCACTTTGTAAATAGTTTTTCAAGTTAAAAACTAATCCATTTTTTGTAGTTGATTACTACCTATTTTAAACTATCTAACAGTATCCGTCACTGGTGGATGAAAACAGTATTAACTGCTCTTTTAGGAGCTTACTGTTACTAATAAAAGAACACATGATTCTTACAAAGCTTCGTAGAAGCGACCTGTGATAAGGCTTTTAACGTGTTCCGAACAGTTGTGGTGAGGACACGAACCAAGGCGAAGTTTAGATTTGAGTTTGAAATCAGTTTGATTTTGTTGCATTAAATGAATAGGTACATGTTCAATTTATTTTGAAAGGTGCGTTTTTGTTTTATGCAATTGTTAGCTTTGCCAAAAATATTTTTAGCATGAATAAAATGTGGTGGAAATTTTTGTGTGTGGCAATGATGATTTATGTTTTTGTCGGTGGATTAATGATGCCTGTGCCAAGTTTGGATATTTTAAATGAAACCATTCGCAATCTTTATTTTCATGTACCAATGTGGTTTACACAATTATTTTTGTACACAGTTGGTATAGTTTATAGCATAAAATATTTGATGCAAAAACCATCAGCCAACAATTCAAACCCCATGAAATTTGATATTTATGCCAAAAGTGCCATCACTGCCGGAACGGTGTTTGGTTGCTTAGGATTAGCCACTGGCATGATTTGGGGAAAACATACTTGGGGAAGTTATTGGAGTGATGACCCCAAATTAAATTGTACAGCAATCGGTATGCTCATTTATTTTGCTTATTTCATTCTTCGTGGTTCGATGGATGATATGGATAAAAGAGCCAAGCTGGCAGCTACTTACAACATATTTTGTTATGTACTTTTTGTAGTGTTGATTATGGTAATTCCTCGATTAAAAGAATTTAGTATTCACCCAGGAAATGGGGGCAATCCTGCATTTGCTAAATACGATTTAGATAGTAATATGCGAATGGTTTTCTATCCTGCTGTAATTGGTTGGATTTTATTAGGTAGTTGGATTACATCTTTATTAATCCGCATTGAAAATATAAAAGTGAAAATTGGGTTTGGGAATTAATTATAAATCAGTATAAATTTTCCAAGCCATCATCAACCAACCACCAATGAAACACAAGCCACCAATAGGTGTGATAGCACCTAACCATTTCATTTGAGTAAAGGTCATTAAATAAAGTGAACCACTAAAGAAAAATATTCCTGATAAAAAAAGCCAAACTGCTGATTGTAAATTCAATTCTGTTTTGTTCAACAAAATCAAGCCACACAAGGCAATTGCAAACGTGTGATAAAATTGATAACGAACTGCTTTTTCAAAAACATCTAAATAGTAAGCATCTACTATTTTCTTCAAACCGTGAGCAGCAAAGGCTCCTAAGGCTACACTTAATGCGCCCAATATTGTTGCTATGATTAATACAGATTTTGATGCCATGATATTTTGTGAAATTATTTTCCGATTATTTCATTGATTTTATACGCTTCAAAAAATGCGATGAGCTGTTCTTTTCCAATCCAAAACAAAGTATCAATCACACTTAATCCTGTTGAATAAGGCGCATTTTGTTTTAAAAAATCATTTGCATCAGCAAATTTTTTCCAATCGGAATAAATCACTTTTATACCATTGTTTGCCAATTCTATTTCATCCTGATAGCTACTTGCACCTTTTCCGCTGACATAAATAGTTGCATCTAATTGTTTTAAAATAGCCAAATTCAAAGCATGATTTTTTCCTACTAATGCAGGCATTTGCGATGAAAAAATGGTAGTACATTTTATTTCTAAAAAAGAAAAAATAGCTTTAATTAATTGTGCATTAATGACACACATATTCTTTTCATTTTTCAATGCCATCATGGCTGGCACAATCATTTCATACACTGGTTTATAAAATGGTGCTTTGCGATAAGTGTTTTGCAACAAAGCTAAATGCTTAGTAGTCCAATCAAAATGGTCGCTCAATAAAATGTCTTTTATCGGCATTCCTTCTTGTCCGCTGGCAATTGGCAATGCTAAAAAATCTGATTCGCCATTTTTTGAATTGGGCTTCAATACGCCACAACGCCTTGTGGGTGTGCCTTTTGAAAAAGCTACACTATCATGAAAAACAAAAACATCAGATAAATAAGCTTTCAAAAAATAGCTTGTCCAAGGAATATAATTGGGTTGATGAATGGCAACAGCTTTGCTCATAGTGGGTTTTAAAAATTAATCCAACGAATTACTTCAAATGCTTCAGCATAATGTACACCTACTTGTGTGCCTCGTGTGTAGGCTAATGATTTCACAAATTCATCACTGTAATAATCTCGATGGGCTTGGCTTTCATAACATTTCACGGCATCAATTTTTTTTTGCACTTGCGATTCGGTAAGTACAGTATGAAAATTAGTAGTCATCGTAAAATTGTTCCAAGGCAATTCGTAGCCCAACATTTTTGTGGTTTTAAAAGCACGTTTTCCTTCGTTATGAATGGCTTGATGGTCTTGATGAATATCGTTTGAATTAGGCATCAACACTAATGTTGGGTCAAATTGTTTTCGCAATTTTACCATGTCTTCTAAAATGGCTTGCCTGTTTTCAGAAAAATATCTCACTTTGTAATTCAGCAAAACCAAATTTTTGATACCCATTTTTTTAGCAGATTTTTTGGCTTCAATGGCTAAAATATCTTTTGGCAAATGTGCAGGCACTGATTCTTCACAAGTTGAAAATGCTACCAAATTCACCTCACAACCATGCTCAACAAACTTTGCAATAGAGCCACCACAGCCAAATTCACCATCATCGGTATGCGGTGCTAACACTAATACTTTTTCAAGATTACTCATTATTTAAAAAAAGTTTTGCCAAAAATAATCATTCCCATTCATGCGGATGCGTTTCGGGATATTTATGTTTCAATCTGTTTTTGCTTAATGCAATACTGGCGTTTAATTCAAAGCCAATTAAAATAACAATGGCATTAAAATAAATCCAAAGCATTATTACAATGATACTGCCAATTGAGCCATAGAGCTTATTGTAAGCCCCAAAATGATTGACGAAATACGAAAACCCCATGGAAGCCAAAATAAAAAGAATGGTGGCTAATGTGCTGCCTGCTGAAATAAATTTGAAACGTTTTTTTACCGCAGGTCCATAAAAGTATAATGTAGATAAAGTGAAAAACAACAACGCAATAATGATGAGATAATGAATGATGGTAATAATATTTTTAGCTGACAAACTATGAATATGTAACACATCGAAAACCCAACTGAATAAGGCTTTCTGGGTAATGATTAAAATTAATGAGGCAATAAACATCAATGAAAGTAAGATAGTTAATTTCAATGCAACCCAATTGGTTTGAAAAATATTTCGCTTTTTAAAAGTGTGTTCGTAGCCTTTATTAAAAGCACTAATCATTGCTTTCACACCACTCATAGCAGAATAAATAGATAACACAAAACCCAATGAAAGCAAGCCTGAATGAGGTATTGCAACAATATCATTAATAGTTGTACGAATAATTTGATAAGCACCATCATTATTTATGATGTCCTTAATTGTCAGCAATAAATTGGTTTGAAAATTTTTAACTGGGATATATGGAATCAATGTAAACAAAAATATCAAGCCCGGAAATACCGATAAAATAAAGAAGAATGAAATACTGCTGGCTCGAGTTACTACTCCTTCTCTCCTGATTTCTTTATAAAAAAATCGGAGTACGGTAATTAATGGTACGCCGTCAAAACCTGGTATAGTAAAGGATTTAATGCGATTAATATTTTTATCAGAAAGTAAATACATCTTCAAAATCAGTTGGCGGTTTTATTTTTCAATGAATCAAAATCTTTGTTTTTGGTAGAGTCAATTTTGTGCAAAATAAATTTATCTACAAATGCTTTCTGATATTTTTTTGCATTGGCTTGATGTTCTTCAAATGTTGCTGCAAAATTGTGATAGCCGCTAAAATCTTCTTTCGCACAAAAAAACATAAAATCATTTTTTTCGGCATTCAGCACCGCATCAATCGATTTTGTTGATGGAATACAAATCGGACCAGGCGGCAAACCCTTTATTTTATAAGTGTTGTAAGGCGATTCGATTTTTAGATGACCAAATAAGATTCGTTTGATAGTAAAATCATGCAAAGCAAAACGTACAGTTGGGTCAGCTTGCAACGGAATATTTTTTCTGAATCGATTTAAATAAACACCAGCAATGGTGGGTTTTTCATCTTCCATGGCAGTTTCTTCATCCACAATCGAAGCTAAAATTGTTGCTTGATAAGGTGTTAAACCAATTTGCTGCGCTAACATTTTTCTATTCGGATTCCAAAATTTCTTGTATTCCGCCAACATTGTTCTCCAAAATTTTGATGGCGAAACATTCCACCAAAATTCATACGTATTCGGAATTATATAACCAGTCATATCTTTAAAATGGTCAGTGGTATCAATTTTCAAATTGGCAAAAACAGTATCGAATGAATTTTGCAAAGCAATAGAATCAGGCTCTAAATTTTTTGCCACAAAAACTCTGAACTGATGATTCAGCCTATATTTTCCAACTACCAAATGAACTGGCGTTTGAGCACCGCTTCGCAACATTTTTATCAATTTAAAATTGCTCATGTTGGGTTCAATTTTGTATTTACCAGGTTTAATATGGTCAGGATAATCTAATTCTTTTGCCAACCATAAAAATGTTGTTCGATTAATAAGCAAATCATTTTTGTCTAAAATGCTTAAAACATCATTGTATTTTGAACCTGTTGGAATGTAGATGAACTCTGGCTTTAGAAGTGATTTGTTAATGTTTGAGCGAAAGAAATTTTGATACAAACGCCAGCTTAATCCACCACCAATACAAGCCATGATGATGAACCAAATCAATAAAATTTTTTTCCACTTTTTTAAGTGATGTATTTTTTTGAAAATATTCGCCATTAATTTTTTAGTTTTTTTCCCTTTTTAATTTCCATCGTTTGTGGCTCCACATCCAGCTTTCAGGCGATTGCAAAATCAAATTCTCTAAATATTTTGTTTGTGTTTCAGTAATCACAAATGGTAAAACTTTGTTGGGTTCATCGCAAATCAATTTAAATTTCATTTCATAATATCCTCGTTTTATTTTTTCAGGATACATAAAAACTACTTGTGCGTTTATTTGTTGAGCATATCGTTCAACGCCTGTAAACACAGCCGTTTGCTGATTTAAAAATGTTGTCCAATACACTTTGCTATCTTTTCTTGGGCTTTGGTCAGCCACAAATCCAACGGCATATAATTTATCAAATTGCTTGTTCATAAATTGTCCAACATCTTTCGCCGCAATCATTTCCAAGCCAAATCTTGTTCTATTTTTAAAAATAAATTTTTCGAAATAAGGATTGCTTAAAGGTGTATATAAGCCAACTACTTGAAATGATTTATTCATCGAAATGCGCTGTGCAGCCCACTCAAAATTGTTGTAATGCCCACCAACAACAATAATTTGACGATTGCTTTTGCTCAATTCATTCCATGCTTCTTCGTTTATAAATTTCATTCGCTTTTGCAATTCAACTTTTGAAACGCTAAATAATTTTATGGTTTCAATTACCCAATCGCACAAATTTTTGTAGTACAATTTTTCGATTTTCAATAATTCATTTTCATTTTTTTCAGGGAAGGAATTTTTCAAATTTGCTCGAACCACTTTTTTTCGATAACCTAAAATGTGATAAATAATAAAGTACAAACCATTGCTAAATCCATACAGAACTGGCATTGGAAGCAGTGATAACGGAATTGCAAAAATGTAGAAAAGATAAAAACCGATGAATTGCATTGGGTAAAAATGCAAAAATTATTTTGGATTATTCATAAAAGTATTGATGCTTGGTTGGCTTTGTTGACCGCCATCAATAGGTGTATTCATATCCCTTCCGAGTGTATTGCCAAATGTGTTTGGATTTACACCATCATAATTTGGCATAGCCGATTGGGTACCATTATTTGAACTCCAATTATTGTTTTTCTCTCCAGTTTTATTGGTGTAAACAATTTCAAAATCGTTGGTTGAGCGGTCTTTGGGAGAGAAAACAAATTGAACATTTTTTTGCTCATCCAACGCATAATAATCCCAAACCTCATAAGGCATGCCTGTATTTCCGCCATCTGCCGAATGTTCGATGCTGTTTGGTGCACCATATTGCAAGTAAACTCTTCCTCTGTCTGTTTCAAACCCAAATCGCATAGCAGTTCCATAATTGCTGTTTACAATTTTCAACTGTTCTTCATACTCATTAAATGCAGCAAGCGGATTAAAGGAATTTCGCTTTTGCCAAAAATTGTAGTAAAACTGCTTCATGTGTTCCTCATTATTTTCTTGTACCAAATTATCAATGTATCGCCCTTCGTTGGTAGATGCAATTGGAAAAATAGTTCGTAATCTGGTTTTCATTTCTTCTTTTGAATATCGGTTCACAAAGGTTCTGCTAAAGTTTGTTTCCTTGCTGAAATAAGCAGTATCACTGCTGTTGTTCATTTTGTGTGATAGCGATTTGAATCGTTGAAATGGAATATTTGTTGCTGCATAAATTTCATTGCTTCTGTTCAATAATTGCAAATTCAAAGTATAATTGCCGCTGGCTAATTTTGAAATATCAATACTCTCCAAAACTGGCACTACATCAGCATTATCTAACACTTCTGAATTTGAAAATTCATCCAAAGTTTTTCCTGTTTCTTTTCTTGAAATAGCATATTGCAAAATGAATTTTAAATCTTTTTGATTGGCTGGCGGATAAATTTCGGTGTAAAAATTCAACTTATTTTTTTGCGAAGGAAAATAATTCAACACCATCGGAATCAGCTGCAAATCACCTCTCTGAAACGATGTCTTATTTTTCCCCTCATAAAAAGTGTCGAGCAATTCAATATTTGAGAATGAAAATTTTGCTGCATCAAATCCGATTTTTATTGTTGAATCAGTCAAAACCGCTTTTCTGTTTTCATTTACAATTTCTGTTTCAACCGTGTAATTGCCTTTTGGCAAAGCATTTCGGCGTAAATCAACCAATGCTGAATTGATGTTTTTAATGTCGTTGGCATTTTTATAATTTGCTGTGTTCAATTGATATTTATCAAAATGTACAATTTCATTTCCATCTTTTTTGAAAATGATGGTAACTACC
>CAIODY010000007.1 GCA_903857255.1 uncultured bacterium
GAAGACCAAGTGATTGGACCAATAAAAAATCCGATTGAGTTGCATGCTGATTTGCAAACTGTCATAAGCAAACTTAATGCTGATGCCTATTATTCAAATGCTTTTAAAAAAGTGTTTGGTTCTTCACCAATTACTACATCGCAATTAATGAAAGCTATTGCTCAATTTGAAAGAACAATTTTATCGGGCGATTCAAAATTTGATTTGTATTTGAGAGGGCAGGCAACGCTCACAGCCAGCGAACAACGCGGCTTGGTGTTGTACACTTCTGAAACTGGCGATTGTTTTCATTGCCATTCAGTTGGCAGCACTATGACTGATTTTGCTTATAAAAATAATGGCTTAGATTCTATTCCTGCTGATTCAGGTCGTTACAGAATTACTTTGAACAATGCTGATATCGGGAAATTCAAAACGCCATCATTACGCAACATCGCTCTCACTGCGCCTTACATGCACGATGGCAGATTCAGAACTTTAGAAGATGTGGTGAATTTTTACAACATCGGTTTTCATAAACCACTTTCTGCTGACCCATTAATTTTGAAAAGAAAATACAATCAATTATCAGCACAAGATGTGGCTGATATTGTAGCATTGCTCAAAACCTTTACTGATAATAGTTTGGCGACTAATAGCAATTATTCAAAGTGAAAATTTTGAATAGTTTGATTTTCGTTTAATGATTTTATTCTTCAAAATAAACTCTCTTCACACGTTTCGAAATGCCCGTCAAAATTTCATAAGGAATACTGCCTTCCCATTCTGAAAGCATTGCCAATGTTGGGTTTTCGCCAAAAACCGTAACACTATCACCAGCTTTAATACTTGGGATTTCGGTTACATCCAACATGCACATATCCATACAAATATTGCCAACAGTAGGTGCTAATTTTCCATTTACTTGCATAAAACTTTTACCATTGCCCAATGCACGGCGATAGCCATCAGCATAGCCAATTCCAACGGTTGCAATTTTTCCATCACTGCTTAATTTTCCTTTTCGGCTATAACCAATGGTTTCATCAACCGAAATATTTTTTACTTGCAGCACGGTTGTTTTTAAAGTGCTTACTGTTTTTAATTGTTGTTGCATTTCAACGGCTGAATCGTAGCCATACAAGCCAATTCCGAGCCTCACCATATCCATTTGGAATTTATTATGGCGCACAATGCCACCGCTATTTAAAATATGTTTGAGGACAGTATAACCAATTCTGTTTTCTAATTGCTTTGTCATTTTTTCAAACAACGAAAATTGATGTTGGCTGAAATCATCATGCACAGCGGCTTCGGCGGCTGCTAAATGACTAAATACTGATTTTACTTTGATGAAATTTTTATGTTCATTTAGCAAATCCATCAACTGATTTAATTCTTTTTCTTCAAATCCTAATCGGCGCATACCTGTATCTAATTTGATGTGAACAGGCAATGGAAGCAGGTCGTAGCCCACATAATATTTCTTCAATACCTCCAATAAATCATTCAAAATTTCTAAAGAATAAATTTCTGGTTCTAATCTGTTTTTAATTATCGTATCAAAACTTCTTTGTTCAGGACACATCACCATAATCGGCAGCAAGATGCCGTTGTTTCTCAATTCTACGCCTTCATCAGCATAAGCAACAGCCAAATAATCAGCGTTGTGAAATTGCAAAGTGTTCGCAATTTCAAAGCTGCCGCTGCCATAACTAAATGCTTTTACCATCACCATAATTTTGGTAGAAGGCTTTAGCATGGCTTGATACGTTTTGAAATTATGCACCAACGCACTTAAATTTATTTCTAAAACTGTTTCGTGTGCTTTCTTTTCGAGCAGTTGCGAAATTTTTTCAAACTCAAATATTCGTGCGCCTTTCAACAAAACAGATTCGTTGTTGAACAATTGCATATCAAAATCCTGAATGAAATTTGTCGTATCGGGATAGAAATATAATTCAGTGTTTTCTAAGGCTTGAAATGTTTTTTGTTGTTTACAAATAGCTTTTCCAATTGCCACCAATCGTTGAACAGGCTTTGCTTTCAGCATTTCAACAACTTCTTGATATAATTCAAAATCGCTTTTACCGCTTTGCAAAATATCGCTCAAAATCAACGTGTGCTTTTCATGTTGTTTTTGATGATGCAAAAAATCTAAAGCAATATTTAACGAATTAATATCGCTGTTGTAGCTATCATTAATCAAAGAGCAATTGTTGTTGGCTTCTTTCAATTCCAATCGCATTCCAACGCTTTGCAAATTCAACATGCGCTGCTGAATTATTTTTTCATCTACATTATTCAACAACAAATAAGCCCAGCAATGAATCGCATTTTCAACGGATGCTTTATCGCTGAATGGAATCGTAATCGCAATTTTATTGCCTTTGAAAGTGGCATGAATAGTGATTTTTACGCCTTCTTCGGTGAGTTCATCAATCTTTAAATCGGCTTCATTTTTAAAACTCCAACTGAATAAATTGAAACGATTTTCATTACCATCGTTCGCAATTTTTGATTTGAAATTGACAACCGAATTGTGCAATTCATCATAATCTTTGCAATAAATAAGGTTTTCACAATGAGAAAATAATTGCAGTTTCTCATTTATTTTCTGACGGACATTTAAAAAACCTTGGCTGTGTGCTTCGCCAATATTAGTAAAAATTCCAACCGTTGGTTTTATAATTTTTTCGAGATTTTGCATCTCGTAGGGCTGCGAAATTCCAGCTTCAAAAATAGCTAATTGATGGGTGTCATTTAGCTGCCAAACGCTTAGTGGAACGCCGATTTGCGAATTATAACTTTTTGGTGAACGACAAATTTTAAAGTCTTCTTCGAGTAGTTGATTCAACCATTCTTTTACAACTGTTTTGCCGTTGCTTCCAGTAATTCCGATGACAGGAATTTTGAATTGTTGGCGATGAAAAGCGGTGATTTGTTGCAACGCATCAATTGAACTTTTTACCTGAATAAAATTGGCTGATAAATAATTTTCGATAGCAAAATCTTCTTCTACAATAAAATTTCTTACGCCTTTTTCGTACAGCGCAGGAATGTAATCGTGTCCATTCTGGCGATTACCTTTGATGGCAAAAAACAAAGTGTTGTTAGGTTGTGTAATTTTTCGGCTGTCAATCAACAAGTGCAAGATTGGCTCCTGATGCGCCACCAACAACAAAGTTCCTTTTGTGATTTTAAAAATCTGATGAATATTATACTGCTCCATTTTCAATTTGTGCATGAAAATAAGGAATTCAATTTTAGTAAGAATGCAATTTGCAAATAATTAAATTTTCATTTTGAAAAGCCGTTAAATTTCGATGAATAGAGTGGGAGTAGAGGTGGGTTTATCTGTAATAAAAAAGCCGATTAAGAAACTCCCATAACTTAATCGGCATTAAAAAAACTCCTATGAAAAAATCGATACAAAAATAAGGGGCTTTACAGCGATTACAATAAGATGAAATAAATGTTATCTACACATTATCAACATCTGAAAGTGGCTTTAACGAAGGGTTTTGCGAAGAAATAGGTATTCGCCTACAATGATTAAAAGTGTACTCATTAAAGTGCTTAAAACTATTTTTATAAAAGTGAAATAAAATTGAGTGAAACTCCATACTTCGGCAACAAAGAAGATGAAGTGGTGAATCAAAATCAAAATAAAAGCATACAAAATGAAATTGAGCATACCAGTTTTTCCGATGGATAATTCTTCTACATCTTCAGTTTCGGTTTTTGGAAAAAGTGCAGTGATTACAAATGGTCGTGCAAAAGCCATAGCAACTGTTGAGAACGCATGTAATCCAGAACTGTTGGAGAAGATACCTACCGAATAGCCCATGCCAAATGAAAGCAAAAGGCAAGCCCATTGCGGCATTTGCAACGGTAACAATAATACAAATAAGGGGTAATAATATGGATTCATCAAGCCCGTCAGTTGAATGTTGTTGAGTACCAACACTTGAAATAAGAGGCAGCCCATGAAGCGAATTATTAAGCGTATATATTGATTACTCATCATGAATTTTCGATAATAAAGTATCTGTTTGTGCTCGTAATAATGATTGCACGATATACACATTATTCAATGCGTAAAAATCGTTGCTCAATTTTACTTTGATGTCGTAGAAATTTTTTCCATTTTTTAGTTCAAAGTCTTTCACCGTTCCTACCATTAAATTGGGTGGATAAAACCACGATTCACCGCTGGTAAAAACAGTGTCGTTTTTCTTGATTTTAATGTGCTTGGGTAAGTCGTAAATGCTGGTGGTTGTTGCATCGTAACCTTCCCAAAGCATACTTACATAGTTGCCTTCTTTTATTCTAACACCAACTTTCGATTTGCTATTTAACAAAGAAATGACTACACAAAAATCATCTGAAACATCTTTCACAATGCCCACCACACCTTTATCGCAAACAACGCCCATGTTTTTCCTTACACCATTTTTTAAGCCTTTATTTAACACAATGTAATTATTGATTTTATTAACTTCGTTGTTCATCACTTGTGCTGCAATATATTTGAAGGCAGGTCGCTTGTTGCTATCTGTTGTTATTCTGAATGAATCTCGTGAAGCAATTAATGAATAAGGTTGTTCGCCTCTTAATCGAGCATTTTCAGCAGCCAAACTATCATTTTCTTTTCGCAGATAAATGAATGATTTTATGGCATGTTGTTTTTCTAAAATGTTGCCAATAAACTGATTGGAGCTATTGATATAAGCCGATTGATGAAACGAACTTTCTTTCACAATTAAAACACCGCTAAAAATTTCGAGCAGAAAGAATAAAATGTATTGAAAATGCCTGAAAAGAAATTGGAATAAATTCCGCATTGAAAATTAATTCTTAATTTATCACGACATTAAAAAAGGGTATTTGTGGATGTTTTTTAGCGCAATGCCAGTGCCACGAACCACAGCACGTAAAGGGTCATCGGCTACATGCACAGGTAATTTTGTTTTGGCTGAAAGGCGTTTGTCTAAACCTCTCAGCAAAGCACCACCGCCAGTTAAATACAATCCCTTGCGATAAATATCTGATGCTAATTCAGGAGGTGTAGTTTCTAATGCTTTTAAAATAGCTTCTTCAATTTTTGAAATTGATTTATCTAATGCTTGTGCAATTTCACTATAATTTACAGTGATTTCTTTTGGAATGCCTGTCATCAAATCTCTTCCGCTTACTCTAAAATCATCGGGCGGATTGTCTAATTCTGTTAACGCCGACCCTACATTTATTTTTACTGATTCAGCCGTTCTTTCACCAATTAAAATGTTGTGTGCTTTACGCATATATTCAATAATGTCGGCAGTAAATTCATCGCCAGCTACACGAATACTTTGGTCGCAAACAATACCTGCTAATGCGATGATAGCAATATCAGTAGTGCCACCACCAATATCAATAATCATATTGCCCACGGGTTCTTCCACATCAATCCCAATGCCTATTGCAGCCGCCATTGGTTCATGAATTAAATATACCTCTTTGCCACCAGCTTGCTCGGCACTATCTCTTACTGCACGTTTTTCAACTTCAGTAATTGCACTTGGTATGCAAATCACCATTTTCCAACTTGGTGTGAATAATGGTCGTTTGGGGTTTATTAATTTAATCATCTCCCGAATCATACTTTCGGCAGCGTTGAAATCGGCTATCACACCATCTCTTAGTGGTCGGATAGTTTTTAAATCTTCATGAGTTTTTTCGTGCATCATCATCGCACGTTTGCCCACAGCTATTACTTTGCCAGTTAATTTATTGATAGCAACAATCGAAGGTTCATCTACTACCACCTTGTCATTGTGGATGATTAAGGTGTTTGCGGTTCCTAAATCTATTGCGATTTCTTGAGTTAAAAAATTGAATAAAGCCATTGTGTAGCACAAATTTTTGCGAATGCAAATTTGATGTTTTTTTTATGATTTCTAATAAAACTTCGCTTATTTATTTATAGAAGCGAAATAATCATTCGACCTTGATTTTTTATGACTGTTTTAAACTTGTGTTTTTGGTCCACTCAAAGATGGGAATTCCAATTAACATTTCAACCATCAATCAATCTTAAAAAAACATTTAGCTGAATTATTGCTGGCAATTTTTTACAAAATAAAAAAACCAACTAAAATTTTAGTTGGCTTTTTTATTGAAAAAATATTTTGCTGATTATTTTTTATCAGTTTCTTTTTCTGATTTTTCTTCTTGTTCGTTTGTTGTTGCTTCGGTTTTATCTTTGCATTCATGCGCCTTTTCGCATTTATCTTTTCCTTTACAACATTCGCCTGATTCTTTTTCGCCCCACAAAGTAGCATTTTCCATTTTCATCATTTGAGCTTGATTGCAATCGTTGCAAGCCGAACATTTAGTGCAATGTCCGCATTGTTGCGAACCAACCAATAAATGTAAAAAGAAAGCTAAAGCTAAGGCGTAAACAAATGCCAAAGCCATTCTTAGGCAGTAATTGAATTTTTTGTTCGTTGTTTCTTCGGTGTGATGATGGCTCATGATTATTTTTTTTATGCAGCAAAAATATTTAAAAAATTATCGCAAACTAAATTTTTTGAAAAAATAAATCTACACCGATGCAACCAAACGATATAAATCATCATCATTAAGAAAGAACTGAAAAATAATTTGTTGGTAAAAAAATATTTCATCAACAGTTGCGTTTATCAAATGTAAAACTATTTTTGTGGCTCTTAAAAAAATCAGTTATTCAAAAAACAATCAAAAAATAAATTCACAAATTTTTAAAAACTAAAATTAAATTGTCATGGCAGAAAACAAATCAACAAGTGCAACCGCACCACAAGCAAAAGAATCAAACGGAATGAGTTCAATCGCAATGATTGTAATTCCAGCAGCATTAGTTATTTCATTTATCATCTGGAAGTTTGTAATGGGCGCAGGTGCTAACTTTGAAGGCGGCAGCAACGAAAACAAACCTTTGAATGGCAACATTTTGGGTATCGTTTATAAAGGTGGTTTCATTGTACCAATTTTGATTACTTTATTAATGACGGTTATTACTTTCACTATTGAAAGAATTTTGACGATTGCAAAAGCAAAAGGAAGTGGTAGCATTCATTCATTTGTTCGTGGTATTAAATCACAATTAGAAAGTGGCAATTTAGCAGCTGCAAAAGCATCTTGCGACAAACAACGTGGCTCTGTTGCTAATGTTGTAAAAGCTGCATTGAATGTGTATGGCGAAATGGAAAGCAATACTACTTTGAGTCGCGACCAAAAAGTTTTGGCTATTCAAAAAGAAGTGGAAGAAGCTACTTCATTAGAATTACCAATGTTGGAAAAGAATTTAACCATCATTGCTACCATCGCTTCTATCGCTACTTTGATGGGGTTGTTAGGAACAGTATTAGGTATGATTCGTTCATTTGCTGCCATGGCAAACGCTGGCGCACCTGATGCAACTGCGTTATCAACTGGTATCTCGGAAGCCTTGATTAACACGGCTTTGGGTATTGGCACTTCAGCTATTTCAATTATTATGTACAATTATTTCACTTCATCTATTGATGATTTGAATTATGAAATTGAAGAAGTTGGTTTCACTATCACTCAAACATTTGCTTCTAAGCACTAACATTCGTTATTGAGAAAAAAAGTTATTGAGTTATTATGGAAAAGCAAAAACATTTCATCCTTACTCGATAACTTAATAACTCATTAACCTAATAACTTTCATAAGAAATGGGAAAAATTAAAATTAAACGTAAGAGCACAACGTTAGACATGACAGCCATGTGTGATGTGGCTTTCTTGTTGCTCACGTTTTTCATGCTCACAACAAAATTTCGTCCACCAGAACCTTTGCAAGTGGACATTCCTTCCTCCATCGTTTCACAAGCTGTTCCATCAAAAGATTTGGCAGTGATTGAAATTGGTGGCGATGGTCGTGTGTTTTTAGATATGGACCAACAATCAATCAATGGCGAAGCTGTTCGTTCAGCAGCATTAGATTTGATGGGAAAAAAGTACAACGTTACTTTTACTCCCGAAGAAAAATCGTTGTTCAATGGCATTGGACCTTTTGGTGCGCCAATGAGCAATTTGAAAGAATTGTTGAGCAAACCTACCGAAGAACGCGATGCTTATGCAGCTAAGCTTCCGGGTGTTGTAACTGACACTACCGAAGATTGGCGCAAATGCGAATTGTTTGATTGGATAATCACTTTACGCCGCATTAATCCTAATTTAAAAGTAGCAATTAAAGGCGATGTAAATTCAAAATATCCAGTTGTAAAAAATGTGATTGATATTTTGCAAAAACAAAACGTTAATCAATTCAGTATTGTAACTAATTTAGAAGCGAACCCTTTAGCAAAAAAATAAATTATGGCAGAAATACAAACGGGTGGGAAAAAAAGTAGCCCACGGGTAGATATGACTCCAATGGTTGATTTGGGTTTTTTGTTGGTAACATTTTTTATGGTAACAACAACATTTAGCAAACCCAATGTAATGCCATTGGCTATGCCTGATAAAACACAAAAGAAAGATGATAATCAGGCTGTGAAAGAATCGCAAGCAATTACGGTTATTTTAACAGAAAATAATCGGATTATTTATTACACAGGTTTAGGAACCGACCCATCAAAAACAGAAGCAAAAGTAGCTTACTATAATGATGGTACAAAAGGTATTCGCAAAGCATTGTTAGCACGAAAAGATGAAGTGAGTGCAAATCCGAATTTAACGCCTGACCAACGCAAAAATATGATTGTGTTGATAAAACCCGATGATAAATGTCGCTATAAAAATGTAGTAGATATTTTAGATGAAATGAAAATTTGCGACATTAAAACTTACGCCATTGTAAATTTATCAGACCCTGAAAAAGAGTTGGTAGCAAATACGAAGGCGGAATAAGTAGAAAGTTCGTAAAGTTTTAAAGTGAAAAGGAATGTTATAGATTTTTATAAAAAAACTTTGAGCCTTAGTGTCTTTGTGGTTCAATAAAAAAAATAACAAAAAATGGAATTAAATAAAATACAAACAGCCACATGGGATGAGTTGGTCTTTGAAGGACGCAACAAATCGTATGGTGCATTTTTGCTTAGGCAGATATACAGCAAGCATGTAAGAAATGGTTTCATCATTTCTTTACTGATATTTATTGTAGGCATGGGCGGACCAGTGTTATGGAAAATAATCAGTCCCTCATTGGAAACACCAAAACCAAAAATGGTAGTGATGGAAATGAAAGATTTAAAACCACCGCCACCACCTGATAAAACACCACCGCCACCACCGCCACCGCCACCACCGCCAGTAAAATCAACTATTCGATTTGTACCACCGGTGATTAAAAAAGATGAAGAAGTGCATGAAGACCCACCAAAACAAGAAGAAATGGTGAAAGTGCAAGTGAGTGATAAAACTGAAAAAGGCGTTGATAATGGCGTTGATAAAATTGAAGTGGACCCAAATGCTGGAAAAGAAACTGGAACCGAAAATAAAATTTTCACTTTCGTACAGCAGATGCCAGTATATCCAGGTGGCGAAGAAGCCATGATACAATTTATTCAAGAAAATTTGAAATATCCAGTACGGGCAAAGGATAATCAAACTGAAGGAAAGGTAGTTTTGACTTTTGTGGTTGATGAAAGTGGTGCAATTAAAGATATCAAAGTGTTGAGAGATATTGGTGATGGTTGCGGTCAAGCTGCGATTGATGTCATCAAAAAAATGAAACCTTGGAATCCTGGAAAACAAAATGGTAAATCGGTGCAAGTGCAATTTACTTTGCCTGTTGATTTTTCATTGCAATAATGTTTTGTTGATTTTTAATTGTTGAAAAGCGACAATCTGAATAAGGTTGTCGCTTTTTTTATTTTTCTTTCCGTTCTTTGCAGAGCAAAAAACAAAACCATGTTCGATTTTTTAAAAGCTGCTGTTGAGGAAATTGTAAAAGAAAATTTTCAGCAAAATATTGATGTCAATTCCATTCAAATAAATGCTACACCAGTTGATTATACTGGTGATTGCACTATAGTTGTTTTTCCGTTTACCAAATTTTCAAAGTTAAATCCCGAAGCAACGGGCAATTTTTTTGGCGAAAAATTAAAAGCTAAAAATTCGAATGTTGAATCATTTAATGTGGTGAAAGGTTTTTTGAACATTGTGTTTACCCAACAATATTGGTTGAATGAATTTCAGGCTGCAAAAAATAATGCTGCTTTTGGGCAATCGCCAACTACCAACAGAAAAGTGATGGTAGAATATTCATCGCCCAACACCAATAAGCCGCTGCATTTGGGGCATGTAAGAAATATTTTGTTAGGTCATTCCATTTCGGAAATATTAAAAGCTTGCGGCAATGAAGTCATTAAATCAACTTTGGTAAATGACAGAGGCATTCATATTTGCAAAAGCATGTTGGCTTGGCAAAAATTTGGAAATGGCGAAACGCCTGCCAGCAGTGGTTTGAAAGGTGACCATTTGGTTGGAAAATATTATGTGGAGTTTGATAAAGCATATAAAGCAGAGGTCAATAAAATTTTAGAGCAAATTTATTTAGATTTTGAAGCCCTTCCACTTGATGTAAAAGAAAAATTAAGACCTTCTTATAAAGTTTATAAAGGTTTATTTGACAAAGATGAAGAGCTTTTAAAATCAATTAAAGAAGTTGGAATTGACAGTAATGAATTAGGCAATATTGAAAAGGTAAAGTTGGGGTTAGCCGAAAAATTTGAAGAAACAAAATCGTCGCTTTCACAAACAGAATTAGAAATCAGTATAAATGAATTGAAAAATAAAATCAATTTACTCCAAGAATATTCTGAGAACAAAAAAGCTCTTGAGCAACACAACTTGAGAAAGTCTGCTGAAACTTTTTCTTCATTAATGATGGAAACCCAACAAATGCTTTTGGATTGGGAAGCTGGAAAGCCCGAAGTGATGGAGTTGTGGAAGATGATGAACGGCTGGGTGTATGAAGGATTTGATATTACTTACAAAAAACTTGGTGTCGATTTCGATAAAACTTATTATGAAAGCAATACTTATTTACTTGGTAAAAAAGCAGTCGAAGAAGGATTTAATCTTGGAGTATTTGAAAAATTTGATGATAGCGGTGCGATAGAAGTTGACTTAACAAATGAAGGATTAGATAGAAAAATTCTTCAAAGAAGTGATGGCACTTCGGTTTACATCACACAAGATATTGGCACAGCGCAATTGAAATATGATGACTACAAAATGGACGAAAGCATTTATGTGGTGGGCAATGAGCAGGATTATCATTTCAAAGTGTTGCAATTGATTTTAAAAAAGCTCGGAAAAATTTATGCCGATGGCATTTATCATTTAAGTTATGGTATGGTTGAATTGCCCAATGGTAAAATGAAAAGCCGCGAAGGCACTGTGGTTGATGCTGATGAACTGATGGCTGAAATGATTGCATCAGCAAAATTAACCACCGAAGAATTAGGAAAAGTAGAAGGATTGAGTGAGGATGAAAAAGAAAAATTGTTTTACACTATTGGTATGGGTGCGTTGAAATATTTTTTGCTAAAAGTTGACCCCAAGAAAAAAATGTTGTTCAACCCAGCCGAAAGTATTGATTTTCATGGGCACACAGGTCCGTTCATTCAATACACACATGCACGTATTTGTTCTATTTTGAGAAAAAATACAATCACCCGTCAATCATTGCAAGATAGTTTGAAGGGTTATGCTTTACATCCTTTAGAGAAGAAATTGATTCAGGAAATTTATTTGTTCCCAATAAAAATATTAGAAGCTGGCAAAGAGCATAATCCTTCTGTAGTAGCTAATTACGCATTTAATTTAGCCAAAGAATTTAATCATTTTTACGCTGAATTAAGTGTGTTGAAATCGGATAATGAAAAGGAAATTCAATTCCGTTTGCACCTGGTTGAAATGGTGGCAACGATACTTAAAAAATCAATGCACTTATTGGGTATTGATGTGCCAGAGAAGATGTAAAAATCAGTTTTCCAAGTTTCAAAGTTTGGAAAGAGAATAAATAAAATGCCATGATTTGTTCACTTCAAAAAGTTCTTATTTCTCATTAATTCGATTATTTTTGAAGCAAATTTAAGTCATGAAGAAACTATACATTTTTATTTGCTTACTAATTGCAACAGTTGCTGTTAAAGCACAATCAACGTATCACGTGCATTGTGCTGATTTGTTTATCAGTGAATATGCAGAACCTGGTACAGGATTATCAGGCAGCAAGGCTATTGAAATTTATAACCCAACTGCCAATACAATTAATTTAGCCAACTATACTTTAACTGTTTACTATAATCAGTGTACAGGAAATACAGATAGTTTTAAGTTACCGCCAGTTAATTTATTATCACATCATGTTTATGTAATCATTGGTGGAATTTCAGTTGGAACGGTTGACCCAACTTTAAGTGCTGTGGCAGATACATCATGGTCGCAATTGATTTTTAATGGCAATGATGCCATTGCATTATTTGCGCCTAATTATGATACACTTGACATTTTTGGTGTGCCTTGTGCATTGCCAAATACAGTTTTGGGATGGGTTTTGCCAACTACTGGCGCAAAAACTAACGACATCACTTTGGTTCGTCAGCCGTGGGTTTTAAATGGGGAAAGAAATTGGAATGTTGGGCAATACCAATGGGACACTTTTGCTGTCAATAATTTTTCTCATTTCGGTTGGCATACTATGTATCCTTGTGGTTATCATCCAACTGTAAGTTTTTCAACGCTTGCTGATTCAGTGATTGAATCAGTTGGCAATTATCAAATTCCATTGACTTTACAATATCCAAATGGCGATACTACTTTTGTAACCGTTCATATCACAGGGGGCACAGCCACAGCGAATGCTGATTACACAACTTCGGCAACACAAGTTTTAATTTTTCCGCCTTATTCGCAATTAGCAACCAGTTATATTGCCAATGATTCTATTCACATCATTGATGATTTAATTCCTGAACCTACTGAAACGATAACTTATAAAATCCTCTCTACTTCAAATGCTTCGAGTGTTGTAGATACTGTAAATGGACATCACACTTTGAATATTTTGGATAATGATTTTGCACCTGAATTTGATTTTGTGCAACCAACTTACATGGCTGTGAATGAAAATGTAGGCACAATTTTATTGCCTGTGCAATTAAATGCAGCACCTGCAACGCCATATTCAGTAACGGTTGCAGTAAATTTAGCAGCATCAACTACACAACCTGCTGATTATATTTTCAGCACACAAACCATCACTTTTCCAGCAGGAAAGCAATATGATACTGTTGCATTTACCATTGTAAATGATTGCATCACCGAGGGCATCGAAACTGCTGTGTTGCAATTATACAACCCTACCAACGGTGCAACAATTGGCACTGATTCAGTGATGATTATTGATATTAATGCCAACGATTCATTGCCCAATATTTTATTTCCTACAACAACAAGTTATATCGAAAGTGCTGGCAACATCACTATTCCTGTGGCTTTATCTAATCGTTATTGCGATACAGTGATTGTTTATACCAACATCAATCCAATCGGAACAGCTACTTGGAATGTTGATTACAACAATATTCCGCAAACTGATTCTTTAATTTTTTACCCAGGTGATTCGTTGAAATTTATTTCTCTTTCGATTATTGATGACAATATTCAAGAGCCAACTGAATCCATTGTTATTGATATTTCAACCACCAATGCAGGTGTTACAACTGTTTATGGCAGCACTACTGTTTTGATTCAAGATAATGATGGTCCGCCAGTTTACAACTTCATGCAGCCTGTTATAAAATTTGTCAACGAAACCAATACTACTTATCAAATTGCAGTAACAGCTAATGGTGCTGTTGGTGCAACGCCTTACACAGTAAATGTTGATTTTGATGCAGCACATTCTACTGCAACATTAAACAGTGATTTTACTTTCACAAATCAAACAGTAATTTTCAGTTCGCCAAAAGACACTCAATATGTTTCGCTTTCCATCATTGATGATTGCTTGCCCGAAGGATTAGAAGCTATCAAATTGAAATTAAGAAATGCTTTCAATGGCTCTTTAGGAATTGATTCAACTTATACCATGAACATCAATCCGAATGATACTTTGCCTGTTGCAAATATTATTGGCGGCACAACTTCAATAGTTGAAAATGGTGGTAGTGCTTTTATTGTTGTTGGTTTAAATCATCCTTATTGCGATACGGTAAAAGTGCAAGTGAATTTAGCAAATGGTACTGCCATGGCTGGCTCTGATTACAATAATGCAAATTATCCAATGACCATTGTTTTCCCTCCGCTAACATCAGGACCAGATACAGTTTGGGTGCCAATTGTTGATGATACAATTTTTGAATTAAATGAATGGTATTTCTATTCCATTAATGCACTTACCAATTGCACGGCAACCAACACCATTGATTCTACCATAATATTAGATAACGATGTACCAACTGTGAATCCAAGTGTTGAATTTCAAATAACATCAGGTGCTTGGATTGAAAGTGCAGGTACTGTAAATATTCCGATTACAATTACTAACCCTAACAATGCGCCAACATCTATCACGGTTTCAGTTACTGGCGGCACAGCAACTTTGGGTGCTGATTACACAGCCACATCTCCGCAAGTATTAACATTCCCAGCCAGTTCAACAACCACAATTAATTATTCACTTTCTATTATTGATGATTTAATTACTGAACCCAATGAAACATTTACATTGGTGTTGAGCAACGCCACTAACAATGCTTCGGTTGGTTTGAACAATACTTTTACAGGAACAATTATTGATAACGACCAAGTGGTTTTACCAAGTGTTCAATTCAATAATATTTCGTACAATTATATTGAAAGTGCAGGTACAGTAACGTTGCCAATTACTGTTTCAAATCCGAACAATAGTAATGTTTACTTTGGTTATACCTTGAGTGGTTCAGCCACTTTAGGAGCTGATTATACTGTGGTTTCCAACAATCCTGTAAGTGTGGTTGCCAGTTATTCCAATTCAAATATTCAAGTGAATATTGTGGATGATAATTTAGTGGAATCACCTGAAAATATTGTGATTACTTTAAACGCTGTGAGCAATTGTACGATAGGAAATAATATTTCAGCCACTATCACTATCATTGATAATGATAC
>CAIODY010000008.1 GCA_903857255.1 uncultured bacterium
ATGAAATTTCATTTTCATCTTTTTGTAACAACATTTTTTTTTGCTGCTATTTTCATGGCTTGCAATCCAACACAATCGCAATTAGCAAAAGAAAAAGAACGAACTGAAGCATCGGTAAAACAGGGCGTTGAGCCATTACAAAAAGATTTTGATGGCTTAAAAAATGAAATAAAAGCTGCTGAATTAAAATCGGAATTGGCTTTAGCAAAAATAAAATTAGAAAGCATTCAAAAACCAACTGAGTTAAAAACACAAGACGAACAAAACAACGAAATCAATTCGCTTAATTCAAAAATTGAAGAGTTACAAAATTCTATCAATGGTTTGCAAAGTGCAATACCAGCAACCGATTCAACTGCAAAAAAATAATTTTTTGCTGACCCAGTTTTCAAATAAATCAAACCATCTAACTTTTTTCAAAACAAATTTGTGAAAGAAAAACCATTCGCTAATAAAAAAACGAAACGTGCTGAAAGTGGCGAAAAACCAGCCTTTCGCAAAAGAAATTCTGCTCCAACATCGGTATCGAAAAAATCTGCTGCACCTCGAACAGCAAAAAAAACTGTTGAAAAAACTATCAATAAAAAGGTAGAAAAAAAATCTACCAAACAGGTTGTTAGAATAGAAGAACAAGATGCTTTTCAGGATAAAGATTCGATGCGATTGAACAGATACTTGGCGCATGCAGGCGTTGCGGCACGAAGAAAAGCCGATGTATTAATTGCTTCGGGGCATGTAACGGTGAATGGCGAAGTGATGAAAGAAATGGGACATCGGGTGAAACCTACTGATGTAGTGAAGTTTCAAGGAAAAATTGTGAAACCAAAAACTAATTTCGTTTACATTTTATTGAATAAACCTAAAGACCACATCACCACCAGCAACGATGAAAAGGGAAGAAAAACGGTGATGCAATTAATTGCTGAAGCAACCGAAGAACGTGTGTTTCCAGTCGGAAGATTAGACCGAAATACAACTGGATTATTGTTGCTCACCAACGATGGTGATTTGGCACAAAAATTAGCGCACCCATCATTTGAAGTAAAAAAAATCTATCACGTAGTGTTAGACAAACCCTTTACCAAAGCGCATTTTGACGAGTTGAAAAAAGGAGTGAAATTAGAAGATGGCGAAGCAAAAGTAAATGATATTGGATTTCCAAATCCAGATGATTCGAAAGAAGTTGGCGTTGAAATTCACATTGGTAAAAACCGAATTGTTCGCCGAATGTTTGAGCATTTAGGTTATCATGTAGAAGCATTGGACAGAGTGATGTATGCAGGGTTGACTAAAAAAGATTTACCCCGAAAAAGATGGCGAATGCTTACACCTATTGAAGTGATGCAATTGAGAAATCTGAAATAATTTTTGCAATGACTGATGAATATTTTATGCAACAAGCTTTGAAAGAAGCGCAAAAAGCTTTCAAAGAAGATGAAGTGCCGATTGGCGCTGTGGTGGTTTGTCAGAATAAAATAATCGGTAAAGGGTATAATCAAGTTGAAAGATTGAGCGATGCCACAGCGCATGCCGAAATGATTGCCATCACTGCTGCCGAAAATTATTTAGGCAATAAATATTTACACGATTGCACTTTGTATGTAACCATTGAACCTTGTGTAATGTGCGCTGGTGCTATTGCTTGGACACAATTGAGCAAAATTGTTTACGGTGCACCCGAAGAAAAATTTGGCTTTACTCGAATCGAAAAAAATATTTTGCATCCCAAAACTTTGGTAACTGGATTTGTATTGCAAAATGAATGTACAACTTTGATGAAAGATTTTTTTGCAAGAAAAAGAAATTGATTTTTCTCTACTTTATTCCTTTACAAACTTTGTATTGAAAACAGTTCCATTGGCATCCGTTGCTTTTAATAAATAAATACCACTGGCTAAATTTCCAACATTTAGAACTTTTGATTTCGGATTTTCGATGGCAATAAATTTTCTGCCAACAACATCAAATACTTCAATCATTTTCAAATTTTCAAATTGGCTAATTGTCAAATTAGTATTGGCTGGATTGGGATAAACTGAAATTTCTTTTTGCATTTCCAATGTTCCAATCCCTGAAAAATAGATGGTGTAGCAACTGCTGGTATCGCAACAACCACCAGCGCATGCCGCTACTTTATACACACCTGTATGCGTAGGCACATAAGCCTGATTTGTTGCTCCTGCAATCGGTTGATTTGTTACACAATTTATCCATTGATATTGTGCATTAGGTGTTGTGCAAACAATGCTATCGCCTGAAATGGCATAAGAAGTTAAAAACTGAAAAGTGGTCAAATGCAGTGTTACAAATGAATCACAACCAGTGTAACTGGGGTATTTGAAAGTATAATTTCCAGGGTTGGTATAATTATTACCATTATACAAATAGCTTCCACCATTGCATACCGAAGCAGAAATAGATGTTGAAATTTTTGGAGAAATTGTTAAATGAATACTGAAAATAGAATCGCAAGAACCTGTAATGACTGTATCTGCATAAACGCCACTTACAAAATGATGATGACCATGAAACTGAAGCGTATCGCCATAACAAATAGTTTGATGAACAACTGTTGTGATTGGACCAACTGTTAAAGTTAATGTTGTGATGGAATCGCAGCCTGCATAATTAGTAAGTGTATCTTTGTAAACTCCTGATTGGGTAAGAATTTGACTGTTGAATGAATAGGCATTACCAGTACAAATTAATACCGAAATGCTTTTTAAGATTTGTGGAAGTACAGTTAAATGAATACTCAAATTAGAATCACACGAAACTCCAATGATGGTATCCAAATAAGTTCCGCTTGAATTATAGGTATGTCCGTGAATTGTGTACGATGTCCCATTGCAAATTGTTTGATTTACCACAACATTAGTTGCCCCTAATGATAAAGTTAAAGTGATGACCGAATCGCAACCATGTGCATTGGTTAAGGTATCATGATAAGTACCAGCGGCAGTTAACAAAGTGCCATTAAAATTGTACGAAGAACCAGCACAAAAACTTTGGCTTAAAGCTGATGCAGTGGGAATGCAGCCAGTTACAGTACCAAATTTGGCTACATAATTTTTAGTATTAGCGTTAGTAAATAAGCCCCCTGCATAAATATTGCTGCTTGCATCAATAGTAATACAAAGCACATCACTGTTAGCTGCTAAAGCATTCAACCCACCCAATTCACTCCAAGCCGAACCATTATATTTTGCTACATAATTTTTTGAATTGGAATTTGTAAATGCACCGCCTGCATAGACATTGTTTGATAAATCGAGGTGCACATTATCAATAATTCCGTTGGCTGCCAACACATCAAAACCACCTAATTCGCTCCATGAAGTGCCATTATACTTTGCAACATAATGGTCAAAATTGGCGTTGGTAAAATCACCACCTGTATAGATATTGCCTGACAAATCAGTGCAGATGCTATAAATAAAACTATTCGCTGCCAACGCATCAAAACCACCCAATTCACTCCAAGAAGTGCCATTGTATTTCGCTACATAACTATCGAAATTGGCATTGGTAAAAAAACCACCTGTATAGATATTGCCTGATGGGTCGGCGCAAACTGAAAAAATAATATCGTTGGCTGCCAGAGTATTTGCACCACCCAATTCGTTCCAACTTGTGCCGTTATACTTGGCTACATATTCATTGCCGCTTGAATTAGTGAAAGCGCCTGCTGCATATACATTTCCCGATGCATCTACACAAATAGAATTGATTTCAGTATTGGCAGATAAAGCATTTGCGCCGCCTAATTCACTCCAACTTGTGCCATTGTATTTAGCAACATAGCTAAAACTACTTGTATTGGTAAACCATCCTGCTGCATATACATTTCCCAATGCATCTATACAAATAGAAGTGATTTGGTCGTTGGCAGATAAAGCATTTGCGCCACCGAGTTCACTCCAACTTGTTCCATTATATTTTGCCACATAATATTTTCCACTGGCATTAGTAAAACTTCCTGCTGCATAAATATTGCCTGAAGCATCACTACAAACCGTATTTACACCTGCATTTGCAGCTAATGAACTTAAACCGCCGAGTTCGCTCCAAGTTTGAGCAGCCGCATTTTTGCTGCCAATGAATAAAAAACAAGCAAAAAACAGTAAAATGTATTTCTTCATTTTTAAAATTTAATTACCCAAAAGTAACGCAAACTTCAATTATCAGCAAGATTTTTTCAAGGCAAAAAAAATGAAATGACTAGCATCATTAAAGTAATTGTAGAGAAATATTTATTTTGCCCTCAAATTATTTAGCATGGACGATTTGATTAACAGCATCAACGAAAAATACAACGCATTGGGACACGACCCGAATGTTTTTTTGAAAGGACTTTTATTGAGCAAACCTTTGAATTATTGGGATTATATTCAAGTAGATACTTTGCTCACTTTGCAAAAACCAAAAACTGATTTTGCTGATGAATACATTTTCATTGTGTATCATCAAATCACTGAATTGCTATTGGCTTTGGTAAATCATGAAATGAAACAAGTGATTGAAGCTACTACAATTGACCAAGAAATGATAGCTGAAAAGGTGGGCAGAATCAATCGTTATATGGAAGTGATGGATAGTTCGTTTGCGGTGATGTTCAGAGGAATGAATTGGGATGACTATAATACTTTCCGTATTGCACTTGCGCCTGCAAGCGGCTTTCAGGCTGTTTCATTTCGCATGATTGAATTGATGTGTACTGATTTAATTAATTTAGTAAAACCAAATTTAAGAGCAACTCATTCAACATTCGATGCAGAAAAAATGTTGAAAGATGTGTATTGGCAAGATGCAGGCATGGACAGAAAAACTGGAAAAAAAAGTTTGATGCTGCGCCAATTTGAAGAAAAATATTTGTCGCAAATTATTGCACAAGCCGAAGCTATGAAACGAAAAAATTTGCAGTGCATTGTGCAAAATATTTCTTCAATGACTGATGATTTAAAAAATGCCTTGCGAAAAATGGATTACATTTTTAATGTAAAATGGCCGCTTTCGCATTTGCGAACTGCCGAACATTATTTGATTTCGAAAGGACAGAAAACAGCCAGCACAGGCATGAGCGATTGGCAAAAATATTTGCATCCCAATTATCAACGCCGAATGTTCTTTCCATTTCTATGGAGTGAAAATGAATTGAAAGATTGGGGTAATTTTGAAATAGTATAATGAAGTTGTAGATGGCATCAATTAAAACATTCCACTATCAAATTTTTTATTTGCATCGAAGTTTCGCTATCAGCATTCCACAATTGAATTTCGCATGTGCTAAAATTTTCAGCAGGAATTTTTTCATCTAAAAATATTTGATGCCAATTTCCATCGGCATCAAATAATCGACTAAGCCTTATCATTCTTTCTTTCACTACAACATTTTCGTTTTTAAATCGAATAATCAACTGTGGCATTTTCCAATTATTCCATTCTTTGGCTGATGTATAAAAATTACCTGTTGCTCTTATCCATTTGTAATCGTGGTTGTTGAAATTTAGAATTATATTTTTTGAAAATTGTTGATTGTGATTTGTTTCAAACACAGTAGAATCAATACTACACAGAATTTTCAATTGTTTTCGTTCGCCTTTAAATTCTTCTTCTGTATCCAATAATTTCAAATCATTGGTTTGTATATTCCATCTGCCAATTGTTCTAAAGAAAAATCGTTTGGTCATGTTATCACCTTCAAAATATTTTGCGTAATGCGCCTGCCAAATAAAATTCAAATTGAGGTAAATAAACAATATCAAAATTGCGTAGCCAATAAAAACGAAAAATCGTTTTTGTAAATTCAACCACTCAATAAATGCTGCTAAAGGAAAAATCATGATGGCATAACTTTGAATCATAGCCCGTTGTCCATAACTGTTGGCATAAGTCCAAAGCGACCAACTAAACACAACATAAATAGTGCAAAACATGAAAAACAAACACACCCAAAATAAATCTTTATGCTTTTTGAATAAAAAATAAAAGCCGAAAGTTGCAACAAACATGAGCGGTGTATAAACATACCAACCTTTGCGAATGCTGAATAATCCTAAGTAAATATGAGGTTTCAACCAATCAAAATGTTGGTCGCCGTAAGAATATACTAACCAATGTCCGCTTACCCATTTCCAATAAAATAATTGACAACTAATTACAGCCAATGCAATTGCAGCCGCAGAAAAATATTTTGAAAAATGTTTCTGAATAAATACCATTCTGTTTTTCAATGCTATCCAACTATCAATTTTCCACAACAACGGAATTGCAATTAAAATAAATTCAGTTGGTCTAATTAATACTGCTAAGCCAATCACAAAGCCGATTGCAAGCGCATGAATAAATTTTTGAGTGTCATAAAATTTAATCGTAAAATAAATTAGCAAGGTGTATAAAAAGAAAAGTTGGTTGTGTGTCAATCCGCCTGTAATAGCCGAATATTCTAAATAGTTCGTAGCTGTCATCAGCAACAGCAAACAAATTGTAACTGTGCTATCTTTAAAATAACGCAACAATATTTTTTGCAGCAGCAGTAAAGCCAAAATGGTGTACAATAAACATCCCCATGAAATACAAGCCTGATAAGGCATTGAGAAACCATCGGCTTTATAAATATTGCTTTGCAAAGCCCAAGCATGTGCCGCAAAAAAATAAGGCATCATCATCAAAGCATTGCCCATGCTATATTTCATCACATAGTTGCCATTGTCAGATTTAAATGCTGTGTAGAAATCACCATCCTGATATTTATTATCAATCGTAAGCTGTTTTGTTTTTTGAAGCGTTGGCAATTCATGGTAAATAAATGTGGCAGGCAAATAAGCATAGTAGCCTGCTGCATCCCAACTCAAAGTGGCTTGGCTATTGCTTTTTTTCCAAGTTGGATAAAAGAAAATATTTACAAGAACCAGAAAAAAACAAACTGACGAAATAAGTATCGAATTTATTCTTTTAGGCTTGTTGGTTTTGTTTTGTAAAAACATGTGAAACGAAACTACATAATTCTTTGATTTTGTTTAAAGCATTTATATACTTCCAATAAACTTTCAATAGTTGATAACATTTAATTCGGGTTGAAAAATCAGTTTTCAAATGTTATAACTTTACGCCTCATAAAATTGTAAACAGTGAATTTTTTCAAGTTCATCATCACCAAAATTTTTCTTTACCAAATCGGTATTGCAATTATTGTTTCGTCGATTTTAGTTTGGTTGTTATTAATTAGCTTAGGTTGGATGACTGACCACGGACAAGCCATTAGTGTGCCAGCCATTAAAGGCTTGCCGATTTCCAAAGCCCGTGCATTAGCCGAAGACAGAGGCTTGGATGTTGAAATTATGGATAGCACTTTTGTATTAGGCACAAAGCCTGGAACCATATTAGAACAAGACCCAAAACCAAAAACACCAGTAAAACCGGGAAGAAAAATTTATGTTTCTATCCAAGTTTTTTCGCCACCATTTATAAAAATGCCTGTCGTAAAAAATGCTTCATTGCGACAAGCATTATCCATTTTAAAAACTAACAGTTTGAATTTGGGCAAAGTAACTTACAAGCCCGATTACGCCAGCAATGCTGTGTTGTACGCTGAGTTGAACGGCAGAGAAATGGAAGCAGGCGCAAAAATTCGCAAAGGTAGTTTTGTTGATTTAATTGTTGCCAATGGTTTAGGTGCTGATGAAATTGCAGTGCCTGATTTAACAGGAAATACTTTGGAAGAAGTGAAAATTATTTTGCAAGAAAATCATCTACAATTAGGCGTAGTTTTATTCGACAAAAATGTTTCTGATTCAACACAGGCAATGGTTTTCCGCCAATCACCCGAATTATTTGATGAATTAGGCAATGCCAATAATATTCGCTTAGGGCAAAGCATTGATATATGGCTCACCAACGATGCCGACAAAATAAATTCAGATAGTTTGCGTTTGATAAATAAAAAAGTAGAAGGTTCGCAATTAGACATCAATCAATAATTTTTTTCGTTGAAAAATTTTTGTTCAAAAAATATTCCAATTGGTTTTAGCAGAAAAATATTTCTTCTGTTAATGCTATTATTTGCCCAAATTACCAATGCACAAGAGCGTTTGACGAGTTACGATTTTCATGTTCATCATAAAATATCGAACCCTAATGCACGATTGAAAAGTAGTACAACGCTTTTACAATTACCCTTTTTCGATGATTTTGTTCAAAACAAAATTTATCCTGTAACTGATGATAATCCGAATCCGAAATTGTGGATTAATTCGGGTGCATTTGTAAATTTTAATTATCCCATCAATGCACCATCGTATGGTTGTGTTACGCTGGATGGCTTGGCTGGCAACGGTTCGCCATATTCTTATGTTGCAATGGCAAATGGTGGTGCTGATACTTTAACATCGCAACCGATTAATTTATCAAAAAACAAAATTGGTGATTCAATCTATTTAAGTTTCTTTTTTGAACCCGAAGGCAATGGCGATTATCCTGATTTAGGTGATTCATTGATTTTAGAATTTTATGCTAATGGCAGAAAAGATACAGGCTGGGTGCAGGTTTGGTCGCACGATGGTTATTCCAGTGACCCTAAAATTGATTCATTTACACAAGTAATTATTCCTGTTGCTGATTCCATGTATTTAGATTCTTTCTTTCAATTTCGATTTAGAAATTATGCTACATTGAGCGGCAACAACGACCATTGGCACATTGATTATGTGAAAATAGATACAGGCAGACGCTACAATAGTTTCGACATTAAAGATGTTGCAATTACTAATATTCCAACCCGACCATTAAAAAATTATTTTCACATGCCTTGGAATCAGTTTGAAGCAAACGTTTCGAGCGAAATGGGAAATTCAGTGAGCTATGGTATTTTTAACAGTAATGTAAGTACCCAAAATATTGGCTCTGGATGCTTGGTTACAAATAGTTTGGGCATTGATTCGTCTTATACGCCTTATTCAAATAACATTCCTACCGATTCAGTATTTACCTATTCTATCGCACTACCCTATCGTATTCCAAGCAATTTGCCACAAGATGTTTATTGCAACCGATTTGTGAATGAGCAATTTTACTTCATTTCACCAAGTTCTAATACCAACAATTTTTTAGGCAATGACACTTTAAATTATCATCAATTTTTTACTAACTATTTTTCTTACGATGATGGAACAGCAGAAAAAGCTTGGGATGTAAGAGGAACTTTAAGCGAAGCAGCATTAGAATACAATTTAAATATTCCCGATACTTTAAAGGCAATACAAATACATTGGGCTCACATGAATGTTGACCAGACTACCGAATTAATAAATCTAATGGTTTGGCAATCACTCGATTTGGTAAATAGTGTTAATGATGTGGTTTTGCATACCGAAGCATTTGCCAAGCCAATATATGTAGATAGCATGAATGGCTTTAGTACTTATGTTTTAGATACAGCACAAGCTCTGCCGGCTGGAAAATTCTACATCGGATTCAAACAATTGATTGATTCAGTCAATATTGGTTTTGATGTGAATGATGTTTCCAATCCTCATTTATATTACAAAACCACAGATGGTTCAAGTAATGATTGGGACACTACTAAATTTGGTCGTAATGGTTCTATCATGATGCGACCTATGTTTGGCAAATGTATTCCACAAGGCACAGGCGTTGAAAATATTGCAAGCCAGAAAAATAAAATCATTTTGTACCCGAACCCAACTGATGCGGCAACAACTATTCAAATGCCTTATCAAAGCAATTGGAATATTGCAGTGTTCAATATGCAAGGCGAAATGATTATGCAAAATAATTTTAGTGAAAACCATGCTACGCTTAGTTTGAATAAGTTTTCAGATGGCGCTTATTTTGTTCGAGCAACTGATTTGATTAAAGGAAAAATATTTTCTGATAAAATCATCAAACAATAATTTGCATCGTTTCTTTGCAATCGAAATCTATTTTCAATGAAATTTACTGTAGAAAAAATGGATGCAAAATCCAATGCACGAGCTGGCGAAATTGAAACAGCTCATGGCAAAATTCAAACGCCAATTTTTATGCCAGTAGGTACAGTTGGCACCGTGAAAGCTGTGCAGCAACAGGATTTGAAAGATATTATCAATGCTCAAATAATTTTAGGTAACACTTATCATTTGTATTTGCGCCCAGGCACAAATATTTTGGAACAGGCTGGTGGCTTGCATAAATTTATGAATTGGGACAGACCAATTTTAACCGATAGTGGCGGTTATCAAGTTTATTCATTGGCGCATCGGCGCAAATTAAAAGAAGAAGGTGTAACCTTTCAATCGCATATTGATGGCAGCCGACACATGTTTAGTCCCGAACGAGCGATGGACATACAACGCAGTATTGGTGGCGATATTATCATGGCGTTTGACGAATGCACACCATACCCTTGCGAAAAAAAATACGCCGAAAAATCAATGCTCATGACTCATCGTTGGTTAGATAGATGTATCACACAATTCGATTCTACCGAACCAAAATATGGTTATGAACAAACTTTATTTCCCATTGTGCAAGGCAGCGTTTACAACGATTTGCGAAAACAATCGGCTGAATACATTGCCTCCAAATGCAGAGATGGCAACGCCATTGGCGGTTTATCAGTGGGCGAACCTGCTGAAATAATGTATGAAATCACACAACAAGTTTGTGAAATTTTGCCAAAAGATAAACCTCGATACTTAATGGGCGTAGGCACACCAGCCAATATTTTAGAGTGTATTGGTTTGGGAATTGATATGATGGATTGTGTGATGCCTACCCGAAATGCCCGAAATGGCGGGCTTTTCACAGCAAATGGCATTATTAATATTAAAAACAAAAAGTGGGAAAATGATTTTTCGCCGATTGATGAAATGTCCGAAAGCCCCATGAGCAGGCAGTTTAGCAAAGCTTATTTGAATCATCTAAAACGTAGTGATGAAATTTTAGCTGCGATGATTAGCAGTGTTCATAATCTTAGTTTTTATTTGTGGTTGGTTCGAGAAGCCCGCCAACATATCGTTTTAGGCGATTTTGCCGAATGGAAAAATGTGATGATTCCTCGATTGCAACAAAAACTTTAATTTTTTTTGAAGAAATATTTTCAAAACTGATTGTAAATATTACCTTTGCAGTCCTTAAAAAAGAAATCGAGGTGTAGCGTAGCTTGGTTATCGCGCCTGGTTTGGGACCAGGAGGTCGCAAGTTCGAATCTTGCCACCTCGACTTTTAAAAGTTCATCAATATTTGATTGATGAACTTTTTTTATGCTGTTTTTTTACTTAATTATTTAATCCTTGCAGATAATTTTTCAACTCCATCCACCAAATTTTTAACGGCGGAATTATTTTTCCAAAATTTTCTACTACAAAATGTCCAACCGGTTGAATGAATTTCAACACATGCGATTCAGCCATAGCAGCAGGTTTGATGATATTCACTTGCATTAGCAACCAAGTGATGCTGCTAAAAATTATTAAACCAACTAACATTCCAATTGCGCCACCAATCAGTTTGTTGATGAAATTTATTTGCGCCAATTCCAACAAACTCTCTATCAGTTTCCCAATTAATCTGAATAAAAAAATCACAGCAATGAATAATAAAATGTAGCAAACGATGGGTGCATAAACACTTTTCCAATTTACCCACTGAATAAATTGTTTGGTAAAAAACATGGTTGCAAAAATTGCAGCAATGTAACCAATCAAGCCGAAAACTGCCATCACCAAGCCTTTTGAGTAGCCTCGGTAAAAGCAGTACAAAATAAACAAGCAAAAAAGAATGTCGATTATCATAAATGAAGTTGAGGTTAGGCGAACTTTTGAAGTTCGCCTAACCTTTAATTATTTTTTCTTGAATAATGCGAATCAGCTTGTGTAACAGGTGTTACAACCAAATCATTGATGCAAACTGCAGCTGGTTGCTGACTGCAAAACCAAGTAATGTCAGCAATATTTTCAGCATAAAGTGGCATAAAACCTGCATAAATTGATTTTGCTTTTTCCTCATCGCCTTTGAAACGAACTAATGAAAATTCTGTTTCGGCAGCACCCGGATGAATAGCCGTAACTTTAATATTAAACGGTAGCATATCAATTCGCATGGCTTCGTTTAATGCGCCCACAGCATGTTTGGTGGCGCAATACACATTACCTCGAGGGTAAACATACTTGGCTGCAATGGAACCAATATTGAAAATATGACCTTGTTTGCGTTCAATCATCCAAGGTGAAATGGTTCGTGTTACATACAACAATCCCTTCAAATTGGTATCAATCATTTGTTCCCAATCATCAATATTTCCGTTTTGAATTTCGCTCAAGCCTGCGGCTAATCCGGCATTGTTGACTAAAATATCAATCGCCTTCCATTCCTTCGGAATGGCTTCCAAAGCAGTTTCTACAGCTTTTCTGTTTTGAATATCAAAAGCTGAAATCAAAACTTTGATGCCGAATTTATTTTCCAATTCGGTTTTTAAATTTTGTAAACGCTCTATTCTTCTGCCACAAGCAATAATGTTATAACCACCTGCTGCAAATTTTTCAGCAATGGCTTTACCAAATCCCGAAGTAGCTCCTGTGATAAAAATGATTTTGTTCATGGCTGCAAAATAAGCACACTGTTTTTTTAAACCAATAAATTATTCAGTAGAATAGGTTTCTAGAAAATATGCAAATAAATCTGGTTCAAAAGAAATTTTATTCTCTAACAAATTGTTCAACTTGTCAATTGCTTTTTCATCAAGTGGATAAGGGTCGAAAAGCAAAGGGTCGTCTTCTTTCCCTGCAACAATTGTCAAAAGAAATTCGTCAGAAATTTCATTCAAATTATACTCTCGAATGAATTCATCTGTAGCAATGCTATAAAGTGTAATGGTTCTGATTAGCCTATAATCATGATTCACAATCCAAAGTTAATCGAATTATCAATCCGACAAAATTGTGAATTTCATTTCCCTTACTTTTGCATCTCATTTTACTAATAACCAATAACAAGTAACTAATAACTTTCTTCAAACAATGACCGATTTAACTTTCAATAAAAACGACGATGCGATGCGTTTGCTGATTAGCGAAGCAAAAAAACGATTTGAAAAAATTCAATTAGGCGGCGGACAAAAAAGCATTGACAAATTGCACGAAAAAGGCAAACTCACTGCCCGTGAACGTATTGAGGCTTTGCTCGATAAAAACAAACCACAGTTTGAAATGGGTGCTTTTGTGGGTTATGAGATGTATCCCGAACATGGTGGATGCCCTGCTGGTGGTGTTGTTGTGGTGTTGGGTTATATCGCTGGTCGTCAGTGTATGGTGGTAGCAAATGATGCTACAGTTAAAAGTGGTGCATGGTTTCCAATCACTGGCAAAAAGAATTTAAGAGCACAGGAAATTGCAATGGAAAATCATATCCCGATTATTTATTTGGTGGATAGCGCAGGAATTTATTTGCCCTTGCAGGAAGATATTTTTGCTGATAAAGAACACTTCGGCAGAATGTTTCGCAACAATGCAGTGATGAGTAGCAAAGGTATTCCTCAAATTTCTGCCATCATGGGTGCATGTGTGGCTGGCGGTGCATACTTGCCTATTATGAGCGATGAAGCATTGATTGTAGAAGGCACAGGTAGTATTTTCTTGGCTGGTCCGTTTTTGGTGAAAGCTGCAATCGGCGAAAACATTGATGTAGAAACGCTTGGCGGCGCAACAACTACAACAGAAATCAGCGGTGTTACCGATTACAAAATGAAAAACGATGACGAATGTTTGAAACAGATTCGTAGTCTGGTTAGTAAAATGGGACACAAAGGCAATGCAGGTTTCGACCGTATTGAAAGTGTAAAACCATTGAAAGACGAAAAAGAAATTTATGGTTTGTTCCCAACCGATGGCAAACCTTATGACATGAGAGAAATCATCGAGCGAATGGTGGATAATAGTGAGTTGGATGAATACAAAGAAAATTATGGCAAAACAATTATCTGTGGTTATGCTCGTATTGATGGATGGAGTGTGGGCATAGTGGCTAACAACCGCAAGATTGTAAAAAGTGCAAAAGGCGAAGTGCAAATGGGTGGCGTTATTTACAGCGATTCGGCAGATAAGGCGGCACGATTTATTATGAATTGCAATCAGAAAAATATTCCGTTGGTGTTCTTGCAAGATGCTACAGGCTTTATGGTGGGCAGTCGTAGCGAACATGGCGGCATTATAAAAGATGGTGCAAAACTGGTGAATGCGATGAGCAATTCTGTAGTGCCAAAATTTACGGTGGTGGTTGGAAACAGCTATGGAGCAGCTAATTATGCCATGTGTGGCAAAGCTTACGACCCACGATTGATTGTGGCTTGGCCTACTGCAAAAATAGCGGTGATGGGCGGCGAACAAGCAGCTAAAACTTTATTGCAAATACAAGTAGCAAGCATGAAAGCGAAAGGAAAAGAAATTACACCCGAAGAAGAAAGGGAAATGCTGAAAACCATTACCGACCGTTACAACAGCCAAACAACGCCTTACTACGCTGCCTCACGTTTGTGGGTAGATGCGATTATTGACCCATTGGATACTCGAAAAATTTTGTCGATGGGAATTGAAATGGCAAACCACAACCCTGAAGTGAAACGCTATAATGTTGGTGTGTTGCAGGTTTGATGAAGTGATGAGTTTTGAGTGATTGGTTATAAGTTTCTAGTTTTAAAAAGATGAAAATATTGGTCAAACATTTTTTCGTGATTATTTTTTTTGCTTGTGCGATTTGTTCTTGTACAACAAAAAATGTTATTCCAAATGGAATGATTTCGCAAACTATTTATGATTCTATTGATTCAATAAAAATAACTTTTTGCATTGATAAATCTTTCGACACACTTTATAAATGGCATGCAAGCAGCTGCAATAGTTATGATTCGAAATCAGTTTTTCAATTTCAAAATAAAGGAACAATATTTATTAGAGCACCATATTGCTTTGATACCTTAACAGACTATCAAATTAAACATTTTGCAATAAGGCATTTCAGTATTGGAATTCGAAACAAAAAAGAAAAGTTTAGAAGTCCATCAGAAGTTGATTCCCTTTTATGCAGAATTAATAAATTGTCTTTAAAAAGAGAAAAAGATAATAATTGGAACTTCAATGGTTTTGATTTAGATACAATGCTTTTTAATAATCAGTTAAAATTTGCTGCCAGATTTGTAAAAAAAGATACCCGACCAAAGTCTAGCTCAGATATTTCAGCCAACACTTTTTTTGACAATCATGAAATTACTATCAAAATAAGCAATTCAGTAGATGATGATTCTGTTTGGTTAGCAAAATCTCTTTTTTCAATTCAATCTATGAAATTTGAAAAGTTTAAATAACTCAAAGATTACAATAAATTATAAAATTGGAATTGATGTTTTTGATTTATTTTACATCGTGAGAAAAATATACTGTGTTTTATTACTCCTGATTTTTGTTTCATTAAATCCGCTACAAGCCAAACCCAACAAGCATTTCAGGGTGATTGGTTATTATTGCGGTTCATCAATTCCTGTTGATAGTTTTGAAATAGAAAAACTCACTCACATCATTTTTTCATTCGGGCATTTGAAGGGCAATCTGTTTCACATCAACAACAAAACCGATTCACTCACTATTCAACGAATGATAGCAATGAAAGGGCGAAATCCTGATTTAAAAGTAATGCTAACCATTGGTGGCTGGAGCGGTTGCCCAACTTGTTCGGATGTTTTTAATTCAAAAAAAGGAAGACAGGAATTTGCACAATCCGTAAAAACAAACTTACAATTTTTTAAAGCGGATGGAATTGATTTGGATTGGGAATACCCTGCTATCAAAGGCTTTCCGGGTCATACTTTCAGAAAAGAAGACAAACATAATTTTACTTTATTGGTGCAAACACTTCGTGAAGTGTTAGGTAAAAAATATGAAATCAGTTTTGCCGCAGGTGGATTTACTACTTACATTGATTCATCCATCGAATGGAATGAAGTGAAAAAATACGTTAACTTCATCAATGTGATGAGTTATGATTTGGTGCATGGTTACAGCAAAATTACTGGTCATCACACACCGTTATTTTCTAATTCACAACAAATTGAATCAACTGACCATGCTGTTAAAATGCTAATTCAGCAGGGCGTTGAACGAAATCAAATTGTAATTGGTTCAGCATTTTATGGGAGATATTTTCGAGTTGAAAACATCAACAATAATGGATTATATCAAGCTGGATATTTTGTGAAATCGGTTAGCCATAAGTTTATTAATGACAGTATCGTAAATCCAATCAACGGCTTCGAATTGCATTGGGATTCAACGGCACAAGCACCTTATGCGATTAACAGAAACAGAAAATTATTCTTCACTTACGAAAATGAAAAATCAGTTGCGTTAAAAACAAAGTATGCGTTGCATGAAAATCTGGGTGGCATTATGTTTTGGCAATTGTATGACGATAAATTACATCATGGGTTGTTGAATGAAATAAATAAACAACTAAAGTAATGAAATAACTATTCACCCTATTTTATTCAAAAAAAACAGAAGGACTATGTTTTTGTGCAATCAAAATCAATTCCGAAGCGGCTTTCCAGTTGTTAAAATACTTTGCAATCGCTCCATTGATTTTTTAGTGGTAACTAAACTCAAAAATGCTTCCCGTTCCAAATCCAATAAATATTGTTCATTCACTAATGTTGCAGAAGTCAAATCGCCACCACACATTACGTAAGCTAATTTTTGAGCAATCAATAAATCATGTGCGCTAATATAGCCGCCTTCCATCATCGCATAAGCACCTGAATACATCGGGCCCAAAGCCGTTCTGCCCAACACTTTGATGTCTTCACGATGTTTGGGTTGCACATAACCTTGTTCCACCATTTTCAAAATTTCTGTTTTTGCTTCCGCAATTACACGATTTGAATTCATCACGATTTTATCATGTCCTTTTCTTAAAATGCCCAAGCCATAAGCTTCATGTGCACTTGTAGAAACCTTAGCCATGGCTATATCCATGAATCGTTTTTGAATAGTTGGCAATTGCACATCACCTTCAAAATACGAATCGCTTGCTCTCAAAGCAAACTCTTTTGAGCCACCACCAGCAGGAATAATGCCTACGCCAACTTCCACCATACCGATATAAGTTTCGGCTGCTGCAATAGCCATATCACTGTGCATCGTAAATTCGCAAGCACCTCCTAACGCAAGCCCATGCGGTGCTACAACCACTGGAATGGATGAATATCTAATTCGCATCGAAGTGTTTTGAAACATTCTGACAGCCATATCTAACTCATCAAATTCTTGTTCCAAAGCCAACATAAACATCATTGCTACGTTCGCTCCTGCGCTAAAATTAGCACCATCATTTCCAATAATTAAACCTGCATAATTTTGCTCTGCTAATTCAATGGCTTTCATCACACCACTTAAAACTTCACCACCAACTGAATTCATTTTTGTAGTGAACTCCACGTTCAAAACCCCGTCACCGATGTCTTTCACCAACACACCACTATTTTGCCAAACAATATTTTCTTTAAAATTTTCAAGAATAATAAATGAAGATGTGCCAGGAATTACTTCATATTTTTTAGTAGAAATGTTGTAGAATTTTCTTTCGCCATTTTCACTTTTATAAAATGATGTGCAACCATTTTGCAACATTTCATTCACCCAATTTGGAATGGTAAAATTGAATGCAGCAAACATCGAAATAGTATTTTGCAAACCAATCGTATCCCATATTTCAAAAGTGCCTAAATCCCAGCCAAATCCAGCTTTCAAGGCATCATCTACTTGATAAAGATGGTTAGCTATTTCAGGAATTCGGTTGGATGCGTAAGCAAATAATCCGAGATAACTTTCCCGATAAAAATCACCAGCTTTATCTTTTGCTGCAAACAAAATTTTGATTCTTTCTTTCAAATTATCTTGCTGTTTGGCATCCGCAATCGCTTTGAATTTTGGTTTTGAAGATGATTTGTATTCCAACGTATTTGTATCCAAAACTAAAATTTCACTTTTGCCGCTTTCATTTTTTACTTTCTTGTAAAATCCTTGCCCAGTCTTATCTCCCAGCCATTTGTTTTCATTCATTTTTGCCACATAAGCAGGAATTTCAAACAAATTTTTCTGTTCATCATTCGGGCAATTTTGTGATAAACCATTCGCCACTTTTATCAATGTATCCAACCCAACTACATCACAAGTCCTAAAAGTTGCAGATTTTGGGCGACCACAAACTGTACCTGTGAGTGCATCAATTTCTTCTACATTTAATTGCAATTTCTGCATCAAATGAAAAGTCTGCATAATGCCGTAAACCCCGATTCTATTGGCGATAAACGCTGGCGTATCTTTACAATGCACAGTAGTTTTTCCTAAATACAAATCGCCATAATGCATTAAAAAATCAACAACTTCTTGTTTCGTTTTAGGCGTTGGAATGATTTCCAATAATTTCAAATAACGTGGCGGATTGAAGAAGTGCGTTCCACAAAAATGTTGTTGAAAATCTTCGCTTCTTCCATCCAACATTAAATGAATGGGAATGCCCGAAGTATTAGAACTGATAATAGTTCCAGCCTTTCTATATTTTTCAACTTCGGTAAAAATTATTTTTTTGATGTCTAAATTTTCAACCACTGCTTCAATAATCCAATCGGCATTGCTGATAGATTTCATATCATCCGAAAAATTTCCAGTGGTTATTCTGTTCGCAAAATCTTTTTGATACAATGAAGCAGGATTGGCTTTGAACGTGGCTTGCAAAGCATCATTCACAATTCTGTTCTTCACATTTTTATTGTCCAATGCTAAGCCTTTTGCTTTTTCAACTTCGTTTAATTCCTTTGGTGCAATGTCCAACAACAACACTTCTAACCCAATGTTGGCAAAGTGGCAAGCAATGCGGCTTCCCATCACTCCACTTCCTAAAACAGCAACTTTTTTTATTGTGCGATTCATCTTTTGAAAAATTTGAAGTGAAAATATTTCAAATCATTTTACCAATACCTGATTTGAGAAAATGATTATAAACAATGAAATTGAAATTGAACAATTATTTAAAATCCAACACCTATTTTTGTTGAAATGAACATTCTAAAAAATAGGAATTGGATTGAATATGGGATTCCACTTTTATTGATAATATTAAATGCAGTTTTAAAATTTGCTTTTGTCAATTCCAATTCCATAGCCAACGATGAGCCTTTTTCCATCTATCATGCTCAGTTAGATGTGCCTTCAATAATTCAACAATTAACACAAGGCAACAATCCGCCGTTGTTTGAAATCATGCTTCATTTTTGGATTAAACTTTTTGGAATTGGTGTTTTTTCGGTTAGATTTTTACCTTGTTGTTTTAGCATTGTAACAGTAGTTATTCTTTACAAAATTGGCTCAAAATTTTTCAATAAGAATATTGCTATCATTGCTTGCTTATTATTCACTTTTTCCAATGTAAACCTTTATCATGCGCATGAAACAAGAGTTTACAGTTGGTTAGTTTTATGTACCTGCATTTCGTTTTATCTCTTTTTAAGTCTGCTGCGAAAATCTGATTCAAAAAAATATTTCATTCTACTTTTTAGTATTAACACCATCATTATTTATAGTCATTACATAGGTTTTGCTATATTGATTTCGCAATGGTTTTGTGTGTTGTTGAATTCACAAATTAGAAAAACAATTTTGAAAAAATATTTTCTCAATTCAATAATAGTGTTACTGCTTTATTTGCCATTACTTTCAGTTTTTTTTCTTCGATTTTTTTACTCTACTAAAGATGGCACATGGATAGCACCGTCAACATTTACAGATGTTTACAATATGCTCTGGAGTTTTTCAAATGCCCCTGTTACAACTGTTTTGTTTATTTCGATATTATTATTGAGTATAGTTAAATTTTATTTTAACGAAGAAAAAATATCTTCAACAACTTTCGTTATAATGGTTTGGTTTTTATTGCCATTTATCGGAATGTTTTTCGCTTCATTAAAATATTTTCCAAAAAATATTCCTGTTTTTAATGAGCGATACGTTTTCTTCACTTCAATTGCTTATTATATTATCACAGCACTTGCTATAAATTATTTGTTAGAAAAAATAAAATGGAATCGGTTTTTAATTTTTATTCCTGTTTTATTTATGCTATTTTCTTTCGAAATAAAACTTAGTAACAAACGAAATACTGAACAAGCAATATCAAGAGTGAAGGCATTGAAATCAGCCAACAGCATAGTTTATATCTGTGCTGATTGGTTTGATATGAATTTTGTATATTACTACAATGAGACTTATTTCAGTGATATTAACAATCAGGAAATTAAAAAAAACTTCCTTAGAGATTTATCAAATGAAGGTATCTATCCAATTCAAAACGCAACCCAAATAGATACTTTACTTTGCAATAAAGCCGATAAAATTATTTATTTGGATGCTGCTGCTGATTTTGCATACCCTGGAAATAATATTCTCAAAATGCTATCAAATAAGTATAAAAAAACTGATGAACAATTTTATCCAGCCATTTACAAAGTGTTTGTTTTTCAAAAATAATCTTCCTCAAAATTCCTCTTCATTCCTTATTTTCGCCATTCAAAATTTTATAGTATAAAGATGAAAATAACTTTTCCTGATGGAAATATTCGTGAGTATGAAAGCGGTACTTCGGCAATGGATATTGCTAAAAGTATTTCGCCAAAATTGGCTGAACAAGTGATTGTGGCTAAAGTGAACGGCAATGTGCAAGATGCTTTGCGCCCAATAAATAATGATTCAACATTGCAATTATTGAAATGGAAAAACAATGATGATACCTTGGATAAAGATGCGAAATCAACGTTCTGGCATTCCTCGGCACACTTGATGGCAGAAGCGATTGAGGCATATTTCCCTGGAACAAAATTTGGTATTGGACCAGCCATCGACCATGGTTATTATTACGATATTGATTTGGGCGATAAAAAATTGACCGAAGAAGATTTGGAAAAACTGGAAAAGAAAATGTTGGAATTGGCAGCGCAAAAAAATAATTATTTGCGAAAAGAAATTTCAAAAGCAGATGCTGTAAAATATTTCACCGAAAAAAATGACCCTTATAAATTGGAGTTGTTGCAAGATTTGAATGATGGTGAAATTACATTTTACAAACAAGGAAATTTCACCGATTTATGTCGTGGACCACATATTCCAAACACAGGTTTTATAAAAGCTGCTAAGCTTACAACCATTGCTGGTGCTTATTGGAGAGGCAATGAAAAAAATAAACAGCTCACAAGAATTTACGGCATCACATTCCCGACTCAAAAAGAATTGGATGAATATTTAGCGTTGGTGGAAGAAGCAAAAAAACGCGACCACAGAAAAATTGCTAAAGAAATGAGCATCTACACGATGGATGATGATGTAGGCGCAGGCTTGGTTTTGTGGATGCCCAACGGCACTGTGATTATTGAAGAGTTGGAAAAATTGGCGAAAGAAACCGAAGAGGCTGCAGGCTACAAACGAGTGGTAACGCCACATATCGCCAAAGAGAGTATGTATTTAAAAAGCGGACATTTACCTTATTATGCCGAAAGTATGTTTCCGCCAATGGAATTGGATGGGGAGAAATATTATTTGAAAGCGATGAATTGTCCGCATCATCATAAAATTTTTGCAGCCGAACCAAAGAGCTACAGAGACCTACCATTAAGGCTGGCAGAGTATGGCACTTGCTATCGCTATGAGCAAAGCGGTGAATTATTTGGATTGATGAGAGTGCGTTGTTTGCACATGAATGATGCACATATTTATTGTACTCGTGAGCAATTTGAGCAAGAATTTAAAGCCGTGAATGAGATGTATTTAAAGTATTTCAAGATTTTTGGCATTGATAAATATGTGATGCGATTCAGCAAACATGAGCCTTCAAAGCTTGGTCAGAAATATATTAACGAACCTGAATTGTGGAAACAAACTGAAGATATGGTTCGTGATGTTTTAATAAAATCAGGAACACCATTTATCGAAGTGGCTGACGAAGGCGCATTCTACGGACCAAAAATCGATGTGCAAATTTGGAGTACAATTGGTCGTGAATTTACTTTAGCAACCAATCAAGTTGATTTTGCACAAGGCAAAAGATTCAATTTAGAATTTGCTACGAATGATAATTCAACTGATGTTCCACTCATCATACATCGTGCGCCGTTGGGCACTCACGAGCGATTTATCGGATTTTTGATTGAACATTATGCAGGCAATTTTCCAACTTGGTTAGCACCTAATCAATGTTCTATTTTGCCTATCAGCGATAAATTTATTGATTACGCAAAAGAAGTAGAATCGAAATTAAAACAGCATAAAATTCGTTGCACTGTTGATGACCGCAGCGAAAAAATTGGTAAAAAAATCAGAGATGCAGAAATCAATCGCACACCTTATATGTTGGTGATTGGCGAAAAAGAAATTGCTGCAAATGCAGTAGCAGTGCGTAAAAAAGGCAAAGGCGATTTGGGAATTATTGCTGTGGATGAATTGGTGAAGCAGATTAGAAAAGAGATTGAGGAACGAATGGGATAATTTAAAACTTAAAAACAACAACATGAAATTAGTTTCGTATTTTAATAATGAAGAAGACCGCTTAGGTTTTTTAATAGAAGACAAAGTGTATGATTTGGGAAATTTAGACCCATCATTACCCACCAACATGGAGTTCTTTTTGCATGCTTGGGATGAGATGTATGGTTTGGCTAATCATTACTATGAAGAGTTGAAAGCAGACAATTTGCCTCGAGCAAAATTTCAATTATTGAGTGATTTGCAATTGTTAGCACCAGTGCCAAAACCTACCAGTTGCCGCGATGGTTATGCTTTTCGTCAGCATGTAGCAGCCGCTCGAAGAAACCGTAAAGTTCCAATGATTGAAGAGTTTGACCAATACCCGATTTTTTATTTTACCAATCATAATGCCATTCAAGGACCGGGTGAAATTTTGTGTATGCCCGACCATTTTCAAAAGTTAGATTTTGAATTGGAAGTGGCTGTGGTGTTGTGTGGCAAAGCCCGAAACATCACTGCTGCCGAAGCTGACCATTACATTGGCGGCTACATGATAATGAATGACATGAGTGCAAGAACTTTGCAAATGGAAGAAATGCTTCTCAATTTAGGACCTGCTAAGGGCAAGGATTTCAGCACAGTTATCGGACCAATATTAGTAACGCCTGATGAATTAGAGGCCTTTAAAGTGCCAGCCAAAGAAGGACACACCGGCAACAATTATGATTTGAAAATGCGTTGTTGGGTGAATGGAAAATTAGTAAGCGAAGGCAACATGAAAGATATGGATTGGACATTTGCCGAAATTATCGAACGCTGTGCTTATGGCGCAGATATTTTGCCTGGAGATGTGATTGGCAGCGGCACTGTGGGAACTGGATGTTTTTTAGAATTGAATGGAACAGGAAAATTAAACGACCCAAATTATCCTGAACAATGGCTGCAAGCTGGCGATGAAGTGGTGATGGAAATTGATGGTTTGGGAAAATTAGTAAACACTATTGTGAAAGAAGATTCAGAATTCTCGATTTTGAAATTGAAGAAAAATGTTGGGTAAATAAGTTCATTAACATTTTACAAAAACAAATTTCACTCTACAATCGTAAACATAAAATGCGTAAAATTATTCTGCTTGTGATGCTGATGGTTGTTGCAGGGAAATCATTTTCCCAAACAACATCGCCTCCAACTTTTCATCCTGAAAATTTGAAAAAATTGCAAATGCAGGAAGATTCATTGCGCCAATATTCTGATTCAATGACCTTCGGCGATGATGATGGATTGCGTAGCGAAGCTTGTTTTAAGTTTATCAAAAAATTAGTCAGAGCACTTAAAACACCACAATCATTTTACTATCATTTTGATAGTTTGAAAACTATCAGTATGGTTTATTCGCCTGATAATAAATTCAGAATTATCACTTGGGGTTTATTACGACATAATGGTACATACCGCTACTATGGCGCAATTCAGATGAATACATATAAGCTTGATTTGTTTCCATTGTTTGATTATTCACCATTAATCAGAAATGTGGAAGATACGGTTTGCACAAAAGATAGTTGGTTTGGTTGCATGTATTATAACATCGTTCCAAAAATTGTTGGCACAAAAACTTACTACACTTTGTTTGGATGGAAAGCTCAAAACCCACGAGTAGTGAAGAAAGTGATGGATATTTTATATTTTGATAAAACTAAAAAACCAGTTTTTGGCGCACCATTAATTTATTACACTGCATCAACAAAACCAAAAACGATGAATCGGTTTATCATCGAATTTAATAAATCAGCCACCGTTTCGATGAATTATAATGATGAAATGCAAATGGTTGTTTTCGACCATTTAGTTACAAAAAGCGAAGCAGATGGCAAGCCTGAAAAATCGTTGAAACCAAAAAGCTATGAATATTTTCCTGATGGAACTTACGAAGCATTTGAATGGAAAAATGATAGATGGGAATATGTTGAATCGTTGAAAAATATACAATACAAAGCAGCTCCAACGCCTGTTCCGTTTTTTGATAACAAAAAATCAGGGGGCTATATGAAAACAAAATCAGTTCAAATCCCAAAATAAATTTTTCATGTTGAAGCGAATTTTTGATTTTGTTTTGGCATTCATTGGCTTACTTATTTTATTGCCATTTTTTATTGTTATTGCCATTTGTATTAAGCTTTCATCAAAAGGTTCTGTATTTTATTTTCAACAACGAACTGGTAAAAATGAAATTCCATTTCTTTTATTCAAATTCAGAACTATGGTTATTGATGCCGATAAAAAAGGTTTGCTCACAGTTGGCATGACTGATAATAGAATTACAAAAGTGGGTTATTCTTTACGAAAATATAAAATGGATGAATTGCCGCAATTGCTAAATGTATTGAACGGTACGATGAGTTTAGTTGGTCCTCGACCTGAAGTTGAAAAATATACAAAGCTCTACAATGCTGAACAGAAAAGGGTTTTGAGTGTGAAGCCTGGCATAACAGATTTTGCCAGCATTAAATACCGAAATGAAAATGAAATTTTAGCTAATTTTGAAAATCCAGAAAAAGGCTACATTGAACAAGTGATGCCAGATAAATTAAAATTGAATTTGGAATATATTTCCAACCGAAATATTTGGATGGATATAAAAATAATTTTCGCAACGCTTTTTAAAATAGCTATTTAAACCAATGATAAAACAAATTAGAAATCTGCCACGATGGGTGATTTTCACAATTGATGTTTTAGTCATTTTGGCGGCTTATACTTTTGCTAATTTATTGCGCTTCAATTTTCATATTCCTGACAACGAATTAGCCACCATTTACAAAGCGTTTCCGTATGTGATTGGTGTGAGAATATTTTTCTTGTTTTTCTTTAAAACCTACGCTGGCATTATTTATTACACCAGCACCGAAGATGCCCAACGCATTTTTATTGCATCCACTTTCGGCACTTTAATTTTTGGATTTATCAATTTCATTGCACACCATTTTCAAGGCTATTATTTGATTCCTTTTTCGGTGATGATTATTGATTTAGTGTTGTTAATTTTTATGATGACAGCCTTTCGCTTATTTGTAAAAATCATCTATCTCGAAATTTCAAACAGCAAAAAAATAAAGGTAAACTGCTTGATTTACGGCACTTCGGATGCTGGTGTCATCATAAAAAATATGTTAGATAGAGATGAAGAACATGAGTATAATGTGATTGCATTTATTGATGACAACTTAAAAAAATCAAGATTAAAAATTGAAGGTGTTAATATCAGAAGTGGCAATGACATTGAAAAAATTTTTGAAGAACATACTATCAATCAAGTGTTCATTGCTCAAAATATCAGTGCTGAAAAAAAGAAAAATTTGATTGAGTTGGCATTGAAATACAAATCGCAAGTGTTGCATGTGCCGCCGATGAATAAATGGATTAATGGCGAATTGAGCATCAAACAAATCAGGCAGGTGAAGATTGAGGAATTGTTAGAACGCAATCCTATTCGATTAGATGAAGAAGAAATTAAAAAAGAATTATGCGGCAAAATTGTTTTGGTAACTGGTGCTGCAGGTAGCATTGGCAGTGAGTTAGCAAGACAAATCATTCAATTTAATCCTAAAAAATTGTATTTGCTTGACCAAGCCGAAACACCTTTGTATGAGTTGGAATTGGAACTAAAAGAATTGTGTTCGCAAGAAAAATTTGAAGCCGTTTTAGGTGATGTAAGAAATTATGAGCGAATGGAAAATGCTATCAGAACTTTTCAGCCTGATATTATTTTCCATGCTGCGGCTTATAAACATGTGCCGATGATGGAAAGTAATCCATCTGAATCCATTTTAACGAATGTACTGGGAAGCAAAGTGGTGGCTGATTTGGCAGTGAAATATAAAGTTGGGAAAATGGTGATGGTGAGCACTGATAAAGCGGTGAACCCAACTAGTGTGATGGGCGCAAGCAAACGGATTGCTGAAATTTATGTGCAAGCATTGGATAAAATTTGTGCAGCAAAAAATGAAACTCGATTTGTAACAACTCGATTTGGAAACGTACTGGGTTCAAATGGTTCGGTGATTCCATTGTTCAGAAAACAGATTGAAGAAGGTGGTCCGATAACAGTTACACATCCTGAAATCACACGTTATTTTATGACAATTCCAGAGGCTTCGCAATTGGTGTTGGAAGCAGGTGCAATAGGTAAAGGCGGTGAGATTATGATTTTTGATATGGGCGAAAGTGTAAAGATTGCTGACCTTGCAAAGAAGATGATACGCTTGAGTGGATTGGAATTAGGAAAAGACATTCAGATACAATTTTCGGGTTTGCGACCTGGTGAAAAATTGTATGAAGAATTACTGAACAACAATGAAAATACTTTGCCAACTCATCACGAAAAGATAATGGTAGCAAAGGTTAGAGAATACGAATACACCGAAATTAAACAACACATTGATGAACTGATTCAGTTGTTTAATACCCAAAACAATATGGCAATTGTTGCCAAAATGAAAGCCATCGTACCCGAATACGAAAGCAATAATTCAGTGTTTGAAAAGTTGGATAAATAATTTCAAATGACCTTAGATGAATTCAAACTCTTTCAGCCCCAATTGCCCAATCAGCCTGGTGTTTACCGATTTATTAATTCGGAAAATGTGATTTTGTATGTAGGCAAAGCAAAGAATTTATGGAATCGTGTGAGCAGTTATTTTGTGAGTTTGAATGAAAAAAGTAGCCGCTTACAATTGATGATTAAGCAAGCTGTTCGCATTGAATTTACGATTGTGAATTCAGAAAATGAAGCCTTGTTGTTGGAAAACACTTTCATCAAAGAGCATCAACCCAAATACAATATTCAACTGAAAGATGGCAAATCGTATCCATGGATTTGCATCAAAAAAGAACCATTCCCTCGTGTTTTTTCAACCCGAAAAATTATTAAAGATGGCTCGGAATATTTTGGACCTTATCCTTCAGGAACTGCTGTGTTCACAGTGTTGGAGGTGGCTAAACAATTATTTCCATTTCGCAGTTGTGCATTAAATCTTCAGCAAAAAAACATTGAGCAGAAGAAATTTAAAGTTTGCTTGGAATATCACATTGGCAATTGCAAAGGTCCTTGCATTGGTGCACAAACTGAAAATGAATACAATGAATTTATTCGTCAGTTTAAAAATATTATCAAAGGGCAAACGGCTGTGGTATCAGAGTTTTTGCAACATGAATTAGAAAATCAAGTAGAAAAATTAGAGTTTGAAAAAGCCGATTGGACAAAGAAAAAAATGGTGGCTTTAAAAACTTTTAAAGAAAAAAGTACGGTGGTTAGTCCAACGATTTCGAATGTGGATGTGTTCAGTTTGGTACAAGAAAATAATTTTGCTTTTGTCAATTATATGAAAGTGGTGAATGGTGCTATCAATCAAAGTTATAGCATTGAATTGAAAAAATATTTGGATGAAACCAAAGAAGAATTGTTGGCTTATGCGATAGAATATTTACGAACAAAATTTGAAAGTCAATCACCTGAAATAGTTGTTCCGTTTGACTTACCCGACTTTGACGAAAAAATAATTATCACCGTTCCTATCATTGGCGATAAAAAACATTTGCTCAATTTGAGTGAAAAAAATGCGATTTATTTCAGAGATAAATCGTTGTCGGCAAATCCTGATAACACCATGAAAACCGAAGATTTTTCGGTGCTGAAAGAATTGCAAAAAGATTTCAGATTGGCTGAGGTGCCATTTCATATTGAGTGTTTTGATAACTCTAATTTTCAAGGAGATTTTGCGGTGAGTGCAATGGTGGTTTTCAAAAATGGAAAGCCAAGCAAAAAAGATTATCGTCATTTTAATATCAAAACAGTTGATGGTCCGAATGACTTTGCTTCGATGGAAGAAGTCATCGAACGCCGCTACAGTCGCTTAATTGCCGAAGCTGGTGAATTACCGCAATTGATTTTAATTGACGGTGGCAAAGGACAATTATCATCAGCATACAGTGTTTTGAAGAAATTAGATTTGGTGGGGAAAGTTGGTTTGGCTTCCATCGCAAAAAAATTAGAAGAAATTTATGTACCCAACGACCCAATACCATTGCATGTTTCAAAGAAATCAGCTTCGCTAAAATTGTTGCAATATTTACGTGATGAAGCGCATCGTTTTGGTATTACGCATCATCGTAAAAAAAGAGATAAAGCAACTTTACTTCCGCAATTAGAAAAAATAAAAGGCATTGGTCAGTCAACGAATACCAAGCTACTCAAGCATTTCAGGTCGGTTGAGAAAATTCGTCAAGCTTCTTATGATGAAGTAGCTGCGATTGTTGGATTTCAAAAAGCACAAGTGGTGGTGGAAGGATTGAAAAGACAAGATGGTAGTTTATGAAGTAAAAGTTTGTCAAATTGTATTACCTCTTCAACTTTACATCCATCGCATCTCTCAAGGCTTCGCCTAAAATATTATAAACCAACACGGTTAAAAAAATACATAAACCTGGAAACACAACCAGCCACCAAGCCTGAAAATTTTCTCTGCCCGAATTAATTAGCGAACCCCAAGTTACTTGTTCAACAGGCACGCCAACGCCTAAAAAAGACAAACTCGATTCAATTAAAATTGCCGAAGCAATACCAAACGAAATACTTACTAAAGCAGGTGCAACGGTATTTGGCAGCGCATGACGAAATATGATTTGCAAATGTTTCAGTCCTAAAACTTCAGCTGCCTGAATAAATTCTGCATTGCGCAAACGCAGCATTTCAGCCCGAATAAATCTTGCAATTTGTGTCCATTGTACCAATGCGATGATGCAAATCAAATTCAGCATGGAAGGTTTTGCAATAGCAGCTATAGTAATAATCAATAATAATGTTGGCAATGAAACTACTACTTCAATAGTTCGTGAAATAATATTGTCTAAAGGAATTGGAATAACTGAATTGAGAAAAGCAATTTTACTCAACACTTTTCCGATGAAATAAAAAATACCAAGCACCAATAAAAAAATCAACCCACAAAAAAGCAATTGAGTGAAAAATGAAAATGAATTTTCATCTAACAAATTCCAAGAAATATCAAATGCATAAAACCATGCAAAAACCAATCCTATCAATAAACTCAACACGATTCCTTTTTGCAATTTTATTTTATCATCACCAAAGTAGCCAGCAATTAATCCAATAAATATTCCAATCATCGATGCTATCAACATAGAAAAAACACCACCCAATAATGAAACTGAAGCGCCATAAATCAAGCCGCTCAAAACATCTTCGCCACGTTTATTCGTTCCTAAAAAATGTCGGAATCGAAATGGCATTTCAACTATTTCACCATTTGCATTTTTAAATTGCTGTTCCTCATTTGGTGATTTGTAATTTGAATTTAAAATATCCGAAGTATTGGCTGAATAAGCTATTGGAGGAAATATTGCCGATTCATAATTCAAGTGTTTCCAGTCAATTTGTTCAACATTCATCATCTCACTTTTTCCATTCGCATCAAAAAATTCAACCTGATTTTTCAAACTTAACAATGGAAAATAGGCGTGTTGATTCACACTAATATAAAATGGTTTATCATTTGCCAACCAAGGTGCAAAGACAGCCAATGCAACAAAAAAGACTAACAACCAAATTGCAGCAAAAGCAATTTTATTTTGCTTGAGCTGTTGCCAAGTGTGTCGGCGAAAGCTGAATGGTTTTATGTTTTGAGTTTTGTTCAAAATTTACTTTTCAAATTTTATTCTTGGGTCAACCATTGCATATAAAATGTCGCTTACCAAATATCCCAACATCGTTAAAAAACCAGTAATGGTGAACACTGCAACAATCACTGGATAATCATGATTGCCAATTGCCTGATAAATGCTAAAGCCCATTCCAGGCAATGTAAACACCGTTTCTAAAATCACACTGCCACCAATTGCCATCGGAAAAACGTTGGCAAAAACAGTGATAATCGGCAACAAAGAATTTCGGAAAGCATGCTTCCAAATCACAGTTTTTTCTGACAATCCTTTTGCTCGTGCTGTTCGAATAAAATCCATACTTAAAGTCTCCAACATGCCTACTCTCATAGTTCTTGACAAGAATGCGATGCTACTATAAGTGAAACAAATGATGGGTAAAATCAAATAGGGCAAAGTGATTTTTACTTTTTCAAACCATGAAATTCCTTCTGTAAATCCTTCCACAGGCTTCACACCTGATGAAGGTAAAACATTGATTACATCTGGGTTTGAAAAGGTCATCATCAATAATGTTGCTATCCAAAAAGCAGGCAAAGCTGGCAACATAAAAACTAAAATACTCACTATTTTTTCCAATCGTGTTCCTTTTTTTGAAGCAGCAAATACGCCCAATGGAATACTAATTAAATAAGCTATGAGAATTGAACATAAGCTGAAAAACAAACTCCATGGCAGTTTCTCACTGATTAAATCAGCTATTTTTTGTTGTGTAATAATTGAAATTCCGAAATCCCCCCGAAGAATTCCTTTAGTGGTTTCGCCATCACCAAATAACCACCGATGATATTGATTGTGAAAATGAAATGAAATTTTTGGAATAAATTTTTGAAAACCAGCGTTGCTCAAAATTTTATTTTCTGCAATTTTTCTTTCGTCATTATCTGTGATTTGCTGCAACGAATCAGGCAATACAGATGATTGCATCGAAAAATAAAATAGTGGCAAATCCAATCCCAGTTTGTGTTTCCAGAATTTCACTAAGTCATTATGATTAGCCGAAGTGGCAGATTCTTCGCCGCCACCTTGTGTTGAACTAATAATTCTTTCAACTGGATTTCCCGGCGATTTTACACTAATGACAAACGCTAACAAAGATATTATTATCAATGTTGGGATGAAAAACAATAAGCGTTTTAAAATGTAGCGCAGCATTATTTTTTAATTAGCACTTACGCCATTTTTCATTTCATTGCCACCAGAAAACAAGAGTTTCAAATTGTTCAAAGCCACGTAAGGTTTTTGCAAATAAATATTTGAATTACCAAATCGTTTGTGCAACACTACTCTTCGTGTGTTGGCATTTAAGAGAATATAAGGTTGTTCATCATACACCATTTTCTGAAAACGTTTTACCATCGGAATTCGTTTGGTATCATCCACCGTAAAGCGACATGAATCAATCAACGCATCCGAGTTTGCATCGCCGAACCCGCTGTAATTATCACCATGTTTTTCCCATGCTTCTGTTTTCCAAAGTTGCGAAAAATCATCTGCGCCGCTGTATCCGCCCCATACGCCCATTGCCAAATCGAAATCATGTGCTCTGCATTTTTCTTTCCAAACCGGTAATTCAACAGCGTTCAAATTTAGCTTGATGCCAGCTTTTGCATACGATTCAGCAATCATCGTTGCCATATCTTTCCACTCTACTTGGTTGTTTAAAATGTTGATGTCCATTTCCATTTTTACTTTTTTTCCATCCACCATTTTATCTCTGAAACCATCACCATCTGAATCTTTCCAACCTGCATCATCCAATATTTTTTTTGCTTTTTCAATGTCGTAAGCAATCAAACTTAAATCAACATTATATTCTTTTTTCATCGGCGAAACCACTGATACCATGCGTTTCGGCACACCTTTAAATACCACATTCAAAATATCATCAACAGGCGTAAGCAATGCTAAGGCACGGCGAACATTTTTATCCGTCATGATTTTTTTATGCTTCACACCATCAGGTTTTGTGTTCAAAGCAACATAAGTATAATTGAAAGTGTTGAGAAAATAATTATGATAATTACTATTGAAATTACTATCCGAACGAAGCTGAAACAATTGCCCAATCGAGATGGCAGAACTCACATCCAACTTTTGCGATTTGAATTCCAACAAAGTTGAATTTGGGTCTTTATTGATTTTGAAAATGATTTTTTCGGGTAATGCTTTATCATCTAATTTATCTGAATTGGCAGCCCAATAATTTTTCTTTTTCTCTAAAATGATAGATTGACCATGTTCCCAACTTACTACTTTATAAGGTCCAGCCCCAGTCATGAAAGCCACGTCCATTCCATATTTCGCATCATTATACGCTGTAGCCCAAGCAGATAAATTTTTATCATTTTCTGCTTTGAAATTTTTATCGCTGAATTGTGCCAATGAAAATTTATCCAATACATTTTGCTTATCAAAAAAAGTTTTTTGCAACATTGGATAATCAATCATAAAGTCAGCATTTTGAACATATTCACGAACCATCACCAAAGTAAATTTCAATGGATTGCTTTTATCTAACACCACATCTTTTAAATTCTCTAAATAACTTTTGCTCTGCGGATTGTTGACCAATGGGCATTTCAACACTTTGAAAGTGAATTCAATATCTTTAGCAGTGATTGCTTCGCCATTATCCCACTTAGCTTCAGGTCGCAATTCGTAAGTGTATTCTAATTTATTGGCAGAAATTGTAGGGTAATCTTTAGCTAAATCAGGAACAAAATTTAATTTTTCCAATCCATAGCGCATCAAATATTTTTGAGTGTATTGATTGATAATATTTCTTGGCTCATCGCCACCGTTGGATGGATGCAGCGTTGCAGGTTCACCGGGAAAATGAACAACCACCATGTTTTCTTTGCTCCAACTTTCTTTCCATTCCGCATCTTCATTATGAATAAATTTTTCACCGTTTGCACCAGTGAAAATTTCTTTATTGCTAATTGAATTTTCGATTTTATTTTTTTTTGAACCACAGCCGCAAGAGTAAGCCAACAAAGCAATCGCTGGTAATAGGAAAAAATATTTTTTCATTTGCAAAAATTTATTCTGAAAAATTAGTTGAATAAAATTTGGAACAACATTTTAATTCGCTTTTACTTTAAACAAAGGCTTGTGAGTTGTTGAGAAAAAGAAATTTTAGGTAGTATGTTTGCCGTATAATTTTTGAAAATTTATGAAATTACAAACACCGATTTCGGTTGTAAAAATTGCTGAAATGATTTCAGCAAAATTATTGGGTAATGAAAAAAATATGTTGGAAGGCATCAACGAAATTCACATGGTGGAAGCAGGTGATTTAACTTTTGTTGACCATCCAAAATATTATGACAAGTCGCTAAATTCAGCAGCAACAATAGTTTTGATAAATAAAGAAGTGGAAGTGCCACAAGGAAAAACTTTGTTGGTGAGCGATGACCCGTTTCGAGATTATATTTTTTTGGTGAAACAATTCCATCCATTTGAAAAATCAACGCAACATATTTCACCATCTGCAACAATTGGCGAAGGAACACATTTGCAACCGGGTGTGTTTGTGGGCAATCATGTGAAAATTGGTAAGAATTGTTTGCTACATGCCAACGTGAGTATTTATGATTTTTGCGAAATCGGCGATAACGTTACCATCCATAGTGGAACAGTTATTGGCGGCGATGCATTTTATTATAAGAAGAGAACTACGCCAAAAACATTTTACGATAAAATGGAATCATGCGGCAGAGTGATTATTCACGACAATGTTGAAATCGGTGCCGGATGCACGATTGATAAAGGAGTTTCGGGCGATACTGTGATTGGCTGGGGAACAAAAATTGATAATCAAGTTCACATTGGGCATGACACCGTGGTTGGAAAAAATTGTTTGTTTGCAGCACAGGTAGGTATTGCAGGCGTTACTAAAATTGAAGATGGTGTAATTCTTTGGGGACAAGTTGGTGTAAATAAAGATTTAGTGATTGGTGAAAATGCCATCGTGTATGCACAAAGCGGCGTACCTAAAAGCATTGAAGGCAACAAAGTTTATTTTGGTTCGCCAGTGCAAGAAGCTCGTGAAAAAATGAAAGAGTTGGCGATGTTGAAACAGATGACGAAGAAATAGTTATAGTGTTAAGAATTTAAAATCCCTAAATCGGCGAACCACTCTCTTTCTTAATCAATTTTAAGGTTTGTTTATCAATAAATTTTGGAAAAAATTTGTTCAGCCAAAAAGTTGCTTTGCCTAGTATTGTCAATACTTTAAAGCTTTCTTTATGTTCGACGGCAAATAAAATTTCTTTGCCAACAGCTTCGGCACTCATCAATTTCGATTCATCTAAAGGCGATTCATTCTGAGTTTTCCCTTCATTATTTAATGCAGTATTTCTAATGTTCGAATTGGTGTAACCCGGACAAATAATGGAAACACTCACTTTTTTTTCCATCAATTCTAATCGCAAAGTTTCTAAAAAACCATTCATTGCAAACTTGCTTGATGAATAACCCGTTCTCCCCGGCAATCCTTTAAACCCAGCTACAGAGCTTATTCCAGCAATGGCTCCTTTGTTTTTGATTAATTGTGGCAAAGCATATTTGCAACAATAAACAGTTCCCCAATAGTTCACGTCCATCAATTTCTTCAACACACTTAAATCTAAATCAGCAAAAGAAGCTCTCATCGAAATGCCTGCGTTGTTGATTAAAACATCAATTGTTCCAAATTTTTCGATGGTTTTTTCCATCAGATTTTTGCAATCACTTTCGATGGCTACATCAGTTTTTATCAACAAATATTTTTCTTCCAAAATTTTTCTGCTATTCAATTCTGCTTTCACAATTTCTAAATTTCGTGCAGCAAAAACAACTCTTGCATTTCTGTTTAATGCTTCTAATGCAGTTTCCAAGCCGATTCCAGACGATGCACCAGTGATGACAACAATTTTATTTTCAAAAAAATTACTCATAATTTTTAGAATGATTTTTGGTTTTGCAAAATACAAATCATTAACTCATCTACTTCTTTAAATTTCATTGAAATAAAAATCAAAGAATTATTTTTGGCAAAACTTCATTTTCATGAAATCAAAAAGCATTTCGATTGTCGTTCTACTTTCAATTCTACTTTTTAATTCTTGCTGTTTCAGAATAAAAAAAACTATTGAATTTATGCACCAACCATTTGAACAAGTGGCTGCGCCTGCTACGCCAAATTATGCTGAAAGCAAGAACTGGGCTGCATTGCCAACCCAAGCATCAACCTGCAATTTTTCGCCTGATGGAAAAATAGATTCTTCTTTGTGGGCAAATGTTGATGTATTTTGGATTCATCCAACCACTTATACCCAACGACCCGAAGAAATTTTTTGTTGGAATGCTGATGTGAATGATGAAACTTTAAATGCCAAAACTGACCGTTCTACCATGCGTTTACAAGCCAGTGTATTTAATGCAGCAGGCAGAATTTATGCGCCACGTTATCGGCAAGCGCATTTGTATTCTTTTTTCACACCCGATAAATCGTTGAAGAAAAAAGCTTTGCAAGTAGCATATTCAGATGTGAAAAAATCGTTTGAATATTATTTAGAACACTACAATAATGGCAGACCAATTATTATTGCATCGCACAGCCAAGGCGGATTACATGCGTATTGGTTGTTGAGAGATTTTTTCGCCAACAAACCTTTGATGAAAAAATTAGTGTGTGCTTATATAGTTGGAATGCCCATTCCTAAAGACTCTTTGAACTTTTTATTGCCATGTACCGATTCATCGCAAATAGGTTGTTATGTGAGTTGGTACACTTTTAAAAAAGGATTTTATCCGAAAAATTATTGGGAATATCAAGTGGCTTACTGTGTCAATCCAATCACATGGAATGCTGATGAATTGTACGTTTCAAAAGAAAAAAATCAAGGTGCAGTGTTACAAGATTTTAAAAAAATAAGAACACATTTTGTTGGTGCAGAAGTGCATAAAAATTTGCTTTGGATAAAATCTCCTTTTCCAGTTTTAACATTTTTCAAGCGAATAAAAAATTATCACATTGGTGATATTAATTTATTTTATGAGAATGTAAAAAACAACGCCAAGCATCGCTCTGAAAGCTATTTACAACAACATCGCTAAAATGAAATTATCTATTTCGGAAATTAAAAATTACTGTGCCTGATTCTTCTTCGGCATCTTGCTTAGGGCTAAACTTTATATCTCTTGCCGCTTTCAAGGCTAATCCCTTTAAATACGAACTAGAAGTAGTAGAGCCTTTTTCAGAATAATTTGCACTTATCACATTCCCATTTTCATCCACTGAAATACTAATGGCTACTTTTCCTTCTTCTTTTGAATTATCGCTGATGGTTGGAATATGCCTTCTTACTCTTTTGCTAATTTTTCCTTTAAAACTTGGACCACTTCCTGCATCGCCCAACCCAGTATTTTCACCAGAATAAACTTTTCCATTCGGGTCGCCATCAGGAACACCTTTATCACCAACGCCTTGTCCGTTGCCTTCACTTTTACTATTATTACTTCGATTTAGCAATCCCCTTAATTTATTTCTTGTTTCTTCTGCTTTAACTTTATTAGCCGCCATTTCCTTTGCAATCCTATCTGCTTCTACTTTTTCAGGGTCAGGTTTTGGATTATCAATTGGTTTTTTCTTAATCGGTTTTGTTGTTGGATTTGATTTTTTTGGTGTTTCAACTGATGCTGCATCTTCATGGTCTTGCGTATTCACAGCATCAGGCAATTGCGTTGCTGATGAAGCAGTTGCATGAGCGTTGGATTGTTCTGTTTTTTCTGCATCGCTTAATGGTTGCACATCTCCGCTACCATCAGGACTATCACCTAAATTTACTAACATACCCATTTCTTCTTCGGGCTTACCAATTTTTCCAATTGAATAAGGAATAAAATACAACAACAAAAACAACAACACTGCAATGCCAGCAGTAATTGCAGCCGATTGATAACGATATTTTATTTCTGGTTGAATGGTCATGTTTTGTGAGATGCTATACAATCAAAATTCCACAATTATTTATCCAAAGGTTTTGTAGCCAACACCACTTTTACTTTTAAATTTTTGGCGATGTTCATCACTTTCACCACCTCTTCAATCGGAACAGTTTTATCCGCATTGATAACAATAGCTGGGTCAGTTTGATTGCCTAAATAAGATTTCACCGCATCTTCCAAACCCTCGTATGGCGTAAGTTTGGTGGCAACATAAAAATTCTTTTGAGCATCAATACTTACCACAACAGTTTGTTTGGCTGAAGTATTCGTATCAGCTTTTGGTAATGTTAATTTGATAACATTCGGATTGGCAAGTGTGGCAGCCAACAGAAAAAAGAACAACAAAAAGAAAAGTATATCCGCCATGGAATGCGTATAAATTTCTGCTTCGTTGTGTTGATGTCTGCGTCTTAATTTCATTTTAGTATTTTTTATTTCCCACAGATAACACAAATTGCACTGATTTTTTCGCTTGCGAAACTATGTGTTGCTTGTATTTCAAAACTTGTATTCTATGTTTTTTATGTGCCTATGTGGTTAATGTATTTATCAAATTATTTTTCTGTTGGCTCTTGTAATAAATCTAAAAAATCAGCAGTTGCACTTTCAATTTTGTTGACGATTCTATCAATCATTCCATTCAACGAGTTATAGCAAATGAAAGCGAAAATCCCAACAATCAAGCCCGAAGCCGATGTTACCATTTTAATATTAATACCGCTTGCGATTACGCCGATACTCAAATTGTTATCAGCAGCAATGTCTTCAAACAATTTCATCATCCCTGCAATCGTTCCTAAGAATCCAAACATGGGCGCAATACCAGCAATGATTTTAAGGATATTTAAAAAACGTTCGAGTTTGTAAATTTCTAATTCAGCTACATTTTCCATGCTGCGTTCAATTTCTTTAATTGGTTTTCCAATTCGTGAAACACCTTTTTCAATCACTCTTGCAATGGGTGAAGTGCTGCCTTTGCAATAAGATTTTGCAGCGGCAATATTACCATTGCTAATGTGGTCTTTCACAGCAGCCATAAAATTATCTTCAATTTTATTGGCTTTAGTAATGATTAATAGTCGCTCCACGAAAAAATAAATGGTGCCGAAAAACAACAACGCAATTGGAATCATTAGCCAACCACCTTTTAAAATTAAATCGAATAAACTGGTGTGTGGCACTTCGGCTGCAGCTTTGGCAGCAGCTTGCACGATGGGTTTGGTAGAATCTACAATTTGCAAAATGATATGGAGCATTTCTTTTGAATTTGGTTAAAGTGTGATTGCCTAAAATTACAAGTGTTGAAATGCTTCGATAGAGAAAGTGTTTTGTTTTTATAAACTGAATGAAAGGAGACTGTACAAATCAATGTACAAGCCTTGTACGAAAAGCATTAGCAAAAGTTTCAACAAATAATTTTCAACAATTTTCATTTTGAAAATTATTAGAAGATAATTTACAAGCGGCTTGCATTAACAATTATCTTTGTTCACTAAAATAAAAAAACTTAAAGCAATTCATGTTTCCAATTTATCGAAAAGAGATTACTTTATTTTTCAGTTCACTCATTGGTTATATTTCGATGGGTGTTTTTTTAATTGGCTTGAGCCTTTTTGTATGGCTGATTCCCGACAGCAATCTTTTACAAATGGGCTATGCCAATTTGAATCCGTTGTTCGATTATGCGCCTATGATTTTATTGTTTTTGATTCCTGCCATCACCATGCGTTCGATTGCCGAAGAAAATAAAAATGGCACCATTGAATTATTAACTACTCGTCCATTAACCGATTGGCAAATCATTTGGGGAAAATATTTAGCGGCTGTAACACTTTATGCAGTGAGCCTTTTGCCCACCTTAATTTATTATTATAGCATTTACAAATTAGCCAACCCAGTTGGAAATATCGATAATGGCGCATTGATTGGCTCTTACTTCGGGTTGTTTATGTTGGGTGCAACTTTTACAGCCATTGGAATCTTTGCATCATCCATCACATCCAACCAAGTAGTTGCTTTCATAGCCGCTGTGAGTATGTGTTTCATCATGTATATGTGTTTCGATTACATCAGTAAAATGCCAGGCATATTCGGTCAGTTTGATTTTTATGTGCAGCAGATTGGCATCAACGAACATTACAATGCGGTGAGTTATGGCGTGATTGATACTCGTGATGTGATTTATTTTATTTCAGTAATCGGAATATTTTTATTTGGAACAAAAACAGTTTTACAAGCAAGAAAATGGTAAAGATTTTTCTATTTACATTAGCTTTCTTATGTGGTATTACTGCATTTTCAAAAAGTGAAAAAATAAAACTTCACAACAAAGTCAGTGAGTTTTCTCATGATACTTTATTGGTAGGCAGTTTTTTAAATACCAATAGAACATATTCGGTATCCATCTTCTCTAATTTGTGGAGTGCAATTTCGTTTTTTAGAAATTCTAAGGATACAATTTTTATGATTGGGATAATTGATAGCGTAAAGAATCAACGAATAATTTTACACAGAAACAAAGGAACACTTTTCACCTTGTACGGCAATTCTTTTCGCCTTATTGATTTGGATATAGAAAATAGAATTTTAGAAATAGAACAGATTGGGAAGAAAATAAAAACCAACCATTTTGACTTAACAGATAGTTTTCCTAATCTATCCCAAACACTTCAAATTGAAGGAGATTTCAAAGAAGTTTTAGGCGATATTAAATCAAAAAAATACGACCACTATTATCTTAATTTCTGGGCAACTTATTGTGTTCCATGTATCAAACATTTTAGTGAACTTCCAAAATTTGCTTCCTACAATACAAAGGTGATTAATGTATGCGCTGGCGTTTCCGATACCCTTGCAAGAAGAATTATTACAACAAAAAAACCAGTCGGGTTTAATTTTTATTGTGAAGAAGAATTTGTTCATGATTTGAATTTTGAAGGTGGATTTCCTTCTGGAGCCTTATAC
>CAIODY010000009.1 GCA_903857255.1 uncultured bacterium
GATTTTTAAACTAAAGAAATTAAAATGAGTAATATAAAAGTAGGAGCTGCACCAGCAGGATTTGAAGCACCAGGATTTTTTGCAACGCAATTAGATGCTGTGGTGGGCATGGCTCGTAAGAATTCTATCTGGCCATTACCATTTGCTACAAGCTGCTGTGGTATTGAGTTTATGGCAACGATGGCAAGTAATTACGACTTGGCAAGATTCGGCGCAGAACGTTTAGGATTCAGCCCACGTCAATGCGATTTATTGATGGTGATGGGAACTATTTCAAAAAAAATGGGACCAGTTTTACGTCAGGTTTACGAACAAATGGCTGAACCCCGTTGGGTGATTGCTGTTGGAGCTTGTGCATCAAGCGGTGGAATTTTTGATACTTATTCAGTAATGCAAGGTATTGATGAAGTGATTCCTGTTGATGTATATGTGCCGGGTTGTCCGCCGCGACCAGAAGCCATTTTGGATGGTTTTATGAAAATTCAGGAATTGGTCGGAAGCGAATCGGTACGCAGAAGAGATAGCGAAGAATACAAAGAGATGTTGAAGCGATATAACATGGCAGTTTAGCAATTTGATAATGCGATGATATGCTAATGTGCTAATTGAAAATTCAATAACAATGGAATCATTTTACTTTACAACTAAGAATAATTCCTTTAAGGCACTTTGGATTGAACCGTTAGGCTCTTGGGTTGATTTAGAATTGAATGTAGACTACAAATTCCAAACTCAAGAAGGAGATTGTAAAATTGAAATGGATGAAGGTCAAATTAACATTTTCGTTTTGACTGGATTTGGATATAAGCTTTTTAGATAAGAAAATAATAATTGGATTTTAGTTGAAGATTTTATAGAAAAATAAAAATGACAAACGAAGAAATATTAAACAAACTGAAACAAAATTTTGCGGATGCGATAATCGCTGAAAGTGAATCGTATGGTATGCTTTCAGTTACTTTGAATAAAGAGCAAATAATGCCAATGCTTCATTTTTTGTATATCGATGAAGCCTTGAATTTTAAATTCCTGACCGATTTATGTGGCGTTCATTATCCTGATAATAAAGGTGCAGAATTAGGAGTGGTTTATCATTTGCACAATATGACGAACAATGTCCGCTTGCGTTTGAAATGTTTTATGCCAATTGAAAATCCAACAATAAAAACTGCAACGAATTTATTCAGCGCAGCTAACTGGATGGAAAGAGAAACGTTTGATTTTTACGGTATTATTTTCGAAGGGCATCCTAATTTAAAGCGTATTTTGAATATGGACGAAATGACGGTGTTCCCTATGCGTAAAGAGTTTCCATTAGAAGACCCATTCAGAAAAGATAAAGAAGATAAATTCTTCGGCAGAACACAGAATAATGAAGCGGTGATTAACACCAAAATGTGAGGATGAGATAATATGCTAATTTGCTAATGAAAAATCACTTTGTGCCTTTACGCCTTTGTGTGAAAAAAAATAAAGAATGAGTAAACACATACAACTTGTTGACGAAATAGAAGAAAGAACCCAGACGCTTAATCTGGGACCTACGCATCCTGCCACACACGGGATTTTTCAGAACATTCTGGAAATTGACGGGGAGATTGTAAAAAGTGCAGAGCAAACTGTAGGCTATATTCATCGTGCATTTGAGAAACTGGCTGAACGTCGTCCGTTTTATCAAATCACTCCGATTACTGATAGATTGAATTACTGTTCATCTCCAATCAACAATATGGGTTGGCACATGACAGTTGAGAAATTAGCAGGAATTACGTTGCCGAAACGAGTGGAATATTTACGAGTAATTATCATGGAATTATCACGAATTGCTGACCATTTGGTTTGTAATTCTGTTATTGGTGTTGACACAGGAGCCTTGACTGGCTTCACTTACATGTTCCAGGAACGTGAATTTATTTATGAAATATTTGAAGAAATATGCGGTAGCCGTTTGACTACTAATATTGGTCGAATAGGAGGATTGGAAAGAGATTTCAGCGATGCATGTTGGCAGAAGATTGAAAAGTTCATGACTGATTTTCAAAAGAAATTCAATGAGTTTGATTCGCTTTTAACACGTAACAGAATATTCATGGACAGATGCAAAGGCGCAGGTCCAATAAGTGCTGAACGTGCTTTGAATTATGGTTTCACAGGTCCAAATTTACGTGCAGCAGGTGTTGATTATGATGTTCGTGTAACATCGCCATACAGCAGTTATCAGGATTTTGAATTTGACGTTCCTGTAGGAACAACTGGTGATACTTATGATAGATTCTTGGTGCGTCAGGAAGAAATTCGTCAATCATTAAGAATCATTCGTCAGGCAATAGATAAATTACCAAAAGAAGGTGGATTCCATGCCGATGTGCCGCATTACTATTTGCCGCAAAAAGAAGAAGTGTATAACAACATGGAAGCGTTGATTTATCACTTTAAGATTGTGATGGGCGAAAGTGAAATTCCTGCTGGCGAAGTTTATCATAGTGTGGAAGGTGGTAATGGCGAATTAGGATTTTATTTGGTGAGCGATGGCGGCAGAAGCCCGTACCGCTTGCATTTTCGCCGACCATGTTTTATTTATTATCAGGCTTATCCTGAAATGATTAAAGATGGTTTGTTGAGTGATGCCATTTTAACAATGAGTAGTATGAATGTGATTGCAGGAGAATTGGATGCGTAGTTGATTTGAAAATTTGAAAATGAAAAACACTTTGCGCCTTTGCGCCTTTGTGTGAAAAATATAAAAGATGAAATTCACAGAAAAAGATTTACAAAAAGCAAACGAAATAATTGCTCGTTATCCAGCAGATAGAAGCAAATCAGCATTGTTGCCCATTTTGCACATTGCACAAGATGCAAATGGCGGTTGGTTGACGGTTGAAGCAATGGACGCTGTTGCTGAATTATTGAAAATTACTAAAATTGAAGTTTATGAAGTAGCTTCATTTTACAGCATGTATAATTTAAAACCTGTTGGAAAATATGTGTTTGAATTTTGTCAAACTGGTCCTTGCAATATTCAAGGTGTGAAAGATGTAATCAAATACACCGAGAAGAAATTGGGTGTGAAGGAAGGCGAAATAACTGCTGATGGCTTGTTTTCATGGAAACGTGTAGAGTGCTTAGGTGCTTGTGGTTATGCACCGATGATGCAATTGGGTGAACATTTCAAAGAACATTTAACTGCTGAAAAAATTGACGCAATAATTGATGAGTACAGAAAAAAAGCGGTGGCGTTGAATTAAAATTTTGAATCAAAATGCAAATTGACTTAAATAAAATATCGTCTTATTTCAAAACGAAACCAGTTTTGAAAGCGTATATTTTTGGGTCGTATGCAAGGAACGAAGCTGATGAAAAAAGTGATTTAGATATTTTAGTTGAGTTGGATTACGAAAATGGTGGAGATAGTTACACCAACTTTTATTATATGCAGGAAGATTTATCAAAAATTGCAGGAATGAAAGTTGATTTAGTGAGTGCAAAGAATCTTTCAAAATACATCATACCATATATCAATCAAGATAAAAAGTTGCTGTATGAGAAATAAGATTGGCGACAAACAAAGAGTTGAACATATTGTCGACGCTATTGAATTCTGTGTGAAGATAGCAAGTGAAATGTCGAAGGAAGAATTTCTAAATGATAGAATAAGTTGTTTAGCAATAGAGAGGCAATTGGAAATAATTGGGGAAGCAAGTAATCACATTTCTGATGAATTAAAAATGAATTATGAATCCGCAGATTGGAATAAAATAATCGCTTTCAGAAATTTTATAGCTCATGAATATTTCAAGATTGACTATGACATTATTTGGAGAATTATCAATTCAGAAATTGTTGAACTAAATCAAGTTATGGAAACAATTATTAAAAACGAGAACTTTTAGAACATTATAAATGAGCAGAAAATTATTAATAGACAAAGCGCATATTGCAGGCATCGAAACCTTTGAAGTGTATCGCAAAGAAGGCGGTTATCAGGCTGCTGAAAAGGCTTTGAAGACGATGACTCCTGATGAAGTTACGGAAGAAGTAAAAAAATCAGGATTGAAAGGTCGTGGTGGCGCAGGTTTCCCAATGGGTATGAAATGGAGTTTTTTGGCAAAGCCTGAAGGTGTGCCACGTTACTTGGTTTGCAACGCTGATGAAAGCGAACCCGGAACATTTAAAGACAGATTTTTGATGGAAAAAGTGCCACACATTTTTATCGAAGGATTGATTATTTCATCTTACGCATTGGGTGCAAACACCTGCTACATCTACATCCGTGGTGAGTATGCTTGGATTGCAAAAATTTTAGAACGCACAATTGCTGAAGCAAAAGCAAATGGATTTTTAGGAAAAAATATTTTGGGCAAAGGTTTCGATTTGGAAATTTATGTGCATCGCGGCGCAGGTGCTTACATCTGCGGCGAAGAAACTGCGTTGCTGGAATCATTGGAAGGAAAACGTGGAAACCCACGAATGAAGCCACCTTTCCCTGCTGTGAAAGGTTTGTATGGTTGCCCAACGGTGGTAAATAATGTGGAATCATTAACGGCAGTTGTGCCAATAATTAACTTGGGTGGAAGTGAATATGCAAAAATCGGAACAGAAAAAAGTACAGGAACAAAATTGATTTCTGCCTCTGGAAACATTAATAAACCTGGTGTTTACGAAATTGAATTAGGAATTTCGGTAGAAGATTTTGTGATGAGCTATGAATATTGTGGTGGAATAAAAAACGGTAAAAAATTAAAAGCTTGTGTGCCAGGTGGTTCATCCGTTCCAATTTTGCCACATGATTTATTATTCAAAACAGCAAAAGGCGATACTAGATTGATGAGTTATGAAAGTATGAGTGATGGCGGCTTTGCAACAGGTTCGATGATTGGTAGCGGTGGATTTATTGTGTATGATGAAGACCAATGTATTGTTGAAAATACTTACAATTTTACACGTTTTTATCGTCATGAAAGTTGCGGACAATGCAGCCCATGTCGTGAAGGAACAGGCTGGATGGAAAAAGTTTTACATCGTTTGGATAATGGAAATGGAAAAATTGAAGACATAGATTTGTTGTGGGATATTCAACGTAAAATTGAAGGCAACACGATTTGTCCATTAGGTGATGCCGCTGCATGGCCTGTGGCTGCAGCTATTCGCCACTTCCGTGAAGAATTTGAATGGCATGTTACACATCCTAAAGAAGCGATGGAAAGAAATTATGGTTTGAGAAAAAATATTTTTGTAGCACCAGCAAGTGCTTAATTTAACGAAATAATAAAATGGCTAAAGTTACAATAGACGGGCATTTGATAGAAGTTCCAGACGGAACAACAATTTTAAATGCAGCAAGAATGATGGGCGACCAACATCCTGAAACAATGCAAAACGTTCCACCTGCAATGTGCTATTACAGCAAGTTAGGTGAAAGCGGCGGCAAATGCAGAACATGTTTAGTGCAAGTTACTAAAGGTAGTGAAAAAGACCCAAGACCAATGCCCAAGCTGGTCGCAAGCTGTCGCACAACTGTGATGGATGGTATGGAAGTGCAGAACAAATTATCAGCGCAAGTGCAAGAAGCACGTAAAGGTGTGGTTGAAATGTTACTCATCAATCATCCGCTTGATTGCCCAGTTTGCGACCAAGCAGGTGAATGCCATTTGCAAGATTTGGGTTACGAACATGGCGCACAAAAAACGCGTTATGAGTTTGACCGTAGAACATTTGAAATGGAAAATATTGGCGATAAAATCAAGTTGCACATGAACCGTTGCATTTTGTGTTATCGTTGTGTGTTCACTGCCAATCAAATAACTGATGGTCGAGTTCATGGTGTTATCAATCGTGGTGACCATGCAGAAATTTCAACTTTTATTCATCAAGCAATTGATAATGATTTTAGTGGCAATGTGATTGACGTTTGTCCTGTTGGAGCGTTGACGGATAAAACATTCCGATTCAAGAGTCGTGTATGGAATACCAAACCTTACAATGCACATCGCGATTGCAAACATGAAAAATGCAATGGCAACGTGGCTGTGTGGATGGCTGGCAACAATATTCTTCGTGTAACTGCACGAAAAGATAAATGGGGCGAAGTGGAAAATTTTATTTGCAACGAATGTCGCTTTGATAAAAAAGAATTGAAAGATTGGATAATTGAAGGACCAAGAGAAATGGACAGACATTCGGTAAATTCAAATACGCAATATGTGCATTTAGCAAAAGAAAAAGTATTGAAACCAAGTGAAACATTTGCTGTGTTGCATCCTTACAATGGAGATGATAAATAAGTAACCAAAGCATTATAAGCCGCTTCAATTTTCGGAGCGGCTTTTTTATTTCAGCATGATATCGAATTTTAAAAAGTACATCAGTTATTTGTTTCCAATTCAACTGGAAAAATCATCTACAATAAGTGGTACTGATTTGTATTTGATGCTGAATAAAGGCAGGCTTCAATTAGGAACAGATAAGGCTATTTACAGTTGGGAAGATTTGTACTATCCATTTGAAATAGCGTTTAATCAGCGTTTTGACGAAATAATGAACGCCAGAAATTGTTTGGTAATCGGATTAGGAATGGGCAGTGTGATTTCCATTTTAACCAAACAACTTCTTTTAGATAAAATTCATTTTATTGGAATTGAAAAAGAAAAATCAATTGCCACTTGGGTTGAAAAATATACAATTCAAATTGGTTCAAATTCAATCCAAGTTATCAATGATGATGCTGAAAATTTATCAAAACTTCAGCTTGTAAAATTCGATATAATTTGTGTTGATGTATTTCAAAATCGCTCTGTACCTGCATTTATGCAGTCTGAGAAACACTTGAATGAATGTTTTTCTTTGCTGAATGAAAAC
>CAIODY010000010.1 GCA_903857255.1 uncultured bacterium
CACCCCATTTACTGTAGTAGTTAAATTAGTTCCGCTTAAGGAAGTTGCATTGGAATTGATAATGTTTACACCGCTGCCAGTTACCCCATTCACAGTAGTAGTTAATGTATTGGTAGATGAACTATTAGAAACACTATTCACTGCTGGTGCTGTAGCTACTGTTCCATTAAAAGTTGAGGTAATAGTATTTCCTGAAGACGATAATGTATTGGTATTAGTCAAACTATTTGAACCAGCAATCGTATTTTGTGTAATCATCCATTTGCTTACGCCATCTGCGACGATATTCACCATTTGATTGGAGTTTGATAAAACTAAATTAGCCGACCCATCAATAGTTTGTGAGGTATAAGGCGTAATAGTAACATTGCCCGTTGAGCCTTTTTTGATGATGTAAATTCTACCTTTCGATGAACTCACAGAAGGCATGGTTAAAGTAATATTCGAAGAGTTTTTACAAATGACAATTCCGTAAGTAGCATCTAATGTTGTATTGGCTGTTATGGTATCTACCTTCATTCCAAAAGAGCCATACACTTCAAATGTTGACTTAGGAGATGTTGTGCCTACGCCAACTTGTGCAAAGGTTTTACTGCTTGCAAATGCAAACAAAACAACAATACTGATTTTGAATAAATTTTTCATTGAGATTGCGATAAATTTTCAATCACAAAGAAATAGAAATGTGGTTTTTAATTAGGCAGCTAATCCCTTGATTTACTTCAGTAATTCAGCGTATTTATCAATAAATAAAAAAGCGAACCCAATTTTGAGTTCGCTTTTTGAAAACAATAAAATCATGCGTCAACTTTTAAACCAACTCGAATACATCAAATAGTTATCGGCAATGCCTTTTACTAAGCGTTCAAATTGCTCGGGGTTCACTTCTTTCACTTTTTTCGCAGGGCAGCCAGCATAAATGCAACCGCTCTCTACTACAGTGTTTTCAAGCACAACAGCCCCAGCAGCAATTATTGAATTTGATTTTATCAATGCATGGTCCATCACGATGGCACCCATTCCAATCAACACATTATCTTCCAAAGTGCAACCATGCACCAATGCGTTATGTCCAATCGAAACATTGTTGCCGATAGTGGTTGATGCTTTTTGATAAGTGCAATGAATCACTGCGCCATCTTGAATATTTACTTTGTTGCCAATGCGTATTTGATGTACATCGCCACGAACAACAGCGTTAAACCACACACTGCAATCATCACCCATCAACACATCGCCAACAATAGTTGAATTAGGTGCAAGAAAACAATTTTCGCCAAATGTAGGCGTGATGCCTTTTACAGGAAGAATTAATGCCATGATTTCAAAAGTTATTTGTTAATCGTTATTAGTTATTGGTAAATACAAATTCTGTTTAGTAAGATGACATTCCAAGTCAGTGGTCATGCTGAGGAACGAAGCATCTCATTCGCTATTGACTATTCACTTTCTTCATCCAATAAGCACTCATTTTTTGCTTGAAGATAAATGCTTTTTTATCGTTGTTTTTTTCTACAAAATTTCGTGATGTTTTTAGTCCACCCAAATAAAATCTGCTGAATAATCCACCTCCAGTAATTGCACCAATAAAATAATAATGGTTGATTAAATGCCATGCTAAAAAATAGCCTGAACCTGCAACCCCTAATAAATTTATTAATCCAAACCCAACTTTGCCTGCATAACATTGTCCGCTGCCTGGCAAGATAGAACTCAATATGGCTGCGGTTTTTGGATTGCGAAAGGTTGGGAAATTAACTTGCCAAATGCTATCAATTTTTCTTCCTGATATTGAATCACTTTGTTGCAGCATAGCTTTATATGCATTATCCCAATCTTCGTTTTGCAAATAAATCAACGGAAAAAGATTAGCAGTTTTTTTATTCAACATGGAATCTTTTACATAGTTTTTATACTGTGTTAAAAAATAAATGGCATCGTCTTTTTTATCTGCTAAAATGGAGCAAAGCATCGCCTGACTTAAAATTTTTTCTTGCGTCGCATCATCTAAGTTTTCGTAATCCAATCGTTTCAAATTTTCTAAAGCATCAGTAAATAGTCTATTTGCTTTTAAATTTTCTGTTTTTTCAAAAGTAAAATCGAATCGGTCTTTATCATTTGTAGCATAAAATATTTTTGCTTCCGATTGCAATGCTTGCATCGGAACGCTGTGTACATCAATATTTTGAGCCGAGCAATTAAAACTGCTCCACCAACTTGTCAGCATTATCCAACAAGTTGCGATGAATATTTTCATACGCTTTTCTTTGTTTTACTTTTACACCAACCACACTTCCCCAAATATTTCCTACATAAAAAATGCTGAACAAACCTGTATATGCCCAGCCTCGAACACTGCTAATTCCATTTTTATGAAAGCCTTCAAAAGCTTCCAAACCAACAACTGATAAAGTGAGTAAAACGCTTACTCCTTGCCATGTTTGACCGTTGTACATTTTGCCGCTGCCAGGAATTACCGTACTCATCAATCCTGCTTTCCAAGGTTTTTTGTTTGGAATTAATTGCATGTTTTCAAAAGCAACATCTAAATTTTCAATGGCATTTTTCAAGCTTTTTGGATGTTGTTCTAAAAATATTTTTTCATTTTTTTTGAAAGCAATGGTGTCGTGTTGCATCAAATTTTTGGTAAGCAACAACACGGCACTCATGGCATTTTGTTGAGCAAGATTAAAAGAAATTGAACGCCACAATTGTTCTTTGTTTTTATCAGCATAAAAAACATTGATGTCTTCCGAAGCCATACTGTAGGCAGCATGCAGCTGATTCAGTTTTTGATAAAAGGAAAGCTGAAACAGATGAAAACAGGTATCACAACTCGGTTGCCATTTTAATCTTTCTGCTGAATAAATTTGTTTTTCAAACAAAAATTTTTCTTTAAACAAAGAATAATTCAGTTGAATATTTTGAGGAAATAAATTGAGATAGGAATAAATATCATTGTACAATTTTCCTTTAAAAAGGTGTTCGGCAAATGCAGGTGAAAACTTTTGAAATACTGAATCTTGCTGTGCAAAAGCAATTTGAGCAAAAAGAAGGAGTCCGATAAAAAGTATTTTTTTCAAAGATTTCATTTAGTGTTTTGCAAATCTTTTTCGCCAATAATATTGCACAGGGTTATCATCCACTTTGCCTGTAAAAAAATCAAACTGATAAGATGGATAATCTCTCAAGCCTGCACCAGAGCAGCGCATCAGCCTATCAGCACTTAGTGCTACACCTTTTATTAAACCAAATCGAGCGATGGCTTGCAAAGAAAAATTGCTACAACTTGGCGAATGTGGGCAGCCAGATTGCCATTGCGGCGAAATGATTCGTTGATAAAAAAACAAAGTTGCTCTGAATGGAAATGTGAGTGGATTATGCGCATGCAAAATTTTCGCATGATTTTCTTGGGCTAAATTTGTTGTGCTAAAATGTTGTTGAAGCAAGCTTAAATCTTGATTAGATTGCGCTTGCAACATTTTTGTGAAAAATATAAAACCGATAAGCGTAATGAAAAATAATTTCAAAAGAAAATGTTTTTTTACGTTTTAGTTAAACACCATTTGAATATCATGTTGCACTTTCACAAAATCTTCCATTCGCCCAACATCAGTCCAGTAGCCGATGATGGGGAAGGTGTTCACATTTTTTTTAGCATCCATAGCAGCCTGAATTAAATCGGTAGCATTAAAAACTGATTGTGAAGGAATCAATTTCAAAACGGAATGATGCAGTAAATAAATGCCAGCATTAGCTTCGTAGGTGTATCGAGGTTTTTCGTACAAACCTTTTACACGTTGTTGTTTATCCAAATCTAAAATTGCAAAAGGCACATCAATAGAGTAGGGGACTGTTGCAACTGTAATGGCAGCTTTTGTTTTCAGAGCATGGTGATACAAGGCTTCATAATCAATGTTTGTAATCAAATCGCCATTCTGAACCAAGATATAATCGTTAGAAAATTTCTTGATTAAACTTACACTTCCGATTGTTCCCAAAGGATTTTTTTCATGCACATAATTTATACTAACGCCTTTTTTTTCACCATTTTCGAAGTGCGTTTCAATTTTTTGTTTTAGATAATTTACCGAAAAATAAAAATTTTGAACACCAAATTGAATCAATCTATCCAGCGTATGTTCCATGATTGGTTTGTTGCCAACTTTCAATAAAGGTTTGGGTGTATCTTCGGTCAAAGGGCGCAACCGTTCGCCTTTTCCGCCACACATAATCACTACATCAATCGGCAAAATTGTTCTGATTTGCTCTAAATCATACACTCGGCGAAGGGTATTGTTTTTATTTAAAAACGGAACGAAACGAATTTTTTTAGCCTTCAATTTATTTACTTCCGAAGCTGAATAATTATTGTCGTTGAAAAATTTGAAGTACTTATTCATGCAAAAGGCAACCGATTCTTTTAATTCAATTCCTTTCAATAAAGCTCTTCTGATATCGCCTTCGGTCAAAACACCCACCAATTGTTTTTTGTTGTTGGTGATAAACAAAGTAGTCTGCAAAATGGCTTCAGGAGCTAATTTGTTGAATAATTCTAACGCTTGCTTAATGGTTGTTTTATCCGAAATAGTGGTGTGCAACATGCTGAAATTGTTTGCCTTTTTTTATGCAACAAACTTAAACAAATCAATTTGTTTTTTATTGATTTGCTCAAAACGAAGAAGAATATTTTTCCTTTCAATCCTTTTTATTTTGCTGTAATTTAGCTGCTTTGAATAACACTAATAAATATCAACTTACACAATTTATAAAACAACAAGCGCAAGAGTTGGGCTTTGCTTGGTGCGGAATTGCGTCAGCAAAATTTTTAGAGCAAGAAGCAGTAAGGCTTGAAACCTTTTTAAATAAAGAGTTTCAGGGCGATATGAAATATCTGGAAAATCATTTTGAAAAAAGAGTTGACCCTGCCAAATTAGTTGAAGGGGCAAAATCAGTCATCAGTTTTGCTTTTAATTATTTTCAAGAAATTGATTTTGAAAATGGGCAACCGAAAATTTCACGTTATGCTTTAGGCGAAGATTATCATGTGGTTTTGAAGGATAAATTGTTTCAAATTGTGAATGGTTTGGAACAAAAAATTGGCAAATTTTCAGTGCGTTGCTTTGTGGATTCAGCACCAGTATTAGAGCGGAAATGGGCTACGGAAGCAGGTTTTGGCTGGGTTGGGAAAAATACCATGACGATTAATAAGCAAATGGGCTCTTATTTTTTCTTATGTGAAATTATTTGCGATTTAGAATTGGAATATGATGCGCCATTTGTAAAAGATTATTGTGGCACTTGCAATAAATGTGTGGAAGCCTGCCCTACACAAGCTATTCATGGTGATAATACGATGGATGGGAGCAAATGCATTTCTTATTTTACCATTGAATTGAAAAAAGAAATTCCTGCTGAATTTCAAAAACAATGGAGTGATTGGATTTTTGGCTGTGATATTTGTCAGGAAGTGTGCCCTTGGAATAAATTTGCAAAAGCCAATAATGAAGAGTATTTCAAGCCATTAATGAATTGGAACGAAATGAAAAAAAATGATTGGTTAGATATCACGAATAAAATTTTTGATAGTCAACTAAAAAAATCACCCATGCATCGAGCTGGCTTAAAAAAAATTCAACAAAATATTCAAGCAATAAAGTTAAAGTAACTAACTTTTTATTTCACAAACCGAATACTTTCAAAAGTTTTCATGCAATTGCGAAACCAAGTAGAATCATGGTTTTCGGTGTTTTGGAATTGAAATTTTATTACTCTATCGTAATGAATTAAATCTGCTTCAAAAGTTGATTGTGTTTTACCAGTTCTATATCTAATAAAACTATCCAAACGAATAGAAATAAACAGCGAATCTATTTTCAACAAAGTATCAAATTCATATTTGAATTTTGAATTGGATTCTTTATGTTGCTTCAAAATCTCTTTATTCCATCTCATTACGTAAGAATCATTTCTTGTTTTCGACTGTCTCATTTTGCAACTTTCAACAAAAATTGAGAAACAATTAAATCCAAAATGTTTTATGTAAAAAGTATCATTAGGTAAAGTATCAAACCAACCCAACGGAATTTGATAAAATAGAGTTTGCTTATTTTGAAAACGGTAGATAGAATCTTTATCACAACTATTGTCGCCTAACTTCATCCAATTATACATTTTATCAAATTTCTCATCCAACTCAAACTCTACAACACCTGCACCGTAGCCTAATTGCAGACGATGCAACTTGAAGCCTTTATCAACTGTTTTTTTTTCCGCTTTTTGTTTGCAAGCAAAAAATGAAAACAACAATAAAATGAAAATTATTTTTTTCATTGAGAAATTTGAGCATTGAGCCACTGCGAAATTTGTTAGCAAATTAGCATATTATCGCATTGTCAAATTGTTTCGCCATACAAATCAAAGTCTTCTGCCTTTGTAATTTTAATTTTTGCAAAATCACCTACTCGGCAATAATTATTTGAAGCATCAATCAACACTTCATTGTCCACTTCGGGGCTATCAGCTTCACTTCTACCAATAAAATAGTTGCCTTCTTTTCTGTCGATGATTACTTTTTGAATGGTTCCAACTTTTTGTTTGTTTAATTCCGCCGAAATATTTTGTTGGATTTCCATCAAGGTTGCGGCACGTTGTTCTTTCAATTCTTGCGGCACATCATCTTCCAACTTATGTGCGCCAGTATTTTCTTCATGCGAATAAGTAAACACTCCCAAGCGATTGAATTTCGTTTGCTCCACAAACTCACACAACTTTTTAAAATCTTCTTCTGTTTCGCCCGGAAAGCCTACCAACATGGTTGTTCGGAGTGTGATGTCAGGAATCACATTTCTAATCGTGTTGATTAATTCAATCGTTTCGGCATTGGTGATTCCTCTTTTCATGCGTTTCAAAACATTATCAGCTGCATGTTGGAAAGGAATATCTAAATAATTGCAGACTTTTTTGTTATCACGAATCACTGGCAAAATATCAGTCGGAAAGCCTGTCGGATAAGCATAATGCAAGCGAATCCACTCAATGCCTTCCACTTCACTGAGTGCATTTAACAACTCGGCTAATTTTCTTTCTTTGTAAATATCTAAGCCATAATAAGTTAGTTCTTGTGCAATTAGCATCAATTCTTTCACACCTGTTTTTGCCAAGTGTTTTGCTTCTTTAACCAATTCTTCCATCGGTCGTGAAACGTGTTTTCCTCTCATTAAAGGAATAGCGCAAAACGAACAAGTGCGATTGCAACCTTCTGAAATTTTTAAGTAAGCATAATGGTTTGCTGTTGTCAAATAACGTTCGCCGATTAATTCATGCTTGTAATCAGCGCCTAATTTTTTCAGCAAATTCGGTAATTCCATCGTGCCGAAAAATGCATCTACTTCCGGAAATTCGTTGATTAATTCGCCTTTATATCTTTCGCTTAAACAGCCTGTAACAATGAGTTGGTCAATCTTTCCGTCAGTTTTCAAATCGCTGTATTCAATAATCGTATTGATGGATTCTTGTTTGGCATTATCAATAAAACCACAAGTGTTGATGATAACAATTTCGCTTTCTTTCAGCTTATTGCTTTCGTGTTTTACATCAAAATTGTTGGCCTGCAATTGTCCCATCAACACTTCGCTGTCCACCAAATTTTTGGAACAGCCGAGTGTGATTACATTGACTTTATTTTTTTTGAGTGATTTTGTTTTCATAAAAATTATTCTGTGATTTCAATTGTTGTTCGATACACTTCAATCATTCCTGCGGTTGAAATGTAATTTTCAATTTTATCGAAATGTTGTTGGAAGATGCTGATTAGTTCAGCTTTTGAACAGTTGCCAATGCGAAGCAAAATAAGCTTGTGTGGAGTTCTTTTGAGCAAATAGCTGTAATAAAAATCAGAATCTTTTGTGATTAAAATTCTTTGCTCTTGCATCGAAATCAAATTTATTTCTTCGTCAGTCGAAAATTTTTTATTGATTAATTCTGATGTGTGAATTGCATCAATTTTTTTCTCTTGTAAAAAAGTGCAAAGTGTTTTTGGTAAATGTGCATCTACAATAAATTTCATGCTGCCAAATGAATGCTTTTCGTTTTCACAACCAATGTAGCGTACTCCAAGCAGGCTAAAATATCTTCACGTTCTAAATCATTAAATTCTTCCAAAATAGATTCAATAGAATCGCCGCCTGATAAGTATTCCAAGATGGATTCAACTGTGTAACGCATATTTCTTACAGTCGGTTTACCATGACAAACAGCAGGATTGACGGTAATTCTATTGGTTAAATTTTCTGATTGCATAAGTTTATTTGTTGAGTAAAGTTACGGAAATTTTTCTTTCACCACATAGTTACAATAGAAATCATAGAAAGGAAAAACAAGCAGAAAGTGTTTGTTTTTCTATGTTTTGCGTAGCAACTATTCCTTTCTTTTTTATTTTTTGATGAAGAATTCAATATAGAAAACTTCGTTTCTAATTTTTAAAATCTATGTTTCCTATATTTCTATGTGGTTAATGTATTTTTATTTTTTCCTTTCATTCGCTGCTTTTATCAACTGCTCAAATGCAGTAGTATCAATGTCTTTCAGCGAATTGATATACAAACAACCTTTACCAGTTTTGTGTTTGCCTAACTTTTTTAATTCTTCTTTTTGCTTTTCAGGATTGGCAACGCCATACAAAACTATGTTTTGTTTTCGTGGTGAAAAACCAAATTTGAACCAATCTAATTCTCTTCCGCTTTCATATCTCAATTGTATATTTCCAAAACCAATAATCGCTGAACCCCACATCTTTGGCTCATCTCCACTGATTTTTTGCATCAACTTCACAATCTCAAAACAATCCTTTCGTTTTTCTTCTTCTTTAATAGTGTTCAGAAATTTCTCAACGCTGTCATCAGTTTTTTGCGTTTTGTTTTGTGCTTTTGCCATAAATTATTTTGAATTTAGAAAGCAGATTATTCCCCAAACAAGCCATCCACAAAGGTTTTGGCATTGAATACTTGTAGGTCTTCCATTTTTTCTCCAACACCAATATAACGGACAGGAATGTTGAATTGATTGGCAATTGCTAATACTACACCACCTTTTGCAGTACCATCTAATTTAGTCAAAACAATTCCTGTAACTTCAGTTGCTGCAGTAAAATGTTTGGCTTGTTCAATCGCATTCTGACCTGTGCTGGCATCTAATACTAACAACACTTCATGAGGTACATCGGCTTTTACTTTTTGCATCACCCGTTTGATTTTTGTCAACTCATTCATCAAACCAATTTTGTTATGTAAACGTCCTGCAGTGTCAATAATTACAATATCTTTTTTGTTGGCAGTTGCGCTTTGTACAGTATCAAAAGCCACAGCACTGGGGTCAGAATTTTGTTGATGCTTGATAATATCAACGCCAACTCTTGTTGCCCAGATATTTAATTGCTCAACAGCCGCTGCTCGGAAAGTGTCGGCAGCACCTAATACTACTTGTTTTCCAGCAGATTTGAATTTGTTGGCTAACTTACCGATGGTGGTTGTTTTGCCTACACCATTCACACCAACTACCATGATAACATAAGGAGATGGTGTGGTCGTCAAACTTTCTTCAATAGTTGGTTTCGATGCAAAAATGGAATAGATTTCTTCTTTTAAAATAGTGTTCAGTTCAGAAGTGTTCACGTATTTATCACGAGCAACACGAGCCTGAATTTTTTCAATAATTTTCATGGTGGTATCAATCCCAACATCAGCACTCACCAATATTTCTTCGAGATTATCCAACACCTCATCATCCACCGTAGCCTTGCCAACAATTGCTTTGGAGAGTTTACCAAAAAAACTTTCTTTGGTTTTTTCCAAGCCTTTGCTCAAGTCTTCGGTGTTTTCTTTTTTGCCCTTAAAAAAATCAAAAAATCCCATTGAAAAAGGTTTTAGGTTTATTCTTATGCTTAATTCGCATTCATCAATTCTTCCAAGCTGTTATCATACACAGTTTTGAAATGTCGGCTTCTGCCAAATTCAACACCATTAATGCTGATATCGCCAGTAGTTACGCTGCCAATTAATTCAACAGGCACAATATCTTTTTTACACAAAGCCTCGAAAGCCGCTTGGTGCTTAGGTTTTACGGTTACGATAACTCTGCCTTGTGCTTCGCCAAACAACAAAGCATCCATGCGCATACCATCGTCCTTCATTTCAATATCGCAGCCCAAATCATTTATCATGGCTGATTCCAGCAAATTCATAAACAAACCACCTTCCGAAATATCATGTGCTGAAACCACTAATTTTTCAGCAATTACTTCTCTTACTAATTGATGCAAATCAAATTCTTCATCCAAATTAAAATAAGGAGCAGGCGAATTTTTTACCCCATGATGATGAATTAAATATTGCGATGAAGCTAAATCATTTACATTTTTCCCCAACAAATAAATCAAATCGCCAACCTTGCGAAATGCAATACCCATCTTATTTTCATGATTTTGCAACAAACCCATCATACCAATTGTTGGTGTTGGTAAAACCGGTCCAACATCACTCGATTGATTGTAGAAGCTCACATTTCCACCAGTTACGGGCGTTCCAAATTTTTCACAAGCCGATTTCATGCCCATTATCGCATGTGCAAATTGGTAGTAAACTTCTTCGTTGTAAGGATTTCCAAAATTCAAGCAATTGGTAATCGCCATTGGTTCGCCACCACTACAAACAATATTTCTTGCAGCCTCTGAAACCGCAATAGCAGTGCCTATTTCGGGGTTTGCGTAAATGTAATAAGGGTTGCAATCAACTGTTAAAGCCAAAGCTTTTTCAGTACCATTAATTCTCACAACCGAAGCATCCGAAGGCATGTTCGTAGTTTGATTTCGCACTTGCACCATGCTATCATATTGCTCATAAATCCAGCGTTTGCTGGCAATGTTAGGTTGCGCTGCTAATTTTTTTGCAATCGCTTTTAAATCGTCCTCATTTGGTTCATCAATATTTTCGATGTTGAATTTTTTGATTTCTTCAAAATATTTTGGCTCTGTCATCGTGCGATGATAAACTGGCGAATCGCCGCCCAGCACCAGGTTCACAGGTTTTACTCGTGCAATTAATTCATTGTTGAAAGTAAATTCTAAAATTTCTTCAGCAATCACTTCACCAATCACAGCACAATTCAAATCCCATTTGTCGAATATTTTTTCGATAGCTGCTTCTTTACCTTTTTCAACTACCACCAACATTCTTTCCTGTGATTCACTCAACAACATTTCCCATGGTTTCATGTTTGTTTGACGGGTAGGAACTTTATTCAAATCAATCTTCATTCCCACTTTACCTTTCTCACTCATCTCACTGGTTGAACAAATAATTCCTGCAGCGCCCATATCTTGCATGCCTGCAACACAGCCAGCATCAATAGCTTCGAGCGTTGCTTCCAGTAATAATTTTTCCATAAAAGGGTCGCCAACCTGTACACTTGGCAATTCTTCGGCGCTGTCTTCTGTAATATCAGCAGATGCGAAACTTGCACCATGAATTCCGTCTTTACCAGTGGCACTTCCAACAATATAAACTTTGCTGCCTGGATTTTTCGCAGTAGCCGAAACTGTTTTACCCAACTCTACAATGCCAGCACTGAAAGCATTTACAAGTGGATTGATGTTGTATGATTCATCAAAATAAACTTCGCCGCCAACAGTCGGCACACCAAAACAATTACCGTAATCACCAATTCCTTTTACAACTCCTTTTACTAAATTTCTGGTATTAGGATGATTGAAATCGCCAAAACGCAAACTGTTCAATGAAGCCACAGGTCTTGCGCCCATCGTAAAAATATCTCTACTGATGCCACCAACGCCAGTTGCAGCACCTTGATACGGCTCAATGGCTGATGGATGATTGTGTGATTCAATTTTGAAAACACAACCCAATCCGCCGCCAATGTCCACCAATCCTGCATTTTCTTCGCCAGCTTTGGCTAAAATATGTTTGCCATCTTTTGGTAATTTTTTCAACCAAGCGATTGAATTTTTGTAGCAGCAATGTTCGCTCCACATCACACTAAACATTGAAAGTTCAGTAAAATTGGGTTCCCGACCCATTAACTCAATTATCTTTTCCCATTCATCTTGTTTCAAACCCAGCTCTAAAGCGTTTTGCAAGGTTGGTTTTTGTAAATTATCTTTTGGTGCTGTCATCTAATTTTTAAGTTAAAACGCAAAGATAATAAGCCATTCGAGAATGAATAATAAAACCCCGAAACACTTATCCATTAAGCAAAAAATATTTTTGAAATCACTTTGGCACAGCAATTGGAATTGAGTAGTTATAATTTTAAACAATTAAATCTTACCAAAATGAAAAAGCAAATTCTTTTAGTCGTTGCGTTCGCAACAATAACTACAGGTAAGTTATTCGCCGAACGCAATCATGCAGAACATTTTAATTTTAACAATGCTGCACGTTCAGGTGGTCATCAACAAAATAATGGTGGTGGCAATGGTCAAAACAATGGGGGAGGGCATAATGGTGGAAATGGACAAAACAACAATGGTTGGCACAATGGTGGCAATCAAAACAATGCTGGAAATGGCGGCTATAGTGGTTCTACGCATTATCATTCTACTAATGGTCAACAACCACCTGCGCCTCAACCTCAACATTCTAATTTTCCAACTCAGCAAAATAATGGCGGTTATCATAACGATAATCATCACAATGGTGGTGGAAATAATTATGGTGGCGGAAACTGGAGCAATCATGAAAATTATGGAAGAGGTTATCAGGAGCACAGAAACTGGGGAAACACTTGGTACGCCAATAATTATGTGAATCATAATCACTATGGTTATTTCAATGGCAGACAGTTTTATTTAAACTACAACTGTACTATTTATCCCACTTTTGGTTATGATATTTATGCGGTGGATGAACAAACATTTGGTGATTTTATGTATGCTTTAAGCAACCAAGATTATGAAAACGATAAAGAAGAAATGGCTTTAGATTTTGTTCGCAATAATTATTTAAACAGCAATCAAGTGTACGCCATTCTTCAACAATTTGATTTTGAAAATAATCGTTTGTATGTGGCTAAAACCGCTTTCAGCAACGTGATTGACAAACAAAATTTCTATGAAGTTTTTGATGAATTTACTTTTGATAACAGCAAATATCAATTGTATCAAATGATGAATTATGGTTGCTAATGTTCTGGCTCTTTGGTGAGCAATTTAGATAGGTTGTTTTAGGTAAAAAACTGCATCTGGCTATGGAAGCTTTGGTGCAGTTTTTTTTATTTCTACTAAAAATAAAATAGACATATTTAATGGTGAAGTCTGCCTAGATTAGTGTTCCAACGAACATCAACTATTTTAGTTAATTACGACACTAACCGAGGCAAAAGTATTCCCAATCATCAACTCAAAATAAACTAGTTTATTTCGAGTTACCAAAATTGGTAACCTAACTTCGACTGTGTGCAACACGACTTTGAATGCGTTGTTCACTATTGTTACAATCATGTTTAACGCACTTGCTGTGCGCTTCACGATTGTGAAAATTAGGTCTAACATTTCAACAGCGTTCTTCACGACTATAAAAATCATGCTGAATGCATGTACAATGCGCTTCACGATTGTTGAAATCATGATGAACTCTTTTACTGCGTTAAACACGATTATGAAAATCGTGTCTAACGCATTCACAATCGTGTTCAACACTGCCACAGTTTTGAACAGTATTGTAACAACACAGTTGAATAAAGCGAAAGCCGTAAACTAAATGGGCGCAGGTGTGATGAAAGTTTTGAAAATCGGCAACGATAAAGCAACAGATGAGTGGTGAATGACTAATGCTGCGAAGCATATAGCAATGGTGGAAAGCTTCTTTACATACTTTCTATTGGATAAACTTTACTAACTGATTTATTCTTTCACCACTTTTCCTCTCCACACTTCGGCGGTTTGTTTTACTTCGATGAAATAAATACCAGCGGCTTGATTGGTTAAATCTAAACTGAATTGTTTGCCCGATTGATTTTCTTTTTTGAAAATGGTTTGACCTGTTATAGTCATCACTTCAACAGTGGCGTTGCTTAATTCATTGTTGAAAGTGAGTGTGGTGGAAGTGGCTGTGGGGTTGGGTTGTAAAGAGAAATATTGTTTTGATAAATCATTGATGCCAGTTGTGTTTTTCACAACATTTATTGTAACCATTGCATTGGCACTATTCATCCTGCTTAAATAAGAAGAGTCGCAATAATTACTACTACAACCATTAGCATCAGAAGCTGTAACACAAACTTTGTAATAACCAGCAGTTGAATAAACATGAGTTGGGGTAGCAGAAGTATCTGCCGCAGATGCATCACCCCAAGTCCAATGGTAACTTAATGGAGCTGTTCCCGTGCATTGATTCACGGCAATCCAATCATGCGGTGTTGCGCTATTGGGAGATAAACTAAAATACGCATGAGGCGGTGCAGGACATGAAGTTGTATATTTTGCAACATAAGTACTCCCTAAATTATTAGTAAACCCGCCAGCTGTATAAATGTTGTTATTTGCATCAACGATAATACCCGAAATGCCACTATTACCATGTAGGCTATTGTTACCCCCTAATTCACTCCAATTTAATCCATCAAATTTTGCCACATAATAGTTATGTGAACCGTTATAAAATAATCCTCCACAATAAACATTTCCTGCGGCATCGGTTTCTAATCCTTCTATCGCTCCTATGGCTGCTAAAGATGTACCACCTAATGCACTCCATGAAGTGCCATCAAATTTTGCTACATAATCTTTTGAGTTAGAGTCATAAAATTGGCCAGATGCGTAAATATTATTATTGACATCAGATGTGATTTTTAGAATAAATCCGTTGGCAGAAAGAGCATTTAAACCGCCTAATTCGCTCCAAGAAGTACCATTAAATTTGGCTACATAATTTTTTCCGTTTGTAATACTGCTACCATTTGTAAATGTTCCACCAGCGTAGATATTTCCTGTTGCATCAACATACAACGAAACGATTGAACCATTTGCTGATAAACTATTTACACCGCCCAATTCGCTCCATGAAGTTCCATCCCATTTTGCCACATAATATTTTCCAGAAGCATTAGTAAAAGAACCAGTAGCATAAATGTTGCCTTGAGCATCTGCTATGACTGATGAAATGAACCCGTTAGCACCTAAACTATTTGCACCGCCTAATTCACTCCAATTTGTGCCGTTATATTTTGCTACATAATATTTCCCATTTGCATTTGTAAAAAGACCAACCACATATACATTGCCAGTCGCATCACTACAAATACAATATATGGTGTTGTTTGCAGCTAAACTATTATTACCGCCTAATTCAGCCCAAGTGCTTCCG
>CAIODY010000011.1 GCA_903857255.1 uncultured bacterium
CTCTGTATGACTTTACATCATGGTTTATACTTTTTAATGCCTTGCTCAAATCAGCATCCAAAGCAAATCGGCTAATCAAGCTGTTGCCACATTTGATGTTGATGTCAATATTTGGTAAGGTTTCAAGTTCGGTGTAATTTGGCTCTTTGTAATAAGCATTTTTTAAAAGTTCAATCCACAAACGTAAACGGCAAATCAAAACTGATTTTGGATTGATGTCCACTCCAAATAAGCAGTTTTCGATTAGTGTTTGTTTTTCATGAAAAAGTGTTTTCTGTAATCGCTGTATTTCTTTGGTTGGTTTCCCATTTTGTAGTCTATATTCAATGCTATTGCCTTTTACATCTTGAATAACAAGTTCATCATTAAGCACATCAAACTCATAGTTGCTTAAAGTATTCCCATTTTCATCTGCTAAAATTCCTAACTCCGCTTTTATCACAATTAACTCATTCAAAGCCGAAACTAAAAAATGCCCCGAACCCACAGCAGGGTCGCAGATGTGTAGCGAATTAATAATTTTGTTTGCTTTTAAAACTTCATCTGTTTTATAAAGTTTTTGGGTGTAATTTTTTATGTCATCAAACTTGTCAAAAAGTTTTTGCCCCTTTAATGAAAGTGCATCATTAAATTTTTCAACAACTGCCAAACGGATACTTTGCCTACACATATACATTGTTATAAATGCAGGTGTAAAAATCGAACCATCCTTGTAGCCGTTTATTTTCTCAAAAACTTTCCCCAAAACAGAAGCGTTGATTAATGGCTTACTATCTTTTTGCCAGTCTTCAACGCCCTCACTTGCAAAGTCGTAGCAATCTAAAAATGAAAATAGATATTCGAGAGTTGGTAGTGAATTTGTTTTCTTTTTTTCATCTTTCAAAATAGTTGTGCTAATAAACTCAAGTTTCCCATTGTTTTCAATTGCACTAACATCAATAGTTTCTCTTTCTAAATTACTGATGTCAAAGAGCGAACTATTCAAATAAGGAATTCGGCTATATTTGGATTTGATTGTTTCAGTTCTATCCGAAACGTTTACTGCTAATACTTTGTGAAAGAGGTTGAATAACTCATCGAAATCATGTATGGTTTTTGAGTTAAGAAATTTGTAATCACTATTGCTCTGGTAAGAAACTAATTGACCTTCTAAAAGTTTCAAAAACAAAATTCTATTCACCCATGTAATGCACAATTCAAGCGCAATATAGAAAGTTTGTTCTTCTTTGTTTTCGCCATAAATTTTAATGTCAGAAATTCGACTAAATGTATCTCTTGCGTTGAGGGCATCTATTACTAATTCGATTAATGATGCTTCATTTCTTTTTTCATTTTTTCTTCTGATAATGTTTTTGCCGCCATCTTTTTTATCTTCAAGCCCAATGATATGAAGTAACTCGTTGTAAAATTTTTCATTGAGTGTATTGCTGTCATTGTGTGCTTTGTTTTTGAGCAGAAAGTCGGGTGATAGGATTTTATACAATGCTACTAAATCCTTATCGTTAGTAAATGTTCCGTCCGATTTTTTGTAATCACGAATATCAAAATGAACACAAGGGATTTCGGCATCTATATTTTTGATTATTCTTTCAATTTCTTGGTAGAAAAAAGGGTTTGGTTTATTGTCATTTATTTTGGTGTCGTGAAGAGATTTGGCTTTTGGATAAATCCATTTGTCAAATTGATTTACATCAACAATAAACCACTCATAAATATTCGTTACAATTAGATGTTTTAAGTTGAAATTATTGCTATTTCTTTCGTTCAAATAATAAAACACAAGCTCGTGAAGTGCCTTTTTATTTGCATTGTCGAAAGAAATCATTTCGTTGGTATTACTTGGTCGCTTGGCTTCTATTACAACCAATGAATCACTATCAGCTCTTTTGTTTTCGTAAATAACCAAATCTTCTTTGTTCTTGGTATTTATAGCGTTTGTTTCTTTGTAGTAGGTATTGAGCAAAAAATCACGAACATCATTTTTTAAATGTTCTTCGCTTTCTTCTTTTGGCATTTTTTCAATTACTGAAATCTTTTCCAACAACTCTGCAAAGTTCTTTTTGAACAAATCTCTTTCGCTTTCGAGAGGTCTTTGTTTTGAAAGCCCAAATTCTAACAAGGCTTTATTGGCTGATTTTTTTACAAGTTTCATTAATTGATTTTAAGGCTTCTTAACAGAATAGTTTTATCATTAAAGATTGAACAACAAAAATAGTGTGCAAAGCGGCAACAAGGCAGATTAATTTTGCACAATATTTTTTTCGCCACTAAACGCCAAAGACAATGTGTATTCAAATAAAAAATAGAGAAGGCAATCCAATAATCGAAATAAGTATTTGGGTAAACACATCAGGGCAATACGAGTTTGTAGCGATTGATTCTACTGTTGACGTAAGAGAATATTCCACCTTACTACTTACTGAAAATGACAGAGAAAAACAAAATGAAATTGTTGATGATTTCGAGTTTTTTGATGTATCGGTAATCAACCATTGGTTAGATAAAGATTTCTTTAAAGGCGGCATGAACGACCCAAGTAAATACGATGAAGTTATTGATGCGTTAGGAAAAAAAATCA
>CAIODY010000012.1 GCA_903857255.1 uncultured bacterium
CGAAATATTAGCGGTAGCCTCACCCAACCCAACTTATGCATTGGTTACCTTTGGTGTGCCGGGCAATGCAGCAGGCACTTTGCCGCCTATTAGTGTTTTCAATACCTTAGGGCAAGCAGAAAATGTAGTGGTAACCAACAACAACACAGCACAATATATCACCTTAAACTTTGGCTCTTATGCTTCGGGTATGTATTATGTAGTCATCACTAGCGAAGATAAAAGATACACTTACAAAGTGGTGGTGCAGCATTAAAATAAAAAAGAAATGAAAAAGACTTTAATAATTGCCCAGTTATTTGTTTGTTCCACTTTATTTGCACAAAACTTAGTCAGCAACCCCAGTTTTGAGGTAGGCGAAACACAGCCCTGCCCCACCATTGGTAATTTATCAGCACTGAATGGTTGGGTAAACCCAACTGGTAATACTCCTGATTGGTTTTTTGATTGTATTAGTGGTTTAATACCTGTTGGCTTAACTAATCGATATCCTCATAGTGGTCATGCATTTATAGGGTTAGCTACTCTTTACAGCAATAATATCCAAACCTCTTGCGATTATATGCAAGAGCATTTACCCACTGCTTTAAAAACTAAACATCATTACTATCTTGAAATGTATGTGGTTAGTGCTTTTAGTAATAGTATGAATTTTGGTGGCTGTAATGGCATAGGGGCATTGCTAACCACTTATGCTGCATCAGCAGCGAATACTGGTAGAATAATAAAACGACCACAATTTTTTAATAGAACTATTATTAATGATACCTCCAATTGGTTTAAAATAAGTGGCACTTTCGTTGCCGATTCAGCCTATCAATATTTAACGCTGGGCAATTTTTTACCTAAAGATTCTATTTTAACAGATACCTTGTATCTTCCGCCATCAGCACAGCCTGGTTTTGTTTGCTACAATTTTATAGATGATATTAGTTTGATTGATTTAGATAGTGGTAAAGTGAGTGGGATAACTGAATTAGGAATGAAGAATGAAGAATTAAAAATTGCGCCAAACCCAACAAAAGACAAGTTAACAGTAAGCGGTTATCAGTTATCAGAAAATACAAAAGTGGAAGTGTTGGATTTATTGGGAAGAAAACAATTAGCTAATGAGCAAATGAGTAGATTAGCAAATGAAATACAAATAGATGTTTCAGGTTTGGTAAGTGGAATTTATTTTATCAAAGCCACTGATGAAAAAGGTTTTGTGAGAACAGGAAAATTTGTGAAAGAGTAAAACATGAAAAGCAACGCAACATATATTGAATCAGGCAGTCACCAAGCCCCAAAGCTCAAAGGCTCTGCCGCAGCTTGGCGACAACAAGTGCAGGTTCGCTTCTACGAAGAAATATTTATCACAAAAGCTTTATTACTGATTACTGAAAACCGATTACTGCCTACTATTTCTTCCCTTCCACCAACAAAACAATTTCACCTTTTGGCTCGTGTTTTTCAAAATGCTGAATCACTTCGGCAATAGTGCCACGAATATTCTCTTCAAATTTTTTTGATAATTCTCTGCTTACACAAACTCTGCGTTCTTCACCCATAAAGGTTTTTAGTTCGTTCAAACATTTCACAATGCGATGAGGTGATTCTAAAATAATGATGGTTCGAGTTTCTTCCACCAAATTTTTTATTCGGGTTTGTCGTCCTTTTTTATGTGGCAAAAATCCTTCGTAACAAAATCTTTCACTCGGCAATCCACTTTGAACCAATGCAGGAATGATGGAAGTTGCGCCTGGCAAACATTCAACAGGCACATTATTTTCGATACAACTTTTCACCAATAAATATGCTGCATCGCTAATGCCGGGTGTACCTGCATCGCTTACCAATGCTAAGGTTTTGCCTGCTTGCAATTGCTCAACAATGGCTGAAGTTTTTTGATGTTCGTTGTGCTGATGATATTGCCAAAGCGGTTTCTCAATTTGAAAATGCTGCAACAATTTTGAGGTGATGCGGCTGTCTTCACATAAAATCGCATCCACTTCTTTCAGCAAGCGCAAGGCTCTGAACGTGATGTCTTCTAAATTCCCAATCGGTGTAGGTATTAAATAAAGCTTCATTTTTTATTAAAATAAATCCGAACGAAAATAGAGTTTTTAATTTTCTATTTTTACACACTCAAAAATAATTTATGCAAACAGTTTACATAGTTGATGCGGTGAGAACTGCGGTGGGCAAATACGGCGGCACTTTAAGCAACGTTCGCCCTGATGATTTAGCGGCGCATGTTATTAAAGCGTTGATGCTTCGTCATCCAAATTTTGATGCGAATGAATTAGAGGAAGTGATTTTAGGTGCAGCCAATCAATCGGGTGAAGACAACCGTAATGTGGCTCGTATGGCTGCTTTGTTGGCTGGTTTGCCAGTGAGTGTAGCTGGAATTACGGTGAACAGATTGTGTGCAAGCGGCTTGCAAAGTATTATGGATGCCTATCGTACAATTGCTGTGGGCGACGGAAATGCTTACATCAGCGGTGGAACTGAAAGTATGACCAGAGCTCCATTTGTGATGGCAAAAGCCGAAACTGCTTTTAGCAGAACGCCTGAAATATATGACACAACAATAGGTTGGCGATTTACGAATAAAAATTTATCAGCGTTGTATCATCCTTACACGATGGGCGAAACGGCTGAAAATGTAGCCGAGCGTTGGAAAATTTCACGACAAGAACAAGATGAATTTGCTGTGGCTTCGCAACAAAAATATCAAGCAGCGCACGATGCAAATAAATTTGCTGATGAAATCATTTCAATGAAAATTAAGCAAGGAAAAACAGAAATTGATTTTACAAAAGATGAACATCCAAGGTTGAGTTCGTTGGAAGCTTTGGCAAATTTGAAGCCTGCTTTTAAAAAAGATGGAAGCGTTACAGCTGGCAACAGCAGTGGCATTAACGATGGTGCAGCAGCTTTGTTATTATGCAATGAAGATACGTTGAAGAAATACAACTTAACGCCAATGGCACGTGTAGTAAGCGTTGCAGCCGCTGGCGTTGACCCTGCGATTATGGGCATCGGTCCAATACCTGCTGTGCAAAAGGCTTTGAAACGTGCTAATTTAAAAACAAGCGATTTGGATTTGATTGAATTGAATGAAGCGTTTGCATCACAAAGTATTGCCTGCATGAGAGATTTGGATTTAGACTTTTCAAAAATAAATGTGAATGGTGGTGCCATCGCAATCGGTCATCCGTTGGGTGGCAGCGGCGCAAGAATTTCAACTACATTATTGCATGAAATGAAAAAAAGAAAATCAAAATACGGCGTAGCAACGATGTGTGTAGGCGTTGGACAAGGTGCTGCGATTGTGTTTGAAAACATAAAAAACTAAACGCAAATTACGCAAAGAAGTAGCGCAAGTTTCGCTAAATTAGTCAGAAGAAAATATTTGAAATGATATTAACAGAGAATGAAATTGCTTCGCAAATTTTTGAGAAAGCATTAAAAATTCACAAAAAACTTGGACCAGGTTTATTAGAAAGTTCATACGAAGAATGTTTATTTTATGAACTAAATAAAATTGGGTTATTGGTTGAAAACAGAAAGCTTTACCCTTGATTTACGAAGAAGTGAAATTAGAAGTTGGGTATCGAATTGATTTAATGGTGGAGAAAAAAGTAATTATCGAAGTTAAATCTGTTGAGCAATTAAATGATGTTCACTTAGCACAAATCCTTACCTATCTTAGGCTTTCAGAGTGTAAATTAGGATTGCTAATTAATTTCAATGTTTCTTTTTTCAAAAATGGAGTTAAGAGAGTTGTCAATAATCTTAAGCGAAATTTGCGAAAACATTTTGCGCTATTTGCGTTTAAAAACTTAAAAATGAAAATCAAAAAAATAATTTTACTGCAATTCTTTTTTTTGTTGGTATCCCTTGCAAAAGCTGATGACAAGCCAATTTACAAAGATTATGCTGCTGATTCAAAAATCAAAACAGCCAAATTTTGTTTGAATGGATTGATGTTGAGTGAACCCATTTTAAGTTTAAAAGGTGGCGATGCTTTGCAATTAACTTTTGATGATTTAAGCGATGACATTCGTTCGTTCAATTATTCGGTACAACTCTGTAACTATGATTGGACGCTGAATACAGAGCTTTCGCCTTTTGAATATTTAAAAGGATTTCAAGAAAATCAATTACTCACTTATCAAAAATCGTTTAACACCGCAGTACCTTATGTGCATTATTCAGTAAACATTCCAAATGAAAATGTGCGATTAAGAAAATCTGGCAACTACATTTTAATCATCAAAGATATTGCTTCGGGAAATGTAGTACTCACCAAACGCTTTATGGTAGTGGATAATCAGGCGGCTGTAACCGGGCAAGAAATTCGTCCACGAAATTTAGAAATCACCAACACCAATCAGCAACTTGATTTGCAAATTGATTGTAGAGCCATCAACCCTTCTAATCCATTTGATGAAATCAAAATGGTCATTTATCAAAACGACAGATGGGATAATCCTATAACTGGCGTGCAGCCTACATTCGTGGAAGATAATGTGTTGAAATATAACAGCGACCAGGATTTAGTTTTTCCTGCTACAAAAGAATTCAGAGCCATTGATTTAACAACAGATAGAATTCGTACACCACGAATAGAGCGGATAAATCATGATAGTGCAATTTCCGAATTTTACGTTTTCCCTGAACAATTGCGGTCTTTCAAGGCTTATTATTATGAAAAAGATTGGAACGGCGATTACATTATTGATAAACAAGAAGCAGTTGATTCAGCCATCGAATCAGATTATGTTTGGGTAAATTGGCGCATGCCATTCAGCTCAAGACTGATTGGTGGCGACTTTTACATCTGTGGTGAAATTACCAACTGGGATACTTTATCAACTTTTAAAATGAAGTACAACCCAAAAACTTTAACTTATGAAGCACGAGCTTTGTTAAAACAAGGGTACTATAATTATCAAATTGGTTATTACGAGCCTGAAACAAAAAAATTCGACATGACACCTGCAGAAGGCAATTGGTACGAAACTGAAAATCAATACACAGTGCTGGTTTACTATCATCCATTCACTGGTCGCTACGACCAATTAGTTGGTGCTACAACCATTCGAACCATGAAATAATGAACATTATTTCCAAAAATATTACACTCGTTTTTTCTTTTTTCATTTCACTTTGCATCACATTTATATTTCGTGATGAAGTTTTTTTGTGGGATAATATCACCACCACATCAGGCACAGCAAGCTTTCTATACTTTCATGGCTGGCATATTTTTTCGATGGGCAATTATTTAGATTGTGGTCATCCGCCGTTGATGAGTTTGTATTATGCTTTGAGTTGGAAATTATTCGGAAGAAACTTATTAGTCAGTCATTTTGCTCAAATGCCTTTTCTGTGGCTGTTTTTGCACCAATATTTTTTGTTAGCAAAAAAAATGTTTGAAAAAGAAAAAAGCAATTTATTGATTTTTCTTTCAACCATTTTACTATTTGCTGACACTACTTTTCTTTCGCAAGCAGCACAAGTTGGATTTGAAATTTCGCTCGTGTCATTTTTTTTATTAGCTGTAAATCTGCTTTGGAAAAGGCTTTCAGGCGAATCAAATAATGTTTATATTTTTTTGCTTTGCTTAATAATAATGCCACTCATGCAATTGAGGGGTGTGCCAATTGTAATTTCATTATTCATCATTGAAGCAATTTTCACTCCTAATTTTTTCAAACGAGGAATAAAAAATGTTTTCATCACACTGCTCCCCTACTCCATTTCTGCATTAATTCTATGCAGTTGGTTGTGGTTGCATTTTACCCATGTTGGTTATTTAATTACTGACCCAAAAAGTAGCTGGGGTGCTGATAATAATAGCATTGCAGATTTTCATCGAATTATTTTCAACTCATTAATTATTGGTTTAAGATGGATTGATAATGGAAGAATTTTATTGTGTTTGATTTTAGTTTTTGCAAGTTTTTGGTTTTTATTTAAGCAAAAAGAAAAATCATTTTCAAAATTTATTTTCGTGGTTTGGCTGATTACTTCCATTGTTTTGAGTTTGAATTTTGTAATGATGACCAAACCAATTTGTCATCGCTATTTGCTTCCAGCGATAGTAATGATGCCGCTTTTGGCAATTTATTTTATTTTTCATCAAACTTTTTTCAATAAAAAATCAATTCAAATTTCTGTTGTTTTTATTTTAATCGCAGGCGCAATTGCAGGCAATTTTTATTTTTATTTAGAACGATATAGTATTGGTTGGGATAGCACTTTAGCGCATTTACCCTATAAAGATTTACGAAAAGATGTAGAGCAATTTGCTGTTGAAAATAAAATTCCTGCCGACAAATGCGGAAGCAGATTTCCGTTAGATGTTCCTGATTCTATAGTCTATCTTACTGCCAAAAACCCAAGCTGGACAGCATCTTCGATGAATGCCAGCAATTTAGAAATCTTCGATTATGTTTTATTCAGCAACATCTGCACATCATTTACTGATGAACAAAAACAAATTTTGAACAAAAAATATGGTGCGATAAAAAAATGGAGAAAAGGGAAAGTGGTTTTTATTTTTTACAAAAAATTAAAACCCAACAGCACCAATGCCAATAGTTAAAGGCATCATTTGTGGTCCTTTGCCCGAAGCAAAATATGGGGTGAAACTATAAGTTGCCATCACATAAAACCAATCGTATCCCAATGTAAAAGCACCATCCAAACGATAGCGGTCAGAATATGGTTTTAAGATGTTGATGTTTTTTGTTTTTTCTGATTCACCTGTTACTTCATCATTGCCTTTATATTTTGTGTGGTCTTGAATCATATAATTGAAACGCAATCCCAATGAAGCTTTCCACGATTTTGAATCGGCGCCTGCATTATAATTAAACATCAAAGGAATCATTAAATAGGTATAAGTTTCTTTGCTGATTTTGTAGCTCACACCCGAAGTAATAGGATGCAAAACAATTTGAGTTTTTGCTGAATCTTCTTTCGCAATAGAATTAGTGTAGGCATTATCAATATTCAAACCAATGCCTGGAATGAAATTAATTTTCGATTTACCTAATTGCATGGGGTAAGTAAAATAAAAACTAAAAGTGTGCGACAAAGCTTTCAACTTCACACTATCAGGCTTGTTCACCCAACCAAGCCAAGCAGCTTCAAAATGAAAATAATCCATCTTTTTATAAGTGCTATCTTTTTTCATTAAGCCTTGAGCAAAAATTGAGTTAGTCACAATGACCAACAAAACCACCATTGAAATTTTACGCATTAGAATATTTATTTTTTTTAGAACGACAAAAGTAATTTGTATTAACTGATTCGGCTGAAAAATATTTTATAAAGTTGTTAATCACCAATTGCCTTCTTCCAGCAATGCTTTTTGCATATCGCCGAAAGCCTTTCCCTTCAAGGATTTCACGTTGTTCGGCAAAAATTCAAGAGGTGAAATTGGCGACAAATATTTTACACAAATTTTTCCAGGTGTTAATCGAAACCACGATTTCCGATGCAAAACTTGTTGCGTACCAGTCATGATATAAGGCTGAATAATGGTTTCAGTTTCTAAAGCCATTTTGAATGCGCCATCAAAAAAAGGTAACAAAGGTTCATCGCCCATATTAAAAGTTCCTTCTGGAAATAAATTGACTGATACACCTCGAAGTAGTTGTCTTTTCAATAGTTTCAAGCTTCTTGCTCTGCGATACGGACTGCTTCTATCCACCATAATTGCCACTGATTTATACACCCAACCAAAAATCGGAATCTTGCCAAATTCTGATTTTCCCAATGGCTTAAAGTTTTTTGGGATGGCATAAAACACAACAGCCGAATCAATATAACTACGATGATTACCAATGAAAATTGCAGCTTTTTCATTGGTATCATTTTCATTGTTTTTTATTTCGACACGAATGAAAAACAATGCCATACAAGCTTTCGCCCATTTATTCGTAATTTTATAAACCATCAACGATTGGTTTTTTTCGGGAAATAATTTCACTAAAAGAATGAGCAAAAAAACAAGCAGCGTAGAAAAAACAAAAATGAGCAACACATAAATTCGGTAAGGAAATAGAATCAAATCCTTCATGAAGTGATAACTTTTAAAGTTTTTTCTTCGGGGTTAAAGCAGTTGTAAAGCTCATCAACAAACGATTCGCCGTGTTTCAAATACAATTCAATAAAACTCATTTGCCTTTCTTGTAAATGATTTTGCGGAAATAATTTTTCTTTCCATCGTTCTATTTGACTTAAAGTATCGGCTTGTTTTTTCTTGTCGTTTTGAACAATTTTCTTTTGTAATTGCTCCAACTGATTTTTTATTTGCACCATCGTTGCCGCTGAAACGCCCTCCAATGCTTTATCGTGAGCATTTATTTTATTTTGTAACAACAATAATTCAGTATTTACTTTTTCAATTTCATGGTCAATTTGCAATCCGCCATTTTCTTCGAGAAATTTATTTTTCAAAAAGTTGACATCTGCAAAAATTTCTTCGATAGAAAAATTCCATTTTTTTCTTTTGCTTTCCGATGCGTCATCTATCCATTCAGCCGAATCACGTAAATAAATTTTCGGAAAAGGAACTTTATAAAAATCGAAAACAGTTTTTAATTGCAACCAATAAGTTACTTCACTTCCGCCACCAATAAAAGCTACATCAGGCAAAATAGTTGATTGATACAATGGGCGTAGAATCACGTTTGGACTTAGCTTTTCAGTAGATTGCTCAACAAACTTTTCAATTTCACTTTTCGATAAATTGAATGCAGCATTTTTAGTTGAATAATTTTCGTTCTCAAAAACAATTCGCTCTCTTACGTTTTTATCCAAATAAAAAAGATTGATTTCTCGTGGTGTGATTTGCAATTTTTCATCAGCAAAATTTTGCAACCAAGTTTTGTCATTCAATAATTTGAATGAATTTTGATTCACTAATTCATCTGTGAAAATTGATTTGAAAGTTTGTTTCAATCGTTTATCATTCGCATCTAAAATCACTAATCCATACTTGCCTAAAAAGTGATTCATCAATTGTCGAAATGCAAAACTCATCGAATTATTTTCTGTATAAAATGATTTTAGTAAGGCAACAATTTCATCTTTTTTTGTTTCATTTTTCAAGAGATTTTCAAGTTCTTCAAAAACGATATCCATCCCCGAAAGCTGCATCGAACCTACTGCTCCATCCTGATTAGTTTGCCATTCGATTTTTTTATTGAACAAATAAAAATGGTTCAATTCCTCTAAATCATGGTCTTCACTTCCAATATAATACACTGGTACAAAATCATTTTCAGGAAAATCTTTTTTGTATTGCTCCGCTAATTTGATGGCTGAAATTGCTTTGTAAATAGTGTACAACGGACCACCGAAAAGACAAGGCTGATGAGCAGTTGTGATGGTGAAACAATTTTCATTGTTGAGTAATGAAATGTTTTTTTTTGTAGCTGACGAAATAGAAATTGCAGCATTTTGTTCAACTAAAATTTCGGTTAAAACAGAGCGATTAATAGGTTTAGATTTTCTTTCTAAAATAATTTTGCTAACATCATTTTTATCAGCATAATTTTCAGCAACAATAAAATCACAAATGAAATGGCTGAATTGACGAGTGTTTTGAACAGGAATTTGGTGTATCATCAAACAAAAATATAAAAAATGGAGAAGAAAATTTCAAAACAAAATCTATCAAATTTAGTTGCGACTAAATTATTTCTATCTTAGCCCAATAGATTGCAGCAAAGTAAAATGAACAAAAAAATCATCTTTTCAATTCTTCATAAAATTGGTACAACAAAAATTTTGCGAACGCTGAAATCTGCCGAATTAACTATTCTTAGCCTTCATCGAATTTCACCCGAAAGAGATTTTTTTTTCAATCCTATCACACCATTTCATTTCGAATCGCTACTTCGATATGTATCAAAATATTATTGCGTAATTTCTTTCAATGAATTAGATAACATTTTGCAAGAAAAAAAAACAAGCAAAAAACCTTTGTTGATTTTAAGTTTTGATGATGGATACTATGATTTTATTGAGTTCGCATTGCCGTTGCTAAAAAAATATCAATTGCCGAGTAACCACAATATTGTGAATAGTTGTGCTTCAGAAAATAAAACAATTTGGACTCAACGCTTGAATCATATATTCAACTTTGCAAAAGAAAATAAGATTGATTTTGAATTCACATTCCATGACAAAACTTTTGCTTTGAATAACTTTGAAAATAATTGGTTATCATTTTACATTTCAACATTTAAAAAGATGCTTGAATTGCAAATGGATGAACGAATTTTTATGATAAAAAAACAGGAAGAAACCCTGAATATTCAAGCAGAATATCGAATGATGAATTGGGAAGAAATAATTGAATGCAGCCAAAACAATGTAGAAATTGGTTGTCACACATTTAATCATGATGTGCTTTCTTCAATTACTAATTTAAGCATTTTGAGCAAAGAAATTGTTGATTCAAAAATTGAAATTGAAAAAAAAATTGAAAAAAAAATATCCATTTTAGCTTTGCCGAATGGGCAAACAAATGAAAATATTGAGCGTATTTGCAACAAGGTGGGAATTGATAAAATACTTTTTGTTGATGACAAATTAAACTCAATAAAAAGCATGAACACCAACAAAATAAAGTCTTTTCATCGAATAAGCATGGTAGATGAAAGTGATTGGGAAATGGAATTACGAACTGAAATGTTACATTCAAAACTAAGAAATTATGTCGGGGTATAAAATCGAAAAAGTGTCAGCCGATAATTTCTCAATGCTTATTCCATTGATGAAAGATTGTTTTGGAATGACTGTAAATATTGACTATTTTAAATGGAAATATCTAAAAAATCCAGCTGGAAATTTTATTGGCTTTGTTGCCATTGAAATAGCAACAAATGAAGTTGCAGCTTACTATGGTGTGATTCCGCAAAAATTTATTTTTAATGGTGTTGAACAAATAATTTATCAATCATGCGACACCATGACTCACTCAAAACATAGGCGTAAAGGGCTTTTTCAGCAATTGGCTTTGGTTTGTTATGACAACATAAAACAACATCATAATTTTTTCATCATTGGTTTTGGCGGCGGACAATCAACACCTGGGTTTTTAAAATTTGGATGGAAGCAAATTTTTCAATTCAAATATTATTTCAAGCCGAATTTGCTTTGCAAATTAGATGGTATTTTTCCCATTTCAAAAAATGTATTTACTGAGGAAACTTCGTTTGATGGCTTATCTGATTTAATAGAAAAACAAAACCATACTGCTGAAATTTATTCCAACAAAAATTTAGCTCATTTTAATTGGCGAATTGCTAATCCAAATCAATCATACAAAATAATTTCAGTCAGCCACGGCGAAAAAAAAGAAGGCTATATTGTTTACACACAGCAAGAAAATAAATTAATCTTGTTCGATTTTTCCTTTCACAATAAACAAGCAAAACGCAGATTGATGCAGTATTTATCAGCAGTTGTGGTGCAAAAAAAATTACAAGGTGTTATTGCCTTTTGCCAAGAAAATGGCGAACAAAGCAAAATTTTAAAACAACATTTTTACATTTCAAATCCATTCAATAAAGGACCTTTGCATGAAAAAGTTCCATTTATTATTTTTACTGATGATGCACGATTTGACAAATATTCGGATGCCAAAAAATGGTCTGTAACTTCTTATGACCATGATGCTTTGTAGAAAAAAAATTTATGAAAAAAATCTTAATTTTAGCATACGACTTTCCGCCATTAACCACAGCTGGCGCAGCCCGACCATTTTCTTGGTACAAAAACGCAAAAAAATTTGGTTACTACCCAATAGTTGTTGCTAGAAAATGGCCTAATTCAATTAACCAATTGACGGATAGATTTATTGCAACAGCTGATGAATCAGGCTATGAGAGCCAAGTTACAGAGTTTGGAACAATTTACACAGTGAATCATTTGCCATCAATAAAAGAAAGAATGATGTTGAAATATGGTTCAGATAAATTGACATTGATTAGAAAATTTATTAGCGTTATTGAATTAATTGGGCGATTTAATTTTTCATGGTTGGATGATAAAAACGAAATGAATAAAGTTTTTCAACAAATTGCATCTATTGAAAAACCTGCTATAATTATTGCAACTGGTGAGCCACACATTCTTTTTACTTACTGTAAAAAATACAACAAACGCTCCAAAACCCCTTATGTGATTGATTATAGAGATGGTTGGCATACTAATCACAAAAAAGAAAAAAGAAATTTATTAAGCAGAATAATTACAAAAATTGAATTAAAGCAAGAAGTTGGGGCATTGAATAATGCACTTTTTTTCACATCAGTTATTCCACAATTGGTTGATACAATTAGAAATAAAATTTTGCCAAAGGATGGTTACGTGATTCCGAATAGCGTTGATATTGACATGTACAATGAATTGAATATTGCTATTGACAAAAAAAAATTTAGGCTTGTAAACACAGGCACCATCTATGATTTCGAGTATATTGACATTTTTGAAGCTGGTATAGAAAAATTTATTACTGAAAATAATCCAACAGATTTTGAGGTTCATTTTTATGGCTTAGATATAAATCCAAATAACTCGGTTGAAAAATTAAAAGCGTTAGCAAAAAAATTTCCACAACATATTTTTTTGAATGAACGGAAAAGCAAAAGTGAAATCATCAAAATTCAAAAAGAAGCAACTTTGCTATTAAACTTAATTCCTGGCTCACATGAAAAAGGAATTATTGCCATGAAAACTTATGAGTATTTGGCTGCTAAACGCCCGATAATAGTGATACCAAGCGAACCGAGTAAAAAAACTCCAATTTTTCCTGAAAAGAAATATTTAACTTTTGCTCTTACCAGCGATGAAGTATGCGATGTGGTAAAAGATTTTTACACTCGATATAAAAATGGTGATGACTTAAATTTGCCAATAACAGAAGAAGAACTTTATTCTATTTCAAACGAACATGCAGCTAAAATTCTTTTTCAGAAACTGGATGAGCAATTAAATTTGCAATAAACTATTTCACTTCTATTTCATCAATAAAAGTCCAAGCATTGCCTGAAACACCTCTCCATTTGGGCATTTCGCCTTGCGCTTTTATTTTGAAATGAATAAATCGAGTTTGAATTTTTGATGAAGTTTTGCAAATCAATTCTACTACTTTCGGAGTTATTTTTTGTGAAGCATTTTCGTTTGTAACAACAATCGCATTTGCAAAATGTTTTCCATCAACAGAAAATTCAACTTCCACTTTTTGGGGAGACATAATCCATGCTTCGTTGTTATCCAAAAATCTGAAATCAATTTCTTGAATTGAATCTATTTTTTCTAAATTAATCACACCTTCCACATCATCACCTTGCCAGCCTTGCCATAACATTTGATAATCCATTGTGCCGAATACACCATCCATCAAACTATTTTCACCATTAGCCGCATACTGCTTTGCATAAGGCTTTGTGAAAGAAATTTTTGCACCAACAGCTTTATGATTTTTTATCCCTTTTGAAAAATAATCCCAATTAAAATTTTCATAAGCATCAATTGTTCCTTGACGTTCATGCAAATAATTTGGTCCAACTTTTTTCAGTGCAGAAATTAAATCATTGAACTCGTTTAATTTCTTTTGCTGGATTTGCCATTGATTATTTTTATTTTTTTCAAAACACCAATCATTCGTAAACACTAAACTTTTAGCAACATCTAAATCTGCATATTGCAAATTTGTTTTGATGCGCATTAATCGAGGATGAAAAATTGAATCAAGTTTCGTCATTGAAATTGCACTATCAATTTCTGCAAAATATTCTTGAAAATGTTTTGGTGACAAATATCCTTTCGCATGAACGAAAGGCGGCTCGTAGATAGAAAGTTCATGCTTGCTTTCATTCAAATATTTTGTTTGCAATTGAATGTAACGCTTGATAAATGGTGCTGCTTTTTCACCATAATAATTTTTCAAAAAGTCATTCATCAATTCATCCATATTGGCATTTACATTCCACAACAATTTTGAAAGCAAGTAGCAACGCAATTCTTCCATTTCAATTTTTTCATCGTTGCCAGCACCTTGTTCAAAAACCATCTGCACACCATATTTTTTGAAGAGTTGCAAATTGGGTTGCAACACTTGCCAGTTAGGAAACGGCATGAGATAATGATGAAAATTGATGACATAATCCCACACAATAATATTGTTGGTTAATGCTCCCCAACTTTTTAAATCATCTACAAAACTTCCTTTGGAAGTGTCGGCTGCAAGCGGCTTTGAGCGGTCGCATTCGATAGTGCAAAGCATGATGTTTACATTGTTCGCAGGCACAATATGCGCTGGTGCTTTTCGTGTGTATTGATATGCCAGCGTTGAAATTATTTTGTTGGGAAAATGTTTGGCAACTGCATTTACAAACTTTATCATCGAGCCACTGTGGCTTTGTTCAAGGCTATCAGTGCGTTTGCAATCAGCACATTCGCAATAACCAAAATTATCATCTTGACTAACTGACCAATATTTTGCAGTTGGATTTCGGTTGATTTGTGCTTGTAAAGAATCTATGCAAAGCTGCAACACAGTTGGGTTTGACAAACACAATTGGTCTTTGATTCTCACACCATTTTTGTAAGCAAAATACTCGGGATGCGATTGGAAATATTTTGTAGCAGGAATTAATTTTGGCAACGTATGCACCCACAATCCCCATTCACTGCGCTTTTCACCTTTTGAATTAATTACCGAATTCCATTTTGTAAAATCACCTTTGAATGCTTCGGCATAAAAAACTTCACGATAGTTGAAAGAAGGTTTGTCGTTCAGAATTTTGTCAGGAGAAATTTTGATTTCATCCAGTTTCGGAATGAAAACACAATCAGCAGTAAAATATTTGCAACCAACAGCTTCTAATAATTGGTAAGGATTTTTATAATAGCAATATTCTAAAACTGGCTTCTGCTGTGGCTTTTCAACGATTTCGAAATGGGCTTCTGAAATTTTTTCGAAATAAAATTGAAGCGTTTTTGCAGCAGCAATTGAATTTGTATCGAAATTATCAATCAAAATATCAACCAACGCTTTTTTGTTTTTACACAACACCATTTCATTGCCTTGCTTTGCAAATGCTGATTGGAAAAGGGTTACAACAATTCCGAGTAAAATTATTTTCTTCATTTTATTTTTTATTTTCAGTTTCGTATAATTTCAATTTGCCTTCTAATTCAATTTTTACAACGCTGAAATACTTATCATCAGTGGCTTCGGGCATTTTTATAAAAACCAAACCCGGTACATTACTCCAAGAAATTTTACCCACAATTTTTGAAGTAAGAATTTTTTGAGAAGAAACGATAGACGCTTTTTTGATTTTATTTTCCAATCCTTTTATCACCACATTGCCTGCATTTTTGTTGCTCACAAATAAATAAAGTGTAGCGGAATCTTTACTTAATGTAGATGCGCCGTAGTAGTAACCAAGCGGCATTCCAGCCGTTGTGTTATAAATTGCTTCTTCATTTTTGTGAATCCATTTTCCTAATTCTTTCAAAATATTTTGTTGTTGAATGGGAATTGTTCCATCTTCTTTTGGTCCAATATCCAACAATAAATTTCCACCATTGCCAATGCAATCGGTAAAAATGGAAATGATTTCATCCATGGTTTTAAAAGCGGTGTCATGTGGTTGAAAGCCCCAACTGTTGTTGGTTGTGAGGCAAAGCTCCCAATATTTAAAATCAGGTTTTTTGATGGGGAAATTTTGTTCGGGCGTTTCATAATCGCCATAACCTTGCAAGCGACTGTTGATGATAACTTTTGGATTATGCGCTAAAATATTTTTTCTGATTTTTTCAGCTTGCCATTCCTCTGCGCTGTGTTCCCAATCGCCATCAAACCAAAATAAATCAGGGTTAAATTGTGAAGAGATTTCTTGGATTTGATTTTGACAAAACCGTTGAAACCTTTGCCAGCGAAGGGTATCCGACTTTAGTTTGTATCGAACAGAATCTTTTAAAAACTCTGGATAATCATTGTTTGACCAATCGAGCAACGAAAAATAAGTGCCTACTTTGATGTTTCTGTTTCTCAATTCTTTTACAAATGGCGCAATCAAATCTCGTTTGGCTAAAGATTTTTTCACCAAACTCCAATCATTTTGTTTGGTGTCGTACAAAGCAACGCCATCATGATGTTTGGTGGTGATGACGGCATATTTTGCGCCGCTTTCTTTTATTAAATCAGCCCACGATGCAGGATTGTAGAAGTTTGCCGTGAAGCCATCTATCTGTTTTATGTACTTTTCGTAGCTGATATTTTTGTTGTGAAAACTCCACGATTCTTCAATGCCATTCACCGAATAAATTCCCCAATGAATAAAAATGCCCAGCTTCGCATCGGCAAACCATTGCATCTTTTCGGCATCGGGTTTTATTTTTTGTTGCGCAAATGCTGGCGAACAAAACAATATAGAAATGAGTAAAAGATATTTCATGAAAGAAAGGTAGCAATTAAATACATTTTAGCACAAAGAGGAAGAATTTGAAAATTTGAAAATGAGCCAATTTGAAAATAACATACAAAATACATGAACCACATAGTAACATAGGTTTCATAGAAAGACAAGTACACAGCCATTTGCAAGCAAATTAGATACAAATAGATAATTGGCACGCCAAGCCGTAAAGGCATAAAAAAAGCAGTAAGAATGCTTACTGCTTTTTTTTAGAAATACTTAGTTGGTACTTTATTCCTTCACCACTTTTCCTCTCCACACCACACCACTCTGCTCCACTTCAACAAAATAAATTCCTTGTGACTGTGCCGATAAATCAAGGGTAAATTGATTACCCGATTGATTGGTTTTTGTTAAAACTGTTTCACCTAATAAATTGATGAGTTGAATAGCCGCATGGTTAACGGCATACTGCAAACTGATAACTGTTGATACACTTGCTGGATTCGGGTACAACTCCATGCCGCCTTCATTAGCTATTGATGCAATACCAATACTACTATCATGATACACATATACAGGGCATTGCGCTGATTCGCAACCGTATGGACTTACTATGGTAACTGTAAACGATTGCCCATCTATCAATATCCACGAACCTAATTGGTTGGTAGAGGTAATATCGAAAAGGGTGTTATTCCGATACCAGTTATATATGTATGCGCCGCTGGGGTAAGCATACAATCTGCCGCCATGCAAGGCTATGGAATCAGGGGCGGCTGGGATAGGGCGTTGGATAACTGAATAACTATGACTGGTATCAACACAACCATAAGGACTACTTAATATCACCGAATAATTGCCTGTGGTATCTATGGTGATAGCTTGTGTTTGTGCGCCATTATTCCATTGAAAAGTATTACCTGGC
>CAIODY010000013.1 GCA_903857255.1 uncultured bacterium
AAGATTAAGCAAATTGAAAAAAATATTCAGGCAAAATTTGAACGCATACAAATACCAGGCAGCGAAGAAATTTGCAAACAAAAAATGTTGCATTTAGTGCATCGTTTGCGTCAGGTTGAAATGGATAACACAGGCTTAACAGCCTTGTTGCCAGCCGTTTACGCCGAATTGAAAGATTTAACCAAAGAAGATATTATAGGCAGATTTGCTTATTTAGAATTCAATCAATTGTTAGATTATTATCGTGGGGCAAGAGATTTGAACATCATCGAACGAGAAGAACGTGGCGCAAGAAGAGGTGATGATAGTCGCCGTGGCGATAGAAGAGATAGAGACCGTGGTGATAGCCGAGGCGGTGATAGAAACGATAGATTTGAAAGCCGCGAAAGTGGCGATAACCGCAGCTATGCAAGCGGCGAAAGATTATTTATTAATTTAGGCAAAGCCGATGGATTAGATAAAGGCACTTTGCTCGGTATGATTTGCGACCGCTCGAGAATTAAAAAACACAGCATTGGTAAGATTGATTTGAAAGGCGTTTATTCTTTCTTTGAAGTAGAACCAGGTGTTACACATGCCATCATGAATAATTTAAACGGCTTTGATTTTAAAGGTAGAATTATCCGCATCGAAAATCAAAGCACCGAAAAAAAACCAAGAAGAGAAAGATAAATCATTCTCAAATTTTCACAATTATTTAAACTAAATAACGCTGGTTAAGATTAGTTAGAATGCTTAACTAATCTTACCTTTGCGGACTTTTTAAAATTCAAAAAAGTAATTTAACAATATAAAAATGAACATCAGAAACATCGCCATCATCGCTCACGTTGACCATGGCAAAACAACTTTAGTAGATAAAATTTTACACCAAACCAACGTATTTCGCAGCAATCAAGATACGGGCGATTTGATTATGGATAGTAACGATTTGGAACGTGAAAGAGGTATCACTATCTTTTCAAAAAATGCATCAGTTATTTATAAAGATGTAAAAATCAACATTATTGATACACCAGGACATAGTGATTTTGGTGGTGAAGTAGAACGTGTATTAAAAATGGCTGATGGTGTGGTTTTGTTGGTAGATGCCTTTGAAGGTGCCATGCCACAAACTCGATTTGTGTTGCAAAAAGCATTGAACTTAGGATTGAAACCTATTGTGGTGATTAATAAAGTAGATAAAGAAAATTGCAGACCCGATGAAGTACACGAATCTGTTTTTGATTTGTTTTTTCAATTAGATGCCACTGAAGAACAATTAAATTTCCCAACCGTTTATGGTTCATCAAAACAAGGTTGGATGAGCTTGGATTGGAAAAAACCAACTACCGATATTACAGCTTTGTTAGACACGGTGATTGATTATGTGCCTGCGCCAGTAGTACCCGAAGGAAATTTGCAATTGCAAATCACTTCGTTGGATTATTCAACCTTTACAGGTCGAATTGCAGTAGGTAAATTAACTCGTGGTTCGATAAAAGAAGGTCAGCCGATTTCATTGGTAAAAGGCGATGGAACAATTTTAAAACAACGTGTAAAAGAATTACACACCTTCGAAGCATTAGGTAAAAAGAAAGTTACTGAAGTGCAAGGCGGCGATATTTGTGCTGTGGTAGGTATTGAAAATTTCTCTATCGGCGATACGATTGCTGATTTTGAAAATCCGGAAGGAATGCCATTGACAAAAATTGATGAACCAACCATGAATATGTTGTTCACCATTAACACTTCGCCTTTCTTTGGTAAAGAAGGTAAGTTTGTTACCAGCCGACATTTGAGAGATAGATTATTTAAAGAAATAGAAAAGAATTTGGCGTTGAAAGTGGAAGAAACTGACAGTCCTGATTCTTATTTGGTGTATGGTCGTGGTATTTTGCACTTAGGTATCTTGATAGAAACCATGCGCCGCGAAGGTTATGAATTACAAGTAGGTCAACCACAAGTTTTGGTAAAACATATTGATGGTGTAAAATGCGAACCTTATGAAAATTTGGTGATTGATGTGCCGCAAGAATTTGCAGGCAAAGCCATTGAATTAGTTACGATGCGTAAAGGTGAATTATTATCTATCGAAGCGAAAGGCGATATGCAACATTTAGAATTTAATATTCCATCTCGTGGTTTGATTGGATTGAGAAATAATATGCTCACTGCAACGGCTGGTGAAGCCATCATGGCGCATCGGTTCACTGAATTTGCACCATGGAAAGGAAACATTCCGGGCAGACAAATGGGGGTATTAATTGCAAAAGAAGCTGGTGAAACTACTGCTTATTCAATTGATAAATTGCAAGATAGAGGTTCTTTCTTCGTTGACCCAGGCGAATCAATTTATGAAGGTATGATTATTGGCGAACATATCCGCCCGATGGATTTAGTGATTAATCCAATCGTAGGAAAAAAATTAACCAACATGAGAGCAAGTGGTACGGATGGTACTACTAAAATAACGCCTAAACGCTTATTTAGCTTAGAGGAATGTATGGAATATGTAGATATTGATGAAGCGATTGAGGTAACCCCAAAATCGGTTCGGATGCGGAAGTTAGAATTGAATGAAGAAGATAGAAAGCGTAGTGCAAAAAAGTATGCTAACGCTGATTAGTTGAACAGAGGTTTTTAAAATGAAATAAAAAAAGTGGTTGAAATTTCAACCGCTTTTTTTATGCTATAATAGCTTAGCTTTTGAACCTTAGTGGCAAATTGCATTTATCTTACCAAAGTAATATTCCCTTTTATTATCGGATTGTTTTGCATGGGGCAATCTAATTGCACATAATAAACAAACACATCTAAAGGTTGCAGTTGATTATTAAACATGCCATCCCAACCTTCATTGATATTGGTGGTTTCAAATACTTTTTGCCCCCAACGATTATAGATGCGGAAATATTTTATCGTAGCAAAATCAGTAGTTAATAATTTGAACACATCATTTTTTCCATCAGCATTAGGGCTAAAAGCGTTGGGGGCTATTATTGAACCACATAATGCACTCACAAATACGACCACTGTATCTGTAGCGGTGCAACCAAAGTTGTCATTGCCTGTAACCACATAAGTGGTAGTAGTAATAGGGCTGGCTACTGGATTATTAATAACGATGTTGCTCAATGATGGATTACTTTGCCAAATATAATTGGCTGCGCCCGAAGCATGCAATTGTGCTGTGGTGTTTTGTGCAATCAAAGTATCATTGCCTGCATTCACAACTACTTTTCGCAGATTGATTTTGAAATGTGTTGAATCAATACACTTTCCATTGGTTTCGATGATGGTATAAGTAGTATTGTTGGTTGGCGATAATAAAACAGGGTTGCAAATGCCACAATTGATAGTGGGCAGCCAAGTATATTGTGGTGCATTATTCAGCACAATATTTAAGGTTGCACCTGCACAAATGGTGGTATCATTCAGCCTTGGGAAAGGAATTTTTCTATCTACTTTTATTTTCACTGAATCATGGCTTTGGCAGCCATTTGCGCCAACAGTTTTTACATAAAACGTAGTATTTACACTATCCATAAACCCTACTTGTGAGCAATTATTACACACAATGCCTGCTAACAGATACCAACTGATAATGCCATTGCTATTGGCAAACAAACTAATCGTATTGCCATAACAAACCTCCGTATCGTTGGATACGGTTAGTGTGGGCAATGGTTTTATATTAATTATCACCGAATCGGTGATAGCACAACCTGTTATGCCTGCTGTGATATGATATACCTGATTAGAAACCACTTGTGCTAAGGGTTGCAAACAATTACCACAACTCAAGCCTGCGGTTGGATTCCAACTGACTGATGCATTGCTATTTGCCGAAAGCCTAATCGTATCGGCTTGGCATACGCTGACTGGCGATACTACCGTTAAAGTAGGCAAGGGCTGAACGCTAATGCGGATAGTATCGTGTGCCACACAACTATTTAAGGTGCTACTGATGTAATAATTAGTAGTAGTTGCGCCGCTAAAGTTGGTTTGTGTGCAACCATTACAACTAAAGCCATTGGTAGCATTCCAAACCATTGTGCCTATGCTGTTAGCAACCAAATGCACTGTATTACCTGCACAAATAGCCGTATCGTGGTTAGTAGTGATGTTGGGGAAAAAAGTGTGTGCAGCATCGCAATAATACGATTGATTCACATTGCCAAAATTGGTGAGCAATTGCAAAGTATGTTGCCCCGATGAATTATAAGTAATAGTTGGGTTTTGAGTAAATGATATAGGGGCGGTATAGCCCGAAACAGGTATATCAACTCTTACAATTGCACTATCTAAACCATCGAAAGCAAAAAAATGATACGCATTGTTCGCCCAAAATACATTGCTGGTTTGATTCCAAAACAAATCCCATCCTAACGAAGAAGCATTTAATGAAGTAGTAGTGATGGTATTATTAATACTTCCACCTGCAAAATTCAGTTGCAGCACATCTCCCAATAAACCATTATGATTAGATTGATTATTGATAATGCCTATTAATTGATTACAAGTTTTAAAAAGTTTTATGGCTCGAGGTCCGTTGACAATATTATTCGGATTGCCAATGGTGGTAACAATGGGTGAATTGTTTAATAAATTTGTTCCAAAGCTAAGTTTTACTAATGAAGTTGGGATAAGTGTATTGGAAACAAAAACCATGTACCAATTACCATTTTCATTTTCCATTGCAAAGTTGGTGTTCGGATTTCCTGTTGAAGTTAGTGTTGTAAGGGTTGGCGTATTAATGATAGATGAACCAAAATCTAATCTTTGAATATTACCATTTCCTCTACAAACTAAAAACCCCACATAATTGCTACCATTTTTAAAGATATTTAATTGATGTGCCCAATTGCCTAAGGTTACAGCTAATGTACTCACAGTTGGTGTGGTATTAGTGATTGCTATACCAAAATCAAGCCTTTCTAAAATACCAGCACCAGTGGTGCCACCATCGGCAATGCCATACCAATTACCGTTTTCTTTTATAAACTCAATATCTTCATTATAGCTGCCTGGCAAAACATTAGTAATAATCGCTGAATTAATAGGTGTGGTATTCAAAGGATTAGTTCCTAAATCCCATCTTACTAAATTATTGGATTGATATTGTGTAGAAAATAAATAGTAATTGCCTCCATCTTCTACTAACCTGCCGCCGAGCGGATAATTCATAGAATGATTAAAATTGCCTAAATTAACTGAAGTTATATTGCCATTAATATTCAATGAATCAAAGCTCCAGCAATAAGTTAAAGCATTTTTGCTGCTATCGTGTAGGGTGATGAGGGTATTATTACAAACCGAATCTTGAAAAGTAAAAAAAGCTTGCGCCCAGCCTTTGCCGCATATCATCATGCCGATAAATAATATAAGCGTAAAGCGTTTCAATACTTATTATTTGGTGATACAAAACTATAAAAAAAATGGATAAAAGACAGATTGTTATCAATGCTTTGAATGGCAAAAAGCGGTTACCAAAATTTTTACCCCATTCTTTTATCTTACAACACTACCAATGCCCAGCTTCCATCCAGCGTAGCCGATACATTATACACATTCAAATATTGCATCGTGTTTTCATCGCCCAAATCATTCAAGTTGCAAATAATGGTGTTGTGTGGTGCTACATGCACAAAACTTCCAGTAATTGCCCCATTATATGATGCTGCTAAATAAAATTTCAATTCATCATCGCCATTATTACTCAATTTTAATTGCGAATTCACATCCAATTTGCGCTTAATGATATTATGAATAGCCAATGGTTTTAAATTGCTACCTGTAAAATGTGTTTGTACTGCATTGCGAAGCGTAGCTTCATCAAAATATTTTGCGCCTTGTTGGGGGTTGGTGCTGAAATGCGTTAATAGGCTACCATAATCAGCCAACATCAGTGCACACATATTAGTAACGGCTGTTTTCATTGCCGCACTCATATTGGTGGTAGTAGTTTTTGAGATGCCTTTTGTACTAAAATTGGTAGTTAAAGTGTTATAATAAGTTTGAATTGTACCTTTTAAAGTAGTCAAAGCAGCATCAGAGCCTATGGCTGCTAATAAAGCACCCACAGCAGTCATTCGGGCTTGCTGACTGCCTTGTAAAAAAGGCGAATGCCCATTAGGGAATAAAGCTTTATAACGAGCTGTGCCTTTAGCATAATGTATTTGTGCATTAGCATCCCAAGCGTTTACATTAGTTGTCATATCAGCCAATGCCAAATTAAAAGCTTCTACATCACCCTGCTGCAATTGGTCTTGCCCTTTATTGGCATCATTAGCTGTTAATAATGCTTGATGCACCACATTAAATGGCGTATAAAGCCCTAATATAAACGGATTACCTACGCTATCAGCAAATAAAGCATCATGATGAAAAGTGCTGATTTGAATAGCCTTGGGTGCGCTATTTTCTACTGCATTAAAAAAAATGTTTTCAAACAAACTCCATGGTTGGCTCATAAAAAAAAGATTTAAAGATGAATAAAAATAATTAGTATAAAGGTATCATGGCATTATCTCAACGCTATGTTATTACAAAAATAAAAAACAGTTTTTAAATTTCCAAAAAATATTTTTTAATTTATTTTTTACCCAAATTAGCCATCCTGATTCAATGCCTTTAGTTTTAGAAATTCTAATTTTTATAAATGTTTACGGAAGCAATTTTTTTTAAGAATTACCTCCGTAATGTTTTACGGGTGTAGTTTTTTTTAAAAATTGCTTCCGTAATGTTTTACGGGTGTAGTTTTTTTTAAAAAGTCTGCCAATAATGTTTTACGGGAGCAATTTTTTTTAAAAAGTCTGCCAATAATGTTTTACGGGAGCAATTTTTTTTAAAAATTGCTTCCGTAATGTTTTACGAGAGTAGTTTTTTTAAAAAATTGGATAAATGAAGAATAGATGGGCGGATTTTTTTGCAGATGAAAGAAAAGTAATCCTCAAAATTTAATTATTTTTTTCCCATCGCAAAAATAGAAGAGCCGATAAATGATTTGGGCAATAAATAATATTCAGCCACAAATAACCAAGCTAATAGTTTATGAACATGAATCATTTTGCCCTTAGGGGCTTTTACTTGTACATTTCTTTTGAGCGAAAGTTTGTTAAATAATAAAGCAGGAAAATAAAGCGAATGAAAAAAGTATTGGTTTTGAATTACTGTGATGCCAGCAGCAGTTAAAGTATCATGCAATGTTTTTAAATCGTAGCGGCGATAATGCCCAAAAAATTCATCGTAATTGCTCCAAATTTCTTGCCTTGCAGGCACAGTGATGATAATATTTTTTAGATTAGGATATTTATTTAAGATAGATTGAACAAACTCAATAGGTTGTTCAATATGTTCAATTACATCTAATAAAAGCAAAGTGGTGAAATGTTCACGAAAATAAATGGGCATATTTAAAGCATCTTGCCCAATGATGATTTGATGAGGGGCAATGCCTTCAACCGTTTGTACATTCGATAGCTCAACGCCCTTGCATTCCATTCCATGTTGGTTTAAATATTTTACTACAATGCCCCTGCCGCAGCCAATTTCAAGAATGGCATCTGTAATGCCCAATTGCTTCAATTTTTTATACAGCAAAAAGTTTCGAGCCTTGGTCCAATAAAAATTTTCTAAACCAATTGGGTAATTGGCATCAAATTGTTCGGTAGTGTAGTTAGTAGTTACCATTTTGTTTCAGACTTCAAAGTAAATGAAAAGTTATAATTCAGTGATGAAAAAAAACCAACTATTTTAATTGCAAATGTATCAATTGGGTTTGCGATTGGTGGCATACTGATTGAATGAAAATAAAACTGTATGCTGGTTTTTGCACGGAAGGCAAAATTTGAATAAAATTAGTAGCATCGTTTTCATACACATAGTTAGTCATGTAAAAATGAAATTTCATAGGCTCAATTTTATCCAAAGTATGTTTTAAATCAGTGGTCATTTTATCACGAGTGTTCATACAGCAATATACCTCTTTGCCAGTAATTTGTTTCATGAAATAATTGTATTCGTAGCTGGTAAAATAATTATTGCCAATCGGTTTAGTTTGGTCATCAAATACTAATGTTTTGTGCATGGTATTCAAAGGCAATTGTTTCAATGCGGTCATCAATTGCTTGCTTTTTTCAAACCGATAGTTCCAAATAAAATAATTGTAAGTAGAGCAAATACAAAACACCACCAATATTATTTTTAAAACCAAAACAGGCTTTCCGAGCCTTAAAAATTTTGAAAGGCTTACTAATAATATAGCCACAGGCAAGCTGACTAAAATAGCATTTCGGGCATCATAATTTAAAGCACTGGCTGGTTTGTTCACCAAGCAATAGGGGAATAAGGCAGCCAATAATATTAACACTGCCACAATCACTTGCCCAATCACAACAGTAATTTTAAATGTAGCAGTCGGCGTAGTTAATTTATCATGGTCAATTTTAAATCGGCTCATCAACCCTATCATGCCTGCACCGATTATTATAATGGTCATCAATGCCCCTACCCTATCGCCCATCATAGCTTTTATAAACAATAAAGGCAAGCTGATAAATAATTTAAAAAATGAAAAGCCAAAATTATAAGCCAACATTTTGATGGTGGCAAAACCTTCAAATTTTATTTGATTGTATTGCTTAAAATAAGGGTCAATTGGAAAAAAACGATTCCACAACACATAAATAATTACGGGAAAAATAAAAAGAACAATATTTTTTTTGATAAAAGATACAAGCTGTTCAAAAATAGAAATTTGATGGCTATAATTTTTCAAAAACAAAACACCTAAAAAAACATACACAAAAATGTAAAACGATTGCAACTCAAATGAAATAGCAAACAACATCAAAGCTGCTATCAGCCACAAATCAATTACCCTTGTTTGCTTTATATAGTTAATGTAGCAAACACAAGCTAATAGAAATAATAAATAACTAAATGGGGCAGTAATGGCAATCATTTCAAACCAAATACCATAAAAAGGTGCTGCAATAGTTAAAGCAGCAATAAAAAAATTATCAGTTGAAGAAAAGAAATTGAAATAGTTTAAAAGTTTGTAAACAAGGCTTGCAATACCCCAAATGATAAAAACAGAAATAATTTTAAACGTAATAATGTAGTTTGGCAGCGATGCTAAAAATTCAAGCACATAAATGGTTACTCTGCGCCCAGTAACATAGTAGCAATCTTTCATCATATCAAAACTACCTGTCTGCACAGCATTTACAACCAAATACGAATCCCACATCAGCATTTTTGAAAAAATCATCACGCCGTGCGCCAGCAAAGTGATAAGAAAAAGATGGAAGTAGATTCTTTGGTGCTTAGGCATAAGGAAATCGTATAACTAATTGTGCATCATCAACATTTGCTCTACCATATTTTTCGAGCCGCAATAAATAGGTGTCCGCTCATGAAAACTGGTAGGGTCCATTTCTAAAATTCGTTGTTTGCCATTAGTTGAAGCGCCACCAGCTTGTTCGATGATGAATGAAATAGGATTGCATTCATAAAGCAATCGCAATTTACCTTTTGGCGAATCGGTGGTTGGCGGATATAAAAATATGCCCCCTTTTAATAAAGTACGATGAATATCAGCCACCATACTGCCTACATAACGCAAGTTATAAGGGCGTTGGGAAGCTTTATCGTGTTCAAAGCTATAATCTACATAGCGTTGAATAAAATCAGGAAATTCAGATTTGTAACTTAAATTACACGAAACAATTTTTCCATCAGCAGGCATTTGCATATTGGGGTGCGATAAACAAAACTCTCCAATCGCAGGGTCGAGCGTAAAGCCATTCACCCCATCACCAGTGGTGTAAACAATCATCGTACTTGAACTATAAATCACATAACCAGCCGCAATTTGTTTAGTGCCGGGCTGCAAAAAATCTTCTTTCGTTACTAAGCAATCTTTTGAAATTCTTTTATAAATACTGAATATAGTTCCTACCGGAATATTTACATCAATGTTTGATGAACCATCTAATGGGTCGATGCACACTAAATATTGTGCTCCTTCTTCATCAATCACCACCATATCATCTTGTTCTTCACTCACAATGCCACAGCATCTTCTTCCTCTTTTAAAAGCAGCAATAAAATGTTCGTTGGCAAATACATCCATGTGTTTCACATTTTCGCCTTGCACATTGGTTTCACCCGTTTCACCCATCATATCTTCAGCCAAGCCTGCCATAGTTAATTCACGATTCACAATTTTTGCTGCCAAACCCACACTACGCAACAAGCCTGAAAGATTACCAGTTGCTGCAGGATATTTTCGTTCTTGAATATTGATAAAACCATTGAGTGTGGTAAGATTGGTATTGATAACTGTTGCCATTGAATTTCTTGTAAATTAATTATTGCGTAAAAATAACTTCCCAATTCGGTTTATTCAACTAATCTGAAAGTCTATTTCACTACCACAAATATTCCGTTCTGAATTTTAGTATCGGTTTTGATTTGATAAAAATAATCACCAGCAGCAAAGCCGTTGGTGTTCAATGTTCCAAATCCTTCAAATGAAAAGTGTTGTAATTTTTTTCCTGCTGAATTATAAATAGTGCAGTCAGCTTTTTCATTTGCGTTTTCATCTTTTAAATAAATATTTCCACCACTCATCACCAGTGATGGATATAATTTTATAAATGAAGTGGAAGATGTTGTTAAATTACTTTCGCCAACAAATGAGCCGCTGCTACGGCTTGTAACCACTATTTGCGCTGATTGATTGAGAGGAACTGTGTTTGCAAAACTCAAACTTCCATTTGTTGAAGCATTAGCAGTTGTGGCTGAATCAATTGCATTGCTCCAGGTGTTGCCATCAGCATTCCAGTTGCGTTTGAACAAATTAAACTGATTAGGATGTGCTGCATCATTTGCATTTATTCCGCCCACTTTATTCAAATCCATTCCATTCAAATTTGCAAATGAAGCGTTGCTGCCATAATTATCAATTATCCAATAACATTTGGAAGCATTGCTAGTATTGGGTTCTTGGTCAGGGTGTAAATTAATTCTGCTCACTACCACTTCGCCATTTGGATTTGGATTGGCGAAATTTAATGTGCAACCGGTGTTGCCAAACAAAATATTTCCCGCTGAATTTACACTCAATCGGCTACTGTTGCCGCCGCCCAAAGGTGCTGTAGAACTGATTCTCACTGCTGAATTAGAAGGCGAAGCATGATTGATTCCAACCTTATCTAAAATCAAACCATTCGGTTCGTTGAATTGATAATAAGCTATCAAGCCGTTGGTGCTGGCTGGTTTTGTTAAGTGCATTTGTTCACGTATTTCATTTTGCGAAAGCGAACGATTATAAATACAAACTTCATCCATGATGCCACCAAAATTTCTGTTTGTTCCGTTGCTTCCATCTACACCCAACATGAATGCATCATTCAAAGCATCAACAGGATGTGATGTGGTGTTAGTGGCTGCAATACCATTCAGATAAAGCGTTGCGGCTGTTGGTGTAATCACCAATGCAATATGATTCCATTGATTAGCAGTTAAATATAAGCCGCTGCTCCACCACCAATTATTGTTCTGCCAATGATAACGCAATTCTAAATCGTGCATCAATGTTAATCCATCTGCCGTATTATTTCCTCTCATAAAAACCAATCCTTCATAATCGTTTTGTGTAGCATTTGGTTTCACCCATGCTGTTAAGGTTAAAGTATTGGTAGAAAAATTAAATGGTTCAATAGCTGCGGAAGCATCATTACCATTAAGTTGTAGCGAATTTCCAGGAATAGTATCAGGCTGACAATTATCGCTGATGCTGATAAAGTTATTGATAGTTTGTGCATTCGTTCCATTCACATCACTCACCGTTAAACTCACATTGTATTTGCCTGGATTGTGATAAACAACCTTTGGTGAACGCAAGGTTGATGATGATGGCGTACCACCCGGAAAACTCCAATTCCAAGTTGGGTTTTGATTGCTTAATGATGAATGGTCAACAAAATAAAATGTATCACGAAGACATTCGGATATTTGTTTGTCAACAGAGATTTGAGCAACGGGCGCAAAGCCACTTTCGTACAAGTCGCAGCCATACACACTTCTGTTCGTGCCTTCATACACTTTTTGATTTTTGTAATTGATGATTAATTGCGTTGAAAAAGTTACGGCAGGCAAACTATCATTAAACAATTGCCAATCATTCATCGTATTATTACGATAATAAACTGCTCTTCGTGTTCCTAAATAAACGCCGCCATTGCTACCTTTTTGATAAATAATATTGGTTGGATATTCACCATTCAAAGTTGGTGTGGTGTAGTTGGTCCAAGTGTTTCCACCATCGTTCGATTTGTAAATTTTATACCCATTTAAGTTCGGATAAGTTGAACTCATAATCGTTCGAGCAATCCAAACTTGGTTAGCACTATCGCCCACAGCAATATCAAATGGCGCATAAAAAGTATTGTTGAGTAAAGTGTTTGATGGGGTAATGTTTACCCATGTAATGCCCGTATCTATTGATTTGTAGAGATGTTTGTTGCTCCACCAACTGGAGAAAGTGCAAGCATAAATTGTTTTTCTATCCGATGCAATTTCGATGGAAGCAACTGTTCCATCTGTGAATTTATGCAATGCAGAAAAGTTGGCGCCACCATCAGTTGATTTCCAAATCATGCTATCATTTCCCATAAAAATTGTGTTGTAACAAGCTGGGTCATATTCCATTTCAGCATCTTCGCCTACCACATACGATGAAGATGGCTGCATACCATTAGGTAGTTGAAAGTAGCTGATAGTGCGGTTTCCACTCAATTTAAATTTTCCGTAATCACAAAATATTTGTCGCTCATTACCATAATTTACATTGCCTAAAATATTATCGCCACCCATCGCACTCACCCAACCATTGTTATAAACATTGTTGTCTTTAATCAAAGTTCCGTTGTGATAAGCACCGCCGATGAAAACGTCAGAGCCGTTCCAGTAGCCCATTCCAAAGCCCCAAAAATCAGAGCCAGCAATGCCATACATGTGTCGTTGAATAGTATCGCCATAATCATTGGAATAAAAAACACCACCATCGCAAGCCAACCAAAAATCATTGCCATAAAAATTCATGTCATGAATATCAGCATGCACATAATTTGCATTTTGCGATTCACTCCAATTAGATGGGCAAGTAAAAGTGTTGCCACCATCTTTGCTCACCCAATGATTCACTGCGCCACAATGCACTTCATTACTATCAATCGGCGAAACTGCTAAAGCCAAATCGTAATAATATTGTCCGCCATCATCGCTGCCATCTTTTGCCCAAGCACAAATGTTGATGTTGGTTGAAGCGTTAGGAACGCCGCCAGGACTACCTCCGCAGCATTTGAAAGTCCATGATTCACCTGCATCATGACTTACATAAATGCCATACAAACCACTTCCGCCATTCGCAGAGCCAGTTGCATAAGCATACACGATATTAGGCGCAGCAGGTGTTACAGCAATTTCTGCTCGTTTGTTTTCATCACTTCCAGTTGGTAAAGGCCAGCCATTTGTTCTGATGGTAAATGTTCTTCCGCCATCTGTTGATTTGAAAAATTGAGTAACAGAGCCTGTTTGCAGCACTGCATACCAAATTAAAGTATCATTGGTTTTCACTTCTAATTCTTGCCATGCGCCACTTTGAATTAAATTCCAATTTTGACCAGCATCATCAGTTCGCCACAAACCATCATCACAAGCGGCTAACAACACCTGATTATTTTGCGGATTCATTTTTAAATCACGGGTATAATGTGCTGCATTCTGAAAAGCTGTGCTGCCAGTGGCATTGAAGGTTAAACCACCATCAGGTGTTTTATAAATTTTTTGTCCATCACTAAAATAAACCACATTACTATTACTAAAATCAATTTCCAAAGCATACACTTCGGCAATCAAATCGTTGAGGTTGCAACCTGTCCAATGTGCGCCTTTATCAATGGTTTTCCAAAGCCCTGCATTGGCACTGCCAGCATACAAAATATTTGGATTGCTGATGGATTGCTCCACTGTGTAAACATGGGCTGCACCTGCTGCGTAGCTTGCACTGGCAGATTCTTTATCAAAATCAAATGGACCTAAGCATCGCCAATTTGATGTGGCTGATTTTTTTCTTTGTGCAGAATTATTTTGAGTTGTAGCATTTCTGTTTTTGATTTTTTGCAAATAGTCCTCTTGATTTTTTTTCATTTCTTCTGTTATCGGCTCTCCGAAAACTGTTCCGTTGTAATCACGAGAAATGCGTTGTAAAAAATGTTTGTAGTATTGTGTGTAGCCTGTTTTTTTAAACGGATGTGTTTTGTAATAAACATCGTGAGATGCAACTACATCGCCAATGTTAGGTTTGGGCGCATACATCATTTTCGCCCATTGCGGAATGGTAGAATCGTTTGCAAATTCCTTTAATCGCTGTGGTTGACCGAAAATGGTTGCTGAAAAAAAACACAACATCAACACCAAAATATATTGCTTCATACTTTTTATTTTTCTTCAAATATAATTAGAATGGCTTTGCAATTATTCACGATTATATTTGCAACAATGGCTGCAACAATTCTTTCAATATAACGATTGGCTTGAAAAAACTAATTCACACGATTCATCGCTACTTAAATAATAAACTCTAATAAACAATAAACGCTGATAAAATTATGTCTCAGTTGGTCTTAAATTTTATTTCCAAAAAAAATATTTTAGTGCTGATTGTAACAGCCATCATTTGCATTTTATTAGCACCAATTCTTGTTTCAAATTTGTACTCCGATGATTTGATGAATTATCAATTACTAAAATCAATTCCTGATTTTAATTTTGAAAAAATGTTGCAATGTTCATCAGACCAAATAGCTGTAACGCTTCAGGGTGGCAGATATTCGCCCATTGCATTTTATCTTTTGAATTTTATGTTTTGGCTACCCAATAGCATTGCACAATATAAAGCGTTGATTTATTGCAGTAATTTATTTGCACTTTTTTCCTTTATTTTTTTTCTAAAAAAATCAGGCATGAATCACTTAGCTGGCTTTGCAATTTTGTTTTATGCTTTGTTGATTCAATTTCAAATAGCCTATCACGACCCGTTCACATCGCTGCATGCAATGTATCCGTTGGCAATGGCACTCACATTTTTTGCCATCGGGTTGTTTTTAGATTTCATAAAACAAGGTTCCATCATCAAGTTACTCATTTCTTTTGTACTCACTTGTACCACTCTATTAATCACCGAAATTGGGGTGGTTACCTTTTTGATAATTTATTGTTTGGCAATTTTCAATTTCAAAAAAATAAAACCGAAAAGTTGGATAGTGATTCCGTATTTAATCATGCCGATAATTTATTTTGGATGGTTAAAAACAGTTCGTGATAATCTCAACGGAATGTATCCTGGCGTTCAATCAAGTTTTGATTTTAACGGCATGCTCAATGTGCTGCAATGCCAATTGTTTGGCATGCTTCCGATGACCAACTTCTATCACGTGAGAGCAATTATTTATGCAGTTCAGTCAAGTTTTTGTTGCGATAAGTGTGCTGTTATTGGTCGGCTTACTTTTCTTATTTCAACGATATGCGAAACATCAAAAAATTGTTTTCCAAAAATTTAATTTCAATATCGGAATGATTGGATTTTTATTGATGCTGATTCCGCCAATGATTTTAATGTTTTCGGCAAAATATCAAAATGAATTAGAATTGGGCAGAGCTTATTTGCCTATCTATTTTCAAGATTTTGGTTTTGCAATTTTGTTAGCAATTTTATTTGAAAGAATTATCCAACTTTCTTTTCTTAAAAATATTTTTTTCCGAAACACAATTTTTGTGATTTTGAGCTTAATAATTGTAAGTTCATTTTTACTGAATTATCATAGTGTGAAAGAAAAAAATCGTGCTTTAAGTATTCCTGCTAATAATTTTTATTTAGCATTGAGAAATGGATTATTAAACCCTGCACAATCAGGCGCAATAATGATTTTGGGAAAAGATTTTTTCTATCAACAACCAGAAAAATACAAGCAAATATTTCACAACCTATCCGCTAAAGATTTTGATGTGGTTGAAAAAGAAGAATTCAATTTATCAAATGCCAACACTCAAAAAATTGTTTACAAAGTAGATTACGATTTTGGGAACAATAAATCACAACTTTTTGAATGGAATAATGAATCGAAAGAATTTAAAAAAATGGTTGAGAAATAAGCAACTGCGATAACTCTCTTTTCACTTTAAAAACTTGATGAACTTTACAAGCTGACTAATCCTCCAAATGCAATTTCCACAATTTCGGGGCTAATTTTATCGTACTCAAACACACACCAATATTGATAGTTGCACCTGCAATTACCGAAGGTACTAAACCCAGCAAACGAGCAGCCATGCCTGATTCGAAGCTGCCGATTTCATTACTGCTGCCAATGAAAATAAAATTAATTGCCATCACTCTGCCCCTCATTTCATTGGGCGCATAAATCTGATAAATCACACTTCTCACAATCACACTCACATTATCAAATGCGCCGCTCAACAATAAAAATGCAAGGCTCAAGTAAAAAATTTTCGACAGCGCAAAGCCAATCATACAAACACCAAACAGCAACACATTTATCACAAACCATTTGCCAGCATGGCGTTTGATAGGATGATAAGCCACCCACAAACTGCATAAAACAGCACCTAAAGATGGCGCAGCTCTCATCAAACCAATTTCAATTTTGCCTACATGCAATGTTTCATAAGCAAACACAGGAATCAGCGCAACTGCGCCACCAAACAGCACTGCTAGCATATCCATTGACATTGCCGACAACATAATTTGATGATTGAAAACAAAATGAATTCCTTCTTTCAATCGTTGCAAAGTAGTTTCCATAGGCTTCTTCACTTCGATATGTTTGTAGCGAACGCTGATAAAAAAGATGAAACCAATGATGACTAATGCTACTACAATGAGCATCGAAATTTTTTCGCCAATGATGCCATACAACAATCCGCCCAACGCCGGACCGCCTACTGTAGCTGAATTCCACACGATACTTCCCCAAGTTGCTGATTGACCGTACATTTCTTTTGGAACAATTTGCGCCATCATCGCACTTTGCGCTGGTGCAAAAAATCCACGAGCAATGCCAGTTAAAAAGATAACACCATAAAAATATTTTACCAGCAAATCGGGTGATGAAAGCGGATTCCAAATTAATGCAGCAAATAAAATGGCACAGAATAAATAACCACCAACCGAGGCTAAAATTATTTTTTTTCGATTGTATAAATCAGCCACATTACCCGAAAACAATGCAACAATCATAAATGGAATTGCTTCTGCTAAACCTGTAAAACCTAATGCCAATGGGCTTTTGGTAATTTCGTAAACAAAAATACTGATGATGACACTTTGCATTTGCAATCCTAAAATGAACAAAAATCTGCCCAATTGATAATTGCGATAATCTCTGATTTTTAAAATGTTGAAAGCTGTTGGCAAGTAGATTTAATTTAAAAATGGAAAAATATTTTTCACTTCTTTGCTTCGTGATAATGGTTCGACAAGCTCACCATGACGGTCATAGTGAGCTTGTCGAACTATAATTTACTTTTCAAAGAAATTCTAATTGCATTGAAACGAAAAATATTGACCTGATATTTTTTGCACAATGAATTTTTAACAACACTATCCTAAATAAAAAGTTTGATTTACTATTTTTGAACTCTTTAAAAACCAGCAATGCCAAGAGTTTTACGTATCATTAATCGATTGAATTTAGGTGGACCAACTTACAATGCCGCTTATCTCACTAAATATTTAGCACCCGAATTTGAAACGCTTTTAATTGCTGGCAACAAGGATGAAACCGAAGCCAGTAGCGAATTTATTGTGGATAGTTTAGGTTTGAAAGCTCAATATGTAAATGCTATGTATCGCAGTTTGAATCCGTTGAAAGACAGAAAAGCATTTGCCGAAATCAAACAAATCATTCGTGAATTTAAACCCGATATTGTGCATACGCATGCTGCAAAGGCAGGCGCACTGGGGCGTTTGGCAGCAGCGCAATGTAAAGTGCCAGTGATTGTGCATACTTTTCATGGGCATGTTTTCCATTCGTATTTCAATTCGATGGTGAACAATGTGTTCATTAATATCGAAAGATATTTGGCGAAAAAATCAACAGCCATCATTGCTATCAGCGATTTACAAAAAAAAGAATTGACAAAAGATTTTAGAATTTGTGCGCCAGAAAAAGTTACTGTAGTTCCACTCGGATTTGATTTACATCGTTTTCAAAATAATCAAGCAGAACAGCGAAAACAATTTCGTGAGTTTTATGGATTAGATGAAAACACAGTGGCAGTGGGCATTATCGGGCGACTGGTGCCAATCAAAAATCACGACATGTTTTTGCAAATGGTAAAAAACGTAAAAGATTCAGTTACACAAAACGTGAAATTTTTCATCATTGGTGATGGCGAAGACAGAATTAGAATCGAACAAAAATGTGTTGAATTGAACATCAAATTTTCATCGCATCATTGGATTGAAAATGATTTGGAACGAAATAAAATTTCAACAAAACCAAATTCTGAAAGCGAAATCATTTTTTGCAGTTGGATGCAAAATATCCCAACGGCCTTGGCTGGCTTGGATTTGGTAACGATGACCTCTTTCAATGAAGGCACACCTGTAAGTTTGATTGAATCATTAGCAGCCAACAAACCAGTGGTTTCAACCAAAGTTGGTGGCGTTGCAAATGTAGTGCAGGACAATGTTACAGGCTTTTTAACTAAAACTTCTGAACTCGAAATTTTCTCACAACACGTGAAAAATTTGGTAAGCAATCGTGGGCTTCGTGAGCAAATGGGGCGCAAAGGTTTTGACAGTGTGAACCAAAAATTTGGTTACGAAAGATTGGTGGAAGATGTGCGAAAGTTGTATTGGGAACTGCTCCAAAAATAAAGTTTCTATTCTACGATTTTTTACTTAGCAACACTTCATTTTTCCCTTATTTACTAAGCATTTCAGCAAATCGATTTTGCGTAAATACGCAGCAATTATAAGTGTTGATATGGACAAATTTTTGCTAAAAATGACTACATTTTTGTAGCGTTCTTTTTGAGCCCCAATCTTAAAAAGAGCAACACACAAACACTACACCCAGATGAAAACACGTTCAAACAAAGTACTTAATAGTACTATTAAAATCGTTGCGATTCTGCTGCTACAATTAGTAGTGGTAGTTTATGCAACCAAAGCAGCTACTCAAGCTGCAGGCTATAGTCATGCTTTAATTTTGAATAATGGCAATGTTTACGCATGGGGAAACAATGACCATGGGCAATTAGGCAATGGCACAAAAACAAATAGCACTTCACCCATTCAAATAAAAAACTTGACGAACGTAATTTCGGTTGCGGCTGGTTATTATTTTTCAGTAGCATTAACAGTTGAAGGGAAAGTTTATACTTGGGGAGCCAATACCACAGGGCAATTGGGCACCGATATTATGTTTGAATCTTTATCACCCGTTGAAGTAGAAGGTTTGAGAAATATTAAATCAATTGCTGCTAATGGTGACCATGTTTTAGCATTGAGCACCAAAGGCGAAGTATTTGCTTGGGGCGGAAATGATGATGGCGAAGTTGGTATCAACAGTTTAGATAATCAATACAAACCAGTAGAATTGCAAGGCTTAGAAAAAATAAACAATGTTTTTTGTGGCGTTGGTAATTCATTTGCCATTGATGCCAAAGGAAATGTATTTGCTTGGGGCAATAATGAACAAAGTCAGTTAGGCATTGGAAACTCCATCAATCAATTGAAACCCACAATGGTAGCTGCTTTGAAAAATATCACTCAAATTGCTGCTGGAAAATTTCACACTTTGGCATTGGATAGCCGAGGAAATATTTTTGCATTTGGCAGAAATGATAAAGGTCAGTTAGGCTTAGAAGATTTGATGAATCGAACAACACCAACTTTAGTAAATTCATTATCGCTCATTAAAAATATTGCTAGCGGCGATGACCATTGTGTTGCTATTTCAAGCGAAGGACAATTATTTGTTTGGGGCGATAACGAACAATTTCAATGCGGTTTTATTGGTGCAACATTTCCTAAACCGACCTTAATAAATGAATCAACCAATTTCTTAAACATCGCTTGCGGTGCTAACTTCAGCTTAGTTTCAAAATCAAACGGTAATGTGTTTGTTTGGGGAAGCAACAGTGATGGACAATTAGCCACCACTTATGCCAACGTAAAAAACAGCATTGTTACTGTTCGTAATTTAAAACTGAATAGCCCCGTTGTTATCTCTTCAAAATTATTACATAGCATAGTGGTAACTGCTGATGGAAAAATCACTACAAGCGGTAATAATGAATATGGTCAATTAGGCGAAGGCGATATGAGCAACATAAATTTAAGCGAATTAAAAAACGTGATTTATGCTGCCAGCGGCTCGTATCATTCAGTTGCATTAACAGCTGAAGGAAAAATTTATTGCTGGGGTGTGAATGGCTATGGTCAAGTTGGCGATACAGATGCGTTGCAAGTGAATCATCCTTTTTTGATAAATGAATTAACCAACATCAAACAAGTGGCTGCTGGCGCACATCACACTTTAGCCTTGTGTGCTGATGGAACAGTGTGGTCATGGGGTTCAAATAAATATGGTCAGTTGGGGATTGCAGGCATAACAATAAGCCGCAAACCCATTCAAATCAAAGGATTGAAAGATGTTGTGAAAATTGTAGCTGGCGAAAAACATAGTTTGGCAATCACCTCCAATGGTAGTGTGTATGCTTGGGGTGCGAATGATGTAGCACAATTAGGTGTTGGCAGAATTGCAAATTCGAGCAAGCCAGTAAAAGTTGAAATGCCTGCTGTGGTTGATATTGCCTGCGAATTCAATCACACCATTGCTATTTCAGCCGATGGAAATGTATATGCTTGGGGTTATAACGACCAAGGTCAAATTGGTGATGGCACCATCACTAATAAATTTTATCCAACCATTGTAAACGGCATCAGCAATGTGAAGAAAGCCGCTGTGGGAGCTAATCATAGCATTGCATTGTTGGGTGATGGCACCATTGAAACATGGGGAAATAATTCAAAAGGACAGTTTGGAAATAGCGAAATCAGAATTTCTAAAACACCAATTTTACAAAGTGATGTAAAAGATGTTTCTGCTTTATCATGTGGTTATAACAAAACTATTTTAACCAATGGTCAAGGAAATACTAACAACTTCGGGCAAGTTGATGTGAAAGATATTAGCAACACTGCAAGTGCTTCACCTGCTGGTATTCAATAAATTTTTAAACAAAAATTTCATCTGCCATCATAATCGCTTCGGCTAATTTTTCACCGTTCAATTTTAAATTTTCTTGTCCGAAAAATTGAATCATATTTTCAGTAGGCATGTTTCCTGTTAATTTATCTGTTGCCATTGGGCAGCCACCAAAACCTTTGAGTGCACCGTCAAACCGCTTGCAGCCTGCGTTGTAAGCCGCATCAATTTTTTCTTTCCAAGTATCTGGCGTAGTGTGTAAGTGTGCGCCAATTTCCATTTGCGGATAAAGCGGTATTAAATGCTTAAATAAATAAGAAATATTTTCAGGATTGCTTACACCTATTGTATCGCTCAATGCAACAATTTTGACGCCAAGCGAATTCATTTTTGCTACCCAATTCGCAGCAATTTCAGGCGAATATTCATCGCCATACGGATTGCCAAAACCCATGGAAATATAAATAACGAGTTGCTTATTTTTTTGCAAGCAGATTTTTTGAATGGCTTCAACGCTGCTTAAACTCTGCTCAATCGAGCTGTTGGTGTTTCGTTGTTGGAAGGTTTCGGAAATTGAAAATGGGAAACCAACAAAACTAATTTCATCATATTGCGCTGCTTCTTCAGCCCCACGAACATTAGCAACAATGGCTAATAATTTAGTGTTGGTTAATTTCAATTTTGGTAACACATCTTTCGTATCAGCCAATTGCGGAATTGCTTTTGCCGAAACAAAACTTCCAAAATCTAACGTGTCAAAACCCACTTGCAATAAGGTGTTGAGGTAATTTATTTTTTTTTCGGTAGGAATAAAATGTTCCCAACCTTGCATGGCATCACGTGGGCATTCAATTATTTTTATCATGTTGTAAAATTAAACAACCAAAATTATTTTTTGTTTTTTTGTAAATGTAAAGTATGTTTGACGTAAGATATACTTTACAATGAATCGAAAACCATTTTTATTACCCAATTATTTTAAGTGGATTGGTCCTGCAATATTAGTATTGACAGTGGCTACAATCATTATTGCGAATGTTGCTTTTGATTTTAATTTCGTTAAAATTATTTGGCTAAAATTGATTGTAAAAATATTGATTGCTTTATCATTCATGCTATTCATTTTAGCAAAAGAAAAAGTAGAAGATGAATTTATTATGCAATGCAGATTACGAGCCATGGCAGGAATTTTTATTCTAAATTTTTTCTGCTCCATTTTTAGCGAACTTACCAAAACTTATTGCCCAACATTTTTCACACCCATTTTTGGTTCACTTTTCGGTGTAGGTGTTTTTCAAGCCATGATGTATATCACTACTTTTTATTCTTTGAAAAAAGGCTACGCTCAATAAATGCAAAACAACTTAAAAGAATATCGTGATGCTGCTGAATTGACTCAAGAACAATTAGCTGATAAAGTGGGCGTAAGCCGCCAAAGTATTATCTCTATTGAGAAAGGGCAATATATTCCGACCACAGTTTTAGCATTGAAATTGGCTAAGGCTTTAAAATTAAAAGTGGAAGATTTATTCGTGTTGGAAAAAGGCGATTGATTTTCATTTGAAAATCTTTCAATTTTTACTCTTCATAAAAATTTATCTTTGCTTCCATCGTTAATTCATTATGCAAAGAATTTTCATTTTCATTTTATTGATTTCATCCAGTTTATGCTTGATTAAATGTTCGGGCGAAAAAGATGTAGAACTAACTGGCGATAGGGCTTTTGAGCAAAAACAATTTTTGGTATCGGCAAAATTATTGCAAGATGAAATGCAAACCGATGATGTAAAAACTGCTCACGAAAAAACTTTGAAAGTGGCGCAATGTTACGATTATGCCAACAAAACCAAAGAGGCAGCCGATTGGTACGAAAAATATTATACCATCACCAAAGAACCAGCCTATTTTTATAAGCACATCGAAAAGTTGAAAGCCACTAACAATTATGAAAAGTGTGAGGAGGAATTAAAAGATTTTATCAAAATAAATCCAGCAGAAAAAATAAAAGCCGCTTATGAAATTCAACAATGCCAAAACGCTGATGAATGGCTCACTTTGCCTTCGATGTATTTGATAAAAAAAATTGACAGCGTAAATACTTTCAGAAATGAATATGCGCCAGTTGCTTTTGAAAAAAATAAATTAGTTTTTACTTCGGATAGAAGTGCAGCGACAGGCGATGAAAAATATGGTTGGACGGGCGAAAAATTTAGCGACTTATTTATTGCAGAAATGAAAGATGGGAAATTTCAACGCCCACGAAAATTCAGTCAAATCCTTAATACGCCTGCACACGAAGGCACATGCACGTTTACAAGAAATTTTAACGGAATAATTTTCACAAGATGTGGAAGTGCCAACAGCACCGACGATTTTTGCCAACTCTTCATCAGCGAACGCCAACCCGATGGCGAATGGAGTGAAGGCACAAAATTATTATTGTTTGGCAATGAGGATACTTTGCAAAATGTTGGTCAGCCTTTTTTAACTGAAGATGGCAAAAGCCTTTATTTCAGTAGTGATGCGGCTGGTGGATTTGGCGGAAAAGATTTGTATGTGTGCAGCAAAACTGCGAATGGCTGGAGCAAGCCACGAAATTTAGGCGGCACTGTAAATAGCAGTGGTGATGATGTTTTTCCGTATGTACGCAAAGATGGTACTTTGTTTTTTTCATCCAATGGGCACGGTGGAATGGGCGGCTTGGATATTTTTATGTGCATGAAAAATGGCAGCAAATTCAGTCAGCCATTTAATTTGAAATCACCGCTAAATAGTGGTGCTGATGATTTCGGATTCACATTTGTGCAATACAACGAAAAAGGAATCAACGATACTTTGATGGGCTGGGGCTATATTTCATCGCCCAGAACTGGCGGCAAAGGCGGCGATGATATTTATAAATTTGAATTGAAAAAAGAAAAAGTTTATACTTTTTGGTTGAGCGGAAATATTTCATCTAATAAATATGAAGACCCGAAAGACCCAAAAAGCAAGGTGATTGATACGTTGCCAATTCAACATGCGTTTGTACAATTATTTGAAGTAAATAAAACAACTGGCATGCAACACTTGGTGGATGCGGATTCTACGGATAAAGATGGTGCTTATACTTTTCAAATTGAAAAAGGAAAGGATTATAAATTAGCAGTAGCGAAGAAAAATTATTTCAATAAATCCGATGTGGTTTCTTCTAAAAATTTAGAAGCCAAAGGTGAAGACTCACGAATTTTTGTTTACAAAGATTTGCGATTAGAGCACATCATCAAAAACAAAATGATTGAGATTCCGAACATTTTTTATGATTTGGATAAATGGAATATTCGTCCAGATGCCGCAGCAGTATTGGATTCGCTGGTTGTGCCATTAATGGAAGAAAATCCAACTTTAAAATTTGAGTTAGGCTCACATACCGATTCACGAGGCAATGATGAATACAATATGACTTTGAGTCAAAAACGTGCTGATGCCGTTGTGGAATATTTAATTCAAAAAGGAATCAACGCCGAACGCTTGATAGCAAAGGGTTATGGCGAAACCCAAATTATTAATCGCTGTACAAATGGTGTTGATTGTAGTGAAGAAGAACATCAACAAAACCGCCGAACAACATTTAAGGTGTTGGATGAAAAAGTGGAAGAGCAAAAATAATTCTTGCTATTTTTTTTTATCTAATCAAAGTAACATTACCTGCAATAGGGAATAAAGTGCCGTCAACACATTCTACTTGTAATTGGTACATGTAAACACCACTCATCATTGGTTTCCCGTTAAAAGTACCATCCCATCCAGCTTCAGGCTTTCCTATTTGCACATGCTCGGCTTTGAAAATTTCATTTCCCCATCTATCGTAGATTCTTAAAAATTGCAATTCCTTTATACCACTTCCTAATACGTAGAAAAATCTGTTTTCAAATTTAGCAGTTGGTTTTGGTTCAAAAGCATTTGGAATATAGAGCGATTTATTTTTATCGCACAAAACAATGAATGTAATTTGTGAGGTGTCCAAGCAACCATATTCATCCGTAAATTTCACTTGGTAAGTGGTATTGACATCTGGGAAAACTGTTGGGGAATAACAATTCAAACAACTGATATTATAGTCGGGCAGCCACTGCAAAGTACCGTTGTTAGTGGTATCTGGCTTAATGTTATATTGCTGACCAGCATAAATATTTACTGATGAAGGTGAGATAGAAATTTTTGGTGGCGGAAAAACATGTACATGAATATCAACGCTATCTTGATTACAATTGCCTGTGATAACCACCCTATAGGTTTCATTGCCAGTAACTCTAACTTTAATTTTGGGTAGCGTTGAAATAATTTGGTGGGTACTCATTTGAATCCATTGATAACTCAAGCCACCATTAGCAAACAAATGAATACTATCACCCACACACACCAGTGTATCATGCCCTGCATCAGGAACAATAAAATTGCGGACAGTTAAAACTATTTTGTTGGTGTCTTTGCAGCCCCATTGATTTACAACAGCCAGAGAAAAACTATCTTTCTGGAAAATGGTAATTGTAGGTTGAGCAATAAAATTATTGGGATGAAAAATGTTGGTACCTGTAGGTAAAAACCAGTTGTAATTCGACCCAACTTGCGGCGGGCAGCCTAATTTGAAAGGTATTCCGGGGCAAATAGAATCGTTAGCACCAGCGCATGCCAATGGAATTGGATTGACAGTAAAAGTATCTTGCAACGAAGATGAACAATTGTATTTGTTGGTGATGGTATAAGTTGCAGTATAATCTGCTGGCGTTGTTCGGCTGGTGTTGTAATATGTTTTCAAGAAATGATTAGGTGCAATATTCGATTGATAATTTGCCGAACCATCACCAAAATTAATTTGATAATTCACGATGCCGATGTTAGCGTTATTATCAGTAAAAAAAGTTTGCAACGGATTGCAACTTTGTGTAGAACCTTTAGAAATGGCTACTGGCGGCAGTTTAGAGATACACACTTGTTTTGTTAAACTATCAAAACATCCCGAAATATTTTTTGCATAAAACTTAGTTGTGAAACAAGTATCGCTTACACCATTTGGTAAATTATAGTTGTGTGAAACAATTGTGTTGGTGGTAGAAAAATTAGTTGTATTGCCATCGCCAAAATCCCATTTACAAATTAATCCAGTAGATGGTAATGAAGTGCTTTGAAAATAAGTTGTACCACTATTTCCGCAAATAGTATCATGAATAATATTGAACGACATAATAAAATTGCTTAGCACCACTACCACTTTTATCTGGCTAGTATCAATGCAATTGTAAATGGAACTATCTACCAAAACAATTTGATAAGTGCCAATTGAAGTATAGCAATATTGAGGGTTTCGGGCTGTATCAACAGGGGTTAAACTATTCCAATTAAAATACCAGTGGTAGTTTTTTACAGGGTCAGGATTGATAGATAAGTTGGTGAAATGCACACAACCATTGGTACAAATTGTATCAGGAATTGAACTGAATTGTGCGATTGGATAAGCATGAACTCTTACAAATGGTTTCAAAATTGTATCAAAACAACCATGCAATGATTCGATAATCAATTTCATCGAATAAGAGCCTGGTGTGGTGATAATCACATGCGGAATGTGATGAAAATAAGAAGCGAATAAATTGTTGTTGGCATCATAAATATACCATTGATAATGCGCCGTATCAATAGGATACAAGCTGGCTATGGATGAATCAATCATGGTTACATCAGCTTTGCCACAAAAATCTTTGAGGTAAGGTGTCCAACTAAAATTGGCAATTGGTCCATCAATATGCACTGTATCAGCTACTGGATAACTACATCCGATGCCATCATCAATAAATGCTTGCACCAATTGATGACCAATAACAAAATAACGATGACAAAAATTATAAACTCCAGAACCATTGTGTGGCAATACATCAAACGAACCATCAGGATATTTGATGATTGGATTTTGAGTTGAGTTGGTTACTAATGTGCAGCAAATTGAATCGCCTACACAACCATATACATTGCTGCATTGCAAATGTCCGATTGGTCCTGATACATGCAATGGTTTACAAATTGAATCGCTGCAACCAAACAAACTTGTCACTTTCCAGCAAATCGTATAATCGCCTGGATAACCAACAGGAATGCCCACTTTGTGAGGAATGCCAATGGGCGAATTTCTACTGTAATTAAATGTTGCGTAAAAATTTAGCGGTGCTGATGACATCGAAACGGTGAGTTGGTCGTAAGCACCAGTTGTGATATTAAGCAACGAATCAAAAGAACCCGGACATGAAATGGTATCTGCGCCTGAAAAATTTGCAATAGGATTTGACACATGAATTTTTACACAAGTATCTGCCGAACAACCATAAATATTGGTCAAATGCAAATTGATATAATGATAACCTGCTGTGTTGAAGGTTTGCGAAAAAGTTGAAGTGCTTGAAACACAAGTGCCAACAGTGGTACAAGCTGTGTTGCTCATAGTCCAACATCGTGTTGAAATTATGCCTGTTGAGCAATCAGATAAATTTATTGTAGCACCAATGCACACGGCTGTATCGGTGTAACCGCTGATGCATGGCGTGATTCCGTTGATTGAATTAATAGTAATAGTGCCAGTTTTTGTGCAACCAAAATTATCTTTCACTACAAAATTGCAAGAAGAAGTAATGGGCGAATTATAACAAAAAGTATCTTTCAGCCAATTGCCATAAAGTGTATCGGAAATACCATTTCCAAAATTGATGATGGTGTAATTCGCAGCACTCATGCAATAGTTGGTTGCATTGTTGAACACCACACAATTTCCGCAATTAGCATTTAATGGCGTTGCTGTAATTTTCGGAAAAATATCATGAATGATGATGGTTGTAGATGCAGTATCGGCACATGTTGCACCACTTACAATCAATTTTACATGATGAATGCCGCAATGCGAAAAAGTATGACATGGGCGAATTAAAGTTGAATCAACATTTGCATTTCCGCTTAATGTTGTTGAATCGCCAAACAACCATTTTACATTGTAATTATAAGGTCTGCCAGGTGTTGAATTTTCAGCAGTAAAACACCAATTGTATTTTGAACACTGCTCTGAATCAGTATTTGAAGGGTATAAATTTATTTTGCCTAAATAATTTGTTACATAAATTGATTTAGTAACCGTATCTGCTGGGCAACCCAATGAATCATTTTTAAAAATCATCATCACTTGATAATTGCCAGCACTACAAAAGCAATGTGTGAAACTTGGTGCTTTGTTTCCGTTGATAGATTTTAAATGATAAACAGTTGGCGCACCGCAAGCCGCAGCAGTGATGATAACTGTGATGGATGTAGAATCCAACGTATCAGTAATAGTTGGATAGATGATGTATTTCGGATTAAACTTTACACAAAAACTATTTGCGGCACCTGATTTATTGCACAACACCGTATCATTGAATGAACCCAAAATTCCTTTCACAGTTACAGCATTTAAAAATGTAGTTGTATCAGGGCAACCATGATTCGTGATTGAAAAATTAGCATTGAATATTCCTAAATCGCTGATGCAAACCATTGCTGTATCACAACTAAATAAATCGCCATCGGGTTTGTTGGAATGAGGCGCAGTAAAAAACCAATGACATCCTTCACCACATTTAGTGTTATTATTTGTTGAAGGAAGATGCGGAGTGGTGGGTGTAAATTGAAAACAAGCTGTACCATTTATCAAACATTGTTCGGGTGGTGAAACCGTGAACTGTGCATGCAGCTTATGTCCTACGGGTACAGCTTTAGTTAGCGTCATCGTATCTTCACATACAACACCAGCAATGGCATGTGTAATGTGAACCACTTTTACTGTAAAACAAGTATCTAACAAACTGGTGTAGCAATGCGACATGTAACTACTGCTTGACGAAACATTCGGTGTGCCGTCACCAAAAATATAAACATACGCTGAATCAGTGCGATGATAAAAAACATCAACAGCCAATGAATCAACATGAATGGTTACGCAATTTGTATCGCAAGTTTTTGCGCCCGGGAAAATTATAAAACTTCCGCTTTGATGAATTTGTGAAACCCAAAATGAATCAACAGCGCAACAACCGCCATTGGTAACTGTTTGACAAACTTTTAAATACACTTTAAATCTGCCATAGCCTGCAAATGTTGCACAAAATGAAGTACCAGTTGCAGCAGCATTGCCACTCATGTTGCCACTCCACCATTGAAAAATTGCATTGGTGTTAGAAGCATTTTGTTGCGCTTTAAAACAAAATGGATGATTAGTTGAACACCGCACTGTATCAGGATTTTGCTGATAAATATGGGCTAATGGCGAAGCATAAATTGTTATAGGAACACAACCCGAAAAAGTACCGACACAACTGTTGCAAGTGTTCGTTACTTGATTATTCAGCAAGCAAATATTGTAGGTAGTTGCGGTTGAAATATTGCATGGCAAACTATAAAATGAATTTGTCGAATTAGTCACATTGCCCAATGTTATTGATGTTCCACCGCCTTGAGGTGTAGCAATTAATGTCGCATTATTGTAACAATTTTGTCCTGCGATGACAGGATTCATGTGAGAAGAAAGATTGACTTGAAAAGGCAATCCGCAACACAAAGCATGCGTTGAAAGGTGTAAACTATCTACCACAATATTTTGAATACAAATAGCTTGATTGACTGAATCCATTGATTTGCAGCCCGTCAGCGAATCTTGAATAGCAACAATTATTTTTTTGCAACCAGGTGTAGTGAATGTAAACGAAGTATTCGAATTTCTTGTTGGTCCTGCTGATGGCGTATTTGGTGGCGATGAGGTAGGCGGAAACCAAAAACTATAAATCCCCGAACCAATTAACAAATTGCCTGTGGCTTGCACTGAAACGGTGGAAGGCACTGTGCAAGTACTACCACCATTCACAGATAGTGAAACTGTTGGCAAACAAGGAACTGTTATGTAGCAAGGCTTTGTAACAACTTTTGAACAACCATGTGCATCAGTAACCGATAAACTAACTGTATAGCAAGGCGGATTTGTTGATTTGCAATTATAAGTGTGTGACACAGTATTTGCATTTGCCGTAGGCGTTGTTGTATTATCGCCCCAATACCATGTCAAAGGTCCGTACGGCGGTGAGCCTTGTGAAATATTTGGTGTAAATGTGGTGGTTAAATTTCCACAACTAAAAGTATCTGTGGCTGAAAAATCAGGTGCAGGAAATGGATACACAATTGCCACACATTGACAAAAGGAATCCACTTGATGGGTTGTACGATTGAATACATACAAACACACTTTGTATGAACCATCAACAGTGAGCGAATAACTATTGTTGTTGGTTGCCAAGCCACCCGTTTTTGATGCAATAAATGTTAATCCCCACGGACCAGTGCAATTGTGATTGGAACTAATTTGCTCTTTCCAAACTGCTGAATCGTAAGTACCTGTTGAGCAATTGACCAATGGCAAAAAAAATGGACCACATTGCGAAATCGGAAAACTACCGCCACCAACCGCACTAAAACAAGCATGTAATGTTTGTGCTTGAATTTCGTTGCATGTAATGGAAAACAGCAGTAAAAAAATTAAGGTTTTTTTCATCACAATTTGGAGTAAATGTAGGGATTACATTTTATTCCCTTTATAAAGACCATTTGCATTTATAAAATGTTGCTTAGCAATAAATTTAATTTTATGAAGTGCGATGGAAATTGTTTTCTCGACACAGAAAATTATTTCTTGATTTCCAAATCATAATTCAATTTCAACACTAATGAAAGTCCTGAAATTTTAAAAGCGCCAATGCTTTCAAATGGTTGATAATTAGGCATTGTGGCAGCAATTGTTCCTCGGCTTAAATAAGCTTTATAGTTGTAATCATTTTGCAAAACAGAAGCAATGATGTTATAGCCAATACCAAATTGCACACTCATTTTGTTGCTGACTTTTGTTTCTAAGCAAGTGTTCCATTCAATGGTTTGATAAGTGTTTGAGAACTTTAAAGTAGTTTGATAATTGCCATAATAATTTGGGATAATCACATCATCCTTCCTATTCATTTTTGCAAAGCCTAACAACAAATAATTTTTCCAGAACCAATATTTTTTGATTCTACTTTTCGTTACCAAACCTGCATAAAACCTAAATCCTTCGATAGATGGATTGCTTACATTGTTAGGGCGATTGATTAGATTAGAAAGCGAATTGAAATCGTATTCAGCTTTTATCAGCATCCCGATATTGCGATGAGGATAATATGCAAAACCCAGATTGGGCGCAAGATTTACTAATTGAAAAGCATTCATTTCTATTGTTGCGGCTTGCTTACAATCGCAATCGGTTGAATCAATTTTTGTGGAAGCGAAAGTGGAATTGAACAGGAATAGAAATAAAAAAAGGAAGTAATAATGTTTCATTGTTAAGGTAAGATAAAAACAAAATGCGGCTCAAAAAATTCTTCAAACATTTTTGTTCTGTCAGAAGAAAAGAAATAAATGATTTACGAAACATTCTTTGGAATATAGGGTGGTTGTGGCTTTTAACTTTTCCAATGAAATATTCAGAAGCTATAAAAATATTAAAGAGTAGTTGATAACTATACCGATTATCTAAAATTTACATTAGTTAAATCCATCTTTTTCTTTCTTGGTAAACCATCCATTACTTCCTTTTTTGAAATTGTTAGCTCTCCATGTTCTCCTTTTGGATACCCCCAAGGTTGAGGTTTTGTTTCCAAGTCATAATTCCAATTTGCGTATAAAGTATCAAACATCAAGTTCTTATATTCACAAAACATTTCGGTTTTTAAATCATAGGTAAGACGACTATCATCTAAAGTCATAATTTTACCATCAAATTTTTTTGAAAAAATAATATCGTTTCCATGTTTCACAATTTTTACAGTATCTACTTTTTTAAAACTGAAATCCAGAATACTAATATTGCTATCAGTAAATTCTACAATCATTTTTCTTTTTATGTCCTCTTTAGAAGTAGGGGCTGGTTCCGTGAGTCTCATGAGACTATAGTTTAATGAGATTTTGCTAATAGATTTATTAGTGTATTCTATTTCTAATTTAGCGGAATCACCAAATTTCTTCTCATAATCAAGTTCAGGATAATCTGCAAAAGTCATTCCTGGCAAACTATCATATGAAAAACAAGTGAAAAAAATTGTTTTATTCTCATCAACTTTTGTTGAATAAAATTTTTGATTACCAATAAAAAAAATACTTTTAGAGGTAGTATTTATACGATTGGCTAAATTAAACTTAATATTTTTGATATAAGAAAGGCAATGAGCATATTTGTAATCCATTGATGTTTTACGACCCAAATCAAAAGCTATATAACTTTGTAATAAAAAAACAAAATCACTTAATGGCAAATCTTCACCATTTGTATATATTATTTTAAGATTGGGCATTTTTATTACTTTTTTAGCGTCAAACAAATAAAATCGGGTGCTATGAAATTCGTACAGTTGATGGAGCTTATAAAAAGATTCGGGAATTGCTAAACAAATTGGTAAAGGATAAGAAGATAATTCATTAGTTGTTATTGTATAAATTTTTTGAACTGAAGTAAAATTTCCAATATTGTTAGGCAAGCCCAACTCTGAGTAAACATATATATGCTTTACACTTTCCAGGTTTTTAGCACTTAAAGGAACATTATTCTTGCTGTCAAACGACTTTTCAAATAAAACCAATTTTGAAATTTTTTCTTTGCCGATATACTCATACTCACCTTTTTTATTTTTTCTAAAATTTTTATAATACTGTGGGTTTGTTCTCGGAGAGAAAGAATAAAAAGTTGAATCATATCCAGAATACAGGCACTTCGGATTCTGATAATCAGCGTTTTCACAATTGATAATGAAATTATAAACTGTTGAATCAGGCATGAATAACATTTCTTTTCCTTCATCTATGGTGCTTCCTTGGTCTGCATTTTTTAATGCAGTAGTATCTCCAGTTTTGAAAAAAAGAGAAAGCAATAACGATATTTTGATAAGCAGAGTCATTGGAAAGAAACAATTTAGAATCGAATTATACGAAGGTAACTGATTTTAGTTTTAGCATTTCCCCAAAAACAAAAAGCGGCTCAGAAAATTCTGAACCGCCTTTTGTACCTAAAAAACACTCTATAAACCTCTCTTTAGTTATTGGTTATTGAGTTACTAAGTTATTAGTAAGAAAAATGTATTTACTAATAACCAATAACAAGTAACTAATAACTTACTTTTTTTCGTCTTTCACTTCTTCAAAAGCTACATCTTCTACATTGTCGCTTTTGTTTTCAGCCGATGGATTGCCTTCAGCATTTGGTTGTGCACCAGCAGCTTGTTGTTCGTTCATCGCTTTGTATAATTCTTCTGAAGCAGCCATCCAAGCATCATTCAAAGTTTTCAAATTAGTTTCGATAGCAGCGATGTCTTGTGCTGTGTGTGCTATTTTTAATTCAGCTAAAGCTGCTTCAATAGCCGCTTTTTTATCAGCACTTAATTTTTCGCCGTATTCTTTCAACTGTTTTTCAGTTTGGAAAATATTGCTATCTGCTTCGTTTAATTTTTCAACTCTTTCTTTTTCTTTTTTATCTGATTCTTCGTTGGCTTTAGCTTCAGCTTTCATTTTTTCAACTTCTTCTTTGCTCAAACCTGTTGAAGATTCAATGCGGATTGATTGAGATTTGTTAGTGCCTTTATCCAAAGCGCTGATGCTCATGATACCATTTGCATCAATATCAAAACTCACTTCAATTTGTGGCAAACCACGTGGAGCAGGTGGAATTCCATCTAAATGGAAACGACCTAATGTTCTGTTATCCTTTGCCATGGCTCGTTCGCCTTGTAACACATGAATTTCAACACTTGGTTGTCCATCGCTGGCAGTTGAAAAAGTTTGCGATTTTTTTGTAGGAATAGTAGTGTTCGATTCAATTAATCGAGTCATTACACCGCCCATTGTTTCGATGCCCACTGATAAAGGTGTAACATCCAACAACAATACATCTTTCACTTCGCCAGTTAAAACACCACCTTGAATAGCAGCACCAATCGCAACCACTTCATCAGGATTAACACCTTTTGATGGTTTTTTTCCGAAGAATTTTTCAACCATTTCTACCACTTTTGGGATACGAGTTGAACCACCTACTAATAATATTTCGTCAATTTGTGAAGTGCTGTAACCTGCATCAGCAATAGCTTTTTTGCAAGGTTCCATCATTCTTGAAAATAAATCATCGCACAATTGTTCAAATTTTGCACGAGTTAATTTTTTAACCAAATGCTTAGGCACACCATCAACAGCAGTGATATAAGGCAAGTTGATTTCAGTTTCGTTAGAAGATGATAATTCAACTTTAGCTTTTTCAGCAGCTTCTTTCAAGCGTTGTAAAGCCATTGGGTCTTTTCTCAAATCCATTCTTTCTTCAGCTTGAAATTCATCAGCTAACCAAGTGATAATTTTTTGGTCGAAGTCATCACCACCTAAGTGTGTATCACCATTTGTTGATTTTACTTCGAATACGCCATCACCCAAATCCAATACTGAAATATCGAAAGTGCCACCACCTAAGTCGAACACAGCCACTTTCATGTCTTTATGTGCTTTATCCAAGCCATAAGCCAAAGCCGCAGCAGTAGGTTCGTTGATGATACGCATTACTTTCAAACCAGCAATTTCGCCAGCTTCTTTAGTAGCCTGACGTTGACTATCATTAAAGTAAGCAGGTACTGTGATTACAGCTTCTGTTACTGTAGTTCCTAAATAATCTTCAGCAGTTTTTTTCATTTTTTGCAAAACGATAGCTGAAATTTCTTGCGGTGAATATTTTCTGTCGCCAATTTCGATTCTGCAAGAATCGCCATCACCAGCCACCACTTTGTATGGCATTTTAGCAGCTTCACCTTTTGATTCGCTGAAACGTGCACCCATAAAACGTTTTACTGATGCTACAGTGTTTGTTGGATTGGTAATAGCCTGACGTTTTGCAGGGTCACCCACTTTACGTTCGCCATTAGCCAAGAAACCAATGATAGAAGGTGTTGTTCTTCTGCCTTCGTCATTAGCAATTACAACAGGCTCGTTGCCTTCCATTACGGATACGCAGCTGTTGGTTGTTCCTAAATCGATTCCGATAATTTTTCCCATGATAATTTGTGTTTTAATTTTTTTTGAAAATGTTTTTCAGTGTGATGGGCTATAGTCAAGCATAGTGCCATTGCTGAATTTGGTCTTTTTTTGAAAATAATAATTCATTTTGGCAGAGAAACGGAAGAACGAACTGACAAAGGCGCAAAATTGCTGACAATATTTTGGCACAATTACTGCCTACTTACAATCGCAAATCTTTATTTAGCTTTGCATCGTAAATTCAAAATCAAAAAACAATTTTAAATTAATGAAAAAGATTTTCTTTTTAGCTGCAATAGTTGTGGCTGCTGCATCGGTAGTGAGCATTGCTGCTTTCAACAAAACAAAAGTAATGATGTATGCTTCGCCTGTGAATGGTGAAAAAGCGCCCAATTTAATTTATAAAAATCCTGAAGATAAAGTGATGGCTTTAAGTGAATTGAAAGGTAAAATGGTGTTGATTGATTTTTGGGCAAGCTGGTGTGGCCCATGCCGAATGACAAATCCGTATATCGTTCAGATTTATAATAAATATCATGATAAAAAATTCAAAAACGGAAAAGGCTTTGAAGTGTTCAGCGTTTCATTAGACCAAGATAAAGGGAAGTGGATGGCAGCAATTAAAAATGATGGATTGGTTTGGCCTTATCATGTGAGCGACTTAGGCGGCTGGAATAGTGCAGCAGCAAGAGCTTACGGCGTTAATTCTATTCCGCATGGTTTTTTAATAAATGGAGATGGTGTAATTATTGGCGCCAATGTTCATCCTGATGAAATTGTGAAATTACTGGATGAGAATTTGAAATAAATTCTGTCAAATTGTCGAAAATATTGCAATGGCAAGCCGTTTGAGCTTGCCATTGTTGTTTATAAAATATTACATTTGCACCCCGAAAAAAATTGAATAATGGAAGAGAATAAAAATGTTGACCAAATGGAGAATACTGCATCCGCGGTTGAAACGAGCGTAGAAGAACAGGCAATTCCTGAGCAAACGAAATCAGAGTTGGAAAAAGCACAGGAAGAATTATCTGCCGAAAAGGACAGATATATCCGCCTTTTTGCCGAATTTGATAATTTCAAAAAACGCACTTCAAAAGAGCGTTTGGAATTGATTCAAACGGCTGGAAAAGAAGTGGTGGTAAGCATGTTGCCTGTGTTAGATGATTTTGAAAGAGCATTGAAACAAATGGAAACAGCACAAGATTTGGCTGCCGTGAAAGAAGGTGTGCAAATGATTCACAACAAATTCAAAGCAACTTTAGAGCAAAAAGGATTGAAAGAAATGCAAGCTATTCAGCAGGAATTTAATGCTGATGTGCACGAAGCGATTACAGAAATTCCTGCACCCACAGCCGATTTGAAAGGCAAAGTAATTGACCAAGTGGAGAAAGGTTATTATCTGTTTGATAAAATAATTCGCTTCGCAAAGGTGGTTGTTGGAAAGTGATAGAACACGGATAACACTGATTGGTAATGATTTTCACGGATTAAATCTTTCCAATCATAAAAAATCATTTCAAATCCGTGTGCTATAAAAAAAATAAAAATGGCAAAAAGAGATTACTACGAAATTTTAGGTGTAACAAAATCATCCACAGCTGATGAGATAAAAAAGGCGTATCGCAAAGTGGCGATGCAGTTTCATCCTGACAGAAATCCAGGCGATAAAGCAGCGGAAGATAAATTTAAAGAAGCAGCCGAAGCTTATGAAGTGTTGAGTGATGAAACTAAAAAACGTCAGTATGACCAATTTGGTCATGCAGGTGCAAATGGTGGATACGGCGGTGGTGGCGGTTATCAAAGCCACGATATGAATATGGATGACATCTTCCGAAATTTCGGTGATGTGTTTGGCGATGAAAGTCCGTTTGGAAGTTTTTTTGGCGGCGGCGGAAGAAGCCGTGGTGGCAGCTCTCGAGGCAGAGGCGTTCGTGGCAGCAATTTAAGAGTGAAAGTAAAACTCACTTTGCAAGAAGTGGCAGAAGGCGTTCAGAAAAAAATAAAAGTTAAAAAGTTTGTGCCATGCAACACTTGTAGTGGCAGCGGCGCAAAAGATAAATCATCATTCAGTAATTGCTCAACCTGCGGCGGACGTGGCGTTGTAACCCGTGTGATGAACACCATGTTGGGGCAAATGCAAACGCAAACCACTTGCCCAACTTGTCATGGTGAAGGCACAACGATTGCTCATAAATGTGGCAGTTGTCATGGCGAAGGCAGAGTGAGTGGCGAAGAAACGATTACAATTGATATTCCAAAAGGCGCAACTGATGGCATTCAGTTAAGTATGAATGGCAAAGGCAATGCTGGCGAACGTGGCGGTGCTGCTGGTGATTTGGTGATTAATGTGGAAGAAGAAGCGCATGAATTTTTACAACGTGAAGGCTTGAATGTGATTTATGAATTGCATTTGAATTTTGTGGATGCTTGCTTGGGAACTAGCGTTGAAGTACCAACAATTTCAGGTAAAGCTAAAATTAATATTGCCGAAGGAACACAATCAGGAAAAGTTTTCAGATTGAAAGGCAAAGGCATTCCAAGTTTGCAATCCTACGAACATGGCGACCAATTGATTCATGTCAACGTATGGACACCAAAAGCCTTATCAGCAGAGGAAAAGAAGATTTTAGAAAAATTAAAAACTTCTCCTAATTTCAAACCACAACCTGGCAAAGAAGAAAAAGGTTTCTTCAACAAAGTGAGGGATATGTTTAATTAAGAAGCATGATTAAAATTAAAAAATGCTAAAAAATATTTTTATGAAAAAGTGGGTGTTGGTTTTATTATCAGCACTCATTTTTTTTATTGCGTTGTTTGTCTTTCGTAATTCTATTTTACGAGGCATGGGCAATTTTTTAATCAAAGAAGATGCTGTTGAAAAATGCGATGCTATTGTTGTATTGAGTGGAAATGCTTTGGACAGAGCCACCGAAGCGGCTTTGTTGTATAAACAAGGAATTGCCAAACAAATTATTTGCACAGGCAATAATCAAAGTGGTGATTTTGAAGTGTTGCATTTAAAAGAAAAAGAATCGGATGTTTCTAAATTTAGAATGATAGAAATGGGCGTTCCTGATTCAGCAATTATTGTCATTCATGAAGGAACAAGCACTTTGGAAGAAGGCGAAGCAATGCTGAAATTTTGCCAAACTCATCAATTAAAATCATGCATGATTTTGAGCAGCAAATTTCATACAAGGCGCATCAACTATGTGTCTGACAAGAAGTTCAAAAACTCAGCAGTGAAAATTTTAGTACATGGCGCACCACCTTCAAAATACAAAATTGAAACTTGGTGGAAGGGCGAAGAAGGTTTGTTATTCGTTTACGATGAATACATCAAACTGATTTATTACCACTTGAAATATTAATTCACAAGGTGTGTGAATTAATATTTCTTCCTCAAAATTTTTGAGCAATGAATGGATAACGTTCTTCGTACAATACTTTTACTTTTTCTAAAATCGTGTTGCGTAAGCCATCCACATTTCTTTTTTCTAAAGCGCTTACAAAAACACATTGCCCGTGAAGCCTTGTCAGCCAAGCATTTTCAAGCTCATTTATAATTTCTTTGCGAACAGCAACAGGTGTTAATTCATCGAAATGATTTTTTTCGTACAAATCAATTTTGTTGAAAATTACTAAAGTTGGTTTGTCTGCTACTTTTAATTCTAACAAAGTTTCATTCACAGTTTTCATTTGGTCTTCAAATTGCGGATGCGAAATATCAACCACATGAATTAAAATATCGCTTTCTCTCACCTCATCCAAAGTTGATTTAAAACTTTCGACCAAAGTGTGTGGGAGCTTGCGAATAAAGCCCACGGTATCGCTCAACAAAAATGGAATTCTGTCAATCACCACTTTACGAACAGTTGTATCCAATGTTGCGAACAATTTATTTTCGGCAAATACTTCGCTTTTGCTCAACAAATTCATGGTGGTGCTTTTGCCAACATTAGTGTAACCGACCAATGCTACACGAATCACTTCGCCACGGCTTTTGCGTTGGGTGATAAATTGTTTATCAATTTGCGTTAAATCGTGTTTGAGTTTTGAAATATTTTCTTTCACCAATCGGCGGTCGGTTTCAATTTCTTTTTCGCCTGGCCCTCTCATGCCGATGCCACCTTTTTGTCGCTCTAAGTGGCTCCACAAGCCTTTTAGCCGAGGTAAGAGATATTGCAACTGCGCCAATTCTACTTGCGTCTTTGCATGAGCAGTTCGGGCTCGTGATGCAAAAATATCCAAGATTAATCCTGTTCTATCCAACACTTTGCATTTTACAACGGCTTCAATATTTGTTTGCTGACGACCGCTTAATTCATCATCAAAAATCACCAAACTCACATCATTTTGCTCAATGTAATTTCTGATTTCTTCCAATTTTCCACTGCCGATAAAGGTGTTGGAATCTAACTTTTGCATACGTTGTGTAAATCGTTTCAATGCCACAGCACCAGCTGTTTCAGCCAAAAAAGTAAGTTCGTCTAAATATTCTTTTACTTGTTCTTCTTTTTGATTTTGTTGTATAACGGCTACCAGCACTGCTTTTTCGATGCCTAAGTTTTTTTGAAAAGTATCTAAGTGATTAATCATTGTTGCAAAAATAGTCGGAAAAGAACAAGAATTTGAAAATTTGAAGATGAGAAAATTTGAGAATTAAAATACAAAATACTCAACCACATAGGTTCATAGAAATCATAGAATACAAGATTAAAATTCAAAGCGAACATAGATTTCGCAAGCGAAAAAATAGAAAAATGAAAAAGTAGACTGTTGCTGCGGCAGGGATTGCAGCGAAAATCCTTTTGTGAGGAACGAGCAAAAGATTGTAGCGAAAAGCCCGAAGCCGCCCAAAAATATTTTTGTTTTCGGAATAAAAAATTCGACACTTTTTTTTGTGTTGTTCAGAAACAAAGTTTTTTCAAAAAATATTTCGACTTAATTTTAGGTATGAAAAAAAATATGCTGTTCATGATTTTAATGGTTTTCATTTTTGCTGCTTGCAAAAAGAAAACTGCAACAGTGGATATGAAAACTGATTATTTCCCTTTGAAAGTGGGCTCGTGGATTATTTATGATGTAGATTCAACTTACTACGATGATTTTTTATTGACGCATCACATGCATCATTTTCAGTTGAAAGAATTGATTGCAGAAGCATTCACCGATTTGCAAGGCAACGCTGCTTATCGCATTGAGCGATACGAACGCGATAGCACTTCGCAAACTTTCCAAATCAAAAATGTTTGTTCAGAAAATGTTGTGAATAATCAAGCGCAACGAGTAGAAAATAATTTGCGATTTGTGAAAATGATTTTTCCACCACAAACTACAATTTCATGGAAAGGCAATGTTTACATTCAGTCCGATTTGACCAGCATCTACACCAAATTTTTAGGCGATTGGGATTATCAATATTCTTTTGTTGATGCACCAAATTCCTTTGGTGGCAATAGTTTCAGTGCAACTGCAACTGTGGTCGCTGATGATGAATTAGTGCCAGGCTTACAGCAAACTACATTTGTTGAAACTTATGCCAGAAATGTCGGGCTGGTTTATTACCATCACAAATTTGTTGAGAAACAACCATCAGATACCACTTGGGTTTCGGGGTTTGATGTAACTGCAACTGTTAATTCTTTTGGCAATTAAATTCCATTTTTTAAAAAGTTTGATTCAAAAATTTTGATGGCGATGGCAATTAGAATTACGCCGAAGAATTTTTTCAAAACTAAAATTCCAGCTTTGCCCAATTTTCGTTCAATCCAATCAACTGATTTCAAAACAATAAACATGACTATCAAATTAATAAGGATAGCAATGATGATATTGTAAATGTTGTAGACTGCTTTTAGCGAAAGAATTGTGGTTAATGTACCCGAACCAGCTAACACAGGAAATGCAAGCGGAACAAGGCTTCCTGCGCTACCCACGTCTTTTTCGGATTTGAAAAAATTTCTTCCTGAAATTAATTCTAAGCCTAAAATAAAAACTACAAACGAACCTGCTAAAGCAAACGAACGCAAATCAATGCCAATAATATTGAGCAATTGTTCGCCAATGAATAAAAATATAATCATCAAAGTGCCAGCGAAAACCGTTGTCCCCATTGGGTTAAACTCGGGATGTTGTTTTTTGATATTGATAACGATGGGTACTGAACCAACCACATCAATAATGGCAAACAAAGTGAAAGTGATGGTGAGAATGTCGTTGATTTTTATTCCGCTAAGTGGTGGCATAAAAATAAATTGTTGGTTTTGAGTAACTGGTTATTTGTAAAATCACACTAACAAACTTACCGCAAATCCGATTATCAAACACAAAATTTTGTACCATTTAATTTGATGTTTGTTGTTGGTAGTTTCAAAAATAATCGTGGTACTAATATGCAACAATGTGCCGCAAATTAAACCGATAACGATGCCAAAAATGTTTTGCGAAAATAAATTTGACTGCTGATAACTCACAAACAAGATGATTGAAATAGGTGTAATCATGGCGAAAAAGAATATCCATAGAAACCGCTGTGTGGCTGTTTTTACGCTGTGCGATACTAAACAGGCTAACGCAAAACATTCAGGAATTTTATGCAAAATCAAACCAACCAACAAGCCCGAAAAAATCTTTTTTGTTGCGTATGATTCAACCAATGGAGCTGCTTCAAAAAAAGCATGAATACCCAAACCAAGAATAATGTAAACCAATTTATGCAAAGGCAAATGCTCATGAATATGGGTATGCCCATGTTCAACACCTTGTGAAAATTGTTGGATAATATGTTGCAGAAAAAAACCTGCTAAAACCCACACTAAAATATTTTCGCCATAATGAATTACAGCATGAGGAATAATGTGTCGCAGTAAAACTGAAAATAAATAAGCGCCTGTTGCAATCAACAAATAATTAATCAAGTTTTGTTTTTCGTGTGGGATAACAAAACTCAACAAGCCGCCAACAAAGCCAGCTGTGAAGATTAATGATATGATAATCAGCCAACTCAACTGTTTTTTATGTTTTGATTTTCGGGCATTAATTTTTCATACACCCAATACATAATCACACTGCAAAATGCACCTGTAATAAATCCACCTAAAACATCGAACGGATAATGAACACCCACATAAATTTGTGAGTAGCCAACTAATATTGGAACCAACAAAAAGAGATAACTTTTTCTACCAATTACAGCTAAAAAAATCATTGCCAAAAACAAACACACACTTATGTTGTTTGCTGCATGACTGCTTGTAAAGCTGTATCCATGGCTGCCTCCAACCAAATCATTGATTTTGCATTGCCAGCTTCCATCAACGCATGGACGTAAGCGATGAAAATAGGGTTTGAAAAAATGACTGCTAATTAAATCGCTAAAACCCATGGTTGCGCCTGTGAAAAGTACCAACCAAAATCCTTTCAAGCGATATTTTATTATCAGTAATAATGCAAGTGAAATATAGAAAATTTGCAAATGAAATGGCTCACGAATAAATTTGAAAACTTCATTCAATGCTGGTACATTCCATTTTTGGTTGATGTACTCAAATACTTTGTAGTCAATATGTTTAAGCGTTTCTAACAATTTTATTTTTTAATGGCATGGATAATTAATCGGTCTGAATTTTGTTCATCAAAGTTATGCAAAGCATAATCGCCAAAAATATTTTTGATGGAAAGATTTTGTTGCCTTAATAATTTTTCAAAATCATTTAGTGTAAAGGCTTTAACTTTTTCTCGAGCTGTCATTTTCAATTCATTATCCTCAAACACTTTTGTTGATTTGCAAATAAATCCATTTTCTACAAAACGATGAATTTCAAACACACAATTTTCTTTTTCGATTTTTTCATGCGCCACTAAATTTTTCATCACTTTTTTTGCGTTCATAAAATCAATCACCAAATTTCCGTTGAGCTTCAAAGCCGCTTGCATGGCTGCAAACTGATGTACATCATCAATTGGTTTTCGAAAATATCCCATGCTAGTAAAAAAGCTGCAAACCACATTAAAATAATTTACACGAAATATTTTTCGCATATCGTGTTCATAAAAATGCAAATTATCGCATTCCATTTTTTTTGCTTCGGCAATACTATTAGCGGCTAAATCAATGCCGCAAACATCAAAACCTTTGCTGGCTAAGTATTTTGAATGCCTGCCTTTTCCGCAAGCCATATCTAATACTTTTTCGCCTTGATTGGTTTTTAAATAATCAAATAAATTATCAATGAAATTTTTTGCTTCCTCATCATTCCTATTGTTGTACAACAAGTGATAATAATGACTATCAAACCACACCTCAAACCAATTATCCATTTTAGAATTTTATTTTTTTTTAGCGTTGCAAATCTACCAAAATATGAATTGACAAATTGCAAACTGCTGAAGCTATTTCAAACTTACGTGTATATTTGAACGCAAAATATATTTAAACTTTTTAAAAATACCCCATGCGTAAAAGTGTTATCCTCTTCATTTTTTTTAGCCTCGTTTTTGCAACAATAACAATTGCACAAACCACACAAAAAACAGAATCAAAAATCTACAATTCTGCGGCTGATGCCAAGGCTGATATAAAAGCAGCTGTTGAAAAAGCAAAGAAAGAAGGCAAGCATGTGTTGCTGCAAATTGGCGGCAACTGGTGCATCTGGTGTATGCGTTTTAATGAAAAAGCCACTACTAATGATACTTTAAAATCGGAATTAGAAAAAGATTTTGTGGTGTATCATTTGAATTATAGCAAAGAAAATAAAAATGAAGAAGTGCTTGCTCAACTTGGTTTTCCGCAACGATTTGGATTTCCAGTGTTTGTAATTTTAGATGCTAATGGAAACAGAATTCACACTCAAAACAGTGAGTATCTGGAAGAAGGAAAAGGATACAGCACTACCAAAGTTCTTAACTTTTTTAAGCAGTGGTCACCTGCTGCATTAGATGCAAAAACTTACCATGAAACAAAAAAGTAAATGCGTATTCAATGCGTATGATTGCTTTTCACCCCTTCTACTAAATGGCGTTATTAGAGCATAAAAAAAAGTACTTCGGCTGCCAATATTCCACACCTCAATTTTATTTTTCGAGAGTATAAACTAAACTGTGTAAATGAAATTTAGAGTCGGCATCTGTTTGTAATAAAGCATACAAACAAGGAAAGTGACTAATTGTTTCAAAACGATAAAACCCTATTATCTTGCATTGGCGAAATACAGTTACTTGCTGTATTGCTAAATACCCTTATGAACAATTTATCTGCTAATCATTCCATTCATTTGGTTACCAATTTTCAAAACCTTATTTCAACGCCTTTTCAAGCTGATAGAAATGCCATTTGTTGGCAACGTGAATTAAAAGGTGATTTTAGTGAGTTAGTAAAAAAGATTACTCCAACCGAAAACATTACTGTAATTAATGAAGAGGAACTTTTAACACTTCAGCTAAATGAACAAGGGCAATTGGCTCGTAACATTATTTTAAATGATTTAAAACTGTTGAAAGCGCATGGCGCATCACCTATTCTTAATCTCATTAAATGTTATGAAAGCGATAATACTTATTCCTTTTTCCCAACCGATGTTTATTCATTTCATGTAGATAGTTCACCTATTGCAACCGATACTTTTTTATGTACGTATTATGGTTCGCCAAGTGAGCTATTACCCAATGCACAAGCCTTACAAAAAGTGCTTGTACCAGAAATACGTGATGAACTAAAAAAACAATATCGTGGCGCAGATGCAGAATTTGAATCGTATTTAAGCGAACATTTTTTTGATTTGCACTATCAGGGTAAACCTGATGCAAGCCCTATTAGCTTGGGTTTGGGAAACTTATGGCGATTGGCAGTTGATTACCCAAAAAGTAAAGTGCTGCCTTGTATTCATCGTGCACCAAAAGAAAGAAATGGTCAACATCGGTTGTTGTTAATCTGCTAAATACAAAGGAGTTAAGCAAGTACAATTTTTAAAAACTTACTACAGTATTTTTTTGTACGATATTTGGAAAGCATTGCTTTAATTATTCACGTTCACTAACAAACAATTGCACCATGTGGTCAGTATATGCTTTATTATCAGCCTTGTTTGCTGCACTCACCGCCATATTAGCAAAAGTAGGCATTAAAAGGATTATATACTAATTTAGCTACTGCTATCAAAAGAAGTATTAATCCTGAAAACCCCTATTGGTGCAGCCTTGATAATTGCTGACACAGTTACTTTAATTTTATAACAGCCGATAAGAAAGGGTTAATGCCTTTTTATCAACGCTTCTATTTCTTTTTCATGCATTTGATACCCAAAAAATTTCACCTCAAATTATGCGCTATCCAATTATCTAAAGCAGCAAATAATTTTTTGTTGCCATTTTGTTGATAGCTGTTTAGATTGCTTTCAAACTTAGTTAAATCGAATAAAAACGCTTTAATACTATCAGCAGTAAATTGATTGAAATGCCGACCGAAACCATATTTCTGAACATAAGCTGCATTCACAAATTGTTCAAATTGATTGGCAATAGGCACACTGCAAATTGGTTTGTGCAGATAAACTGCTTCGCTGATAAAGGAATAGCCACCATTGCAAATCACAGCTTTTGCATCAGCTAATAATTTCACAAATTCGCTTTCACTAAATTTCTTCAATTGAACATTAGCATGAGTTTCTGCTTTATTAAAACCAAACACCAAAAATTGTTCGCTTTTTACTTTTTGCAATTGCGTTATCAAATCATTTTGTGAAGTAGAAGTTTGATAAACTAAAACATGATTCCCTTTTGACGTTTTTGATTTCAGAATTTCACCTCTGATAATTGGTGGAACAAAGCTGGTATTATTTTTCATAATTGGTGCCTCAAAAAAACTGCTGATAAAATAATGCGATGCACCTGCAACCTTAGCTTTGGTAATACTTTTGGCAAGATTGAAATTATTTTTTTCAGTAGCTGGAATATCAATTTCCAATTTGCAACGATTCAGCATTTGAATATTATCAATGCTAATGAGTGGAATTTTTTGTGTCTTCGCAAAAAAATGAGTGAAAGATTCAAAATCGCTAATCACCAAATCGGGTGAAAAATTTTGCAATAAATTTTTGTACTGATTAAAATTAATCTGCAATTTTTTTGGTGCATCTTTTAATGTCTTGAAAAATGTTTTTACCATCGAAACTTTAGCATTTTTATAAGCCAAATGATAGCCTTCAATTTCGTGTACACAATCAGGAAAATGATTTTGCAAAAAAGAAAAAGCTCTGCCACTGGTTACAATTTGTACATCGTGTTTTTGATTCATCAGATGTTCAATCACCACCTTGCTTCGTGTTGCATGCCCCATGCCTTCGCTGGGAACACCATACAATATTTTCATCAGTAAAAAATTTGTTTAAAAATAAAAAGGAAATTCTATTGCCAATTCATGATTATTAAACAATAGTTTTAATTTTGTTTTCTTACCTAATATTTTTTAATGAACGCAATCAATTTCAAAACCTGCAATAATGACGATTTGCCAATTATTCAACAATTGGCTGAAAAAATTTGGCGCAGCCATTATACTTCGATTATCACCGCCGAGCAAATTGATTACATGTTGGGTAAAATGTATAGCATCAAAAGTTTGCAACAGCAAATGAAGGAAGATGGATGCCATTTTATTTTAGAACTTGTAAATAAAAAACCTGTTGGTTTTATTTCTATTAGCGAAAAAAACAAAGACCATTTTTTCATTCATAAATTATATGTAGATACTTCACAACATCGCAGTGGCTTAGGAAAAGCTTTACTGAATGAGGCTTTGAGCAGATGCAGAAATTGGAAAACAATTCGATTAACAGTGAACCGTCAAAATTTTAAAGCCATCAATTTTTATTTTAAAAATGGTTTTACGATTGAAGAAGTAGCTAATTTTGAAATTGGAAATGGTTTTGTGATGAATGATTTTGTGATGGTGAAAGTGATAGGTAAATGATAAACTTTTCAAGTTTTAAAAACCGGGAAAGTTTTGCTGCTTCTTCACTTAAAAAATATTTCCACCACAATTTTTAATTGTCAGTAAACCTTTTTCAAAAAATCTCGTCTATGTAAATGGGTTTCTTCTCATTTTAAAACAATAAAAAAGTTTGGAGTTTAATTCTATTCTGTTTAGTTTTAAACTCTTTTCTTTTTTTGACGAAAGCTAAAATCTAAAACAACCTTGAAATTCGGCTTTGTAAAATATTGGCTGTTGTTGCTTATTTTGTTCGCAACAAACATTGGCTCCTATGCTTCGCACATTGTAGGTGGCGAATTAACTTATGCTTATCTTGGGAATAACCAATATAAATTTACACTTCACCTTTATCGCGATTGTACTTCAAGCACACAGTTTCAAACTACTTCAACTATTTATTTTTATAAGACAACCGGCTATACTGATGCAAATTTGGGAACTGCGGCTTCACCATCATCAGTTACACTAAACAATATTTCAGGAGGAACAAATGGAACAACTATTGCGCCTTATTATTATAGCCCTTGTTTAACTTATCCATCTGGGCTTTGTGTTTCAGAAGCTATTTTCACAGGCACTGCAACACTTCCTCCAATTGCAGGCGGTTATACAATTATTTACCAAAATTGTTGCAGAAATGCCGGCATCACCAACTTTACAGTTAACTCTGGAGGAGGCGGTGGTGGCGGCACTGGGTCAACTTACAAATGTATTTTACCTGGCATTGGCAACTCGGCAGATAGTAGCCCAGTTTTTACACAATTACCCCCAACAGCTATTTGTCAAAACCAGCCATTTGCTTTTCCATGTGGTGCAGTGGACGGTGATGGGGATTCTTTATCTTATTCGCTTTATACACCTTTTGATGGTAGTCAAACAACACCATCAGGATACACTACATTAAGTTGGGTATCGCCTTATTCATTAACTAATTTTATTGGTGGCACACCTGCCCTTTCCGTTGACCCAAAGACAGGTGTACTCACTTGCTACCCATCTACTGCTGGCAGATTTGTAGTGGGCATTAGAGTGGATGAATATCGCAATGGTGTTTATATTGGCTCTGTTTATCGCGATTTTCAATTTAATGTAACGGCATGCTCTGCAAATGTTATTGCTCAAGTTCCAAACTCAACAATAACAACGCCTACTGGTACTTATGATACTGTTGTGTTATCTTGCAAATACACAACACCAACTGTAAAATTTACAAATAATAGTACGCCCCAAAATACGCTTTCTACATACTATTGGAATTTTGGTGACCCTACTACGAATGCTGATACCAGCAATATTGCATCACCAACTTATACCTATTCGGATACTGGTTCATACCGAGCTTTTTTAGTAATGAACCCAGGACAGTTGGGCACTTGCACCGATACAATTTGGTTTAATGTAAGAGTTTATTACGATAATAAAAAAGGGTTCAGAGTTGCAACTGCTGGAACTTTATACACTTGCCAACTGATTCAATTTACTGATACAACAAGGGGTGGTCCTAACCCAATGAGTTATTATTGGACATTTGGTGATGGTGATACATCTCATCATCAGAACCCAGGCCATGTGTATATCAATAGCGGAGGTTATACGGTTACAGAAATTGTGCAAAATGCTGGCGGATGCAAAGACACAACAAAAAAATCGTTGACTATTATTTCAAAATACCCAACAGCAGCTATTTTGAATCCTTTGATTGATTGCTCAAGTGATACCATCAACTTTTTAACGCCAACCGTTTCAGCAAATTATTTGTGGAATTTTGGAGACCCAAGTACAAATGCGGATACAAGTTTATTGGCTAACCCAACTTACGTTTATCCTGCTGATTCAGGTATGTACACTGTTTCGTTAATTATTAACAAAGGCTACCCGAAAACCTGTATGGATACTGCTTATGCAACACTCAAAGTTTATCCACCATTCAAAGCAAAATTTGTTTATTCGCCTTCGATGATTTGTATAAATATGCCTTTTCAATTTACTGATTCGACTAAAGGAATTGTTATGCCTAATAGTTGGAATTGGACATTTGGTGATGGTGATACCTCACATCATCAGAATCCAACCCACACCTACACTTCACCTGGAACGTACACAGTGAAATTAATTTCACAAAACGCAAAAGGTTGCACTGATTCAATGAGTATTACTAAAACCATTTATCCGGTAGCGATAGCAAATATCATTGCACCATCATTAAATTGCCATACTAACACAGTTCAATTCCAAACAACTGGTATTGCACAAACTTACTTTTGGAATTTTGGGGTAAAAAATATTTCAACCGATACCAGTTATCATATCAACCCAATTTATGCATATACTGATACAGGCACTTATTTCGATACACTCATCTTAAACCCAGGCGCAACAGGCACTTGCACTGATACAGCCACAGCAACAATAAAAGTTTATTCGCCTTTTACCATTGGCTACACTTATACGCCGCCCTACATTTGCCGAAAGAATTTAGTTCATTTTTTAGATACTACAATTTCAATTGCAAAGCCATTAACTTGGTGGTGGAATTTGGATGATAATAATACAATTTCAACGGTTCAAAACCCTTTCCACACCTATAATGATTCAGGTCGTTATCACATTAAATTAGTGGTGCAAAATCGTGTAGGTTGTGAAGATAGTGTTACCAAATTGATTGGTGTATTTGCGCCGCCAACAGCTCGAATCAGCGTTGCGCCGCTTACATGCAGTGGTCTAACGGTTAATTTTCAATCGCTCACTTATAGTGGTGGCTATTTTTGGAAATTTAATGATGCAGGCAAATCGCCCAATGATACCAGTTGGCAATTTGCACCCAACTATACTTTTTCTGATACAGGTACATTCACCACCATGTTTGTTGTAAACCCTGGCGCACAAGATTCATGCAGCGATACAGCTTATGCAACAGTAAGAGTGTACGGACCATTTGTGCCAAAGTTTGGTTATTTCCATGCCTATAATTGCCCTAATCACAATGTGCAATTTACTGATTCATCAACGGGAAAAGAATTTCCAAATCAATGGAGTTGGAATTTTGGCGATACTACTTTTTCAGCATCACAAAATCCAATTCATGTTTATAAACATGCTGGTACTTATCAGGTGAAATTAATTATTCAAAACCCCAAAGGATGCATGGATAGTATTGTTCACACAATTGTGATAGATACGCAAACGCATAGCAATATCATTGTCCCCAATTTAAGTTGTGATAGTGTTATACATTTTCAAACCACAGCACATGCCACTTATTGGTGGAATTTTGGCGAAACTGCATCCACAAAAAACACAGATACTATTCAAAAACCAACTCACATTTATAAATCAGCAGGCACTTATACTGCTACTTTAATTGTGTATCCAAACACAGGCTGCGCCGATACTTCACACAAAACCATACAAGTTGAATTTGGTATAAAAGCCAATTTTATTCCTATCAACGTTTGTGTGTATGATTCGGCTGAATTCTTCAACACTGCTAATGGTGGACCTTCGGCTTTGGTGCCAACACTTTGGTATTTCGGCGATGCAGATTCCATTTACAGTTCAAGCAATATTGTGAAACACAAATACGCAGTTGCCAACACTTATCAAGTTACGCAAATTACTACTAATACTTTTGGTTGCAAGGATACTTTGAAACAGAATATAACTATTTATCCAATTCCGATTATCAACGCTGGAAGAGACACTTCCATTTGCGATTTAGATACCATCTCTTTGCAAGCCTTTGGTGGTGCTAATTACGTGTGGACACCCAATTATGCGATGGACGATTCTACTTTGCAATTCCCAACTGTAACGCCTGATGTTACCACAAAATATTTTGTAGAAGTTACTACTACCGAAGGTTGCAGCGCAATGGATAGCGTAATCATTACCAATGTAAATCCAAAAAGCGATGGCATTATCAAAGACACAACCATGTGTTATGGCGATACGATTCAATTGAAAGCACCGATTGCTGCTGGCAATTTATATGTTTGGTCGCCAAGCCTAACATTGAGCAATGATACAGCTTCCAAGCCATTAGCATTTCCGTTGCAAAAAACAATTTATCAAGTTTATATCCGCAATGGCAATTGTATTCGCTACGATACTGCTATTGTAAAAGTGAAAATTTTAGCAACGCCAAATGCTGGCAACGATGTAACAATTTGCAACAATCTTTCCACCACTTTGCATGCTACACATGGCACAACTTATAGTTGGTCGCCGACTACAAACATGCTTTACAGCAATACGCCCGACCCAGTTGTAGATCCAAAAGTTACCACCACTTATTATGTTACTGTAGTTGATACAACAGTTTGTTTGAAGCCTGAAACCGACAGTCTTACTGTGTTTGTTGACCATTTTAAAAATGGCGAAGTGCAAAATGATACCAACATTGTTAAAAATATTCCTTCCACTTTATATGCTTATGGCGGCAATCAATACTTGTGGAAACCTTCAACAGGCTTAGATGACAGCACTTCGGCAACACCAACTTGCACTCTGCAAAACGACCAAGTGTACATCATCAAAATATCCGATGGTAATGGCTGTTTCAATTATGATACTTTGAAAGTGTTTGTATTCCCCAACCCAATTGCATTGATGCCGAATGCGTTTTCGCCTAATGGTGATGGCTTAGATGATGTGATAATGCCTGTGTATGCTGGCATCCGAATACTTAATCATTTCAATATTTATAATCGTTGGGGGCAATGTGTTTTCTCTACTACCGAAATGAATCAAGGCTGGGATGGCACTTTTCATGGTGTTCAACAACCTATGGATACTTATGTTTACCTTTTGGATGGTGTTGATGTGGAAGGCAATGGATTCAATTACAAAGGTGATATCACTTTGATTCGATAATCTTATCACTGGCTATCAATTCCAATAATTTGTACTTGCATTATCTTGAAAAGTGATTCAACTTTGTAACAAGAAATAGTTGTGTTATAAAATGAATAGACGCTATTGAAGCATTAATTTTGCGTTCCCTTTTTTCAAAATAAATAATCATAAACACATAGGTACATAGATTTTTTTTTGACAGTTGTTGATGTAACAAACTATGTTGAAAATTTATTTTCCTAAGTAAGCCTTGTTGTTTAATGAGATTGGTTTAGTAGAGCAATAGTCAATGCTACGCATTGAATTCTATTGTGCCTATGTGTTAAAAAAATGGGGAAAACAGAACAATCATTCGAAAAACAAATCGAGTTAATTCATCAAAAATGAACATTCTAATTTTAGGTTCGGGCGGAAGAGAACATGCATTTGCATGGAAAATTGCACAAAGCAAATGGTGTGATAAATTATTTGTTGCACCCGGAAATGCTGGCACAGCAAGTGTTGCAACTAATGTGAATATGCAAGTGAGTGATTTTGCAGCCATTGAAAAATTTTGTTTAGAAAATAAAATTGAAATGGTTTTGCCAGCTGGTGAAGAATCTTTGGTAAAAGGTATTTACGATTATTTTTTGAACAATAAATTGCTGAAACATATTCCAGTCATCGGTCCATCGATGAATGGTGCACAAATGGAAGGCAGCAAAGCATTTGCAAAAGCATTTATGTTGCGACACAATATTCCAACTGCGGCTTACAAAGAAATTACGCAGCAAAATTTTGAAGAAGGGAAAAAATATTTGCTCAATTCGCCATTGCCCATTGTTCTAAAAGCTGATGGATTAGCTGCTGGCAAAGGTGTATTGATTTGTACATCACACGAAGAAGCGATGGATGAATTATCGCAAATGATTCAATCAGCCAAGTTTGGTGATGCTTCATCGAAAGTGGTGATTGAACAGTTTTTAAAAGGAATTGAATTGAGTGTGTTTGTATTGACTGATGGAAAAAATTATTTGCTGTTGCCTAATGCTAAAGATTACAAACGCATTGGCGAAGGTGATACAGGCTTGAATACAGGCGGCATGGGCGCAATTTCACCAGTGCCATTTGCAACTAAAGAATTGATGCAAAAAGTGGAAGAAAAAATTATTCGCCCAACCATTGAGGGTTTGCAAAAAGATAAAATTGTTTACAAAGGATTTATTTATTTCGGATTGATAAATGTGGCTGGCGAGCCTTTTGTAATTGAATACAATTGCCGAATGGGCGACCCAGAAACCGAAGCTGTATTGCCCCGAATTGAAAATGATTTAATTGGTTTGTTTAAAGCAGTAGCTGATGAAAAATTAGCCGAGCAAACTTTGCACGAATCGCCAAAAGTTGCATGTACAGTGGTGTTAGCAAGTGGTGGGTATCCGAACGAATTTGAAAAAGGTTTTGAAATAGAAATTGCTGAACTGAAAACAGATACAATTGTTTTTCATGCAGGCACAAAATTTAATGAACAAAATAAAATGGTTACCGCAGGTGGCAGAGTAATGATGGTAACCGCATTGGATGATAATTTGAAGCGTGCCTTAAATAAAGCAATGGCAGCAGTTTCGGGCATTGCATTTCAAAAAAAATATTACCGAAAAGATATTGGATTAGATGTTTGTTGATGAGCAACAAATAGACTAATTTTGTACTAAATAAAAAAATATTAACCCCAAAAGCAACATTTTTCGTTTATTTATTATCTTGTAATAGTAGATAACCTTGAATAACAACTTTATTAAACTAATCATGAAAAAAAATTTCTTTCTTTTTTTTCTTCTCTTTTTAAATCTTAGTCTTTTAATCACTCATTCGTTAAAAGCGCAAGCACCTGTTGCCAACTTTAGTTGTACGGCATCTTTCGCATTGCCGAAGGATAGTTGCTATCCGATGCAGCTAACATTTAACAACACCACAACTGGTGTTTACGATTCAGCCAATTGGTATTTGGATGTGAGCAGCACAGGCTGTAACGGACCATGGACAGGCTATTTGCATCAAACTAAATCAGGCGTAAATTCACACCAAGATTATACAGCTTTGCTGGTTACACCCAATTTTTACCGCTTGTGTTTAAGAGTTGCGAATAGTGCTACTGGGCAGGTAAACACTTATTGCCAGTGTATTGGGCGAATTTTCCCGACAGTACAACCTGGGTTTGTAGTAGGGACACCTATTGGCTGCGGACAGGTAACTACAAACATTTATGCCACTAATCCTGGAACTGTACCACCTTATACTTTTATTTGGTATTTAGGTGCATGCGGTAGCACAATAACAACAACATGCAATGGCATTCCGAGTGCAACATCTGGTAATGTTTCTGCATCGTGCCCATGCCTTAATACTACCAAACCATGCTATGGTATTTTTTGTTTGATAACAGATGCCAATGGCTGCCAGGCAGTTGCCTCTGATTCATGTGCTGTAAAAGCATATTGTAACCCTACTGCTTCTATTTCAGTAGCCGCTAGTGCAAGCACTTGTGTAACAGGACAACCAGTAACCATGACCGCTTCGCCAACAGGCATGACAAAATATAGTTGGTGGGTTCCTGCTGCTTCAGGAGCACCTACAAACGGACCATTACGAACAAATACCTTGACAACAAGTTTTCCCAGTTTTGGATGTTATGATGTTAAACTCTTAGTGTATGATTCATTAACCCCATCCATTGGTTGTGTTGATTCAGCCATACTACCTAATGCAGTTTGTTTACAAGGTATTCAAACCACTTCGCCAGTTCCAAGTTTTTCAGTATCGCCTAATTTAGTATGTTGTGGTTCACCATTTCAAGTATCGTTTACTGCACAAACCAACCCAACCAGCAGTTGCTGCATTCAAGCCAGTTTTAGTGCTGTACCAGTTGCTGGTTCGCCAGCTTGTGCTACAACGGTGAATTTAGGTACAGTTCAATCGTGTAATGGATTACCAGGCACACAGTTTTTTTCAATTCCATGTCGTTGCAGCAGTGCAGTAACTTATAAAATTGTGATGGACCCAGTAATTACAAATATGTGTAGCAACTGTACAGCAACAGTAAGTTCAAACCCAATTAATGTTGTTGTAAACCCAGCACCAGTTGCAAGCATATCATTGATGAATGGCTATGTTTCCAGCTATTGTGCACCCTGCCATAAATTTGGTTTTCAAGCTGGTACTAATGTTTCAAATTTACCTGGATATACTTGGGAATGGCATAACAACTCAACTTGTTCGCCACCCAATGCTTCAACAACTTCAACAGATACAGTAACCTTTTGCGGAAATGGCACTGTGGCATCACCTTCGCAACAACATTTTGTATGTTTGAAAATTTGCCAAAGTGTTGCTAATGGCGGCTGCTGCTCTTATGCTAATGATACTGTAACTTTAACCAAACCTTATGGCGATTTTACTTACAATGCTCCATTGGGTTGCGGAATAGTTTGCGATTCATTTAAAGCAACTGTTAAAACTGATAGTTTATATAAATGGATAGTGTGGGATGCTAACGGCGTAACCGCAACTATTCAGACTGGCGTAAATGCTTACAAATTTGCACATTGCTTTACAGGCTTTCCTAATAAGGATACCTGCTACAATGTGATGTTGGTACATACCACATATTCCAATGGTGGCGTGGCTTGTTTCGATACCATCTTGAAAAAGAAAATTATCCGCGTTGGGCATCATGTAACAGCAGCAGCGACTTTATCAAAAACACAGCTTTGTTTGAAACATGCCACAGTGTACACTTATCCAACTGCTTGTTTGAAATTTATTCCCGACAATCAAAGCATGCAAATTATTCCAAGCCCAACTGTGCAATTAAGCCAGTGTTCTAATATTTCGTGCAATTATTATTTTACCAAGCAGGTGGGTAATACGCAACAAATAGTTGCGCAATCCTACAATTGTGATACGCCTACTGTTTGCTTTACTCAAACAGGTAATTATACAGCTCATTTCATAGTAACTGATAATGCTTGTACCGATACACTTACTTTGCCTACACAAGTTTGTGTAAGTGGTATAATTGCCGATATTGTTGATTCAGTACATTGTGCCAATCAGGGTAATTATACACCAATAGTTACTTACAAACCATCATTGAAATTTTATGCTTGCAATGGCTTGCCTAATTTGGATTCTTTTAAAGTACACATTTGGAATAAAAGCACTAATACAAATATCTTAGACACCACTATTGATACAATGGGTAAGCTTCCGCCCCGAATCAATTATACCTATTCAAGTGGTGGTACATATTTAGTTTGTATGTCAGTATATGATAAGTTCCATGCCATTTGCGATACAGATACTATTTGTAAAAACGTATTGGTATTTCCATTTACCGCTGTTATTAATTTAGTGAATAGTCAGCCTACTATTGCATGTCGTGATTTTAATAGCAATCGTTGGGTATTTACTGCCAACCAATCATCGCCTGCCAATCCACCCATTTCGAAATGGGTTTGGGGCGACGGCACACCCAATACTCTAAATACCGACCCAGCAACACACACATTTGATACTTGTGGTATTTTTCAAGTCAAGCTTACCATTTCAAGTGCGTCAGGTGCTTGCCAAGATTCGGCACACTTCACAGTGCAAGTGCATGATATACAAGATTCGAGTGGGAAACACAATAATTTATTCAGTATAAAACCTTTAAGCGGTAGCTGTAATCGTTGTTTAACATTTAAGAACAAAGCTGTTTATTGCCATACAGCACTCGATTCGGTAGTCATTGATTTTGGTGATGGCTCTCCAAAAGCAGTAATACATGGTTCGTGGGATTCAACTGTGCATTGCTATACAAAAACCACCAATATTTATCCAACAGTTACTTACCACGATATTTATGGCTGCGTTGTTTCAAAAACAGTAGCAGCACCACAAATGACGGGCATTACAGCCAATTTTACTGGCTTGCCCGATACTGTATTGTGTGTAGGTACGTGTGTAACTTTAACTGATGCATCAGCAGGGTATGTATATTATTATAAATGGAGTTTGAGTAGTGCTGGTTGTGCTACTCATCCATATGTTGATAGTAGCAATGTTAGTACATTCCCCCCACCTGCTCAATCGTATTGCTATACTTTTAGTCAGCCTGGTGTTTATTATTTAGATTTTAACCCAAGCAATTTTTATACCGACCCAACCACTGGTCATCATTGTCAATCGGATACTTGTGTAAGAATTGATGTTAAAAATACGGTTGCTGATTTTTATATTGCTGATACATTTCCATGCCCAGGCAATGTTGTTAATGTTCCCAATTTAACTACTGGTGCTTATGACCATTTGGTAGTAACGTTAACCTTACCTAATAGTTCTGTCGTAACTTATACCTATGATAAATATGTTCCACCAAGTTTACCGCCTTATGTTTCAATCCCATTGGGTTATCCAGGTAATTATAGTTTGAGTTTTTACGCAAGCAGTACATTAGGATGTAATTCTACTAAATCTAAAACATTTGTAGTGCAAGGTCCGTTAGGTGCATTTCATGCTTTATCTCGGCATATATGTTTGGGTGGTACAATAAATTTTGTAGATACTACCAATTCATCAAATGGCGTATTGGTAGATTGGGATGGTGATGGCACTGACCAATATCCTTATGATTCAACACATGTTTATAATTTTTCGCACCAGTTTATGTCGTGTGGGAAAAAACAAGTTTTGGCATATATTTCTGATGGTAATTGTATTTATCCAATTTCAGATACCGTGAATGTTGATTGCCCAAAAGCGCAATTTGCAAAGGCTTTATCAACTACTGATTTTTGCGGTTCGGCATCAGTGCAATTGAATGATTTATCATTAAGCTCATCGCCACACGTTTATGGAACAACAATTACATCGCATTTGTGGCAATTGATAGATACCAATAATTTAGTAGTGCAAACTTCTGTTGCAGTGAATCCTGTGTTTAATATTCATCAAGATGGTTCGTATGCAGTGAAACTGACTATTCAAACTAACTGGGGATGCATTGATAGTACCATTCAGCGCAGCATCATTCATATTTACAAATACGCAACGCCACAATTTACTATTTCGCCTGATACTATTTGTATCAACGGTTGTATCAATTTTGCCAACACTTCTATCAATCCAGATACAGGTGCATTGCATAGCCGATGGTATTTTAATTGGTCAACAAATACATTAACAAGCAACTTAAATACACCGCAACAATGTTATACAACTGCTGGTACTTTTAATGTTGTATTGATTGATACCACCATGCATGGTTGTGTGGATACCAGTGCTGCAAAAACGGTGTTGGTATTGCCTTCTATTACACCCAACTTCAGCATTAGCGATACCATGCTGTGCGGCTCAAACAAAAAAGTTGTTGCATTTACAAATACATCAATTCCGTTGGCAGGATTAAATTATTGTTGGAATTTCGGTGATTCATTGCAAGGCGTTTGTCAATCAACTGCTGTGAATCCATCACACACTTTCCAATTACCAACAGGCGTTGCCAGCGCATGTTATACAATTAAATTGATTGTAAAAAATAGTGTTGGTTGTGAAGATAGTATTTCAAAAAGAATTTGCTTGTACAGCAATCCGATAGCAAAATTAATTCCTGACCATAGCGAAGCTTGTCATCCATTAAAAGTTGAGGTAAACGATTCTTCATCAAGTTTAAACCCTATAACCGCATACGATTTGCATTGGGGTGATGGTTCGGATACGACCATATTCCCAAGCGGAATAACACATGCTTATGCAGATACTGGTACTTACTTTATTCATTATAAAATTACGACACAACAAGGCTGTAGCGATTCGGTTACAATTGCTGTTATTGACCATGCTTATCCAATTCCATGTGCTGGTAAAGATGATACAATCTGTGCACAACAACAATTGACATTAGGTTGTCCCTCATTACCAATGAGTGGATACAATTATAGCTGGAGTACCTTGACAAATGTAGGAACACCATTTAGTTTTATAGCGCATCCTGTCATTACTGCATTCAATAATGAAAGTTATATTTTAACAATGGTAAGTACAGGTTATGCTTGCCCAGCTTGGGATACAATGAATGTTACCGTTATTCCATTAGTAGTTCCAAGCACCAGCAATGATGCCGCAGTTTGTTTAGGCTATTGTGCTACACTTTCAGCATCGGGTGGTTTAACCTATTCATGGACTGATTCTTCCAATCATGTGATTTCAACTGATTCTGTAATCACTGTTTGTCCATCATCACCAACTAAATACAATGTAACAATTTGCGGAAAATGCGATTGCCAAACTTTATCCATCAATGTTGATGTGTTTACACCACCAGCAATTATTTTAGAGCATAGCATTAGTGGCGACAATATCATTGCTGGGCATGATATTACCATTCCGCCTGTCATCAGCCCTGGTACTGGTTCGGTAGTTTGGAGACCAAATTATAATTTCAACAATAATGATACGACTAACGCAAGCCCAACAGTTCATCCTGATGTAACTACCACTTATCATGTGTATGTGACGGATGGTCATGGTTGTGTTGATTCATCGGATGTAACTATTCATGTGTTGTGTAATTCATCAAATGCTATTTATGTTCCAAATGCGTTTACACCAGAAACTCCTGGCGCACAAGGCGGACACAATGATAGATTTTATGTACAAGGAAAAGGTGTAAAAGAGATTAACTACTTTAGAATTTACGACCGTTGGGGTGGAATAGTTTATAGTGCCGAACATATTCAAATCAATGACCCATCGGTTGGTTGGGACGGTACTTCAACCAATGGAAAACCTTTGAGCAGCGATGTGTTTATGTATCAAATGCAAGTGCAGTGCTCCGAAGGAACGGTGTTTCCATTAACTGGCACATTCACTTTGATAAGATAAACTGAGTAGATTAAACTTTTAAAAAAGCGGCAGCGGAAATCAACTAATCATTGACCAACCCTCTGCCGCTTTTTTGTATTTTTCCATCGCGTTGCAATTCATTTTTGATTTTGTCAACCATACCATTTACGAAATCTTTGCTTTTTGGTGTGCTGTATAATTTCGAAATATCGATGTATTCATTGATGGAAACTTTCACAGGAATATTTTCAAAATAAAGAATTTCGCTCAAAGCCAATTTAATCAAAATCAAGTCTATGGCTGCTAAGCGGTCGGCATCCCAGTTTTTTAATTTTGGTTTAATCAATTCCATCAATTCATTTTCGCAATCAAAAGTTTTTTCCAATAATTGAAAACTAAATTTCACGGCATCATCTTCTTTATCATCCAAACCAATTTCACCTGTCTTCAAAGCTGTATCCACTTGCTTGTGCACAAACGTGTGCTCATCTGCCCAAATAGGATATAAATCTTCCATCCATGAATCAAAAGTTTCGCTTTGGTAAATCATTTCGCCATATAAAAATTGAAAAATCTTCGACAAACTTTTATCATCAGCAGAATTTTCAGCAACAAATTTTTTGTACTCTTCTGATTTTTTTAATTCTAAATAAAATTTACGAACTAAATCTTCATCTGTTTTTAAATGCGGTTTTTGCTTTTCAACAAAACCTCTGTAATACTCATCATTAGTGAGTTTTTGAATCAAAGCATTTTTATAAATTAAGGTGCTTACATTTTTTTCATCAGCAGTTGACAAATGTTTTTCTGATTGCACTTGCAAATCGTCAATGCTAAATTCAGCTACTCGAATCAAAAAGTAAATGTTGAACAAAAAAAGTTTGTCGGTTTCGCCAATGCTTTGTTGTAGCGATTTTCGCAACGACAAAAAATCACGAGATGGATTTTGTTGATGCGCATACAACGCTTGCATCACTTTGATTCTAAGATTTCTACGACTGTGCATTTTGGCTAAAAATTTGGAGTGCAAAGGTGCAATTTTTATCTGTGAATTTTAGCATCGGTTACTTAAAAGTTGCAACCTTTCACAGGCTTCATGCCTTATATTTGCTCACTAATTTTTGAAAAAACACGAGTATGAATTTTACGCTAAAAAATAAAGTGCGAATTGTAACAGCCGCTTCATTGTTTGATGGGCATGATGCTGCCATAAATATTATGCGCCGAATTATGCAAGCCAAAGGTGCTGAAGTAATTCATTTGGGACATAATAGAAGTGCCGCTGATATTGTGGATTGCGCCATACAAGAGGATGCACAGGGCATTGCGATTACTTCGTATCAAGGTGGACATGTTGAATTTTTCAAGTACATTTTTGATTTGTTGAAAGAAAAAAATTGCAGCCACATCAAAATATTTGGTGGCGGCGGCGGAACAATTTTACCAACCGAAATTGAAGAACTGCATCAATACGGCATTTGCAGAATTTATTCGCCTGATGATGGGCGAAAAATGGGCTTGGAAGGCATGATTGAAGATGTGGTGAAGCAATGCGATTTTTCAACAATTGACAATTTGCAATTAGCAAATATCAATGAAACGTTGCAAAAAAAAGATGAAAAAACGATTGCTCAATTAATTACTGCTGCTGAAAATGGTAAATCAATAAATCTTCAAATCAACAAATCAACAATTCCTGTTCTCGGCATCACAGGCACTGGCGGTGCAGGAAAATCAAGCGTTACAGACGAAATTGTGAGGAGATTTTTAAATCGTTTTTCAGATAAAACCATAGCTGTTATTTCTGTTGACCCATCGAAAAAGAAAACCGGTGGTGCATTGTTGGGTGATAGAATCAGAATGAATTCGATTCACAATCCACGAGCATATATGCGTTCGTTAGCTACTCGTGATAGCGAAGTGGCTTTAAGTGCTCATGTGCAGGAAGCGATTGATGTTTGCAAAGCTGCCGCATTTGATTTCGTAATTTTAGAAAGTGCTGGCGTTGGGCAAAGCGATGCTTCGATTTTAGAATATGTAAATGTGAGCTTGTATGTAATGACGCCTGAATACGGCGCTGCATCACAATTAGAGAAAATCAACATGCTAGATTATGCCGATGTAATTGCTATCAATAAATTTGATAAAGCTGGTGCATTAGATTCATTGCACGATGTAAAAAAACAATACAAACGCAACCATAATTTATTCACCGCTAAAGATGAAGACTTGCCAATTGTGGGCACCATTGCTTCTCAGTTTAATGACACTGGCGTAAACCAATTGTTTGAATTATTGGTGGATGCGGTTGAGAAAAAATGCAGTGTTGATTGGGGACGAACTGATACTCATCACGAAAAAAACACCGCAACAAAATCACAAATTATTCCACCAGCAAGAGTTCGTTATTTGGCTGAAATAGCTGAAACTATTGAACGCTACGATGATTGGGCGAAAGAACAAACCGACATTGCTACGAAAATGTATCAATTGAATGGTGCAATTAACATCATGAACTCTAAACATTAATTCAAATGGAAAATCAAATCAAAAACTTGCACATTGAAAATTTTAAATCCATTAAGAATATGGATTTGGAATGCAGTAGAATTAATATTTTTATTGGTGAGCCCAATGTTGGGAAGAGCAATATTTTAGAGGCTATGGCTTTGCTTTCGCCACTTTATTCCAACCAAAATCAAATAACGAACGAAAAATTCTTGAGTGAATTTATTAGGTATGAATCAATAAGAAATATTTTCTACGACATGGATGTTCAACAAAAAATTGTTGTAGAAACTGATAAGTCATTTGCCTTAGTAAGATACCAAACCAATAATATTAATTCAGCAGAATTTTTTGTTGGTTTCCAAAACTGGGTAAAAGAATTATTCAATGAATCCTTATCGGAAAACCTTCAAAATGTGCAACATCGATTTGAAGATTTGCAACGTGAAAATTTTAGTTTATTGCTTGATAGTAAAAACGTTTCGCCATTTGAACAGCTTTATTTTTCTACATCTACTGACGGAAAACTTCATCAACACAATCTTTCATTGAATTCAAACAACCCAATTAAAAAATATCATTTTGTAAAAAACATTTCAACCCAAAATCAATTTCCACTATTTCTAACTCCGAATGGAGATAATCTTTATAGAATTGTTAGGTATAATGAATCAGTACAAGAATTTGCGATTGACTTTTTTGAAAGACAAAAACTTGATTTTTTATTCAATGATGAGAAACTAAGTTTTGAACCATCAAAAGTTTTAAAAAGAATTAAGACAGTTCTGCCATATACATTAATGGCGGATACTTTTCAAAGAATGCTTTTTTATATGGCTGCAATAAAATCCAATAAAAATTCTGTTTTAATTTTTGAAGAACCAGAAGTGCATTCGTTTCCTGAATATGTTTCTATGCTTTCAAAGGAAATTTCAAAAGATTTATCCAATCAATATTTTATTGCAACACATAGCCCATTCTTGTTAAATGGAATTTTGGAAAATGCTTCAATGGATGATGTAAATGTCTTTGTATGCTATTATGAAAACTATGAAACAAAACAACGTTTACTTTCAAAGGAACAACTTTCAGAATTACTAAATTATGGGGTAAATATTTTCACAAACATCAATTCTTATTTGAATGATTAGTCTGCTTAACATTCTACCTGAATGTGAGGCAGATACTCGGGTAGTAAATATAATAATGGAAATTAAACAAAGCGTTCGACATCGTGGAGGAATTAATGAAGTCGTAGAACCTTTGAAAAATCAAAAATCATTTTTGTTCAATGATTCTGCTTTGGCAATTGTGGATGAAGATAAACTTCCAAACAACAAGCGTAAATCAAATTATCCAAACTACTTTTTAGAATTTGTTGATATAAAATCAACAGAAAGACTAAGTTTAAAAAAGCATAAAATCAAAGCACATTATTTGATTGAGATAAAGCCAGCAATTGAAGTTTGGTTATTAAATGAAGCGATTGCAGTCAATGTCAACCCAACTGAATATAATTTATCAGCGAATTTAAAAGAGCTAATTATCGAAACTAAAAAGAAAGAAATTGAAAGAAATGAGGACTTTACAAGATTCATTAAAGCACTAAAAAGAAATAATGCTCCATCCATAACTCTTTTAAAAGAATGGATTGATGCATTTAGAAATAATCAAATTAACAACATCAACTGAAAATAAATGGCAACATTACTCGACGAATTGAAAACCGAATACGAAAAACTCGGCAAAAAATTAAGCATTGACAACAAAGCATTGTTGGATAATTGGGAAAAATTGAAACAAGTTTACGCCGCTGAATTTTACGAATACAAAGTTCGTGATAAAGTTATAAAACAGCAACTGACAAGTATTTCACTGAGTGGAACGAAAATCAAAAAAGTAGTATTGCCTAAATACAAAGATTGGGGCGATATTTTGCGTTGGCAATTGCAGGAAAATGTACCAGGAGAATTTCCTTACACTGCTGGTGTATTTGAATTGAAGCGTCAAGGCGAAGACCCAACACGAATGTTTGCCGGCGAAGGCGGACCAGAAAGAACCAACAAACGTTTCCATTATGTTTCTTTAGGTCAGCCTGCAAAGCGCTTGAGTACAGCGTTTGACAGTGTTACGTTGTATGGTGAAGACCCAGCGGTTCGACCAGATATTTATGGAAAAATTGGTAACAGTGGTGTGAGCATTGCAACAGTTGATGATGCAAAAAAATTGTACAGCGGTTTCGATTTATGCGACCCAAAAACATCGGTGAGTATGACCATCAACGGGCCAGCACCAATGGTTTTAGCATTTTTTATGAATGCTGCTATTGACCAGGAATGTGAAAAATACATCAAAGAAAATAAGATTGAAATTCCTAAAGAAAAATTAAAGAAAGCGCCACAATATAACGGTGCATTACCTGAAGGAAATGATGGGTTGGGATTAGGATTGTTAGGATTAAGTGGTGAAGATGTTTTACCAAAAGATGTGTACGAACAATTAAAAGCAAAAGCTTTGCAATCCGTTCGTGGTACGGTTCAAGCAGATATTTTGAAAGAAGACCAAGCACAAAACACTTGCATTTTCTCAACAGAATTTGCGTTAAAACTAATGGGTGATGTGCAACAATATTTCATCGAACAAAAAGTTCGTAATTTTTATTCTGTTTCAATCAGCGGTTATCATATTGCTGAAGCTGGCGCCAATCCTATCACACAGCTTGCTTTCACTTTAGCAAATGGATTTACTTATGTAGAATATTATTTGAGCCGAGGCATGCACATTGATGATTTTGCGCCAAATCTTTCTTTCTTTTTTAGCAATGGAATGGACCCTGAATATTCAGTGATTGGTCGTGTGGCTCGTAGAATCTGGGCAAAAGCAATGAAGTTGAAATACAAAGGCAACGACCGTTCGCAGAAATTAAAATACCACATTCAAACCAGCGGACGCAGCTTGCATGCGCAGGAAATTGATTTCAATGATATTCGTACCACATTGCAAGCTTTGTATGCGATTTATGATAATTGCAATTCGCTGCACACCAATGCTTATGACGAAGCGATTACAACGCCAACCGAAGAAAGCGTTCGCCGTGCAATGGCAATTCAGTTAATTATTAATCGTGAGTTGGGCACAGCAAAAAATGAAAACCCAAATCAAGGTTCTTTTTTAATTGAAGAATTAACCGACTTGGTGGAGAAGGCTGTGTTGGATGAATTCAAGCGTATCACCGAACGTGGCGGAGTGTTAGGTGCGATGGAACGCATGTATCAACGCAATAAAATTCAGGAAGAATCTATGTTTTACGAGCATCAAAAACATACGGGAGAATTTCCGATTGTAGGTGTAAATACTTTCTTGAACTCGAAAGGCTCACCAACAGTGATTCCTGCGGAAGTAATCAGAAGTACAACAGAGGAAAAAGATTTTCAAATCAACGCTGTGCAAGCATTTCAAAAACGTAATGAAGCCAAAAGTGAAGCGGCATTAAAACGATTAAAAGATGTTGCCATAGCCAACGGAAACTTATTTGCCGAACTGATGGAAACCGTAAAATATTGTTCATTAGGACAAATCAGCAAAGCCTTGTATGAAGTGGGTGGGCAATATAGAAGGAGTATGTAAAACATAAAAACATGGAAAATAAAATTCAGGTCAACTTAATGTATTACGGAATTGGATTGAATAAAAACTTCGATGAAGATTTTAAAAATTCCAGTGAATTTATTAGTTCTCTTTCCAGTGACTTTGATATTAAAATTGAAAGAAAACAAGGTGGGCTTGGCGGCGGCATCTATAATTTTATTATCGAATTTTATATTAATCATCCAATTCTTTCATCAATTGTAATAAATGTCGGAAGCAATTTTTTATACTCATTACTCAAGAATCAATTCAAAGCGTTTATTGAAAGTCTAAAAAAATTGGAAAATGAAAATAAAGGTTGGAATAGTTTAGATGTTTGTAGAATTAAACTTGAGTTTGAAGATGTTGGTATATTTATTTACATTAATGACTTTCAAACTTTAGATTCTAAAATTTATTTTCTAGTTCAAGAAATAATCAATGCTATTCCAGTTATTGCATTATTATCGAAAAATAAAATCAAAGAAATACATGTTCCTGTTGTTAGAAATTCTTTATTATCGTCTGAAATGGGATTTAATACGACATATACATTGCCTACAATGGTTGGTTATCAAGAGATTGACCCAACAATTGATTTTTACTGTGATTGGGGAATTATTTTTAGAGCCGAAAGAGATAAATCAGTATATAATAGCGAAACAAAAACTCTTTTGAAATTCGATTGGATAAACTTTTCAGAAACGTATTCATGAAAAATTTCTTTATCCAACCTTTCTACTCGTTTTTATTTCAATCCGTTTCTTTCAATATCATCTCAATGTAAGATAATGCAAAAAAGATTTTCAAAGACTATATGATTGAGTAATGAAAAAGAAACCAACCGATTTAGTTTTAGCCGATGAAAGTATGACGAATAAAATCTTCATCATTTGTAATGAAAAGTGAGTTATTCCAACCCCATAAACCCAAAATATGATTTTGGATTTACGGGGTTGGTGTTTTAAAAAAGAAGAACAATTTTTCAATTCTTGTTTTTATTTTTGAGTAAATAAAACAGCATTCCATGACTACTTCCAATCCGCAACATAATCGTGAAATTGGCGCTGCTGGCGAAAATGCAGCTGTTGACTATTTAAAAACAAAAGGTTTTATTATTTTAGAAACCAATTGGCGATTTGGTCAGAACGAAGTAGATATTATTGCAAAAGATAAAACTGATTTGGTTTTTGTGGAAGTGAAAACACGAAGCAGCAATAAATTTGGTGAACCCGAAATGGCTGTGAATAAAACCAAACAAAAGATGTATCAACGCTTGGCAACAGGTTATATTGAAAAGCATCACATCAATATGGATGTACGATTTGACATTATTGCTATCGTGAATAAAATCCCCGAGCCTGAAATTTTTCACATCAAAGATGCATTCTATCCTTACAATTAATTAGGCTTGTTTGAAAAGCGAATTATGTTCATTCACTTCCAATTCAGCCACCATGCCCAATTTCACGGCTCTGTTATCAAGTTGATGACCAACAGGAAAATTAAAACAAACTGGGTAATCAAATTCTTGAACATGCTCGGCTATAATTTCTTCGGCAGTTTTTCCAAATGGAGTAGTATTATCTTTCATTTCGCTCATGCCGCCAACAATAAGCCCAGCCAAGTTTTCAAGCTTTCCGCTTCGTTTTAATTGCATCATCATTCTATCAACGTGGTATAAATATTCATCCAAATCTTCGAGCAATAAAATTTTTCCGTTGGTATCCATATCACTTTGCGAAGCTGCTAAAGAATAAAGGATAGACAAATTGCCGCCAACAATTTCGGCTTTAGCTTTTCCTGTTTTATTCAATTGATGTGATTCAAATTGATATCTTATTCGTTCGCCAAATAAACATTTTCTAAATGATTCAACCGTCTCACTTTCTTTGGTATTTTCATTTACATTGATGGGCATCAAGCTATGAATGGAGGCAGTGTTGAACAAAGTTTGCAAGTGGCTGTGCAACACAGTTACATCGCTAAATCCACAAATCCATTTGGGATGTTTTTTGAATTTTCTGAAATCAATTTCATCAATAATTCTAACAGTGCCATAGCCACCACGAGCACACCAAATTGCTTTAATGCTATCATCATCTAATGCTTGTTGGAAATCGTGCAAACGAAAATTATCATCGCCTGCGAATTGATTTTGTTGTTCATTGATGGTTTTGCCAACTACCACTTGCAAACCCCAACTTTCCGCTAACTCAATAGCCATCGCTATTTCAGCAGATGAAATTTTTCGGGCAGTGCTTAAAATGGAAATTTTGTCACCTTTTTTTAAATAAACTGGTTGTGGCATTGAAATGGATTGTGATGTGGAATCAAAATTATATTTTTAACTTCACAAAAAAATTAAAATCTCAAATTTTATGAATCGTTCAACAATCACATTAATAGTAGTAGGCGTAATTGTTCTTATCCTCGGCTTCACTGGCTGCGGTGGTTACAATGGCATGGTGAGCAAAGACCAAGATGTAAAAAGTGCTTGGGCAAAAGTGCAAAGTTCTTATCAGCTTAGGATGGATAAAATTCCTAATTTGGTTGAAACAGTAAAAGGGTATGCTAATTTTGAAAAAAGCACGTTAACAGCAGTCATCGAAGCTCGTGCAAGTGCTACGAAATTGACAGTAAATACTGATGATTTATCACCTGAAAAAATCAAACAATTTCAAGCGTCTCAAGGTCAGTTGAGTCAAGCATTGGGCAGATTGATGATGGTTTCAGAGCAATATCCTGATTTGAAAGCCAACGACCAATTCATAATTTTACAAGGCGAAATAAGTGGTACTGAAAATAGAATTAAAAAGGCACGTGACGATTTTAATGATGCTGTGAATATTTATAACACTGCCATCAAAACTTTTCCAGCAGCCATGTTCAGCGGCATGTTTGGTTTTAAAGAAAAAGGATATTTCGAAGCAGAAGCTGCTGCAGAAAAAGCACCAACTGTAAAATTTTAAAAAAAATATTGGTTTAGAAAACTAAAAAACTCCTGAAGTAATCAATACTTCAGGAGTTTTTTGTTTTAATGAAATAGATTTTATTCTGCCACTTTTTCTGGCGCACGATTCACTCTGTTTGTTTTTACAAAATTGCACCACTGACATTTTTCTTCGTTGCAACCTGTGTGAATTCGTGATTCATAATTTTGTTGTAAGTATCATTAATCTGCGTTCTTACGAATTTCACATCATCAGCCGTAATCAAAACTTTGTGCCGAACAAATGAATCTGTGTCTTCATTTTTTTCAATGAAATCAAAAATTCCTTCCACCATTTTCCAAGCGTTGAACGGATAATTATCAATCAATAATTTATAGAAAATCATTTGTCGCCAGTAATCACCACCTTTCAGATTTTCATCACTGGGCATCGCCAAACTGTCTGTTAATGAGCGTTTCGGGCTACCCGTTTTATAATCAATCACGGTGCAATTGTTACCATCAAATTCTATTTTATCCACTTTTCCTTTCATCGGCACACCATCAATTTCAATATTCGTAATCATTTTTTCAACGCTCACCGTTTTATTGAATGTATTGATGTAATGATTATAATATTCAGTCAATGATTTTCTGCCGAGTTCTAGTCGACGTGGAAATTGTTTTTCGGTAAACGCTTCTTCTTGCTTGTACATGCTCTTTTCAAAATTCTTAATAACCAATTCAATCGGTGCAAATTCTTTTTGCGGATGCAATTGCATATCCTTAAACAACATTTCCAACGCATAATGTACCGCATTTCCAAACGCCATACTATCATTTGGCGCAGATGGAACTTGCAAAATTGTTTCATAATAAAATGACACTGGGCAGTTCAAATATTTATTCAACGCTGATGCACTCAATGAGAAATTTTTCAAACGTTGTTCCAAAAATTCTTTCTTCAACAATTCAATATTCACAGGCGGTTCAGGCTCAAATGACCATTTGATTTGCTCCATCACTTCGGCTTCACTCACGTTGGTTTTTTCAAACAAACATTGGTCTTTAATTTCAGCAATGAACAACGATGCTTGCTTCAATTTTTCTTTCGCATCTTTTGCAGGATAAGAAACTTGCAAATATTTTTTTGCTCTTGTAATCGCCACATAAAACAATCTTCTGCTCGATTCTTCGGCATTAATTTTTTCATCGCCAATCAAATTATCAGGCATCGCAAACCGATTATTCATGCCACGTTTTTTCTCCCAAAAATCATTCGTGCAACCAATTAAAAAAACATACTCAAACTCCAACCCCTTTGATGAATGCGCCGTGATAAAGTTCACACCATTTTCTTGTGCAACAACTTTTGTAATCGGCAACTCCAAATTTTCGCCGTGCATTTCATCAATCATTGCCAAAAATTCTTTCACGTGCATTCGTGGTTTTTTGCTGCATTCTTCTTTGATGAAATCGAAAAAAGAATTCAGCACTTGCATATCCCAAATTCGAGTGGGCGAATTCAAAATGTGTTCAACAATTCCGCTGTCATAAATAATATCTTCAAACAACATTGGCAACGTGAGCGATTGCATTTCGCCCAGCCATTTGTTCAAACAATTTCCCAATTGAATGATTTTATTAGAAGATTGCAAATTCAACGAACTCAATTCCAAAGCATTGTCCAGCACAATTCGCCAAAAAGTTTTTTCTGCTTTTGGTTTTTGTGAAATGTGCCAACTCAACAAAGCAATGTCAGTCGGTTTGATTTGCAACGCAGGATAATGCATCAAGTGAAACAACAATTCTTCACCGCTGAATGGTTTGGCAATTTCCTTTTGCAAATATTCCAACACCATAATAAAATACTGCACCAACGGCAGTTGCAGCAAGTTTTCTTTTTTCTTTACGTTGTAAGGAATTCCTTTTTTCTCCAACAATTTGATGATGTTCGCCGCTTGTTTGTGTTGCGAATACAACACCGCAACTTCCGCTAAATTCTGATTTGCCTGATGCAATTTTTCTAATTGCAAAACAATATCCGCTTCTTCATGAAAGCTATTGAAATACTCTACAATTCTGGGTTGTGGGACTTCTACTGAAATTATTTTCGGATTAGAAGCCACTAAATTTTTATCCAACACCAATCCATCTTTTTTGATTTGATGAATCAATCGTTGTTGGTTATTATCAATGGTTGCCTTCGCTGCATCCAACACTTTTTGTGTGCTTCTGTAATTATTTGTGAGCACAATCGGCTTAATCGTGCTTTCAAATTTTTCATAAAAATTCACAATGTTGTCTAATCGTGCGCCTTGAAATTCATAGATGCTTTGGTCATCATCGCCCACCACAAACACGTTGGCATTTTCACCCCAGAAATCAATCAGCAGTTCTAAAATTTCTTTCTGTGAACCGCTTGTATCCTGAAATTCATCCACCAACACATACTGAAACCGCTCCTGATATTCCATCAACAAAGTTTGATTTTCTTTGAAAGCTTTTATCACCCACAAAATCATATCGTCATAATCATAACGAGCTCGGGCTTTCATTTTCGCATCAAATTTTTCAAACAAATTTGCTCCGTCTTTCAGCAAATTCATCTTGTCAATTTCCACCTGAATTTTATCTGTTCTTACATCACCTTTTTTGAAATTTCCTGTTGCACGTTTGCAAATATATTCATCTCTCAAAGGCAAATCGGCAATGTATTTTTCAACTTCCAAATTGATTTTTTCTACTGACCAATCTTCTTTTTTCATCAATGAAAACAATGATTTTAAACGATTGGCTTCGTAATAAATTTCACCTTTCAAGCGGCGCAGGCTGTGCCCTTCAGGCAATTCATCAATTATTTCATGATAGATTTCAGCCAACTCCAAATCACTCACAGGTTCGCTATCTCTCTTCAAAAAAAACTGCGGATGATTTTGAATCACATCATTACAAAAAGCATGAAAAGTGTGAATATTCACTTTGTGCGCCACAGGGCCGATGAAATCTAACAAGCGTTTTCTCATGGCAATTGCGCCAGCATCGGTGTATGTCAAGCATAAAATATTATGCGGCTTAGCATCAACTCCAATGGATAAAATATTGGCAATTCGTGCAGCAATAATTTGTGTTTTTCCAGTACCAGGACCAGCCACAACCAGCACCGGACCTTCGATGGTATCCACTGCTAACTTTTGTTGTTCATTCAACAATTGGTATTCGCTGCGAAATTTACTGTCGTATTCTGATTTGATTTTTTTTGTGTCGGTGAGATTCATAGAAATGCTTTAATGGGTTATACTTTCAAAATTAAAACTTTGGAAAGTTATTTGATTTTACACAACAAAGAAAACAACAACGCAGTGCAGTGTATTTGCACTGTGAAAATTAATAAATATTAATGTTCACATTACAACCTTGAAGCCATTGGTGATTGAGATGCGCATAACCATTTTGGTTTGGAAATGGCTGTGGATGAATATTTGGAATTGCATTTACCCAAATCCAATACCTAGCTATTGTTGCAGCTCTATGCAAGCCATTGAAATTATCTACTCCACCCATTCCACTTGGAGTTAAAATTGAGCCGAATTCAACATCACTTCTTTCAATATGGACTAATGTTTCAATGTTTAACCAAAGCTGCCAAAGGCATCTTAAATTTTCATTTTTAGTTGTGAAATAAACATACTTAATTGAATCAGTTTCGCAAATGTATTTTACAATTTCTTCAACATTGTTTTGAATTTGTCCCCGATTACATTCCCGATTTAATAGAGTATCACTATAATCATTTAGTTCAACTTCAGTTTCTGTTATCAAATCAGCAAATGATAATTTGAATTTTGTACAAAGCTCGAAGATATGTCCAATTTGAGGAATGCCATGATTTGGTCCATTTAATGCATTGTTATTATTTGAAAAATTCTCGAAAATTCTCCATAAATAATTTCTGTTTCTGCCGTAAAAAAATTCTGCTTCATTGCCATCATCTGGGTTAAATGTTCCAATAATCAATACTTCTGGCTTGTAAGGTGTGGTGTTCAAAATCGCATTTTGAGTTTTAAAACCCTGTGCAGAAGCGATGTTTGGATAAAGTTGTCCAAAGTCAACGTTTAAAAATTTGTGTCGTGGCATATTTTTTTGTTTTTAAATTTAAATCTACAAAACGAATTTGTCATATCCTAATCTGATTGATTTTTTTTGTTTAATAATTCAATCGCATGGTTTTAAAAGTTTCTTCAAAACCTAAAGCATCATAAAACAACAAACCTTGTTTGTTATTTGCAAACACTTTTAGTTCAATACTGTAAGCATCAAATCGGGCAGCCCAATCTTTTAAATTATCAATTAAAGCATAGCCAATTTTTTGACGCCTAAAATTTTCATCTATCATAATGTCATCCACTTTGCAAAGCATTATCTCGTTGTTGCTTTCCGAAAAAACCGAAGTAGAAATTTCGGCAGTAACAAAACCAACTACTTTGCCATCAGCCTTTGCTACTAAAACAGCATTATCGTTGGTAACAATTCTGGCTTGCATTAACGTTTCATAATCTTGCTGAAATTTTTCAAATCCCGAAAAACAGCTTGTGCCAAATGTTTGATGCAGTTGCATCAATTGAATCCATAGTTGAATGATTTGTTCAACATCGGTTTCGGTTGCTTTTTCTATTTTAAAATTGAGCATGGTTTTGTTTTTACACATAATGTATTGCCTGAATAAAAGTGGGTTCGTTTTTTAAATTGATGACTTGTATAGGTTTGTTTAAAGTCCAATCATGAAATGTGTGCAATACACTTTCGGGCTTGAAAAATAATTTTCGGCGTATCCATTTTTTTGTTTTTGGTTTACCAAATTCATAAGGCGCAAACGGGCAGTTGATAATGGCATATTGCAAAGTATTGCGCTGATGAAAAGGCAAAAAAGTAGTAGCACTTATTAAATTTTTCGGATGCTCTTTTCTTACCGAAACCCAATGTGTAACATTGAAATCAAACTCATATAAAATGGATGAAACCAAAGTGGTGTGTCGCAAATGAAAATAAATCACAGGCACTTTTTGCGTTTGTTCATCTACTTTAATTTCAAATTCATACACCACCGCATACATTCGATAAGCGTTTCTTATTTCCGTTGGGTCATAATCCTGATGCACCATGTAAGCCAATGCATCTGAAAATTTTAAGTGCTGCACGTTGATGATGGTAGCACTTTGTTTTTGTGAGGCTGTATCATAATTGAAAACATCACCCACTGATAAAATAAACCGACCAAAATCTTTTTGTTCTTCATCATTAGTGAACACAAATAAATCAGGATATTCCACACCATTTTGCTTTGCATTTTGTTTGATGCCGCAAAATTCAATCACACTTCTGAAATCATTTTTTGCTTCATCAAACCACAATATTTTTGGGTTGATTTTATTTGCATTTTTTCTTATTAGTTGATTGATAACAGGCAGCATGGCTTCATTCGAATCTGTTTCAAACAATTTGAAAAAAGGATTTTCACGATGGCTTTTTGCAATAGCCATATTGGGATGTCGGATATGCATAATTTAAAAAGAACGCTTTTTGTAAATTCTGAAATGCTCCAATTCTTTGAACCAATCACTCAAAAAAACAGCAACCGAATAATTGTAAGTGCCAGGCTTTGCATTTTTAAAATCTACTTTAAAAAAATAACGGGCGATTAGATAATAGCACCAATCGAAAATGTTCCAAAGTGCGATTAACACAAGAAATAAAACGAAAAAGAAAGTTAAAATCTGGAGTAAATTTTTTAAAAATTTCATGTTGTTGTTGTTTTAAAATCCGATTATTGATTTGGTTGATTGACTAAATTTTTCTTCTTGGCAAAATTTGTTGAGCTGCTGAAAATCCATTTCATTATTAAGTAGATTATGAATCATCACTTTCTTGGCAATATTTTCAATTTCTGCTGGTGAAAAAGAATATTGTTCAGCTAAGTTCTGAATTGATTTATCTTCTAAATCAGGCAATTTATTTTTCCAAATCAGCTCTCGTTGTGATTTATCAGGCTTTTCAAATTTTAATTTCATCAAAAATCTTCGTTCAAAAGCATTGTCAAAATTTTGCATCAAATTGGTAGTAATCATCAAAATCCCATTGAAATTTTCCAATTCATCTAATAAAATATTTTGGATAGAATTAGCAGTTTGGTCAATAGTTCGTTCCACATTTATTCTTTTATTGAATAAAGAATCTGCTTCGTTCACAAACAAAATTGGTGTTCGCTCTTCTTTACGAACTGATTTCGCATAATTTGAAAAAATGCTTTTTATTTTTCTTTCTGATTCACCATACCACATTGATTTGGCATCACTGATATCTACTTTGATGAGATTGCGTTGGCTGATTCGGGAGGCTTGCAAAACAAATTCTGTTTTGCCTGTGCCAGGTTCACCATAAAGCATGATGCAAATACCACCAGAGGTTTTGTAAATAGTTTTTAGTTTGAGTTTTATGGATTCAAAATTATTGTCAACCAAAATCTTCAATACGCTATCAAATTGTGATTGCATGGAAGCATTGAAATACAAGGGTTTTTCAGCAATATCTTGTGCTAAAATTTCATCGCACATTTCTCTTTTTTCAAAAACAATAATGTCGGTTTTTTCATCGCACAAAAAATAGTCTAATCCTTTTTCAGTGAATTCGTATTCCATTTCTTTTCGTTTGATGTCGTGTTTTATTTCAAAAACAAAACCTTTCGATTGCACGATATGGCTTCTGTTTTTTATTACCATCGAAGTTCTTTTAAAAAAGGTTTCATCGCCCAATGCCTCTTCTACAACAGTATGTAGATTAAAACTTTCGGAGTGTTTTGTGTTGTTTGCCAATAACAATGTGAAAATCAAATCATCTTCTGGTTTATATTCTTCCAAATCAATTGCAACTGGCTCCAATCCAATTTTGGTAACATCTTTTAATTGCTGCGTTGGATTGTTTTCATACAAGGCATAAATATTTTTCACTTGCTGCAAGTGTTGATTTCTATCTAACAGTTCAATAAGTCGTTCTTCAAATTCATCTTGCTCAATCACTCTTTCACGGCGTTTGAAAATACAAGCATCAACTTCTTCTAACAACTTTTTAAAAGTTGATAATTTCAATTCTTCACTTTTTGAAATTTTAATTCCTTTATTCAGTTTGTCAAATACTGAATAAGTGATGATGTAATCCAATTCATTTAATCGCTTGTGTTTTCTTCCTCTACCATTATTTTTAAAATAGAGCAATCCGTAAGTACATAATTTATCCAACTCGGCAATGACGTGAAGCAATTCCATTTTGTCTGTTCGGATATGATTGGCAATAAAATTCAAAACACTTTCATTAGAATCTTCAATGTTTTTATTGAAAATCATCGAAAATAAAAATGCCTGCAATGGTGTAATTTCATCGCCAAGCTCTTTTGCTAAGGCTTGCAAAACATCATCATTAAGATACAATGCCTTTTCTAAAGTGCTTGTATTGGCAGTGTTGTGAACGATTTGCTGAATGTATTTTAAATTATCAGACATTTTTTAAGTGTAATTTTGTGGTGATAAATTATTTGTGTTGCAAAGAAATGACCAACAGAGTGCAACCTATTTTCACTCAAAAAAAATATTCAAAATGCCAATAAATAAAAGTGCTTTAACGAGATACAAATTGATTGATGAGTGTCTTGCAACCATGCGTTATGATAAAATAACTGTAGAGTATTTTCAAAAATACATTCTTGAAAAATCGGGCATCAGTGTAAGTATTCGCCAATTAAAAAATGATTTAGGTGAAATGCGGAATAATGCTGAATTTTTAGCTCCAATTCATTACGACCGAAAATTTGGGTATCAATATTCTGATGCAGATTATAGATTGACAGGAATAAAATTGAGCAATGCTGATTATGAAAAAATCAATGAAGCAGTAGCAATGCTAAAACAATTTTCAGGCTTAAAAATTAGCGATGATGTAAATAAAATTTTAGCTCGAATAAATGCAGCAAAAGAAAATGATGTAGATGAAATTTTAATTTTCGACCAAAGCAATGAATATAATGGCAGCCAATATTTGGAAATGTTATTTCAAGTAATTAAGCGCAAACAATGCGTTGATTTTATCTACTCTAAATACAATCAAAAAACTGATATACCATTGAAAGCAAGAACAGTAAGCCCTTTGGCGATTAAAGAATATTTAAAACGATGGTATTTAGTGGCAGATGAAAAAGGTGAATTGAAAATATTTGCGTTGGATAGAATAATAAATTTAGAAGTAAATCCAAAAGCAACTTATCATCAACCCAAAGGTTTTTCAGCTAAAGAGTATTTTAAATATGCCTTTGGTATTACTGTTCATAATGATAAAAATCCTTCAAAAATTTTGCTTCGAGTAAAACCACCTTGCATGGAATATATGCAAAACTTCCCTTGGCATTCCACTCAAAAAATTGAAAAGATTTCAAAAAATGAAATGACAGTTTCATTTCAATTGCACGAATCACATGAATTGGTAAAAGAAATTTTAGGCTGGGGATTAAGCATTGAAGTGCTTGAACCTGCAACATTAAAAGAAAGAATTTTGAAAGAGTTGAAAGAGGCTTTAGGAAATTATAATTGATATTCGCTGCGAAATTTATTATCGTATTCGTTCTTGATTTTTTTGGTTTCGGTGAGATTCATTTTATTTTTTTATTTCAGTAATTTGGTTCTTTCCATTCTTTCTTTTGCCTCTATTAAAATGGAATGTATTTTTTTCTCTAATTCTTTTTTGGGAGGTAATTCGGTTAGATATTCGGCTACCATTATTCCGTCTTTGTGCATTTCTAATAATTCTATTTGCTCACGGCTGCTTTCGGCGCAAAGTATTAATCCAATGGGAGGTAATTCGCCCTCTTTTTTCTCATATTTATCTAACCATTTTAAATACAATTCTATTTGCCCTTTGTGTTTGGCTTCAAACTTGTCCAGCTTCAATTCAACTGCTACCAAGCGTTTCAGATTACGATGATAAAACAATAAATCTAAATAAAAGTCTTCACCATCAATTATCATTCTTTTTTGGCGTTCAACAAAAGCGAAGCCGCTTCCTAATTCTAAAATGAATGCTTCTAATTCTCTCAAAATTGCTTGCTCTAAATCTTTTTCCAGATAGGTGTTTTTCAATCCTAAAAAATCTAAAAAGTAAGGGTCTTTGAAAGTATTGTGAATGGTTGGGTTTGTAGCAGTGATTTGTAAATTCGCAATCGCAGTTCGTTCAAAAATTTTGGTGGTAATTTGCTTTCGCAAATCTCTTACGCTCAATGATTGTGCGGCAATAGCTTGAGCATAATAAAACTTTGCCTCTTCATTTTTTAGCGGAATTAAAACTAAAAAGTGCGACCAATTTAATTGTCGTGACAGTGTAACGACAATCTCAAAATCTGTAAACTGTTCTGCAAACTGCATCATTCGTCTTACGTTCTTTTCGGTAAAATTTTTTCCGTAAGATTTTTCCAATTGTGCCGATACTGTAGGCACAATTTGCTTTCCATAATCGGCTCGTTTGTTTTTTAAAATTTCAGTGTTAATGCGTTTTCCAACTTGCCAAAATAATAATGTGAGTGTGCTATTTACTTGTGCTACAACCTGCTGCTGGCTTTGTTCAATGAGCTTTGAAAGTTCGTTAAGCAAAATTGCTTCGGGTGGTTTTGAGGTGTGTATTTTTTTTGTTTCGGGTGGTTTCATGAATGCAAATTAGGAAAAGATTTATTTGCATCAAGTCAATAAAATGTTGGAAAAATGGAAACAGCAATTCTTAAAAAAAGCAAAGCCCCAGTTAAAACCTAAAAAACTGGAGCTTGCCCTAAAATAAAACCTAAAAACCCAATCCTCTTTTCTTTTGCTGATTAAACAGCCATTTCTTTATTAATGTTTGACCTTATGACCATGATGTTTTTTGCTATGTGCCTGTTTTCGATTAAATGTTTTGTCCAAATCTTTCTGACTTTTTTTGTCAATGCCAGTCAGTGGTGCTGGTTTCGATTTCTGTTTTTGTTGTTGAGCATTTGCTGCTTCAACAACAAATAGCATAGCAAAAATCAGAAGTACATTTTTTAAAGCAGCCATTTAATCCTTCAGGTTTTAATTTCTTATTTTAATAGACGCATATTAAACGCCAAAGGTTTATTCTTCGTTTTCAACTAAATGCAAATAATGTGTTAATGAAACTAAATGCCGATTTAAAATTACCTTTGCGTTTTCAAAAAAAATCAGGAATGAAAATAGCATTAATCGGTTACGGAAAGATGGGCAAAGCCATTGAACAAAGCATTATTCAGCAAGGAAAACATGAAGTGGTTTTGAAAATTTCTATTGATAATTTAAACGACTTGACCGTTGAAAATCTTAAAAAAGCAGATGTAGCTATTGAATTTACCAGTCCTGAATCAGCCGTTAAAAATATGTTGTTGTGCTTGAAAGCTGCTGTACCAGTGGTTTGTGGCTCAACAGGTTGGTTAGGTAAATTTGAAAATGTAAAAAAAGAATTTGAAAATAATAAAGGTGCGATGGTGTTTGCCAGCAATTTTAGCATTGGGGTAAATTTGTTTTTTGCCATAAATAATTATGCAGCAAGTTTATTTAAAAAGCATCCGCAATATGAAGTGTTGATGAGCGAAATTCATCACACTGAAAAAAAAGATGCGCCAAGTGGCACAGCCATTTCCATCAAAAAAATTATTGAGCAACATATTTCCAGCCAAGCCATTCCCATTGAAGCATTGCGAATAGAAAATGTAGTTGGCACACACAATGTATTGTTTAAATCAGCCGTTGATGAAGTGGAATTAATTCACAAAGCCCACAGCCGAAGCGGCTTTGCCGAAGGTGCAGTGTTGGCTGCCGAATGGATTGCTGACAAAAAAGGTGTGTACGAGTTTAAAGATGTATTAGGAATTGAATAACATTTTCACCATAGATAGTTTATAATAACTCCAAGCTGAAAGCGTTTGAGTTTTATCTTTGAACTTCATAATTCTAAAAATAATTTCATGAATTTATTTTTCTGGCAAAAGAAAAAAAACGACAACGAGCCTGTTAAAAAAAAATCCAAAACCCGTGAATGGGTTGATGCCATTGTGTTTGCAGTAGTTGCTGCCACATTAATCAGAACATTTTTGGTGGAAGCTTACACCATTCCAACACCTTCGATGGAAAAAACTTTGTTGGTGGGCGATTTTTTATTTGTAAGTAAAATCAGCTATGGCGCTCGTATTCCGAACACACCCATCGCATTTCCGTTTGCACATCACACCATGCCAATTATTGGTGGTAAAGCGTATTCTGAAATTGTGCAGTGGGGTTATCATCGTTTGCCTGGCTTAGGTCATGTAGAAAGAAATGATGTGGTGGTTTTTAATTATCCACCTGAATATAAAATTCCACGTCCGGTTGATAAACGTGAAAACTACATCAAGCGTTGTGTTGGAATTCCTGGTGATACTTTAGAAGTGAAAGAATCAGTTTTGTTTATCAATAATAAAGAGGCTTACAAAGCACCGCATGGCGAAATGGAATATGTGGTGGAAACCAATGGCTCAGAAATTAATCCTGATGACTTGAATGACGCTGGCATTACAGATTACGGCGCAATGGGAAATAATTTATACGAAATGTTTTTAGAACCCCAACATATTCCTGCTATAAAAGAGTTTGGCAACATTAAATCGGTTGTTGCAGCAGTTCGTCCGAAAGGAACAATCAGCGAAGTTTTATTTCCTTACGACACGAATCATTTCCCTTGGAACGTAGATAATTATGGTAAAATTTGGATTCCGAAAAAAGGAGTTACTGTAAAATTAGATTCCATCAACATCAAACTGTATCACGATATTATTGCTGTTTATGAAGGCAATACTTTGGAACAAAATGGCAACAAATTTATCATCAACGGAAAAGAAACGGATAGCTATACTTTCAAAATGGATTATTATTGGATGATGGGCGATAACCGTCACAACAGCGCTGATAGCCGTTTTTGGGGTTTTGTACCTGAAGACCATATCGTTGGAAAAGCTTGGATGGTATGGTTGAGTTTAGATTATAATGCCAACAATTTATTCAAGAAAATTCGTTGGAGCAGATTGTTCAATCTAATTCATTAATCTGAAATAGAAAATTGTTTTTCGAAAAAGGTTCGTTCAAAAAAACGAGCCTTTTTTGTTTTTAAAAAATTATCGTTGATAAATTGCAAACGAATAATTCCATTTATTTTTTTCATCAGCCTCATGTTTTTCTTCGCTGATTAATTTCCATTCTTCTTGATTTAATGTAGGGAAAAACGCATCAGCTTTTTCAATTTCCAAATCAATTTTTGTGATAAAAATTTTATTACACAAATGAATAGCTTGCTTATAAATGCTTGCTCCGCCTATGATATAAGCATCGGAAACATTTAATGATTTTGCTTTTCCAATCGCAGATTCCATAGAATTTACCAAAATAATTCCTTCATGATTCCAACTTGGATTTTGTTGTGAAGTAATCACAATATTTGTTCTGTTGGGCAATGGTTTACCAATTGACAAATAAGTATTGCTGCCCATAATAATTGGAAAACCTGAAGTAAGGTTTTTGAAGTATTTTAAATCAGCAGGCAAATGCCAAGGCAATTGATTGCCAACGCCAATCGCAAAATTTTTAGAAGCAGCAACAACGATGGATAGATTCATGGAAATGATTTTATAAAAGTTTGACAATAGTTTTCTATGCTAAAATTAATGCAACATGATTTAGCTGCAATACTCATTTTTGTATACTCTTCATTTTCTAATTCGTTGATGAAAATAATTTTTTCAACAAAATCACTAACTGAATTACACAAAAATCCATTATTATTTTCTTGAGAGAAAACAACATTTTCTCCAACTGCACTTGCTAAAACTGGGATGCCGCATGACAAACATTGCTTTAATTTAAAAGCAGATTTTGCACGATTAAATTCTGTATCAATTAAAGGAGCAACACCGATGTCAAAATCTGTAATTAATTTATACACTGAAAGTTCATCTTGCCAGTTTATGTCAAGAGGAGCAATAAGTTCAACAATATTTGAGTCCTGTAGTTCGGATTTTATTTGATTAATTTCTGTTTGATTTTTTACACCTAAAATTACCAATTTGAAATGAAAAGGAATTTTTTGTAACCCATGAAAAATATAAGTTTTTAGGCTATTGAAATGTGCGTCATAGTAACCAATCCAACCAATAGTTAAAATTGCATTTTTATTCTGCTTCATTAATGAATGTTCAATGACAGGCGAAGTAAGAATCGTAACGTTCTTATTAAATTGCTTGCAATAATTTGCCAAAGCCTCACTTCCCGTAAAGCATCTCGAACACTTTTTTATAAAAAAATTTATCGTTGAAGTTTTCCTTCTTTCATATTCTGCATCATCAATATCATAAACCGAATTTTGCTTTCTTAACAACAATAAAAATTTAAGTGCATTTGCATAAATACCGTTGCTATAAATTTTTTGAAAAACAATTACTGAGTTTTTTTTTCTGAAAATCAAAACTGAAAAATATGTTTTCAGGAAATGAAAAATATTTCGAAAAGAATAGCTTGGGTAAACGAATGTATAAGGTATGTTATGAAGTTCAGAAAATTTCTCTAAAGGATAAATAGCTCTATATCGGACACTTGGCTCTGTATTATCAAAATACGAAAACCAATAAATATGCTTTATGTTCATTAGAAATTCTTTACAAACTTAATCAAACTGCAATCGGTGCTTTAATGCTTGGATGTGGGTCGTAATTTTCAATTTTAAAATCTTCGAACTTAAATCCGAAAATATCTTTTATAGCAGGATTGATTTGCAAAGTTGGCAATGGTCGTGGCTCACGTGTGAGTTGCAAATTAGTTTGTTCCAAATGATTCAAATACAAATGAGCATCACCTAATGTGTGAACAAAATCTCCAACTTTCAAATCACAAACCTGTGCAATCATGTGTGTAAGCAATGCATAAGATGCAATGTTGAAAGGCACTCCTAAAAAAACATCAGCACTGCGTTGATACAACTGACAACTTAATTTTCCCTCCGCCACATAAAATTGAAACATGGTATGACATGGTGGCAAAGCCATTTTATCTACATCAGCTACATTCCAAGCGCTCACAATCAATCTTCGTGAGTCGGGCTTGGTTTTTATTTGATGAATTAAATTAGAAATCTGGTCAATTGTTCTTCCATCGGCACAATTCCAACTGCGCCACTGAACGCCATACACAGGTCCTAAGTTTCCATTTTCGTCTGCCCATTCATCCCAAATTGAAACACCATTTTCTTTTAAGTAATTAATGTTGTTATCGCCTTTCAAAAACCACAACAATTCATGGATGATGCTTTTTGTGTGTAATTTTTTTGTAGTGAGCAATGGAAACCCTTCACTCAAATCAAATCGCATTTGATAGCCAAATACACTCTTGGTGCCTGTTCCGGTACGGTCAGTTTTGATAACACCTTTATCTAAAATGTGCTGTAATAAATCTAAATAAGCTTTCATTTACCTGTAAAATTGGCTTTACGTTTTTCAACAAATGCAGTAGTCCCTTCTTTAAAATCTGTTGTGTTCATACAATCAGCAAATGAATTTATTTCAGTTTGAAATGCGCCATGTTGTGGCTCAAAATGTGCATTCACACATTCAATCACTTTTGAAATAGCACCAGGTCCTTTGGTGAAAATTTTATTTAAAATTTCATGGCATTTCGCCATTAAGTTTTCTTGAGACACCACATGATTCACCAAACCCATTGTCAGTGCTTCATTTGCTGAAATCATATCCGTAGTCATCATCAATTCCAAAGCTTTGCCTTTGCCGATATATTGAATTAATCTTTGAGTACCGCCATAACCAGGAATGATGCCTAAATTAACTTCAGGTTGACCAAATTTAGCATTTTCACTGGCTATTCGGATATGACAACTCATTGCCAATTCGCAACCGCCACCCAATGCAAATCCATTCACAGCAGCTATTACAGGCTTACCGCAATTTTCAATTCTGTTAAAAACTGCATGACCATTACTTGCCATTAGTTTTCCTTGCGCCGATTTGTAGTTAGCAAATTCAGCAATATCAGCACCTGCAACAAATGCTTTTACACCACTTCCCGTCAGTATTACCCCTTTGATTTCATCATTGCTGTATACTTCCTGCATGGCATTTTGTAAATCAGCAATCACTTCACCATTCAACGCATTCATCTTATCAGGGCGATTAATGGTGATGGTGAAAATGTTATTCTCTAATCGTGTTAAAATTGTTGATGCCATTGTATTTCGTTATTGTTTAATTATTATTAGTTAATCTGAAACGCAAAATGTATTCTGTATTTCATTTTCAAATCATCGCATTTTCAAATTGTTCTTTACTGCCCGTAGAGCCAGCTTTCAGGATTTAATTTGTTAGTGTTTTTCCAAATTTCTAAATGCAATTCTGTTTTGTCTTCGTCAGTATTGGTATAAACTTTTCCAACTTGTTGTTTCAATTTTACTTTATCGCCTTGTTTCACATAAGCTTCCTCCAAATTAGAATACACGGTGAAATATTCACCATGCTGCACTAATACTGCAATGTGAAATGATGGATTGGTCAAAACTGCTCTCACTTCGCCTTCAAATATCGCTCTGGCATGAGCTCCGGGTTGTGTTTTAATATCAACGCCATTATTATTCACTTTTACATTTGCCAATACATCATGTTCTGAAATTCCGAAATGCCCAGTAATGAAGCCACGTTCAACAGGCCAAGGCAACTTGCCTTGATTGGCTGCGAAATTATCACTCAATGCTTTTGCTTCGGGTGTCAAAGCCAAAACATGCGATGATGAAGTAGTTTCGTTTTTCTTTTTTGCCGCTTCAATTTCTTTTCGGATAATGTCTTCAATTAATTTATTCAGTTTGGCTGCTGCCTTCTTTTTCTCTTTTACCTCATTCATTAATTGTGCTTCTTGTCCTTTCAACTGCTGAACCACTCTGTCTTTCTCGTTTTTTTCTTTTTCTAAAGTTTGTTTTTGTGTTTGTTCGCCATTTAGCAAATCTACTTTTTCCTCTTTCTGATTTTTTAAATCTTTCAATTTGCCAACTCTTGCAACTTTGGTTTGTTTAATCAATTCAGCTTGTTGTTTTCTGTAATCGCTATATTGTTGCAAATACAACATGCGTTGATAAGCATCATTAAAATCTTTTGCTGAAAAAATAAAAAGCACTTTATCCAATTCGCCATTTGTTCTGTAAGCCTTCACAATCAATCGTGCATATTCAGCTTTCAACGAATCCAATCGCACATCCAAAGTCCTTATCTGTCGCTGTGTTGAACCAATATTCGTTTCGATATTATGCAATTGCGAATTGTAATTGGCAATCAATTTTTGCCGTGCAGCAATTTTACTTTTTAGTGCGTACACTTGATTCAAATTGGCATTTTTATTTGCTCGAGTTTTTGATAATTGCTCTTGTGCTTGTTCAATTTCTTCTAACAATTTTTTCTTTTTGCGCTCCAAATCATCTTTTGAATTTTGTGCAAATGCCTGCATAGAGCCAACTACAAGCATCAGCAACACAAATAAAACAGCAATATTTTTTTTAGAAAAAATCATTTTACAACCTCGTAGCTTTTAGGAACTTTTATTGGTGCAATGGTTTGTGGTTCGTTCAGCGTTACTTTTTTATAATCAATATCAACGGTGTAAATATTGTCTTGCTGACCAACAATTTTTACTTTTCTTCTGAACGAAAATAATCTATCAGCTAACAAACGATAATCAGCATAATTCATTTCATAAGTTTGATTAATCACTTTGTTTTTCAATTGTTTTTTACTCATCGTCAAATTCAAAGCATTCATCCAAATGATGTTCTGAATCTGGTTTTCAGAAGTTTCAATTTTATAACTGCTATCATTTTTTTCAATCATCGCATTGCTTTTATCAAAATTAAAATCACAACCTAAAATCGCTTTTTGCATAGCATCAAAAGTAAGATTTGGCAAATGCGTTAATTGTTTGATAAAGTTAAAATCACGTTGATAAAATCGCTTATTAAATTTATCTAAAAACTTCACCGAATCAGGCGTAATCAATATTTCAGCTCGATAAATGCCCAACATCGCATTCACTGCAATCATAATAGCGGTGTCTTTTTTTATCTTAATTTCAGTATTGATGGTTTGATTATTCTTTGAATCTTCGTACTCGATTTTGGCTTTGGCATAAAACCATTTAAAATTAAAATCGGGTTGATGCAATTTCTCCAGCAACTCGGCTCGTGGTGTACGAACGCCTTCAACACGAGTTTTTGTTTTATGCACAGTTTTGCACGAAACAAAAAATAAAATCAAAAATAAAAAGCTGAAAAAATTGAATCGCATGAAATGGTTTGGTGGTCAAAAATAATACAAGTAAGATAGTTTATTTGAAAAGTTTGTCAATAAAAATTGTTTATCAAACTTTGAAAAAAACTATTTGAAAGTAAAAATTTTGTTCATGCTAAAATTCCAAAAAATAACAATAAATGTTGCCAGTAATTTCGAAAAATAGAAATTGTATTTTCGTTTTTCCGTAAAAAAATAAGTGATGAAATTATTCAGCACCAAGCCAGTTCCTGACACAATAAAAAAACGCAACAATTGCATTTTATAATCGGCGTGATGGTCAGGAAAAGTATATTTTCGGTTCAAGCTAAAATTGATAAAACCCACCACTACAAAACTCAAACTATTCGCCAAATATTTATTCAATTTCAGTTTTTCTTTAAACAAATAAGTCAATGCAAAATCCATCAAAAAGCTGATGAATCCTATAATTCCGAAGAAAACAAATTTTTTAAATAAAGGTAGAAATCGTTGAATCATTTTTTGAAAATGAGCGGCGAAGATATATTGAATTTATTGAGCAAAAAAATTAAACTGTTTTTAAACGATTCCACAACCAAGATTGTTGCAACTCAATTTGCCATTCATTTTCCATTTCTTGTTTTGAAGCTACTAAATTATTAAAAATAATTGTTGAAGCATTTATGACATTTTCATCCAATAGTTTTTTCGCATCGTGCATCAAAAAAGTTTTGATTTCGTTATCGGCTTGGTAAGCAATTTGAGTTCTATTGAAAAAATTGAGGTTTAATTCTTGTTCAATTTGCTTCACTAATTGTACCGATTTATCAATGCCGCAACCACTGATTTCATTTTCACTTTCATCTACATAAAAAATTACAAATCGATTGAATTGCACATTGGCTGTGGCTTTCAAAGGCATTTGATGCGCTGTCCATTGCTGTGCAAAAGATTTTAAAATATTGTCAATTTGCAAAACTTCAAACTCATTTAAGTTTCTATCTGCTTGGTAAATCCACACACGAGTTCCAGGCGAAAATGATTCGGCAGAAAAAATATTTTGTAAAGATGTTGCGTTCATAATTTATCCTTCGATATGAATTGAAAATGTAATTGTACGAGATTTTAATTGGTCTAATTCACGGCTATACAACAAATGCGAATCGTGAAAAAGCACATCCATCATGCCTTGCGACACTTTTATTTCAGGTGCTAAAATAAATAATGGAAAATAAAACTCAAAGCCAAAACCAACTTCTGCCGATAAATCATGTGGCGTTAATCGCACTAAATTGGTGGCTTTTCGGGCTTTTGATAACGATGCTAAATCGTAAGAATATTTCATACCGCTGATGACATACATTCTGAAATCCTTCACTCTATCGCTTTTCAATTTGAATTGAATAGGCAAATCAATGTAAATATTTTGGATGTTGAATTTGCTCAAAGTATCTTTTCCATTCGTATAATCATGCGTTGTGAAAATTAAATTCTTTTCGCCGAAGACCATTGCTGGCACAGTTCTCACGTCCAACCGATTACTCAATCTGATGTTTGCCATCAAGCCTAAATTGAAGCCAGGACCAGCCTTGGTTTGAATTTGTTTAATGGTATCATTCGTAATAAAATCGGCACTTGGATAAACTCTGAAACGTGAAGTGTTGAAGCCAAAAGTGATACCGAAATAATGTTTCTTTTTATCGTGGTCTAACTGATTGAATTGAGCAAAAATTTTTGAAACAAAAATGAATTGCAAAGTCAAAAACAATATGTAAAATTTCTTTTTCAAATTTTATTTCACAGCTTTGTAAATGGTGCAAATGCCCATAGTTTGCGGCATTGCAGCCGTTGATGAAAATCCTGCTTTTGTTAATTCTGCTTCAAATGCTTTTCCGAATGGAAATTCTTGTACTGATTCGTACAAATATTTGTAAGCCGAAAAATCTTTTGAAACAATTTTTCCAATCAAAGGCAAAATGTTTTTGAAATAGAACGAATAAAGTGCTGCAAAAATTTTGTTTTGTGGTTGCGAAAATTCTAACACAATCAATACGCCGCCTTTGTTTAACACACGATTAATTTCACTTAATCCTTTTTGCAAATTACCAAAATTCCGAACACCAAAAGCAACTGTGCAAGCATCAAAACTATTTTCAGCAAAAGGCAAATTTTCCGAATCGGCTTCTTTCAATTCAATTTTACTTTCAAGTTGTAATCGTTTTAATTTTTCGTTGCCTTTTTCCAACATACCTACTGAAATATCAACTCCCACAATACTTTCAGGGTTTATACTCAAAGCAGCAATAGCAAAATCGCCAGTGCCTGTGGCTACATCCAATATTTTTTTTGGGTGATTTTTTGCCAATTCATTAATGGCATTTTTGCGCCAAATTTTATCAACGCCTGCTGATAAAACATTGTTGAGCAAATCGTATTTGGGTGCAATGTTGTTAAACATTTGTCGCACCTGTTCTTTCTTTTCTATTTGTAAATATTGGTAAGGAACTGCCATAAGCGATGCAAATGTAAGCAATCAAATGCGGATGAAATTTGCAGAAAATATTTTATTCGGCTTTTAACAATTTCCAAATCAAATCGGGCTCAAAACCTTTGCTCATAGCGAATTTTGCTAATTGCATTTTTTGCATCGGAGATGAGCTGGTAAAATTTTTATTTTTTTTCTTTAAAACTTCAACCAACGTTTTTCGATAATCATCTTCATCAATTTGTTGCAATGCTTTTTTGATACAATAAGCGCTGATTTGCCTGAATTTTAGTTCGTTGATGATTTTTATTTTGCCCCATTTTTTTATCCTGAATTTTCCACCAGCATAAGCTATTGCAAAGCGTTCTTCGTTCAAAAAATTCTTTTCAATCAGTTCGGCAATAATCAATTCAATATCTCTTGTATAGCCACCCAATTCATACAATTTGTTCCGAACCTCTTGCTGGCAGCGTTCTTGGTAAGCACAATAATGCTCCGCTTTTCGGCGCAAAACTTCAGGCGAAGTAATTTTTTTAAATTGCTGCTTTTCCATTTTATTTTTTCAAAACTATCAAAATATTTAGAACTTTGCAGCTTCAATAAAAATCATTTTTCATGCAACGAATTTATTTAGATAATGCTGCTACAACAAAAGTTGATACAAAAGTAGCGGAAGCCATATTGCCTTTTTTAACTGAAAATTTTGGTAATCCATCTTCCATCTATTCTTATGGAAGAGAAGTGAAATCCGCTATAGAAAAGGCTCGTAAGTCGGTTGCAACTTTGTTAGGGGCAAATCCTGGAGAAATATTTTTTACATCAGGTGGCACCGAAAGTAGCAATATGATTATGCGCCGCTGTGTAAATGATTTAGGAGTGAAACACATTATTACATCGCCATTAGAGCATCATTGTGTGCTCCACACAGCCGAAGATATTGAGCATTTGGGCAGAATAAAATTACATTTAGTGAATGTGAACGAACACGGAGATATTGATATGGCTCATTTAGAAAGTTTATTGGAGAATTTGAAAAATGAAAAAGTGTTGGTGAGTTTGATGCATGGCAACAATGAAATTGGTAACCTGTTAGATTTAGTTACTGTTGGAAATTTAGTAAAAAAATACAACGCCTATTTTCATACAGATACAGTTCAAACAGTTGGACATTGGAAATTTAATTTGCATGAATTGCCAATGGATTTTATCACAGGCTCTGCACATAAATTTCACGGACCAAAAGGCGCAGGTATTGTGTATGTAAGCGAACGTGTGAAGGTGAAACCCTTTGTGGCTGGCGGCGGACAAGAACGAAACATGAGAGCCGGGACAGAAAATGTTACAGGAATTATTGGCTTTGCAAAAGCTTTAGAAATGGCTTACGAAAATTTTGATGCTGATAAAAAATACATCAGCGATTTGAAATTTTATTTGAAGAAAAAATTAGAAGAAAATTTTGAAGGCTTAATTTTCAATGGTCGTTCGGGTTCTGAAAATTCGATGTACACCGTATTGAGCGTTGGTTTTCCGAAAAATGAACAAACAGAAATGTTGCTTTATACTTTAGATATGGATGGAATTTGTGTGAGCGGTGGTAGTGCATGTAGCAGCGGCGCAAATGCTGGAAGTCATGTCATTCAAGGTATTTACAAGGGTAAAGCCAATCAATCAACCATTCGTTTTTCATTTTCAAAATACAATACCAAAGAAGAAATTGATAAAGTTGTGGCTGCTTTACAACAAAAAATCGGCAGTAAAAAAGTTGCTGTCGCTAATTCTTAAGTTAGTGTTATGGAAATTTCTTTAACTACTCCTGCCTTATTATTTCCTGCGGTTTCATTGCTGTTGCTGGCTTATACCAATCGGTTTTTAGCCATTGCAAATTTGATTAGAAATTTGAAGCATGATAAATTGAAAGAAATTAATCATCCCAATTTGCATGGGCAAATCAACAATTTACGAATCAGAATTATTGTGATTAGAAACATGCAAGGCTTTGGCATCAGCAGTTTGCTGCTTTGTGTGCTTACGATGTTTTTGATTTATACAGGCTATCAAACAGCTGCCCAAATCACATTTGGTGTGAGTTTAATCTTTATGATTATTTCGTTGGCACTTTCGCTTCGTGAAATCATGATGAGTGCCGAAGCCATTAAGTTGGAGTTGAGCGATATTGTGAAGGAGTAGAAAATTTATTTTTCTAATTTCTCTTTCATCTCTAAAAAAGTTTTTACTGGATTTTTGCTTAGCCAAATATTTCCTAACGTTGCTGCGCCGGCGAAGCCTAATTTTTTTAGTACATGCAAGTTTTCAGCGCATACACCACCTAAGGCAAATATTTTTTTATCGGCATTTTCTTTTAATCCTGTTTCTAATTCATGCTTATCAAACGCAGCAGTCAAGCCTTGTTTGCTCAAGCTGTCAAACACAGGACTGATGAAGTAATAATTAAAGCCCGTTGATTTTTTTATCTCATCAAAGTTGTGAGCACTCATTGAAAAAGTTTGATGAGGTTGTAGATTTTTTTTTATTTCATCTTTTTGATGATGATGGTATTGATTTAAATGAAATCCACCAATATTGTATTCAGCCAACATTTCGGGCTGTTGATGAATTACAATTCGTGGATGAAACAAGGCAGGAATGTTATCTAACCATTCATCAAGTTCATCTTTGGAGGCAGTATGCTTTCGTAAATGCAACAATTGCAAACCGTTTTCAAACAGCTGAATGATATGTTCAGCCTCATTGTCAATGGTTTCGGTAGGGGTGATGATGGCTATTTCCATAACATTTTGAGATTCTAAAATTAACAAAAAGTTTATGTAACTGCTGAAAAATAATTTTACATTTGGTGTTCATTTTTATTAAAAACAAAATCAAAACATGAAGAGAATTTTACTTTCTATTTTTTCAATGGTAATTATTGGCAGTGTAAATGCACAAACAATTAGCTGTGATTCTGCACATACAAGGGGTTCAGGTGCAGCAACAGTTACAGGTATTATTATTAATGGTGCTGAATTTGGCACAAGTACCAGATATATTCAAGATGCAACAGGCGGATTAGCTTTATATGGTTCTGCATTAAGTTCTTTAAATCGTGGTGATTCAGCAACTATAACAGGAACTTTATCTCCATTTAGTGGATTATTAGAATTAGGAACACCAACTATAAACAGTTCATCGGCTGGTCATACTTTACCTACACCTTTAGCAATTACTGCTGCAACAGGCTTTGCAATTGCCAATGAGGGGATGTTAGTTAGATTAAATAATGTAACATTCACTAGCACTGGTACATTTGCTGGTAGCACAAATTATAACTTTACACAAGGTTCTACAACCGAAGATGTAAGAATAAACACCGCTAGCAACTTGGTAGGAACAACTATTCCTTCTGGTTCAGTTGATATTGTTGGTGTGTTAAGTGAAAATGCTTCAAGTGGCGGCGCTACTGTGTTCCAATTGTTATTAAGAGATATTAATGACATTATTTATCATGGTAATCCACCAGTGATTACAACTCCTTTATTGCAAACTAACATCACACAAACTTCATTTACTGTAAGTTTCAATACACAAAACCAAGGTTCAACCATTATTCATTATGGCACTTCGCCAACTAATTTGAATATGACCACAAGTAGTTTAACAATGACTACTGCCCATTCACAAAATTTAACTGGTTTATCACCTGCTACAATTTATTATGTGCAAGGCATTTCAGTAAGTTCAACAAATGATACTTCAAAAAGTGCAGTAACTGCTATGGCAACTGTATCAACATCTTCGGGCGATATAAAAATTTATTTTAACAACCCAGTTGACGTAACTAAGGCACAACACGGACATGTTGCTACTTATTTAAACAATTCGTTTGCTGATACTTTAATTGCTTATATCAATAGAACAGCCAGTTCTTTAGATATTGCGATTTATAATTTAGATAATAATTTAGGCATTATTACGGCTGTCAATGCAGCAACAACAAGAGGTGTGAATGTTCGGGTGATATGCGATGCTGGCGTAAGTTCATCTGTATTTAATTTATTCACTACGACAAATAAAATTCAAGCACCTGCTCCATCAACCACATATGGCATTATGCACAATAAATTTGCAGTGATGGATGTTGGAAGCCCATCTATGTCAACGGTTTTAACAGGTAGTACAAATTGGGGACAACAAGAAATGCAACAAGACAAAAATAATATGGTGATTATACAAGACCAATCGTTAGCAAAGGGTTATACAGCTGAATTTAATGAAATGTTTACTGGCAACTTATTTGGGGCGTCAAAATCAAATAATACCCCACACGAATATGTGATTGGCGGAAAAAGAATTGAACAATATTTTAGCCCATCTGATGGTGTAAATGCACAAATCATGAAGCACATTGCTACAGCTAATTATGATTTTTATTCAGGATTAGAAGTATTCACTTTCAAAAATATCGCTTACACAATTGTTGATTCGGCTTATACAAAGAATGGCGCTTTCTGTGCAGGTATTGTGAGCGATTCAAGCCAAACAAATGGTGGTGCAGTTTTCACAGAACTTTATAATTACGCAGGCGGAAAAGAATTAGCCAATCCAACTCCAAATGGAATTTTATTTCACCACAAATATGGTATTATTGACCCAAATGATGCATGCAGCGACCCAACTGTTATTACGGGTTCACACAATTGGAGTTCATCAGCCGATACAAAAAATGATGAAAACATTTTGATGATACACGACTCAACCATTGCAAATTTATATTACCAAGAATTTGCTCAACGCTTTGTTGATTATGGTGGTACATTAACTGCAAAAGCTTATAAATCATGTGGTGGTGGCACAATTGGGATTAATGAAATTAATCGCTCAATCACTGCTCAATTATTTCCAAATCCTTCGCAAGCTAATACTACTGTTATGTTGAATGAAAATGCTGGAAACAAAGGTTTCGTAAGCGTTTGCGACATCACAGGAAAAGAATTGATGCACATCAATTTCAATAATCAAACTAAATTGGAAATTCCATCTACTAATTTATTCAACGGAATTTATTTAGTGAACATCAATACTGAAAAAGGAAGAACAATTTTAAAATGGGTGTTGAGTAAATAATCAAACTCGTTTTTAGAAATAAAAAAGGCATTCAAAATTTTGAATGCCTTTTTTAGTAAAAATTATTTTTTCAAATTATTCACCTCTGCTTGCTTTTGTTGCTTCAAAAATGTGAGCGAATATATTTTGCTCCACTTCGTCAAATACAAGCCCACGGCGTTCGTACACAAGTTTTGCAGTTTGAATAGCTTTGCTCACTTGATAAGAAGTTACGCCTTGTGCGCCGCCCCACGAAAAATCGGCAATAAAGTTTCTTGGAAAACCAGCACCAAAAATATTGGCTGAAACACCCACCACCGTGCCTGTGTTAAACATGGTGTTGATGCCGCATTTACTGTGGTCGCCCATTATTAAGCCGCAAAATTGTGAGCCTGTTTTTTCAAAACTTTGGCGCACATAACTCCACAATTTTACTTCTTCGTAATTGTTTTTCAAATTGCTGTTATTCGTATCTGCGCCCCAATTGCACCATTCGCCAATCACACTATTGCCCATAAAACCATCGTGCGCTTTGTTGCTGAAACCAAAGATAACCGAGTTGTTCACTTCACCTCCAACCTTGCTGTGCTGCCCGATTGTGGTTGCTCCGTAAATTTTTGCACCCATTTTCAAAACGCTATGTTCGCCTAAAGAAAACGAACCACGAATCATCGAACCCTCCATCACTTCGCTATCTTTTGCAAAATACATTTTTGCGTTGGAAGCATTAAGAATGCTGCATTCTATCATCGCATCTTCTTCTAAAAAAATATTTTCGGGTGCAATGATTTTGTTTGAAGGGCTTATTGGTGCTGACTTTCTGCCTTTTGTTAAAATTTCAAAATCAAATTTTATCTGCTCATCATTCCATTTAAAAATTTGAAACGCACGAGTTATCATTTGAAAATTTCCTTTGAACAAAATTGTTTTTTCAAATTTTTTATCAAAAGAAAAATCTTGTGTTGCATTTTCATTTAAGCAAATTGCCAATAATTCTTCACCACTTATCAATGCTTCATTTTCTTTTAATGAAGAAATGGCTTCCACCAAATCCTTTGTTGGCAAGAGGTTTCCAGAAATTAAAATATTTTTGGCAGCAGTTATTAAAGGAAATTTTTGTTGCAAATATTTTTCAGTAATGCTCGATGAAATTGTTTCACCAAAAATCTTTTGCCATTTTTCACGAATAGTTAAAATGCCACAACGCAAATCAGCCATTGGTCTTGTAAAAGTAAATGGCAACAAATGTTGGCGATGGTTGTTATCAAAAAAGATGAGATTCATTTCTGTGAAATTAAGTTCATCAAATGTGCTGCAATCATTTCACTTTCGCAATATTTTTTTCAACAAAATAATTTCATCACTTTTGTTTTCTTAAAAATAAATTCATGTTTTCAGCCACCACACCAATCAGAGTTCGCTATGCCGAGACCGACCAAATGCGCTATGTTTATTACGGCAACTATCCACAATATTATGAAGTGGGCAGAGCCGAAGCCATACGTAGCTTGGGTTTCACTTATAAACAGTTAGAAGATTTGGGTGTGATGATGCCTGTGGTGGAAATGAATATCAGATATTTTCGACCAGCTTTGTATGATGATTTGTTGACGATAAAAACTTCTTTAACAGAACTACAAACCAACAAAGTCCGCTTCCACAGCGAAGTTTACAACGAAAAAAATGAATTACTAAATCAAGGTTCTGTAACTTTAGTTTTTGTGGATTCACAAACCATGAAACGTGTAGATATGCCAAAAGTTTTACACGAAAAACTTTCAAATTTTTTCAACAAAGAAAATTAATGAAGCTGTGAAAGCGCTACTGTCAATCGTTTCATCGCTTCGTGTAATTGTGCGGATGAAGTGGAATAAGAAATTCGGATGCAATTATCATCGCCAAATGCACTACCTGTAACCACACTCACTTTTGCTTCGTGAATTAAATACATACACAAATCATCAGCGTTTTTGATGGTGTGATTGCCAAAAGATTTTCCAAAATAAAAACTTACATCAGGGAAAAAATAAAATGCACCTGGTGGCAAATTCACTTTTAAGCCAGGTATTTTTTTCAAATAATCATACACTAAATCGCGGCGTTGATGAAATTTATCTAACATCACATTAACCGTGTCTAATGGTCCGTTTAAAGCGGCTGTAGCAGCTTTCTGGGCGATGGAATTGGTGCCGCTAGTAAATTGACTTTGCATTTTTTCGCAAGCTTTTGCAATATTTAATGGTGCGCCGATGTAGCCAATTCGCCAGCCAGTCATGGCATAACATTTTGAAACACCATTTACAGTGATGACTTGATTTTTGATTTGTTCAAACTGGGCAATACTTTCATGCTTGCCTGTGAAATTAATATGCTCATAAATTTCATCGCTGATAACATGCAATTTTGGATGTTTGGCAATCACATTGGCAAATGCTTCCAACTCATCTTTTGTGTAAAACGAACCAGTTGGATTGCATGGTGAAGAAAAAATAAGTAGTTTAGAATTGTCCGTGATGGCTGCTTCCAGCTGTGCTGCACTGATTTTAAAATAAGTTTCAACAGTTGATTTTATAAAAACAACTTTGCCTTGCGCCAAGTTCACCATCTCTGAATAGCTGACCCAGTAAGGCGTTGGGATAATTGCTTCTTCACCCGGATTCAGCAAACTCAACACCACATTGATGATGCTGTTTTTTGCGCCAGTAGAAACCACAATTTGCTCGGGCGCATAATCCAAATTATTTTCTCTTTTGAATTTGTTTGAAATGGCTAATCGCAAATCAGGAAAACCAGCCACAGGTGTATAATGTGTGAAGCCATCTTTCATGGCTTGGTCGGCTGCATCGCAGATGTGTTGCGGTGTTGGGAAATCAGGTTCACCCAAACTCAAGTCAATAATATCTTCGCCTTTTGCTTTCAATTCTCTACTCAACTTTGCCATTTGAATCGTTTGCGATTCACCTAATCTATTTATTCGGTCTGCTAAATAATTCATCCTTTGTTTTTGAAAAAATAAAGTGCCGAAAGTAATCAAATTTTTATTTTGAAAAGCAAGAAGAAAATAGTTACATTTGCAGCCCGAAAATTTAAAAAAATGGTGGGGTAGCTCAGTTGGTTAGAGCACAGGATTCATAACCCTGAGGTCACGAGTTCAACTCTCGTTCCCACTACAGCCTTCAAAGGTTTAATGGAAAAGGGTTTCAAGCAAAACTTGAAACCCTTTTTTTTTGCCCAAAAATTTCGTGGTACAACAATGGTACAACATTTTCAAAATTGACCATTTCCTTGTAACCTTTATGGGGTCAAATTTTGCACCCTTTTTTATCATTTTTTTTGAAATCAGATTTTTTTAGTATTTCTCATGTTTTTTTTAACAAAAAGTTCGTTGAAAAATTTGTAATAGGTAAAAAAGGGGGTGTATATGGTTGAGTATAAAGAAGAAAGATTTGGTGATTTTTTTGAAGAAATGAAG
>CAIODY010000014.1 GCA_903857255.1 uncultured bacterium
TAATATTTCAGCCACTATCACTATCATTGATAATGATACTACTGCTCAACCGCAACCATCTGGTGTAAATAATGTGGTGAAAAACAATATCAAAATTTATCCAAACCCAGTATCAGCAAGTGTTTCAATTCATATTGTAGGCAATGATGACAATGCTGTTTTTGAATTATATAATTTATTAGGTCAAAAATCATTCAGTGAATCCATCAATAATCATGTTATTGATTTGAGCAAATTTAGCTTGAACACTGGTGTTTATTTTTATAAAATTAACACTTCCGAAGGCTTGATAAAAGAAGGGAAATTGGTGATAAAATAATTCCGATAAAATTTTATGAAACGTATTGTAATTGCATGTTTGGTTATTGGAAGTTTGCAACTATTTGAAGCATGTACTCGTGTGCCGATAACAGGCAGACGGCAAATGAATTTATTGCCTGAATCAGAAATGATGAGTTTGGCATTAACCAGCTATTCCACCTTTTTAAAGCAATCAAAAGTAGATGCTGGAACGCCTGATGCCGTTATGGTTCAGCGTGTTGGGTTGCGAATTTCAAAAGCAGTAAGTGCTTATTTGGCAAAAACCAAAAATAGTCAGCGCATTGCAGGCTATAAATGGGAATTCAATTTGGTTGATAATAAGGAGATGAATGCATGGTGTATGCCAGGTGGAAAAGTAGTGGTGTACAGTGGTTTGTTGCCTGTTACACAAAATGAAACTGCTTTGGCAGTCGTATTAGGGCATGAAATTTCGCATGCTATTGCACGGCATGGCAACGAAAGAATGAGCGAACAATTAGCATTGCAATTAGGCGCAACTGCATTAGATGTTGCCTTAGCCAATCAAGGTGCACAAACAGTAAATGTTTTCAATTAACTGTATGGTGTGGGTTCAAATGTTGCAGTTGCTTTGCCACATTCAAGGTTGCAAGAAAGCGAAGCTGATGAAATGGGTTTGATGTTTATGGCTTTGGCTGGGTATAATCCTAATGAAGCAATTCCATTTTGGCAACGCATGAAAAGCATGACTGGAGCTAAGCCACCAGTTTATTTAAGCGACCATCCGAGCGATGAAAGTAGAATTGCCAATATGAAAAAATTAATTCCGAAAGCCGAAGCCATGGTTAAAACTTATGGTGTTTTGGCAAATTAATTTTCGCTCATGAAAACACTTATTATTGTACGTCATGCAAAATCAGATTGGACAAATCCATTGCAAAAAGATTTTGACCGAACACTTAACGAACGTGGATTGATGAATGCACCGATGATGGGCAAACGATTAGCAAGCAGAAAAATAAACGTTGATTTAATTGTTTCTAGCACAGCCATCAGAGCCGCACAAACGGCTGAATTGATTGCCAATGCTATTTATTACGACACAAAAAAAATAAAGTGGCTCAACAAATTGTATCATGCTTCGCCTGCCACAATTGAATCAGTCATCTTTGAATTAGATGATAATATTTCAACCGCTATGATTGTTTGTCATAATCCTGGCATCACCAATTTTGTAAATAGTATTTGCGGCGTAGTTACTGATAATATGCCTACTTGCGGCATTGCTGCATTTAATATTGATACAAATTACTGGCATCAATTTCCAACTTCGAAAGCAGCATTATTGTTTTTCGATTTTCCGAAAAATAATAATTAGTGATTGGCTGCTGGAGTACAAAGTAAAAGGTTTTTCGGGAAATTAAAAGTGTCGGGTGTATAAGTATATTGCAAATACAAGATTATAAATTAATCCAACCCCAATTAAGAACTTGTTTTTATTGGTTAATTTAAATGTTTCTTGAGGCTTGAATAATAGCCAAACAAAAGGAAATGTTGCTGCGGCATACCTAAATTGCATAGCCTCTATTTTAAGAAATGTAAGGAAATAGCAAGCGATAAAAATGGCGATTGTTTTGTGAATGCCTCTTGATGTAATATTTTTTTGTACCAATATTACAATACCTAGTACCCCGAATCCAATGCTGAAAAATGTACGAAGTAAATTGAACACCAACGCTATTGGCTGGTTAAACATTTTTGCAACATAATCAGAATAAGTGAAACAAGGTTGCAAAAGGAAAGTCAGAATTATTGAGACTATTAGTAAGATTAACCAGTCTTTTTTTTTTGATAAAAATTTTAAAACAATTTCAGTATTTATAATAAATACCGCAATACTCAACCAAGAAAAGGCTACAATAAAAGGTGCAATATTTATCAATGAATGACTTTGTATTTTTGAACTTGCAGGAGCAAAGCCTTTCCACAAACTGAAAACATAAGCAGGTAGCAATGACATAAATAAAGCTAAAATAAACATTTCAACACGTTGTTTTTTTTCATTCAATAAATGAACAACAGGAAAAATGTAGAGTGCTAAAAATGGTTGTTTCCCAACAATTGCAAAATTGGCGCAGATGGCAGCACAAACGATAAAAAAAATGCGGTGATATTTCTTGCCAATAATAATTGATTTTTCAAAAAAAATAAAATACAGAAAGCCCAACAATACTGGCGGAAAATCGCCCATACATCGCAATGCTAATGAAGCAACACCAGGCACAGCAATTAGAAGGAATGGCGAAAGCATTATGTTTAATGAATTAACTGCTATTTTTTTCTGTAATAAAAAAATAGTGGATACTAATAAACCAAAAAAGACTAACCGCATCAAAACAATATTTTCGGTGACGAAATGTGGGAAAAAATGAAACAGCCATGTGGCTGCTAAACCTGCTGTACCTTTGTAGTTTACAATGAAGTTCTTTGTAAACAAAGAACCTTTGAAAAAAATATTTTGATAATAAATGGCTTCGTCTAAAATACAATGTGCTGGTGAAAAGGCGATAATAAAAAATAAAATTAGCCAAGCAACAATGAGAAATAATTGGAGTGCAAATTTGTTTTTCATAAATTATTTTTATAAAAAACAAACAGTGATTTGAAGATGGATTGAATACTTTTTACAGAAGCTCCGCCAGCCAAACCAAATCTTCTTTTGTAATGCGAAATAGGAATTTCAAGAATCTTGCAATTAATTTTTTTTGCTTTCAGTAAAATTTCAGCATCAAAAAATCCATCATTAGATTTTACCACTCCAATTTTTTCAAACACACTACGTCTGTATATTTTTAAACCTGAGTTAATGTCGTTCAATTTTATTTTAAAAATTGAATTTAGCAGGAAATTATAAATGCTCGATACCATTTTTCGTTTGAAATTATCCGCTCGTTTTATTCTGTATCCTGAAGCAATAGCTACATCATCTTTCAACGCTTCAAAAAGTTTTATCAAATCGGCTGGGTCGTATTGCCCATCGCCATCCATGTAAGCTACAATTTCATTTTTTGATGCTTGTAATCCACTTTTAAATGTAGCTCCAACGCCCAGATTTTGATAGTGTGAAACAAGGTGAATTTTTGAATTATTTTTTTTGAAATCACTAATCAATTCAATTGTGTTATCAAGACTTCCATCATTCACTACTATTATTTCATAATCGCTAAAATGTTCTTGAAGGATGGCATTGGTAGCAGGCAATAATGTTACCAATGATGCAGCATCATTGTACCCTAAAATTATCAGAGAGAATGGTGTAGAAAACATTTTTATTTTTTGAGAATGAATGTACGATGAATACTACTTACCGAAATTCGAGGATGCTTTCCACCTGAAACCAAATGTAATGTATTACCCAGAAATCCGCCAACAATGCCATGTCTGCCTTCGGGCAAGGCTGGTAATATTTGCCATTCATCAGTTACAGGATTATAACACTCAAAATTATCTAAACAATGCCATAAAAGTTCGCCACCAAAAGTATAAATCAAACCATTGTGTACAGCCGAACCCAAGCCGCCTCTGCCTAAAGGAATAGCTTTAACATCTTTCCACGAATTGTTGGCAATATGATATTGTTCAACTGAAGTTAATGTAAATCTAATGTCATCCTGTCTGCCGCTAATCACATATAAATTGCCGTCAACAGCTTCCATTCGATGATGGTCACGAGCTATGCAAAAATGCTTTGCTACAAACCATTTATTTTTACTGATGGAATAACCAAACAAACTATTTGTAACTTTTTTCTGCTCATTAATTCCACCTGAATACCAAATGGTATCACCCACACAAGTGCAACCGCCTGCGCCACGAGCTTCGGGGAGGTCGGCTAATTGATACCATTTTTTTGTTTGAATATGGTATGCATAAAGCGTTTTTTTAGGGTAATATTTTGCAATCATTGCGCCTCTTAAATTAATACCCAATGCGCCAAAACCACCTACAACAAAAATAAGATTTTGATGGGTTGCAATACCTGGATGATTGATTGGTTGTGGTAAATCAGGCAATTGCTGCCATTCTTTTTTTGATGAATCATAACGATAAAAATCTTGAAGAGTTTGAGCAAATTCATTCAAACCGCCTAATTGGTAAAGACTCCCATTGCATACTATACCATTGCTTTCGGTTCTTGCAATTGGTAACGGTTGAGCTAAATCAAAATTACCTTTAGGATATTCGATATGATTTTTTAATGGAATTATTGACCACGATAAACACCACCAAAAAAAGAATACAACTGTTAGCAATAAAAATACTGAAAATGAATAAAGAAGAAGTTTTTTGATTAAAGATTTTGTCATGAAACTATTACGATAGTAATGGTTGATATAGTTAAACACAAACGTAATGTTTTCAAAAAACATTTTTTGAAATTGGATGACAATTTTTTATTCTTTACCCCCTCATAAAATCTTTTGAAGTAGTCATCGGGAGCCAGTTAAAATACAGCACGGGAATTGTAATTTTTATTGTATGATGGAGGGAAAATAAAACAGAAAAATAATGACCCAATAGAAAGCTGGATGGTAGCCTGAAAATCAACGCCATGGCAAACAAATCAACGATTAGAAAACACAACAGAGTAATATAAAGGTTGGAAAATGTAAATTAAATTTTGCTTACCATGAAGGAATAACTATTCTCCTAATTTTTTCCCCATTGGCTTTTTCTTTTTATAAGGGCAATGTTTGCAGCCACTATCGCAGCAATAGCCACGTTTTGAAAGATAGATTTCGGTAAAAACCATAAAGCCTTTTTCGTTGTAATAAAAATCTTCACCTTCTTTCAGTAACTCTCTCATATAATTTTTGTAGCAGAAAATATTTTCGCAAAGTTGCTGAATAAATTTATAATTCTTTCACATTGCATTTAGGTAAAAAACTTATTTTTATGCCTTTCAATTAATTGTGGATGAAATTATTTTACAGCCTTATCATTTTAGTTTTCATTACTTCTGTTTTCAGCAGTTGCGATTTATTATTCGGTTCAAAAAAAGATACACAAACCGCACAAATATTTGTAGCTGGAAATATTGACCCACATTTATATCCGACCAGTGTGGGCTATGTACCTATTCTGCCTTTCTTTACTGGTGTTTCAAACCCAGTTGATGTATATGTTGGCTTCGACCAAATGGTTTATGTAGCTGATGATAATGGTGTTGAAATTTTAGATTTAACAGGAAAATTTCAACGCCGAATTCCAATTTTAGGTGCTACTGATATTGTGCAAGACCGCCGCCAGCACACTTATGTTTGTGGCAGATTATTAAAAGATGTAACTGGCGATGGCATCCCCGAAAACCTTCCAGCAGTGTATCATTTGTACAATGCTTCAGCAGCAGGCGGACCAATTTTTGTAGATACATTAATTCAACCTTTTTGTGATAATAGTCGCAGCACCAGCGGTTACCGAGCCAGTGATTTGCAAGTGCAATTCACTGGTGTAGCTTGTTTGGCTGATAACAGAATTTATGTAAGTCGAACAGGACCAGTTAATAATTTAACCACTGTTGCCATTCCGGATAATTCAATTTTAATTTTTGATAAAGACGGAAATAACTTAGGCAATTGCACAGGCTTAAACCCAACCAACAGCAGTTTGAAATCAGAATTAAATATTTCATCCATCGCCACACAGCAAGTGCCACCACAAAGTTATGTAGATGCTTCGGATAATTTTTTCATCACACAAGCATCGCCACAAGCTGAATATGGTGTGCTGAATATTTTAGAATATAACGACCCAGTTGCAGGCATCACTTATGGCGAAAACTCTTCGTTGTTAAATTTCGATTACACCAAAGCCAACAGCTTTTTATACAAATCATTTCGTTTTAAAAATGCTACTGATGTGTATGCTGCACCTGGTGCAACAGGCTATATTTTTGTAGTAGATAATCAAACTGATTCTTTGTATCAGTTTACACAAAGAGGTTATGAAGGTGTGAATCCGCCTGCGAATAGCGGCATCACGAAACAAATCATTGCTTCATTTGGCGGTGCAGGCAGCGGACCATTTCAGTTTAATCAACCCAGCGGTGTGTGCTCGTTCAACAAAATTATTTATGTGGCTGATAAAGGCAACAATCGAATTTGTCGTTATAAATTAAGCACCGATTTAGAACAATAATTTTTCGGCACTATTATTTCTTATTTAAAAAATTCAATCAAAATATTTTCATGCGTAAAATTTATTTCCTTTCTATCGCTTTGTGTTTGTTGTTTGTAGAATCAGAAGCACAAAAAAACAGCAGCAAAAAAATCTGCGTCGCTTTTTATAATTGCGAAAATTTTTTCGATACCATCAACGACCCAAAAGTGAATGATGAAGAGTTTTTGCCTGATGCTAAAACACAATGGAACACAGCAAAATACAACACCAAAAAAAATCACTTGGCTCAAGTCATCAGCAGTATGAATGATGGCAAAGGGGCTGATTTAATTGGGTTGAGCGAAATTGAAAACAAAAAAGTGTTAGAAGATTTAATCAGCGAACCTTCATTGAAAAAATCTGATTATGGCATTGTGCATTACAATTCAGCCGATGAAAGAGGAATTGATGTGGCATTGTTATACAAAAAAAGTGTGTTAAAAGTTATTGGCAGCTCAAGCCATCGCATTCATTTTCCATTTGATTCAACCTTAAAAACAAGAGATTTTTTAGTGGTAAAAGGCGAGTTGAAAAACGGCAAGCAAATTTATTTTTTAGTGAACCATTTTCCAAGCCGCCGCAATGGCTCGGCTGAAAGCGAACCAAAAAGAGTTTATGTAGCCGAAACCGAAAAACATGTGATTGATTCTATAGTAAAAGCTGATGCTAATTCATCTTTTATTGCCATGGGCGATTTGAATGATGAGCCGATGGATAAAAGTGTACAAACTTTAAAATCAGCCAATGCTAATTTTACTAATCCTTATGAAGATTTGAAAAAGAAAAATGAAGGCTCAATTTATTACAAAGGTGAATGGAGCATGTTCGACCAAATTTTAATCAGCAACAATTTGATGGATTGCAAAACCTCAAAAGTTTGTTATGAAAACAATAGTTGCACCATTTACAAACCCGATTTTGTTTTAGAACAAACACCTGGTAAATATTTTGGAGCACCTTTCAAAACCTTTGCTGGTACAAGATATTTTGGTGGTTATAGCGACCACATGTCAGTGTATATTTTGTTAGATTTGAAATAAAATCACTCAAATATTTTCTTGAAAAGTAATGCTGCATTAGCGGCATTATTGAAATTAGTTTTCAAAAAAACTTTTCGTTTATCTAAATCATCGAGCATAAAATTTTTGTGCATCAATAATTCAATTTGTTCAAGAAATTCATCCGCAGTGTTGGCAATAACACATTCGGCTTTCGCATGAGTACCGTGTAAAATTTTATCGTTGCACAATACAAATCTGCCTTGATACAAAGCATTGATGAGTTTTAATTTCAAGCCAGTTTGTTGCGCTGTATAAAGTAAATGAACATGTGCTGAATCCATTAATTGCTGCATTTTTTCAGCAGTTGGGTTGGCAATTAATTCTACATTTTTTAATTGCTTAGTTTTTTCAATCAACAATTTTGATGGATGCAAACCAGCAATTTTGAAATTGCAATTACAATTAGGCGCAATTTTTTCTACAATAAATTCAACCGCATCTTCATTTTCTTGTACCGCCAAATTGCCATGAAACAAAATGAATTCGCCTTTGCCCACATGCGTTGTAACCGTATCATTTTCATGAAATGAAAAAATATTAGTTACAGCATTGTTGGGGAAATTTATTTTAAAATAAGTCTCATCTTTTTCTGAAACAGTTAATATTTCATTAGCATGCGCTAAATATTTTTCAAAGTTTTTCAAACGATGGGCTTCTAAATTGAAAAACATTTTTCTCCAAAATGAATTTTCATTCAACGCCAAAGCAGCATAATATTCATGCTCAATATTACTTTCTCTAAAAATCTTTTTTCTGTTTTTTAAATGTTCATCAAACAAAAGATAACAAGTGTGCAAGCCCTCAAACAAAACAGGATAATCATTTTGCAAAAGCCTTTGCAACAAAGCTGGATGTCGCCTTGAATTAACAATATAAGGTAGCGAAGAAAAATTACTCAACATACTTCTCCGAGGATAGTAATGTACGCTTTCGCAATATTGTTCCAGCTTTTCGGCTTTTTCTCTACCATAAAAAAAACAATGTAAATGAATTTTTACACCCAATTCGTGCAGCCAACGGATTTTATGAAAAACGTCAATCACTCCGCCATAGTTAGCAGGGTAGGGGATATTGAACGAAATGATATGGAGATGTTTCTGTAGCAATATTTTCTTTTGTGAAAATAGAATAAGTTTTCCGAAATTCGCAAATTCTTTTGTTGTGAAAATCAAACCTAAAAAAAATTTGGAAATAATCGTTTCGTACCAAGTGCCTGATAATATTAATGAGTGGAATGCTTTAGCACTTGCGAACAGCAACTTTGTGCAATCTACTTTTTACGATGCCATTCAAAGTTTTTTTGAAAGTACGCCAATTTATATTCAGCTAAAAAATGAAGGAAAACTGGCGGCTGGCTTAAAAGTTTATTACACGGTTTCAAAAAAAATGAAATCACTTACTGCAAACATCAGCGGTGTATTACAGCAGTTTTCTGAATTTATAATCGTTGCCAAATTTGAGCAACAAAACATTGATTTAGTCCGAACCACTTTTGAAAATGAAATTGAGAAGCTGATTCAAAAGCATCAGGTAAATAAATTAATAGTTAGCGGATATTTCGGACCATCCAATCAATTGATTCAATATTCAAAAAGTAAACTGGTAAAAGATGTTCACTTTAATATTGCAACAGTTGATATTCAGAAAAATGATGAAGAACTATTGAAGTCATTTAATCGAAATACAAAAAGAAATGTGCAAAAAGCAATTGAAGAGCAATTGAAATTTGTAAAAGCAAAAGATGATTTAAGCGATTTTTTTGAAGTGATGCATGCTATTTATATCAAGCAACAAACAGGTGTTAATGTACCTAACTTTAAATACATTCATCGGGCTTATGAGTTGTTCATTAAGCACAAAATGGTTGATGTGTATATGGTTTACAAAGGCGAAACGCCCATAGCAGCCATGTATTTTTATAAGTTTGGCAAAAAGGCTTATAGCTCTTATGGTGGTGCGGTGAAAAATAATTTTGGCGCAGGGCAATTTGGTTATTATGAATTGATGAAAGTATATCGTGATGAAGGAATCACCGATTTTATTTTTGGGCAAACTGGTTCCTCTAACAAATATTTGAATGATAAATTCAACGTAGGTATTACCAATTTCAAACTTGGTTTTTCACCAACCGAGCAACCTTCCTTTACCCAACATTTCATCTTTTCACCTACAAAAGAAAAAATTTGGAAAGCATTTTTAAAACTGAATGCTTTGATTAGAGGATGAAGAAATAGAATTTTATCTATTCAAATCGTTGACTAATTATTTGCAATCTTTCCTACTAAATGCAATAGGAAACTATATTTTTGCGTTTGGCTAAAAACAAATTGGTAAGCATGAAATTAAAATTGAGTTTTTGTTTAGTGGTGTTGGCATTAATGAATCACAATTTATTTGCACAAAGTAAAATTGCTGATAAGGTGATTGGCGTGATTGACAATAAAGTGGTTTTGGAATCGGACATTGAAATTCAGATGAATCAAATGGCAGCGCAAAATATGAAAATAACTGCCGACACTAAATGTTCTTTGTATCAACAATTTATGATGCAAAAACTAATGGTGGTGCAAGCCAATCATGATAGTTTGCCAGTTACAGCCGAAGAAGTAAATAATGAATTAGACCGAAGAATGGGCTATTTTATTTCGCAGGTGGGCAGTAAAGAAAAGTTTGAAGAGTATTACCACAAGCCTGTTGCAAAATTTAAAGAAGAATTTCGTGATGCGGTGCAAGACCAATTGATGGCGCAGCGCATGCAACAAAAAATTGTGAGTGATGTGAAAGTATCACCTATAGAAGTGAAAAAATATTTTGATGAAATTCCGCAAGATTCATTACCCTATATCAATGCCGAATATGAAGTAGGTGAAATTATGATTGCACCAAAAATAACTGAAACTTCAAAGAATGAAGCCAAGAAACAATTGATTGATATTAAGAACAAAATATTGAGTGGTGTTAGCTTTGAAAGTCAGGCAAAATTATATTCTGAAGACCCAGGTAGTGGCGCAAAAGGTGGTGATTTAGGTTTAGTTGAACGTGGGCAAATGGTGCCTGAATTTGAATCGGCTTTATTCAAATTGAAAGATGGTGAATTGAGTGATATTATTGAAACACAATTTGGTTATCACTTAATTAAAATGGTTTCGAAACAAGGCGAAAAAGCAAAAGCCAAACATATTTTAATTGTGCCTAAAAGTGGTAAAGCCGATTTAGATGCAACCGTAGTTTTGTTAGATTCTATTCGCCGAAAAATAATGAAAGATTCTTTAACTTTTAAAAAAGCTTGCGATAAATATTCTACTGATGAAGCTACCAAATCGAATGGTGGATTATTGCAAAACCCCAATAACGGCAATAGTTTGATAGATGCTCAATTGGTTGACCCAGATATTTTCTTCATCATTGATACGATGAAAGTTGGGCAAATTTCAAGAGCGAATATTTGCAAAACACACGAAGGAAAAGATGCTGCCCGATTATTGTGGTTAAAAACAAAAACACAACCGCATAAAGCCAATATGAAAGACGATTATGCAAAATTGCAAGATGCATCAATTCAAAAAAAACAACAAGAAAAAATGCAGGAATGGATTACCCGAACAGTGGCTAAAAATTACATTGTGATTGATGATGATTACATTAATTGTCAAGGGATGCGAAACTGGGTGAAGGGCATGAAACAAAAACCATAATCAAATCATTTATTCTAAAAAAACTAAGGCATGTATAAATCGGATGTTGAGGCAGTAAAAGGATTAGCTGCACATTTTAATGAATTAAAAACTGAAATCGGAAAAGTAATTATAGGGCAAGATGAAGTAGTAGAAAAAGTATTGATTGCTATTTTTTGCAATGGTCATAGTTTATTAGTGGGTGTGCCAGGTTTGGCAAAAACCTTATTGGTAAAAACTATTTCAGATGCTTTGCATTTGAGTTTCAAGCGCATTCAATTCACCCCTGATTTAATGCCAAGTGATATTACAGGCACCGAAATTTTAGATGAAAATCGTCAATTCAAATTTATTCAAGGACCACTATTTGCCAATATTATTTTGGCTGATGAAATAAACAGAACTCCACCAAAAACACAATCGGCTTTGTTGGAAGCTATGCAAGAAAGAAATGTAACAGTGGGTGGCAAGGAATATATTTTACCAAAACCATTTTTTGTTTTAGCCACACAAAACCCAATTGAACAAGAAGGCACCTATCCCCTACCCGAAGCGCAATTGGACCGTTTTATGTTCAACATCACTTTAGATTATCCATCATTTGCAGAAGAAGTAATGGTGGTAAAAAACACTACTTCATTTGGTTTACCAACAGTCAATAAAGTATTGAGTGATGAGCAAATCATTTACTACCAACAATTAATTCGCAAAATTCCTATTGCTGATAATGTATTGGAATATGCAGTAAAATTAGCTGCTAAAACTCGACCAGCTTCTGAATTAGCAACTGATAAAGTTAAAAACTTTGTTGGCTGGGGTGCAGGTCCAAGAGCATCACAGTTCTTAGTATTGGGAGCAAAATGTCATGCTGCTGTGAATGGGAAATTTTCACCTGATATTGAAGATGTAAAAGCAGTAGCAGAAGCTATTTTACGTCATCGTATTGTACTCAATTACAAAGCGGAAGCGGAAGGAATCAGCATGAAACAGATTATTGATAGCTTGAAATAAACTATTGATTTTTCAATTTTTTCACAAAATCATTCTTCACAAAATTTTATTGTAAGTAACTTTGAACCGTGTCAGTCGTTCTATCGCTGCAATGAAAATTGTAGAGGAAAGTCCGGGCAGTAAAGAGTGCCGCACTTCCTAACGGGAAGGTATCTTGAAGCAATTTAAGATAACAGAAAGTGTTACAGAAAATAACTACCAAATGCAAATTTGGAAAAGGTGAAAACGTAGAGTAAGTGCCTACGGTTTTGATTGGCAACAATCAGAAAGAACAAACCTTGCGGACTGAAAGACCAAATATACCAACGCCAAACAAGGCTACTCGTCTGAGTTTCCGAGCAATTGGAATGCGTTGGGTGGGTAGGTCGTTAGAGTTAAGTTGCGAAACTTAAACCAGATAAATGATAGAAGTTCTTTTGAAAAAAAGAAAACAGAACCCGGCTTACAGACTGACATTTTTTATTGTTAAAATTTTAAAACAAATAAAATAGACCAACAAATGAAGCAATTATTCTTCCTCATTTTTAGTTCATCAATTTTAATAGCACAAGCCCAAAAGCCTGTTGCATCAGCTACTTCGGCTACAAACAAAAAAGTGCAAAACATTTCGGGAAACACAAAAGGTGCAACCACAATTAACAACACTGCATCTAAACCACCAGCACCAAAGCCTACTAATGCAAATGATACTATCATCACAAAAGATGCAACAGACTTAACTTTGAACCATTATGTGGTGAAGAATGCCAACGGCACTGTGTTGGTGCAAGGCAAATTGGTGAAAGGGTTGAAAGAAGGTTTGTGGCGTTTTTATTATGAATTTGGTGCGCCGCAAAAAATGGAAGAATATCATTTAGGTAAACGCAATGGCGTGGCTGTAAACTATGACCGTAGCGGCTTTATACAAAATGATGAGACTTATAAAAATGATGAATTGGATGGGATTTCATTGAGATACATCAATGGCGGAAAAGTAAAATCGCAGATTGAATACAAGAAAGGAAAATTGGATGGGCGCAAATTATTAAACTATGATGATGGTACTCATCAAGAAGAAAGCTATTGGAAAAATGGAATTAAAAATGGTGCTACAAAATGGTACTATCAAAAAAATGTAGTGATGATGGAATCGGATTATAAAGATGGGAAACTAAATGGCACAAGCAATACTTACAACAATGCAGGCAAAATGGTGAAGACAGGAAAATATGTTGATGACAAAGAAGATGGCGACTGGCAAGAGTTTGACGACAATGGTAATTTAATAAAAATTACTACTTACAAAAATGGTTTGGTGCTTTCTGAAAAAAATATTGATGTACCACAAACCAATTCATCAACTGAAAATCCAAAATAATTTTCAACTCGAAATTATATGCAAACAATAGTGGTGATTGGGGGAGGTGCTGCTGGAATGTTTGCTGCTGTGAATGCTGCACGATTGGCAAATGGTGATGCGAATGTTATCGTTCTTGAAAAATCCAATCAATTATTAAGCAAGGTGAAAGTGAGTGGTGGTGGGCGTTGCAACGTTACGCACCATTGCTTTGAAGTGAATGAATTGGTGAAAAATTATCCAAGAGGATTTAAAGAACTAAAAGGTCCATTTCATTTTTTCAATCCGCAAAACACGATGGATTGGTTTGAAGAACGCGGCGTAAAACTCAAAACAGAAGCCGATGGGAGAATGTTTCCTGCAACCGATTCATCACAAACTATTATTGATTGTTTGATGAAGGAAGCGAATAAATTTAAAGTTCAAATCAGAGCAAATTTTTTGGTTAATTCCATTCAACAAAGCGATGAAAAATTTGAAATTGAAAATCAAAATGGGGGAAAAATTATCGCTGATAAATTGTTAATTGCCACTGGCGGAAATTCACAAGGAATTATTTTTGAGCAATTAAAAAAATGGAATCACACTATTCAACCATTGACTCCTTCGTTGTTTACATTTCAAATTAAGGATACCGAAATTACTGATTTATCAGGGCTTTCAATACCAAATGTCAGTATTTCAATTTTTAATTCTAAACATTCTAATTCTGGACCGATGTTGTTTACACATTGGGGAATTAGCGGTCCAGCAGTTTTAAAATTATCCGCTTTTGCAGCGATTGATTTATTTAAAGCCAATTACAATTTCAGCATTAGAATTAATTTATTGCCCGAATACAGTGCCGAAAAAGTGAAAGAGAAAATTCAGGACACGGTGCAATATGAAGGCAGAAAAAAAGTTGGTACGCATTCGATGTTTGAATTGCCGAAAAGATGTTGGCTGATGTTAATGCAAAAAGCAAAAATTGAAGAAGAAAAAAACTGGGCTGATTTAAACAAACAACAAAAAGAAAATTTGTTGAAATGCTTGACAGCATTGGAATTACAAGTTTCAGGAAAATCAACTTTTAAAGAAGAGTTTGTTACATGCGGTGGTATAACATTAAGTGAAATCAATTTCAAAACAATGGAAAGCAAGTTGGTTAAAAATCTCTTTTTTGCAGGTGAAGTGATTGATGTGGATGCAATCACAGGGGGATTTAATTTTCAAAATGCCTGGACAACCGCTATGATTGCAGCTCATGCAATGATTAAATAATTCTGAGCTAAAACATTTTTTACATCCTGCTGTTTGTTTACTTTTGAACTGCTTTAGGGGCGGAGTGGAAGTTATTAGTTATCCGTTAATAGTTAATTGTAAAGACAAAAATGTATTCCGATTAACTAATAACCAATAACGATTAACCACTTCTGAGATGAACCCTTAGAACTTGAAACAGGTAATGCTGGCGAAAGGAAAAGAACTGCAATTTGAAAATGTGTTGATTTGAAAATTTGAAGATGAGTTGCAACAACTTCCCCAACTTTTATTTCCTGTAATTTACGAAGTACGATTTTAGATTTACGATTGCAAAATCAGTGAAATCATAATCAATCTTAAAAAATCCGTGTGCTATCAAAATGCAAATAGAAATTAACAACGAAATAAAAACAATTACTGAAAAATTTTCAGCGCAACAAGTGTTTGAATTATTGCAAATTCACAACACCAATGGTTATGCATTGGCAATTAATAATACTGTAGTTCCAAAAACAAAATGGATTGAAACAATTTTAAAAGAGAACGATAAAGTGCTTGTGATACAAGCGACTCAAGGCGGTTGAGAACAATGTGCAAATTCGCAATGACTCAATGAAAAAAAATACATGAACCACATAGCAACATAGAATTCATAGCAATACAAGATTAAAATTCAAAGAAAACATAGTTTTCGCAAGCGAAAAAATTCAAAAAAACTTTGCGACTTTGTGTCTTCGTGGCAAAAATAAATTCAAAAATTAATCATAAAAATCAGCGCAATCTGCGTTCAAAAAAATGAAAGAAAATATAATCACAACAACCCCTTTTCCTGCATCGAAAAAGATTTATGTAAAAGGCGAATTACACGACATCAGTGTTGCCATGAGAGAAATTGAAATTGGCACCAGTGCAGCAAGAGTTAACGGACAATTGGTTGAATCAACTGATAAAAAATCATTGACGGTTTACGATACTTCTGGTCCTTATACTGACCCGAATGCAAAAATCAATATTCACGAAGGTTTGCCAAAGCTGCGTAAAGACTGGATTTTGAAACGTGGTGATGTTGAGCAACTGAATGATTTCAGTGCTGATTATACACATGAAAGAGAAAACGATAAATCAACTTTGGATATTCGTTTCAAAAATATTCCGAAGCCATTAAAAGCTAAGGCAGGTAAAAATGTTTCGCAATTGTATTATGCAAAACAAGGCATCATCACGCCTGAAATGGAATACATTGCCATTCGTGAAAATCAACGTATGGAGGAAATGCAAAAACAATTTGCAGCGCATGCTAATTTTCATAAAGGCGAAAATTATGGCGCAAGCATTCCAACCATTGTTACGCCTGAATTTGTAAGAGATGAAATAGCAAAAGGCAGAGCAATTATTCCTAACAATATCAATCACCCTGAAAGCGAACCGATGATTATTGGAAGAAATTTCTTGGTGAAAATTAATGCAAACATTGGTAACAGTGCTGTTACATCAAGCATTGAAGAAGAAGTGGAAAAAGCTGTATGGGCTTGTCGTTGGGGTGCTGATACGATTATGGATTTGTCAACAGGAAAAAATATTCATGAAACCCGTGAATGGATTTTAAGAAATTCACCTGTACCAATCGGAACGGTGCCGATTTATCAGGCATTGGAAAAAGTGGGCAAAGCCGAAGAATTAACTTGGGAAATTTACAGAGATACATTGATTGAACAAGCAGAACAAGGCGTTGATTATTTCACTATTCATGCTGGTGTGTTGTTGCGTTATGTACCGTTGACTGCCAATCGTGTAACGGGCATCGTAAGCCGTGGTGGCTCAATTATGGCGAAATGGTGTTTGGCACATCACAAAGAAAATTTCTTGTACACTCACTTTGAAGAGATTTGCCAAATCATGAAAGCGTATGATGTTGCCTTCTCATTAGGCGATGGCTTACGCCCTGGAAGTATTGCCGATGCGAATGATGCAGCACAATTTGCTGAATTGGAAACCTTAGGCGAACTCACAAAAATTGCTTGGAAGCATGATATACAAACGATGATTGAAGGACCAGGACATGTGCCGATGCACTTGATAAAAGAGAACATGGATAAGCAATTGGCGGAATGCCACGAAGCACCATTTTATACCTTAGGCCCATTGACAACAGATATTGCACCGGGCTACGACCACATCACCAGCGGCATTGGTGCTGCGATGATTGGTTGGTTTGGCTGTGCAATGTTGTGTTATGTTACACCAAAAGAACACTTAGGATTGCCGAATAAAAAAGATGTGAAAGATGGTGTAATCACCTACAAACTGGCTGCACATGCGGCTGATTTGGCAAAAGGATTTCCTGCTGCGCAATTGAGAGATAATTTATTATCACAGGCACGATTTGATTTCCGCTGGCAAGACCAGTTTAATCTTTCGCTTGACCCTGATACGGCTCGTGAATTTCATGATGCAACCTTGCCAAGCGACAATGCAAAGGTGGCGCACTTTTGCAGCATGTGTGGGCCTAAATTCTGTTCGATGGAAATTACACAACAAGTTCGTGAATACGCTGCAAACTTGGATGCAGAACAGATTGCGAATGCGATGCTAGAAAAATCAAAAGAGTTTAAAGAAAAGGGAAGTGAGATTTATGTGGATGAAAGTGTTTGATTTTCTGTCAAGTTTGTAATACCGCATTTATATTTGACGGTTTAAATATTTAGTTGAATAATTTAATTCATCCGTATTTTAAAATTTTAAATAAAATGGAATATCATGAAATATCATTTGATACAGTTTGTAGAAATTGCTTGTCAACACTTGAAATTAGAAGTGTTTATAGCCTGATGTGTGATAGTGAAAATGACATCAATAGGTATAAAGAAATGACTGAATATGATTTGATGATTTTAATTGAAAAATGGAGAGACCGAGATGGTCACAAATGTGAGTTTTGTAATTCTAGTAATGTTATGGTTTATAATTTGAAAGTTGACGATTATGAAATTTATAATGTAAATAGAAATATTCAAAAATGTGAGGAAAGTAATTTTTTAATGCTTCAGTTTCGCTTTCAGAAAAACGGTAACGGAATAGAATTAATTCCGAGCGGTAGTCCTGAAATAAACGGACTAATTTTTAGATATTGCTCTAATGAAATCTATAAATTTTTATTAAATAGTAGTGGCAAATATTTCAAATACAATTCGCTTGATGTTGGTGGGACACATATCGAAATGATGATTAAAAATGATGTTAAAAATAGTGAAATAGAAACTAAAATAGAAGTATTCAGAAGCACTGGTATGTCTAAAGAACAGGTATTGGTTAATCTATCAGATTACCTAAAACAGTTTAGAGTTTTTGTTCCTTTTTAATAAAATTTTACATTCCTGATGGCGAATGTCTTACGATTAGCCTTCAAGCATAAATGACTTGTGCCAAGATTTTTAAGAA
>CAIODY010000015.1 GCA_903857255.1 uncultured bacterium
CTTACTCAGTTTTAATTTATTCTCCAACATTTTATTCACTTTGTTGGCAATATTTATTGGGTTGAAATTGACTTAGCTTTTTTTAATAGGCTATAAAAATTGCAATCTTTTATCCTAAGATTTATAGCATTACTATTTCAATAAAAAATCCATCGCACTTTTCAGCACGATGGATTTTTTTGAGCAATTGAATTATTAGTAATTGATATTGAGGTGAATTATTCTTTCACCATTTTTCCTCTCCATACATCACCATTTTGATGCACTTCGATAATATAAACTCCTTTAGTTTGTTTACTTAAATCAATTACAAATTGATTACCCGATTGATTATTTGCTACAAATATTGTTTGACCAATTACGTTTAAGATTTTAATACTTGCATTATTTATGGCATTGCTGAAAGTAATGGTAGCAGAGCTATTGGTAGGATTTGGATACAAACTAATTGTATTCGTACTCAAACTTTCAATGCCTGTAAAACAAAGTACATTTACTACTGCTGATGTATTTGAGCAACCATTAGCATCAGTGATTTTTACCGAATAATTTCCTGATTGTGTAGCCGAATAGGTTTGTTGTGTAGCACCCGAAATGGCTACGCTTGATTGATACCATTGGTAAGCAACTGCTGATGAATCACACGTTAATACACATGTGTTGGTATTAGCAGTAAACGTCGGTATGCTAGGCAATGGGTTTACAGTTAATTGCAAAGTAACAACTGAATCACCACCTAAATAATTTGTCAAGGTATCTTTGTATGTGCCAGTTGATGAATAAGTATGCGAATTGTAAACATAAGTATTGCCGATACAAATATGGGCTTTTACTACAGTACCTATCATTGAATTAGCAGAGGCTGTTAAACCGCTTCTGTTAGGGCTTTGAGTTAATGCAGTGTGCATTCGAGTAACTTGGTCATTGGTAAACATCCACATCGCATCATCATCACTATAATCCATAAAATTCATAAACATTTCTCCATCTTGCGAATTATTGTATGCCCCACTTGAACAAGTGCCGATATTGTAAGGATAGCTTGCAACGGTTGTAGTACCTGTATAGCCAGCTAATCCAACATAATTGGCTTGCTTGGCTTGTGGAATATCATTGCAATAATCTGTCAAACATTGTCCATCACCCCACACATGGCGCAAACCAAAATAATGCCCTGATTCATGCGTTAGGGTTCTACCATAATTATATGGCGCATTAGCTGTGCCGCTGTTGCCAACTGAACTTGACCATACCCAAACACCATCAGTGCTATTAGAAGCAGTGCCCGTGCCACCACCAGTTAAGCCTGATAAAGTTGTACCAGTTGGGAAAGTCGAAAAGCCCAATAAGCCAACGCTGCTGCTTTCATCTGTTACCCATACATTAAAATATTTAGTAGGGTCCCAAATAGTATTGGGTTTTACAGTATTATTAATATAGTTTTGAAATGAATTAACGCTATTAAAAGACGAGGGACTGCTCCAACTTCTTGAACTCCAACTTACTCTATCAATTCCTGGTTCAGTTAAAACATGTCCAGTCGCATCAACCGTTGCTAAAATGAATGAAATGCCAGTATTGGCAATAGCTACACCATTGTTATCAGGCGCAGGCAAACTGTTTGTTTGGGCATAATTGTAAAATGGTAAATGTCCGCCTGAACCCATACCAGCGTACAACGATGTATTGTAGCCAGTTCCAGCATAATCAGCATTTAAGATTTGAATTTGTTGGCGAATTAGTGAGCTATCTAAATTAGGAAAAGTACCTTCGGTTTCATTGTTATAAAGCACGTGAAAGATGACTGGAATAATATAACCAGTGCTTGATTTGGCTCTTCCGTTTGCCAAATTTTGTTTGTGTTCTTCCACTTTTTTATTGAACCAATCATTCCATTCTTGCGATGGAACTTCTGATGCACACCGTTGTTTAATAGCCACAGTAGAGGTTTGTGCAAAAACTGATAAATTGAAAAATAAGGCGGCAATAAGGAGTAACTTGTTTTTCATTTTGTTTGATTTGTGATTTTTAGTTTTGAAAAAATGATAGAGAAACTACATCTTTTATCAAGATACAGTTTCTCAAAAATAGTAGGAAAATTCAGCGTAACCAAATTTTAATATCCACTTACAAAACGAAAAGGCAAGAAATTTTTCTTGCCTTTTCGTTTTTAATAAAACGGTTATGAAAATTATTTCAACACCCCTAATTCCTTTCCAACTTTTGTAAAAGCTGTAATCGCTTTATCAATATGGTGTTTGTCATGTGCAGCACTTAATTGCACACGAATTCTTGCTTTACCTTTTGCAACAACTGGATAGAAAAATCCAATCACATAAATTCCTTCTTCCAATAATTTTGCAGCAAATTGTTGCGCTAAAGTTGCTTCATACAACATGATTGGCACAATTGGATGTTCACCTTGCTTGATGTCGAAACCTCCATCAGTCATAGCTTTGCGGAAATATTGCGTATTGTCCCATAATTTATCTCTCAATTCAGTAGTGCTACTTAACATATCAATCACCGCAATTGAAGCACCCACAATGGCTGGCGCCAAGGTGTTGGAAAATAAATAGGGTCGGCTACGCTGACGAAGCATGTCGATAATTTCTTTTCTACCCGAAGTAAAACCGCCCAAAGCCCCACCCAGAGCCTTGCCCAAAGTGCCTGTAATAATATCTACTCTGCCCATTGCGTTTCGATATTCATGTGTTCCTCTTCCTGTTTTGCCCATAAAACCGCTGGCATGGCATTCATCCATCATCACAATCGCATCATATTTATCCGCCAAGTCGCAAATTTTATCAATCTGCGCAATCGTGCCATCCATGCTAAATACGCCATCCGTAACGATTACACGGCTTCTACAATTTGCTGTTGCTTGCAATTGTTTTTCCAAATCAGCCATATCGTTATTCAAATAACGAAAGCGTTGCGCTTTACAAAGTCTTATGCCATCAATGATGGAGGCATGATTGAGTTCATCAGAAATAATCGCATCTTGTTCATTAAACAAAGGTTCAAATACACCGCCATTGGCATCAAATGCAGCAGCATAAAGGATTGTATCTTCTGTGCCGAGAAAATCTGCAATTTTCTTTTCTAAAGTTTTGTGTAAATCTTGTGTACCACAAATAAAGCGAACACTACTCATGCCGTAACCATGCGTAAGTAAAGCCTCATGCGCTGCTTCAATTGTTTTTGGATGCGATGATAAACCGAGATAATTATTGGCGCAAAAATTAATCACCGTTTTTCCACCTACAGTTATTTCTGCACCTTGTGGCGAAGTGATAATACGTTCGGTTTTAAACAAACCACTTTCTTTAATCTCCGTCAATTCGCTTTGCAAGCGACTTTGAATATTTTTATACATTTTAATCAGTTTGTAAAGTTTATCAAGTTATAAAGTTTGTAAAGAAAAAAATTGAAAACCAGTTGCCAAATTACCAATGACTTATTTTTTCTCTCTCCACATTTCGTTGAAAGATTTTTTTGGAAATTTTGGTAGCTCATGAAATTTACCCCACGATTCTTTGAAGTATTTTTTCATCATAAAGTTGCGTAAACCACTGCTGCCAGTATCCATCAGCTTGCGGTGTTTCATGCCAATTTTCCAAGCCGTCCAACCAATTTTTTCTTGACTACTTACTAATCCTTCTTTCACAGCATCACGCCTGTTCAATAATAACAGTTCGTGCAAATTTATTTTCATTGGACACACTTCAGTGCAATTTCCGCATAACGATGAAGCAAAACTCAAGTGTTTAAATTCTTCCATGCCTTTGAAATGTGGCGTAATCACAGAACCGATTGGACCACTGTAAGTAGTGCCGTAAGCATGTCCGCCAATATTTTTATAAACGGGGCAAGCATTCAAACAACTGCCACAACGTATGCAGTACAAGGCTTCTCGTTGTTCAGGCTGCGCCAAAAGGTTTGTACGACCATTATCTAAAAGTATTACGTACATTTTTTCTGGTCCATCAATTTCGCCGTTTTGTTTTGGTCCGCTGATGATAGAATTATACACCGTAACTTTCTGACCAGTGCCATAAGTAGCCAGTAAAGGCAGGAACAAAGCCAAGTCATGCACACTCGGCAATATTTTTTCGATGCCTACAATGGCAATATGAATTTTTGGAAATGCAGTGGTTAATCGTGCATTGCCTTCATTTTCTAACACTAAAATTGAGCCTGTATCTGCTAAAATAAAATTAGCACCAGTTACACCAATATCGGCTGTGATGTACTTCTCACGAAGCTTTTCACGAGCCACCATCGTCATTTGCGAAGGCGTATAATCTAATGGCGTTCCTAAATGTTCGTTAAAAACACGAGCTACATCTTCTTTGCTTTTGTGCATCGCTGGCGTAACAATATGATACGGTGCTTCGCCATCCAACTGTTGAATGTATTCGCCCAAATCAGTTTCAACACTTTCTACGCCAATTTTTTTCAAAGCATCATTCAAATGAATTTCTTCTGTAACCATGCTTTTGCTTTTCACCACCATTCGTGCATCGCTTTCTTTGCAGATTTTATAAATCTCTTTGATGGCATCATCTGCAGTTTCAGCCCACAAAACTGTTCCACCATTTTTGGTAAAATTGCTTTCAAACTCGATGAGATATTTATCCAAATTATCAATGGCTTTCCACTTCACATTTTTGGCTCGTTGCTTTGCCAATTCCAGATTATCGTATTGCATTTTGCCTTTTACAACGGTTTCATTGTATTTGCCAATGTTGAACAATAATTTACGACGATGTTCTTTGTCAGCCGCTTTGGTAGCTGCTTTATCGAAAAAGATTTCTACAGAATCACTCATAAATGAAGTGTTAAATTGTTGATGATTAAAGTTGAATTGGCGATTTCTTCATTAAGGAAACAAAAGTAGTTTTTGCAAAATGAAAATTCAAAAAAGATTTGAACGCAATGTGGGTAAATCATTTTAAAATAAAACTTACGTTTTCTGCTTTTTCTTTTTTGCTGCTGGAAACAAAACATTGTTCAAAATCAAACGATAACCTGGTGAGTTGGGATGCAAAGATAAATCTGTTTTTGGGTCGCCAACGCGATGTTCGTAATCTTCGGGGTCGTGTCCACCATACCATGTCCATGTGCCTTTGCCAAATTCGCCATGAATATATCTTGCTTCATTCGCTGGTTTATTTTCGCCCAAGACGAGCACATTTTTTTTGATGATAGATTTTCTGAAAGCAGTTGTTTGACCCATAAATCCTTTCACAATTTTTGTATGATTTTGACAGAGCATTGTTGGCACTGGGTCCCACTTTGCACTAAAATCAAACAACGAAAAATAATCTAAATCTTTGGGCACTTGCCTGGTGTTGGTGGCATCAATATCGCTGTATTCATAAATCAATGGATTGCGTTCGAGTTTGAAATTTTCAAACGCAAAACAAGCATCAAAATTCAATTTGTTTTGGCAATCGGGGTCGGCTGCATCGCCATCATACATGCTTTCGCAAATATCCGTGCCTTCGGCTGCCAATGCAATGTCGTAGCTATCCGTAGCACTGCACATGGCAAACATAAATCCACCACCAGCTACAAAATCTCTGATTTTTTTTGCCACTGCTAATTTCAATTTACTCACTTTTTGAAATCCATGTCGGTGTGCGCAAGCCTCATTCACTTTCACATCTTCCTGATACCAATCCATGTTGTGAAACGAGGCATAAAACTTTCCATATTGCCCCGTAAAATCTTCGTGATGCACATGCAGCCAATCATATTTTGGCAAGGCTTCATCCAAAATTTCATCATCATAAACAATGTCATAAGGAATTTCGGCGTAGGTTAAAGCCAGTGTTACGGCATCATCCCAAGGCAATTTATTTTTGGGCGAATACACCGCAATTTTGGGTGCTTTTTGCAATTTCATCAAATCCATATTCGCTTCAGGGTTTGAAATTTCGGTGAGAATATTTTGATATTGCCCCGATGAAACCACCGAGTAGCTTACATTTCTAATCACACATTCTTTTTCAATGTCGGGTAATTGCGGAAATGCAAAACTGCCACCTCTGTAATTCAACAGCCAATCGGCTTCCAAGCCTTGTTTCAGCACCCAATAGCAAATGCCATAAGCTTTTAAATGTTCTTTTTGGGTTTCATCCATTGGTATTAAAATCATACCAGCATATGATTTGGAAGCAATTAAAAAGAAACTTAGTAAAATGAAAATACGTTTCATGTTGTTTGAAATGATTGTTGTAAAACTAATCTATCCGTGGGCGATGTTCAAATTTTTAACAGCGTATTAGTTTTTGTTTAATCGGATTTTTAAAACCCAAGCCACCGATGGATTTAATTTTTCCGTTCCATTTATTTTCACCGAGTAAAAATCTTTTTCCTTTTTGAAGTCAACTTTTGCTTTTAGATTTCCTAAGATTTCTATTTTTGAAAACTGTTTCGAAAATGCAGGTAATTCAATGCTTTCAGGTAATTTATCATTTTCATTTTGCTTTAAATAAGTGGCATAAATGCAATCACCATTTTGTGTAAAAACAAAATTATCTTTTTGATAAGGTGCCACAGGATGTGTGTTGTAAATTGCTTCGCCATTGGTTTTCATCCAATCGCCAATTTCTTTCAAACGAATGTATGCCGTTGAATCCCATTCACCATCAGCATTTGGCGCAATGTTTAATAAAAAATTGCCACCACGAGAAACAATTTTTGCCAGCGTTTGAATAATTTTTTCGCTCGATTTATACTGGTCATTTTTTACCCAACTCCATGAAGTTGCCATCGTCATACAAGTTTCCCAAGGGTAGGGCAAAGGCTTATCAGGTATGGTTTGTTCGGGTGTTAAGTAATTTTGATTTTCGCCTGGCACATCTCTGTCCACTACAATTAATCCGGGTTGATGCTTTCGAGCCATCGTTGCAATTTTATTCATTTCAACATCCTGATTGTTTTTGATTTTTGCATTTTTATCTGTATCCAAACTATCGGGGCGAACCCAACCACCATCGAGCCAAAGAATATCCATCTTGCCATAATTGCTCATCAATTCTTCAATTTGATTAAATGTAAATTGCTTGTAGCGATTCCATTTTTCAGGATATTTTTTGATGTCGTAATTTGGGTTTCTATCTAAAGGTGGGAAGTAAGGATTCCAGTAATCAGCACAATGCCAATCAGGCTTTGAGAAGTAAGCGCCTACTGCAAAGTTTTGTTTTCTGAAAGCATCAAAAACTTGTTTTGCAATGTCTGCATTTGCATTTTTTGAGTAAGGACATTTTGCATCGGTAACTTTATAATCAGTTTGTTTGGTATCGAACATACAAAAACCATCGTGATGTTTGGTGGTAAATACTACATATTTCATCCCTGCCGAAGCCGCTGCTGCCGACCATTTTGAAGGGTCGAAATGTTTTGGATTGAAAGTAGTTTGCAAATTTTCATACTGCTTTTTATACTCGAAATAATTGTTAGCATAAGGTCCTCGACGTTTGCACCAATCTTCATCTTCGGGGCAAAGACTCCAACTTTCCACAATGCCCCATTGGCTGTAAGTGCCCCAGTGCATAAGCAATCCAAACTTTTGGTTGCTCCAAATTTTTAATTTCTTAATCACTAAAGTATCAGTAGGCGGAAAATATTTTTGATGATTTTCTTGCGCAGAAGCGATTTGAAAAACAAAACAAAACGAGAGCAACAAAGCAAAATATTTCATGTAAATGTTTTTTGAAGATAAATTTGAAAATTGAAAGAGCAATTTACAAATAAATCTAACAAGCATTAAGAAATAGTTCCTTCGCTATCGCTCAGGATGGCGGCTACAAATTGATGTCATGCTGAGGAACGAAGCATCTGTATTTATGAACTTGATAAACTTTCTACTTTACAAACTCATTTATTCCTTCACCACTTTCCCTCTCCACACTTCAGCGGCTTGTTTTACTTCGATGAAATAAATGCCAGCGGTTTGATTCGATAAATCTAAATTGAATTGCTTGCCCGATTGATTTTCTTTTTTGAAAATGATTTGACCTGTTACATTGAGCACTTCAACTGTTGCGTTTTTTAATTGATTGTTGAAAGTAACTATTGGAAAATAAAAAAACGGCGGATAGATTTATTCACTGGTTTTTACTTTGATGAATTTGTAAACTCAACCGAATATTAGGGCTTACATGGTATTGAATTATTTTTTTGATAAAGAAAAAAACTTTACTAATTTTACAATTCATCAAATATCATTAATCATGAAAAACATTTTAACAACAACCGTAAGCTGTATTTTAGTATGCTTAAGTTTAAGTTCTTTTTCAGTTAACAACGCTATCACAGCCCATTGGGGGAGTTTTAATGGCGGAGAAATTTCTAAAGAAAAATTATTAAGTTTAAAAGACAATCCATTTGAAATTGGAAATAATAATCCATCAACAAAAATTGAAAAAGTTAGCATTTTTTTTGTTCAAGCTAAAAAAGATGCTATTAAGATTGAAATAAATGGTTCAAAAGTAAATGATAACACTATCACCCTTATGAATCAACTCAATACCAAAGATGTTGTGTATTTTGAAATTACTTTTTCAGATGAAAAAAGTGTAGTTCACAAAGAAGGATTTACTGCAAAGATTATTTAAAAAAAACCGCCTCAAACTTTTGCTTGAAGCGGTTCTGTATTTTCAAGTTTGGCGAACTTTAAAAGTTCGCCAAACTTATGCGGTTGCCAACTCTTCCGCCAAATCTTTTTCAATCACCAAATTTTGAATGATAAAATCTTGGCGTTGTGGGGTGTTTTTGCCCATGTAATATTCCAGCAATTTCGGAATCGTCATTTCAGGATTCATAATGATAGGTTGCAATCGAATATCAGGACCAATAAAGTTGGCAAACTCTTCGGGCGAAATTTCACCCAAACCTTTAAATCGAGTGATTTCGGGCTTTCCAGCCAGTTTGTGAATTGCTCGTTGGCGTTCTTCATCGCTGTAACAATAAATCGTTTCTTGTTTATTTCGCACTCTGAAAAGTGGCGTTTCTAAAATATAAACGTGTCCGTTTTTTACTAAGTCGGGAAAAAATTGCAAGAAAAAAGTCATCATCAATAATCTGATGTGCATGCCGTCAACATCAGCATCAGTGGCTATTACAACAGAATTATAACGCAAGCCTTCCAATCCATCTTCAATATTCAATGCATGTTGCAGCAAATTAAATTCTTCATTTTCATACACCACTTTTTTAGTGAGTGAAAAACAATTCAACGGCTTGCCTCGTAAGCTAAACACAGCCTGCGTTTCCACATCTCTCGATTTGGTAATCGAACCACTTGCCGAATCACCTTCGGTGATGAAAATAGTAGTGCCCAGTTTTTTTGTTTCTACTTCTTCTTTCTGTTTTCCTTCGGCAACATCATTAAAATGGAAGCGACAATCACGTAATTTTTTATTGTGCAAATTCGCTTTCTTGGCTCGTTCGTTTGCCAATTTTTTGATGCCTGCAATTTCTTTTCGTTCTCTTTCACTTTGCATAATTCGTTTCAGCAAAGCATCAGCTGTTGCAGGATTTTTGTGCAAATAATTATCTAATTGTTTCGATAAAAATTCGCCCACAAAATTTTTCATGCTCACACCATTTTCAGGCGCAGTGGTCAGCGAACCCAATTTTGTTTTCGTTTGCGATTCAAACACAGGCTCTTGCACTCTCACCGCCACAGCCGCTACAATACTGCCTCTGATGTCGGTTGCATCAAAATCTTTTTTATAAAAATCACGAATTGTTTTTACAAACATTTCTTTGAAAGCCGCTAAATGCGTACCGCCTTGTGTAGTGTATTGCCCATTCACATAGCTGTAATATTCTTCGCCATATTGGTCATCGTGTGTGATGGCAACTTCAATGTCTTCGCCTTTTAAATGAATGATGGGATAACGCAACTCAATGTTTTGCGTTTTGTGCGACAACAAATCGTGCAAACCATTTTTTGAAACAAATTTTTTATCGTTGAAATTAATCACCAAACCAGCGTTGAGGTAGCAATAATTCCACAATTGGTTTTCAATGTATTCATTGATGAAATGAAATTTTTTGAACACCGCTTCATCCGCCAAAAAACTCATTTCGGTGCCATTCGATTCCGAAGTTTTTTCTTCTTTATATTCTTTCGTTAAAATTCCTCTTTCAAATTCAGCTTTCTTCGCCACACCTTCTCTCACCGATTTTACAGAGAAATAAACGCTCAACGCATTCACCGCTTTTGTACCCACGCCATTCAAGCCCACAGATTTCTGAAACGCTTTACTGTCATACTTTCCACCCGTATTCATCTTGCTCACCACATCCACTACTTTGCCTAACGGAATGCCTCTGCCATAATCACGAACGGTAACTTTTTTGTCTTCAATTTTGATGTCGATTTTTGTTCCAAAACCCATCATGTGTTCATCAATCGAGTTGTCCATCACCTCTTTTAATAAAACATAAATGCCATCATCGGTTGCGCTGCCATCGCCCAATTTACCAATGTACATGCCTGGTCGCAGGCGAATATGTTCTTGCCATTCTAAGCTGCGAATGCTGCTTTCATCATAAGTAGATACTGTTGCCATGTTGCTTTTTAAAAGAGTTGCAAAGAAAACAACTTTGTTTGTTTTGCAAAATTTCTTTACACACTTTACACTTTTGACTGCTTATTATTGTCCACTTTTTTCTTAAAATTTCACCTTTATCTTTCTGCAATTTTTTTATGCGTTGAACAACAAAAAACAAATCAGCGAATGAGGAATCGAGCCTATGTGTTTGAAAAGAAAACTGCTTCGGCTTATGTTGTATTTCTATCGTAACGAATGTGTTAAATTAAATTTCCCAATAGCATTTTTACTCAACTCATTCACCATTTCATCAACGGAATTGGTGAGCAAAAAATATTTTTCATCTTCTGCCGAAATAGTTCCTATTGCTTTTAAATGGTCAATATAATCCAACAATTTTTGGTGAAATTCTTTATCGAAAATAATGATGGGAAATTGTTTTATTTTTTTTGTTTGAATTAAAGTGAGTGCTTCAAAAAATTCATCCAATGTGCCAAAGCCACCTGGCAACACCACAAAGGCATAAGAATATTTCACCAATAAGGTTTTGCGAACGAAAAAATATTTGATGTCAACCGATTTGTCAACATAAGGATTAATGTGTTGTTCGAAAGGTAAAATAATATTGCAGCCAATTGATTTTCCACCTACCCTTCTTGCACCTTTGTTAGCAGCTTCCATAATGCCAGGCCCGCCACCAGTCAATACTACAAAGCCCATTTTGGCAATGGCTGCACCAATTTCTTCCGCCAATTTATAATACGGATGGTCAGCTTTAAAACGAGCAGAACCAAACACTGTAACACAAGGTCCCAAACGATGAAATGCTTTAAAACCTTTTATGAATTCTCTCATCACTTTGAAAATAAAAATCGTGTTTTTGAAATGGGTTTGTGGTCCCTCTAAAAATTTTATTTCCGATTTGCTCGGCTTCAATTCTTTATCCATAATTATTTATGAGTTTGATTTCAAAATCAAATGACACATTTTAAACAACATTCTTGCGCCTACATTCGCATCCCATTCATCTTTGCCTGATGCCACTTCATTCAAATCGAAACCAATTATTTTTTTGCCTGCCGTTAAAATAGTTTCCATTAAATAAACGGCTTGTTCAAATTCTAAGCCGCCAGGTACAGGCGTGCCAGTATTCGGACACAACTTCGGGTCTAAGCCATCAATATCAAAACTGATGTACACATTTTGCGGTAATTCTTTTACGATTTTATCACACGTTTTCTTCCACGATTCACCACTAAATTGCAGCTGCTTTAAATCTTTATCAAAAAATGTTTTTACTTTTTTGCTCGATTTAATTAAATCCATTTCTTCTTCGCAATAATCTCTAATGCCAACTTGTACCAATTTTTTCACAGCTCCAACTTCCTTCAACACATTAAACATAATGCTGGCATGGCTATATTTAAAGCCTTCATAAGCTTCACGTAAATCGCAATGGGCATCAATTTGCAACACACCAAACTCTTTGTGTTTTTTTGCCAATGCTTTTATAAAACCAAGCGGTGTGCTGTGGTCGCCACCAATTAAACCCACCAACTTTTTTTCAATTAATAAAACTGAAGTTTCTTCTTCTACAAAATCAATCATGGCTTCACAAGCCTGATTTACTTTTTTGGAGGTGGCTTCATTGGTTTTACCATGCTGCAAACCATCAATATATTTTTCTACATCGCTTCGCAATTGTTTGCTTAGCTTAGCCACTTTCGGGTTAATATCCGTCATCGCAATTCCTTTTTGCCAAATGTTGGGTGCAATAGGGTCGTATAAATCCACTTGCATCGAAGCATCAAAAATGGCTTCAGGTCCTTTAGCAGCACCGCTTTTGTAAGATACGGTCACTTCCCAAGGCACAGGCAACAAAACTAATTTTGCATTTTCGGTATTAAATGGTAAACCAAAAATATTGTTGCCAGCAGCAGCAACATCATTCGGGTTAAAATCTTTTAAAGGTGAATTTTCATTTTTTTTCTTAGCCATGTTTTTTGAATTATTGATGCGAAAATAAGGTGTGGATGCCAACCGTTTTATTAATTGATTAAAGTTAGATAGTTGATAACAGTTTCTGTTAGACGCTCATTTTTTCTTTCAAAACAAAAATGCGTTGTCATTTCTTTTTAGATAAATCCTACATTTGCCACTTCAAAATTCATTCATGCGTATTGTTTTTTTCGGCACTCCTGATTTTGCAGTTCCTTCCTTAAAAATTTTAGTGGATAATGGTTATACCATAGCAGCCGTTGTAACCGTTGCTGATAAGCCATCGGGCAGAGGTTTGCAATTGCACGAATCGCCGGTGAAAAAATTTGCAGTGGCAAATAGCATTAAAGTTTTGCAGCCAATAAAATTGAAAGATGAAAATTTTATTGCCGAATTAAAATCATTAAACGCTGATTTATTTATTGTGATTGCTTTTCGAATGTTACCCGAAATGGTTTGGACAATGCCCCCCATTGGCACATTCAACTTGCATGGAAGTTTGTTGCCAAAATATCGTGGTGCTGCGCCGATTAATTGGGCAATTATGAATGGCGAAAAAGAAACTGGAGTAACTACTTTCTTTTTAAAACATGCAATTGATACGGGTGATATTTTATTGCAACAAAAAATAGAAATTGCTGAAAGCATGAATGCTGGCGAATTGCACGACAAAATGATGTTGGTTGGTGCTGATGTAGTTTTGAAAACTGTTCGATTAATTGAAACCAAAAACTATCAACTACAATCGCAAACTGGTGAAATAATTCATGCACCAAAAATTTTCAAAGACGATTGCAAAATCAATTGGAATCAATCGGTAGAACAAGTAAATAATTTTATTCGAGGCTTGAGTCCTTATCCTGCTGCATTTACAGATTTGAATGGAAAAGTTTTAAAAATATTTTCAGGAAAAAAAAATATCCAACCTGTCGAACACGAGGTTGGTTCTTATATAACCAACCATAAAAGTTTCTTGAAATTTGCTTGCATTGATGGTTATTTTGAAGTTGAAAATTTGCAATTAGAAGGCAAACAAAAAATGTATGTGCAAGATTTTTTAAGAGGTTGGCGCAATTAAATTTTTCTTTCGGTTGATTGCCAAGCTGCACTGCGTATGCCTTTTAAGAATTTAAAGAAACCAACTAAAATAGCTATGTTCATAAAATAAAAATAAGTAAGCAATCGCAATGGCTTGATGTGTATGTTGATTTGCACCAATAAAATATCTACAAAAAACAATCCCCAGAAAACAAATTTGTACCAAAAAATGTACTCGTACAATTCATAGTGCAAATGCGAATTGGATAATTTCCAAACTAAAATCAATCCTGCAATGGCAAAAAATGGTGTGAACCAACGCAATATTTTGTGTGATATAAATGCAAACCCAACAGGTGTAAAAGGCTTTACCAGCCAATGTTTGAAGAAAAATAAATTTTGAAAATTACCCGATGCAATTCGGCTTTTGCGTTTAAATTCTTCCATCATACTGCCTGGCACGTCTTCAAAAGCAATGGCGTTCATTTCAAAAATACATTGCTTATTTTGATTGTGAACTTGCATGGTGATGTAAAAATCTTCCATCAAAAAATTAGTAGGAATGGTTTTAAATAATTCGGCACGAATGGCATAACATGCACCAAAAGCACCCATCAAAGCCCCGTGGAATAAGCCTTCGGCTTGTTTCATTTTATTTTCACGGCTCACATACATCGATTCTAATTCGCCCACCATGTTGTCATTTTTTGTGTTCACAATGTTTGCACCAACTAAACCAATTTCTTGATTTTTAAAATGTTTCACCAATTGCATCACACAATTTTCTTGCAATAGCACGTTGGCATCGGTTAAAATAAAAATGGTTTCTTTCGGCAATTGTTGTTTTGCTAATTGCGCCAAATGATTGATGACTACACACTTTCCGCTTCGTTGCGGCATATTGATAAATTGCAACGATGAAAATTGCGATTGTATTTTTTCAACAATTTTTGCAGTATTATCTGATGATAAATCGTTGCCAATAAAAATGTGCAGTAATTCTTTTGGATAATTTAATTGCAAAATTGATTGCAATTTTTGAGCGATTACTTTTTCTTCATTATATGCTGCAATTAAGATTGCAACCGTTGGCAGTTGCTCATTTTCAGTAAACAACAAATGATTTGGTGATTGTTTTTTTGCTAAAAACCGAATTAAAATCGGGTAGATAAAATAGGTGTATGTTACGCCCAAAATGCACAGCCAGAAAGCAATTTCAAGAATCAATAACATTTACAATTTTTTTTCGAGTGCCAAATTTACGATAAAACGCAAAGTAAAAAAATGAAAAGAATCATTGTTTGAAATTTTCAATTGTTTTTATGAAATCTTGCGTCAATTTCAGTTGGTCAAAATTTTGCTGAATATGCTGCTGTGCATTCATGCCAAGGCTTTTTATTTTTTCAACATCATTCAATAATTTAATAATTGCCTGTTGCATTTCTTGTGCTGAATTTGCAATAACAATATTTTGTCCATTGGTATAATTTAATCCTTCAGCAGCTTGCGAAGTGGCTATGATGGCTTTGCCCATTGCCATTGCTTCAATTATTTTTATGCGTACGCCACCACCGCTTAATAGTGGAACAATCATTATTTGCTTATCGCTCATAAATTGTTTTGCATCATCTACTTCACCAATCACATACAAACCGTTTTGCTTTTCATCAAAATATTTTCGTGGCATTTTTCTGCCTGCTAAATAAAATTTGATTTGATTATTTTCTATGAAAACTTGAGGTAAAACATTTTTCAAAAACCAGTCAACACCTTCTACATTTGGCATCCACTCCATGCTGCCCAAATGAAACAAACTATTTTGTTCGGCTGATTTTTGTTCTTCTACAAAATCATTCAAAAAAATTCCAGCAGGAAAAAGCACGGCATTATTTTTTTGAGTAGAAGCATTTATCAATTGCAATTCATCTGCATTAATGGCGGCTACTACATCTACTTTTTTCCAAGTTGCAGTTTCAAATTTCTCTAATTGAGCGGCTAATATTTTAAGATAACTATTTTTGGGAAAAACTGCATTGGCAGCCAATTGCTGCCAAATTTTATACTCCACATTATGAGCTCGTAATGAAATTTTTGCTTGGGAATATTTGCGAATTATATCTACATAAACACCCATAAAAATCCCCTCTAACTGAATTAAATTAAACTCATTTTGCTGCAACAATTCAATCAATTTTTGTTCAAATTGCTTGCTTTCAAATCGTGAAATATGATACGATTTATTTTGAAGTAAACTCCAAAAAGCTGCTATTGGATGGAGATTGGTGTTTTTGTAAATTAAATGTAGCTGACAAAGTTTTCTAAAACTATCATCAATTTTGTTGGGTTGAACAAAGTGTTTTTTTGTGTTGAAACTCAATAAAGTTACTTCATGCCCCAGTTGAAAGAAAGCTTTAGTAATGTTGTGAATGCCAATAGCACCGCCATCTTTGGGCGGAAATGGCAAGCGATAACTTAGTTGCAAAATTTTCACAGTGGGCGAATTTACAAACAGTAAAATTGTTGCGTAAGTTTAATTTGCAAAAAGAGTGTTCAAATCTTTGTGGAAAATTAACAAGATGATATTTGTTTTTAAAATTCAAAAGTTTATGTTTGCGGAAAATTAAAAAAATCGAAAACGATGTATTGGACACTTGAATTAGCATCCTATTTAGAAGACGCACCTTGGCCTGCAACAAAAGATGAATTGATTGATTACGCAATTCGTTCAGGCGCACCAGTTGAAGTTGTTGAAAATTTACAAGAATTAGAAGAGGACGGTGAATTGCATGAAAGCATTGAAGACATTTGGCCTGATTATCCAACCAAAGATGATTTCCTTTTTAATGAGGATGAATATTAAAACTCAAAGTAGTTTTTATGTGATTTTAAATTTACTGATGTAGAAAATCTTAATAAAAAAGGGAAGCATTTGCTTCCCTTTTTTATTGGAGTGAGATTAAAATCTGTAAATTATTTTTTGTCAGCAGTTTTTTTAGTTACACCAATTGTTCCTGTTGAAGTGCCCACTGGCGGTGCTTTTGCTTTTGGTTCTTCAACAACTGGTGCAGGATTTTGTGCATCAACTGATTTTTGTGTTGGTCCTTTAGCATAAGATGCAGAAGGTAAATTGATGGAGTGGTCAATATATTCTGCTTCGGGTTTTTCTAAAGTAGAAGCCTTTTTATAATGGTCTTCGTAAAATTTGTTGGTGCCATTATAATCATCAATATAATAAGCGTCGTTGTAGCCTTCAGCTTTACGCACTACATATCTTTCTTGTTGGTCGTTGATGCCATCATAAATTGAACGAGATACACCACCGCTGTGATGACCATATTTAGCAGCACTTTCATTTTCAACAGCATTTGCCATTTTCTTTCCTGTTGATGAAGTGGTCATGACATCATTTGAAGATGCTGATGCAGAGCTTGCAGTAGAATTAGCTGTTGATGAATTATTATTCGTACTGCTTTGAGCTGATGATGCACTTGTGCTACTGCTGTTTGCTGCTTTGGATGAAGTATCGCTCAAACCTGCATACATGCTGGTATCTAATGTGGATGAAGCATCCGCAGCTGGTGTTTCGGTTTTTGAAAATTTGTTTTTACATGATTTGCATGATGTAACGACAAACATGGTGGCTATCAAAAAATAAAACAGGAAGTTTTTCTTTGTCATAATTGTTAGTATAAAATAGTTTTACAAAATTAATGTGTGAATGTGATTTTAGAACTTAGGGCAGAACATTTTTTTGCGCTTGTTGTAAACATTCTCTTTGCTTTTTGGACAATTAATCAGATACTGCAATGCCAATTCAGGTCCGCCAAAACTGTTAGTTGTGTAGTGCAAGCCCGATACATTAAAGTCATAAGATAAGCCTAAACTAAAGTGTGCAACATCAACACGAAAATATAACATCATGGCATCAATGCTGGGGTGAGCAACACGAGTGCCTAAGCCAAAATAGATAGCAGTTTCGCTGCTCCCATTGTCATCAATCAATACTTTATTCATCATGCTGATTTGCAATTCTCTTGCTTTTTGTTGGCTGATGAATAACATGGTTGGAATGATGGTGTAGGCATCAGATGCTTGAATGTAAGCATTGCCATGCAACTGAATTTTCTTTCCCAAATTATCATCCAACTTCACAAAAGTTTGATTGATGCTATTGATGTGATAAGCAGAAAGCCCAACATTATAACTCAACCAATTTAAGGGCTGATGATGCACAAATGTTCCTAAGCCAAAATCCATGAATGAAATGCCGCCAGTGGTGATGTTGTGCAAATCAGTCATGTCATCTAATGTAACACTTGCAATGTCAATTTTTTTGTTCCAATTAGCAATGTGAAATGCTGCTGACAAAGTAAGTGGTTTCTTTTTATTTAAGATTTTGCAATAACCAAATGTGAAACCGATAGATTGTGTGCCATAGCTTACATCACCAGCTTTATCTGAATAAAAATCTAAACCTACGCCAAAAAAACCATTTTTCAATTGCTCTTTTAGCAAAGGCATATCGGCTGAAAATGCAATAGTTTGAAACGATGAACTGCCCATCATCGAACCCCATTGATTACGATAATTGGCATTCATTCTGAAACAGCCGTTGAATTGCCCAACCAATGCAGGATTCACTTCCAGCGGTGTCATGTAGTGTTGTGAAAAATGTAAATCTTGCGCCATCAAATGATTGCTCATCAATAACAACAAGACTGCAAATATTTTTTTAGTGAAAATTTTCATGTGCTTAGTAAAAGAATTTTTTTAACGAATTAATGTAACATTACCATTGATAAATTTGTATTGATTATCTCCTAAATCGCGATAGCCAATAATGTAAACATATACGCCAGAGTTTTGCTGAACGCCTCGATAAGTGCCATCCCAGCCTTCTAAATAATCAGATGTTTTGAAAACCATTTCGCCCCAACGGTTAAATATTTTCATGCTAAATTCATTGATAGGTAAGCCATCTTTTGAAGAAACTTTAAACACATCATTTTTTGTATTTCCATCAGGCGTAAAAGTATTGGATGCCATGATGTAAACATTTTTATACTTCACACAAACCACTACTGTATCAACTGATGGGCATGAAGTAGTATCACGAACACTATAAGTAACTTGATTTAATGGCGAAGCTAAAACGGTATCGCCAGTTGTGGGGCTTAAGCCAGTTGTGGGACTCCAAGTGATTAAGCCATGCCCGTGTGCATACAATTGCACTGAATAACCTGCATAAATGCACGTATCATGCGAAAGAATTTTTGGCGCTGGTAAAATTACAATTGGCTTGGTTAAACTACTTGAACCATATTGATTGGTAACAACTAATTTAATAGAATCGAGTCCAGCATTTTGATAACAAATATTGCTTGGGTTAAATTTTGTTGACGTAGCTGAATCAGCACCATAAAAATACCATTTGCTGGTGAAAGGTGCTTCGGTGCTATTGTTCGTTACATAAGTGCAAGTGCCTTGGCAAATACTTCCCCATGAATCGAACAATGCAGTTGGTGGGAGGCAACGCAAAACAACTAAGTGTTTTGTGTAGGTTGAATGTCCATTTGCACTTTGAATAGTCAAGGTAACAGTAGCTGGACCGGAAGTGTTGAATTGTGTTGTTGGATTAATAGCTGTACTTGTATCATAAGGTGTTGAAGCAGGAAAAAATGTCCAACTTCTTATTGAACTGGTAGTGTTGGAAGATGAATCGGTAAATAAAATTGGTTGATTCATACAAACCGTATCAGAAGCTGTTTTGAAATAAGCAGTTGGTGGGCTGCAATTTTGAACAGTAATAGTGGTTGACCATGGTGCACTTGGTCCGCAATAATTGCTTGCGATTAATGTAACTGTATAAGTGCCTGGTGTTGCAAAAGAATCAACCGGATTTTGAAGATTACTTACATGACCATTGTGTCCGAAATTCCAACTCCAACTGGTTGGTGCATAAATGCTATTGTCAGCAAAAGTTACAGGAACATTATTACATGGGTTAGAAGTATTTGGTGTAAAGCTTGCAACTGGCGGTGGTGTAAGGTTTACATGATAAGTTGCCGTGTTTGAACCACAAGCATTTGAAACAGCCAATGTAACTGTTGATGCAATGGTAAACGTATCTTTCACAACGCCCGATGATGTAGAAAGCGATGGTGTTCCTGAACCAAAATTCCAACTATAATTTGAAATCAAACCATTGCTCGAAGCTGAACTAAAACTGATGGATGAATCTTTACAAATAGTAGTTGGCGTTGCGCTAATGATAGCGGTTGGCTGCCCTGGTGCAATGTAAATTGTTTTGGTGGCTGTGTTCAAACTTCCGCCTGCACCATTAGTTGTGTTAAGCGTAACAACAACTGCTTGCATCACAATTGTTGAGTTACTAAATATCACTATTGGATTTTGTGATGCAGAATTAGCAGGCGTTGCTGTAACATTCACATTTGACGTACTGTTAAAATTCCAACTCCAAATTGTCGGACTATTTTTGCTGGTATCAGTAAAAGTCACATTAACACCAGCGCAAAAAGTGTCTTTAACATAAGGCGAAAGTGGTGCTACTGTAAAACCTGAAACGGGCACTTGTGCATTTGCTGAAGAAAAATTCATCAATAAACCTATCAACACAAAGGATGCTAACCCAAAATATTTTCGTTGCATAATTTTTTTAAAAGTTAGATTTCAAAAATTAAGGTAAAGGAAATTTATTTTCAATTTGTCAAAATTAAAAACTTTGAGTGGGTTTATCAATTATTTTTTGAACAAAATTGTTGTGGGCTGTAGCCAATTGAGTTATCAGCAGCAAGAAACTAATCACCACCAACTATTTTTATTCTCCATCATTGGTTTGTGGTAATTCAAATTTTAGTGCTTACCTTTGCGCCTCGAAAAAAACAAAAAATATTATGACTGGCAACAGAACTTTTACAATGATTAAACCCGATGCTACAAAAAGAAATTATACGGGTGCTATTTTAGAACAAATATGCAATGCAGGATTTCGCATTGTAGCCATGAAACAAACAAAATTGAGCAGTGAAAAAGCTGGTGAATTTTATGCCATTCACAAAGAACGTCCATTTTATGGTGAATTAGTTGAGTTCATGAGCAGTGGCGAAATTGTAGCTGCTATTTTAGAAAAAGAAAATGCGGTAGAAAGCTTCAGAACCTTGATTGGTGCTACTAATCCAGCTAACGCAGCCGAAGGAACTATTCGCAAACGCTTTGCACAATCAATTGGTGAAAACGCTATTCATGGTAGCGATTCAGATGAAAATGCAACTATCGAAGGCAATTTTTTCTTTAGTGGTTTAGAAAAATTTTAATCCGATTTAACTTCATAAAAAAAGCAAGAACAATCATGTTCTTGCTTTTTTTGTTTACAATATTTGTAGAATTAAATCAACATCATAGCTGGGTTTTCTAAATTTTCTTTCAAGGTTTTTAAGAAACCCGAAGCGATAGAACCATCCACAACACGGTGGTCAGAGCTTAATGTCATTTTCATTACATGACCAATTTTGATTTCACCATTGTCAACAATGGGTGTTTCTTTTATTTTACCAACTGCTAAAATACAAGCATCAGGCGGATTGATAATGGCAGTGAAATTTTCTACATCAAACATGCCCATATTGCTGATAGTAAAAGTATTGCCTTGCATTTCGGCAGGTTGAATTTTTTTTGATTTTGCTTTTTCAACAAATTGCTTGGCTTCCACACTAATTTGCGAAATAGATTTTTGGTCGGCAAATTTTATAACAGGCACCACCAAGCCTTCCTCCATACCCACTGCCATGCCGATATGAATGTGATGATTGTAACGGATTTTATCGCCCAACCAACTGCTATTTACTTTTGGATGCTTGCGAATAGCTGATGCTACTGCTTTTATCATCAAATCATTAAAAGAGAATTTAATACCAGCATCTGCTGCCTTTGCTCTGAAAGCCATAGCCGAAGCCATGTTGGCTTCAATGGTTACAAAGAAATGTGGTGCAGTAAAATTGCTTTCGCTCAATCTACGAGCAATTGTTTTTCGCATTTGCGATAAGGTAACTTCTTCAAAACTTTCTACGCCAGCAACAACAGGAGCAGCCGCAACAGTTGATGTAGCTGGTGTTTCAGCAGCACTTATATTTTCTACATCACGTTTCACAATTCTACCATTATCAGCCGAACCTTTGATATTATGCAAGTCAATGCCTTTTTCAGCCGCAATTGCTTTAGCTAATGGCGATGCTTTGATGCGTTCATCACTCGAGCTTGGTGCAGCAGGTTGTGTGCTTTGAGCAACAACAGCTTCGGTTTTTATTTCTTCTTGAGCAGCCGCAGGAGCAGTTGTTGGTGCGGCATTTAATAAAGCTGCATAATCTTCGCCTGCTGCACCTACAATAGCCAATACGCCATTTACCGCAACCGCTTTACCTGCTTCAACACCAATGTATAACAGCGTTCCATCGTTATAGCTTTCTAATTCCATGGTGGCTTTATCGGTTTCTACCTCTGCCATCAAATCACCACTTTTCACTTTATCGCCCACTTTTTTATGCCAAGCTACAATCACACCTTCGGTCATTGTATCACTCATTCGGGGCATTAAAATTATTTCAGCCATGTTGTTAGTTTAAAATTTTGAATTGCAAATGTATAAAAAAGATAGAACGCAGCGATAGCAGATTGGTGTGAATTTTTAACGCATGGTTGTTGGAGTAAATTTCAGCCATCATGGGTGTTTGTTCAACAACCACTATAATCCAGTTGACAGAAAATAAGCTAAGCCAACCGCTAAAGCCTTCAACACCTTTTATCACCCCTAGGTCAAATTCAGTTGGCAAAGAACAAAATAAGCTAATGGCTGAACTATATGTTCACTGTGTTCAACTGCTCGTTGAAAATGCCGATGATTATTGCGCCTCTCCTACCCCCAACTTTGAAAGTGTTAAACATGATTTTGAAGATTTGATTCAACATCCTCAAAGTGTTGAACCCGACTTTGAAGATTTAGTTCAACACCTTCAAAGTGTTGAACATGACTTTGAAAGGTTGGTTCAAATGCTTCAAAGTGTGGAACCCGACTTTGAAGATTTAGTTCAACACCTTCAAAGTGCTGAACCCGACTTTGAAAGCTTGGTTCAAATGCTTCAAAGTGTTGAACATAACTTTGAAGATTTCGTTCAATAACTTAGCCGTGGTTCGTATCACCACAAAACACCAAGCATGTCGGTTAGTGATGCTATCAACCGAGGCAAAAATTTTAATTCATAACGCCTCATTATTTCCAAAACATTTGTATATTCGCTATACCAAAAACACGCCATGCGCCGAAAACCATTGTATTTACAGGCTTTTAGCAGTATAAAGTTTGGCGAACCTTTAAGGTTCGCCAAACTTCGGTTCGCATTGCTGCTGCCGCTTTTCCTTTTATTGTCGGTGGGCGCAAAGGCGCAAATACAATGGTTTGAAGTGGGTTGCTTAAATGGATTAGCTGCTAATCAAACTATTCAAAGCATTTGTCAGGATGGAACGGGAAATATTTATGCAGCTGGATTTTTTTGGAACTCAAGTGGAAACTGTTATGTCGCTAAATGGAATGGAACTACATGGAGTGAATTGGGTGGTTTAAATGGATTGGCAGCTAATGACGAAATATATTCTATTTGCAGTGATGCTTCGGGTAATATTTATGCAGCTGGATTCTTTACGAATGTATGGAACAACAGGTATGTAGCCGTATGGAATCATTCAACAAATACATGGAGCGAATTAGGTGGCTTAAATGGTTTAGCAGCTAACCAAGTAATTAATAGCATTTGTAGCGATGCAGCAGGAAACATCTATGCCGCTGGAGATTTTACAAATGGATTAAGTCAATTTAGTGGGAATAGGTATGTAGCCAAATGGGATGGTTTTTCGTGGAGCGAAGTAGGAGGTTTAAATGGATTATCGGCAAATGGCACTATGTTTAGTGTTTATAGCGATGCTGCTGGCAATATCTATACTGCTGGGCGGTTTCAAAATGCAAGTGGTAAAGAATATGTGGCTAAATATAATGGCACAAGTTGGAGCGAATTAGGCGGCTTAAATGGTTTAGCAGCCAACTATGAAATATACACCATTTGCAGTGATGCATTGGGAAATGTGTATACTGCTGGCGAGTTTACTAATGGTAGTAGTTACACTAATGGAAGTTTTTATGTGGCTAAATATAATGGCACATCATGGAGCGAATTAGGCGGCTATAATGCTTTGGGCGCAAATGGTTGGATTCAAAGTATATCTTGTGATGTAGCAGGTAATATTTATGCAGCAGGTCATTTTGCTGGTTCAAGTGGTAATTATGTCGCTAAATATAATGGTATATCTTGGAGTGGTTGGAATAGTCCAAACCAATTTAACTGGGATATCCTTGCTATATCTATTAATGCATCAGGCAATATATTTATAGGTGGAGCTTTTACTAATTCGAGTGCCAAACGTTATGTAGCTGAATATGGCGTTTGTTCAGCCTCTTATTCCTCACAAAACCAATCTGCCTGCACTTCTTACTTCTTCAACAATCACACTTTAACATCAAACGGCACTTACTACGACACCCTTATCAACTATCATTGTTGCGATTCTATTATTACTTTGCACTTAACTATTACTACCAGCCAAACCACCTACTCCCAAAGCATTTCAGCAGGGCAAAGTTATTTGTTTCATGGGCATAGCCTTACTACTGCTGGCACTTATTATGATACGCTCACCAATTACTTAGGCTGCGATAGCTTTATAACGCTGCATTTGCAGGTGTATAATTGCACACCAAGTTGGGGTGAAGTGGGTGGGGTGAATGCGTTGGGGGCGAATAATCCAATTAGCTGCATTTGTAGTGATGCAACTGGGAATATTTATGCTGCTGGTGGTTTTACTAATGGTTTAACATACCCAAATGGTAAGCGATTCGTTGCTAAATGGAATGGCATAATTTGGAGCGAAGTTGGCGGATTAAACGGACTTTCAGCAAATAGTTATATTTATTCCATTTGTACCGATGCCTCTGGGAATGTATATGCTGCTGGTGATTTTACAAATGCCAGTGGCAAATATTATGTAGCTAAATGGAATGGCTCTACTTGGAGTGAATTGGGTGGTTTAAATGCATTAGCTGCGAATAGTCATATTATTAGCATTTGCGCCGATGTCACTGGAAATATTTATGCAGCAGGTAATTTTTTCAATTCAAGCGGTAAATGGTATGTTGCCAAATGGAATGGTTCTACATGGAGTGAATTAGGTGGTTTAAATGCATTAGCTGCAAACAACACAATTGATTGTATATGCAGTGATGCATTTGGTAACATTTATGCTGGGGGCAATTTTACAAATTCGGCTGGGAGGGAATATGTTGCCAAATGGAATGGTTCTACATGGAGTGAATTAGGTGGTTTAAATGCTTTGGCTGCTGGTAGCAATATTAATAGCCTTTGCACCGATGCCGCAGGCAATATTTATGCTGCTGGTGATTTTTCGAATTTAAGCAACAAATGTTATGTAGCGAAATATAATGGCTCGGTTTGGAGTGAATTAGGTGGCGTCAATGCTTTAGCTGCTAATGCTCCTATATATTCTATTTATTGTGATGTAGCAGGAAACATTTATGCCGCAGGCAATTTTTTCAATGCAAGTGCGAACAATTATGTAGCTAAATGGAATGGAATAGCTTGGAGTGAGTTAGGTGGTTTAAATGCTTTAGCTGCTAATCATACAATTAATAGTATTAGTGTAGATGGTGCTGGTAATATTTATGCTGGTGGTAGCTTTTCTAATGGCGGTTTTTATTCTTCGGGTAAAAATTATGTTGCTCAATTTGGATGTGTAAAAACCTTTCACACCATCACCCAAACTGCTTGTCCACCCTACACTTTCAACAATCATCAATTCACAGCCAGTGGTACTTACTACGATACTTTGGTCAATTATCATGGTGCTGATTCGATAGTTACTTTGCATCTAACTGTTCAACCACTTTACCATGGACTTACTGCTCAAACGCTTACGCCTTGGATGAATTATACTTGGCATAATACCACTTATTATGGCGGTGCAGCATCGGGTAATTATTTGTATATAGATACTTTCAAAAACTATTTGGGTTGTGATTCCTTAATTGATTCGTTGATTATTACACAAGTAAATTGTACACAACTCAATGCTGTTGGGCAATTAGTAATTGGTTCAACGAGCAATATCTGCACTGGTAATTCTTACTTGCCTTTTATGACAGATGGTTATGTGAATTTGAATGGCAGTTTGAATAGTTGGTCAGGCACTGTGCAAGGCAATACTTCAACAGGTGGCACTTCTCCTTTGTATCCATTTAGTAATAGTATCACAACGCCTATTTACATTGATACCAATTGGGTGTCAGTTACTATTACCACCACAGGTTATGATTACTATTGCCAGAGTTATTTAGTACAAGGTCAGTCAATCCAAATAGTTGAACCTGTTTATAAAACTCCCGTGCTTCCAACCTTGGCAACAGCAAGTGTTTGCGCAGGCAAAGGAGTTGTTATCGGCACAACTTTGAGCAATAATTATTCTTATTCATGGACTCCAACTGCGACTTTAATTAATAATTTAACTCCAACGCCAACAGCTTCACCTACAAGCAATACAACTTACACAGTAGTAGCCATAGGCAATGGAGGTTGCAGTTCTTCAACCACACAAGTTGTAAAAGTTGCTACACAAACTTCACAATCATCTTACTCAGCCAGCATTTCCGCAGGTCAAACGTATTTATTCAAAGGCAATAATTTAAGCACCGCAGGCACTTATTACGATACGCTCACCAATTATTTAGGCTGCGATAGCTTTATTACGCTGCATTTGCTGGTACATAATTGTACAGCATCATGGAGTGTTTTAGGTTATGGATTTCAAGGGCTTTCTGGGGTTGGTTCTGTCTGCACTGATGTTGCAGGAAATATTTATGCAGCTGGTCAATTTACTAATTCAAATGGAAAACAATATGTGGCTAAATGGAATGGAACAAGTTGGAGTGAATTAGGTGGATTAAATGGATTAGGGGCTAATAATATTATTTATAGTATTTGCTCTGATGCAACTGGGAATATTTATGCAGCTGGTACTTTTACTAATTCCAGTGGTAATGAATATGTGGCAAAATTCAATGGAACAATTTGGAGCGAATTAGGTGGGTTAAATGGGTTGGCTGTACATAATGTCATTAGTAGTATTTGCGCTGATGCAATAGGAAATGTATATGCAGCTGGTTGGTTCACCAATTTAAGTGGAAACAGATATGTTGCAAAATTTAATGGTACAACATGGAGCGAATTAGGCGGATTAAACGGATTACATGCAAACGACCAAATCAATAGCATTTTTTGTGATGCAAATGGGATTGTATATGCTGCTGGTAAATTTTCTAATTTTAATGGGAAGCAATATGTAGCTCAATTTAATGGTGCCAATTGGAATGAATTGGGAGGTATAAATAGTTTGAGTGCCAACTCTGATATTAACAGCATTTGCCATGATTGGGCAGGGAATATTTATGCAGCAGGCGAATTTACAAATGGTACAAATTATCTTTCAGGGAATAAATATGTCGCCAAATATAATGGAGTAAGTTGGAGCGAATTAGGAGGCTTGAATGGATTAGCTGCCAACGATTGGATTTATTCAATTTGCAGTGATGCTACAGGAAATATTTACGCCGCAGGAAGATTTACTAACTCCGGCAACAATAAATATGTAGCAGAGTGGAACGGTATTAATTGGAATGAATTAGGTGGATTAAATAGCATCAGTGTTAATGCTCCAATTCTAAATATATGCAGTGATGCTTCTGGCTGTGTTTATGCTGGTGGATGGTTCACAAATGCATATAGCGAATGCTATGTTACTAAATTTGGTAGTTGTTTTCCTGCGTACAATATCATCAATAAAAAGCTTTGTTATCCTTCTACTTATTCTTTTCGTAATCAAACCCTTGCTGTTAGCGGAACATACTATGATACGTTAACCAATTATCACTATGCAGATTCTATTATCATTTTGCATTTGGCTTTTAATACAGCAAGCAGTTCATCCATTACTCAAACCATTTGCAGCAATCAAACCTATCAAGTGGGCAGCCATAGCTACAATGCTGCAGGCACTTATTACGATACCGTTACCAATTATGTCGGCTGCGATAGCTTTGTAACGCTGCATTTAAGCATTAAACCCATTAGCAACAGCAGCATCACCGCCAGCATTTGTGCTAACCAAACTTATACCTTACCCAAAGGCAATATAGTCAGCATTGCAGGCACTTATAAAGACACCTTAAGCAACTACTTGGGTTGCGATTCCATTATCACTACCCAATTAAGCATCAAGCCCATCAGCAATAACACCATTAACCACAGCATTTGTAGTTATCAGTCTTACACCTTTCATAGTCATGCGTTAAACAGCAGCGGCACTTATTATGATACCCTCACCAACTATGTGGGCTGCGATAGCATAATTACACTGCATCTCACCGTATTGCCCGACAGTGTACAAGTGCAACAAAACCTGTGTGCTGGCAGCATTTACAACTTTAATGGAACGAACATCAGCACCGCAGGCACTTACCGTGATACACTGCATAATCAACTCGGTTGTGATAGTATTGTAGTGCTGAAAGTGATTGGGGTAAGCACTTCATCAGCTAATCTTTCGCCCAATATATGTAGCAATCAATCTTATATAGTAGGCTTGCACACTTACAACACAGCAGGCACTTACTACGATACCCTGCAAAACTATGTGGGCTGCGATTCTTTCATTGTTACTCAATTAAACATTAAGCCTGTCAGCACTCATAGTTTCAATAAAACCATTTGCAAAAACAATCCTTACACCTTCCATCATCAAAGCTTAGATAGCACAGGCACTTATTACGATACCCTGCAAAACTATGTGGGTTGTGATAGTTTTATCACCTTGCATTTAACAGTGAAACCAATCAGCAGCAGCAGTTTCAGTCAGACTATTTGCGCCAATCATCCTTATACATTCAATGGTCATGCACTAAATAGCAGCGGCACTTATTACGATACCTTGCAAAACTATTTGCTTTGCGATTCTATTATCACTTTGCATTTAACAGCGAAGCCCATCAGCAACTATAACTTCAACCAAAGCATTTGCAGCAATCAGCATTATTTATTTAATGGTCATTCGCTGAACACCGCTGGTACTTATTATGATACACTCGTTAATTATCATGGCTGCGATAGCTTTATCACCTTGCATTTAAGCATGAAAGCCATCAGCAACAAAACTATCAACGCCAGCACATGCAGCAATGTGGCTTACCATTTCAATGGTCATGCTCTCACCTCGGCAGGCACTTATTTCGATACACTCATCAACCACAATGGCTGTGATAGCTTTATCACATTGCATTTGAGCATTAAGCTCACCAGCAGCAAAACAATGAATCAAACTATTTGTAAAAACAATCCATATCGTTTCCACCAACAATGGCTCGATAGCAGCGGTTTGTATCATGATACACTCACTAATGATGTAGGTTGCGATAGTTTTATCACTTTGCATTTAACGGTGAGAGATACCTCTGTAAAGGTTTTACATCAAAGCATTTGCAGCAATCAAACTTATTCATTCCATCAGCAGGCATTAGATACCACGGGTGTTTATTTCGATACGCTAACCAACTACATGGGCTGTGATTCATTCGTGATATTGCATTTGAAAGTATTACCTACCAGCGCATCCAACATTGTGGAAAGTGTGTGCAGCAATCGCCCTTATCATTTCAATAATTTAGTGATTGATTCTAACGGCATCTATCATGATACTATTGCGAATTACCTCGGCTGCGATTCAGTGATTACGGCTACTATTTCTATGTATCCGCAACGACCTAAAGTGAAAAAAGTATTGGGCAAATTAACAGCTTTTGATAGCGGCTACGATAAATTGTATTGGATTGATTGCGACACCAAAGCGTTTGTTTCATCAGCTAATCCGTTTGAAGTGCCGGCATCGGGCAATTATGCAGTGGTGGTGACAGAAGGTAATTGCAGCGATACTTCGGCTTGTGTGAATGTAGATATTGATTGTCATTTAGAAGTCAGCCCCAACCCTGCAACTGATGTGATGTTGGTGCAAATAAAATGTGCTGATAAAGCCTTTCATATTTTACTCACGGATGTATTAGGCAGAGAACTAGTGAAAGATGATATTGCTAATGTGGATGAGTTTAAACTGTTCCGCAACAATTTACCTACGGGTGTTTATTTCCTTTATCTCACCAACGAACACCAAGTGAAAATGGTGAAGAAAGTGATGTGGGAGTAAATATATCCCACTTATTTTCGCACCCTTAATTATTATTCAACTATGGATTTTAGCAATGCTGTTTTAAAAACTATTTCGGTGCATTATGTGGGCAATAAAACCGTGCAGGATGATGTTTTTTTATCCGAGCAATCGCTGCAATTAGAGGAGGAAGTGGCAACTATTTTAACTGATTATTTTTTGCATCGTTTTAAAAATGTGTATGAGCAGTATAAATTTTCGCACCCCACTGCTTTGCAATACAACGAAGTGTATTCCTTCGTCAAGGAGTTGCTCAACAACGAAACCAATTTGCACGAAACCAGCATCAGCATGGCGAAGCAACTGTATGAAAATTCAGCGCACCCTAAAATAAAATCAGGCGAATTGTATGTTTGTTATTTTCAAAATTGTGAAGTGGATGGAAAGCTATTGGATGCCATCGGAATTTTTAAAACAGAAAACAAAAGTGGTTTTTTTGAAGTGAATAAAAATGATGCTAATTTTTCTATCGCTTATAAAGAAGGAATTGATTTGCAAAAATTTGATAAAGGCTGTTTGGTATTGAATAAAAATGCCGAAGATGGTTTTGAAGTAATGATAATTGACAATCAGAACCGAGGCGAAGAAGCAGTGTATTGGAAAGAAAAATTTTTAGCACTAACGCAAAGAGAAAACATTTATCATCAAACCAATCAGTTTTTAAACATCACCAAAAACTTTGTAACCAAACAATTGGGCGATGAATTTGATATCAGCAAAGCCGATAAAATAGATTTACTGAATCGGTCGGTGCAATATTTCAAAACACATGATGAGTTTGATAAAGCCGAATTTGAAGAAGAAGTTTTTGCGAACAAAGAGTTGATAAAATCATTTCAAACCTACGATGAAAGCTATCGCCAAAGCCACGAAGTGAACATTGAAGATAGTTTTGAAATTTCGCCGCAGGCTGTTAAAAAACAAGCTCGTGTTTTTAAAAGTGTGTTGAAGTTGGATAAAAACTTTCACATCTACATTCATGGCAACAGAGATTTGATTGAACAAGGTGTGGAAAAAGATGGGCGAAAATTTTATAAAATTTATTTCAACGAAGAAAATTAAAGTTGACTCGAGTTACTTCGATTTGATTATTTTTTCCTGTTTCATCACACTGCCATTTAAGTTTAAAATAGTGAGCAGATAAATGCCATCTTCTTTAGTAGAAATATCAATGTAGGTGAGGATGCCATCGGCTACATAGCTGTTCATCAGTTGTCCGATATCATTATACAAGTACATTTTTTGCCCAGCCATTAAACCAACAATAGTGAAATTGCCATGGTTAGGTTCGGGGTAAATGCTGAATGGCGGCGGTTGCAAATCTTTTACAGTGATGCAGGGTTGCAGTGCACAGCCGTAATTATCTTTCAGTGTGCAACAATATGTTCCGCCACATAAATTGATGATGCTATCAGTGGTTTGATTACCTAAAGCCCATAATACACTGTAAGGTGCTTTGCCATTGCTGGCTGCCACAGTTGCGCTGCCTGTACAATAACTGTTACCAATTACATTATCTTGATGAGAGGTGGTGATTTGTAATGTTCGATAAACTAACGTAGTTGGGTTAGATGGATTGCCATTGGCAATAAGCTCAACTGAATAGTTGCCTGCCGGCATTAAATCGGGTACGGTAAAATAAGCTGAATCTATTAAATTGCCAGTCATCACGGCACCAACTCTATTCCAGTTAGTTGTTTTAGCATAATATACTTGGTTGCCATTGGTTAATCTTACAATAGGATAATTGGTAGCCATTTGCCAATCATCGCCATAAGCAGCACCTTCGCCAATTCCATTAAATAGTTTACCAGTGATTTTAAAAGTATGACAATCGTATGAAGCAATAGAATCAATGCTGGGTTTGCCAATGGCTAATGCACTACCTGTTGGTGTGTATTGATAATATTTATGACTGCCTAATTTGGTCATCAACACAGTGCCATCGGGTAAATCGAGCATATTGATAGCATACGATGGTGTTCCATTGAATTGGCTACCGCCCAAAGGCGTATTAACTGGTGTAAAAACATTGGTGAGGTAATTATATTCATAAAACCAAGCTGTATCGTTATAAGTGCCAGCTTGTGAAAAAGCACACAAGATATTTCCGTTGGGCATCATGGCTGCTGGTGCATCAGGGCAAGCTAATTGAATAGGATTACCATTGATAGTAACTACTGGCATTTGTGGTCCAACCACCCAACTGCCTTGGCTGCTATTGCCTGATGGTGTATAAATAGCCGTATAAATGGAATCGCCTAAAAAAAATACTTTTCCGTTGGGTAATAATAATGATGAACCAGCTTCGCCCAATCGAGCATCATAAAGTGGTATAGGCACATGAGCATCGTGAACCCACGTATTGCTTTGTGGAATATAGCGTTCGGCATTTTGGGTTTGTAAATCGATATTCATAATGCTGCTATCGGGCAATGTTATCCACGATGCTTCGTCAGTGCTACCAAATGATGACGGTGCATTAGTGTAAGAATTGGAGGCGGCATGCCAAATTAAATTCCGACTTGAATTGGGTAAAACAGATGCTTGCAACACATCGCCATTGTATAAAAGTTTTGAATTGGCATCATAAAAATAATTGCCACTCGGTGCATTGTTGGCAATTGTCCATTGCTTAGTAATCGCATCATAATATTCGCCAAATGCGCCACCAGTGCCATATTCGCCCCCTGCTACATATACATTGCCATTGGGCAATACTTGGCTTGAAAAATATAATCGAGTATAATTCATAGCTGGCAAACTCGACCATGTGCCGTTGGCATAGCTGCCATGCGAATCGGGTGTAAGTAAATTCCATTTATTACCGATGCTGGTTGCAGCAATAGTATCAGTTTGTGTCATGCACATCACTTTGCCATCGGTTAAAAGTAACATCACTCCTCCATTCGCATCAGGTGATTGATTAGAAAGTGTTGACCACGTGCCTTGAGCATAGCTATGAATATTGCATAAAGCTGTTAAAATAAAAATAGTCAGTACTAATTTTTTCATGTAGTGTTGGAGAACATTAAAAAGCAAAAACTTTTTTATGAGGAACGAAAATACATTTCATTTCAACATTTAAAAAAATAGTAGCGTTTATTTTTAAATTGCTAAAGCAATAAACTAACCGCATTTTTCTTAGAAATATATTTTCTACAAACCATGATGAGCTAAATATCTTTCTGCATCTAAGGCAGCCATACAGCCGCTTCCAGCAGAGGTTACCGCCTGACGATAATTTTTATCTTGTACATCGCCTGCTGCAAAAATGCCAGCAACATTGGTGTGTGTAGTGCCAGGTTTTGTGATGATATAACCTTGCTCATCCATATCCACCCAACCTTTAAATAATTCAGAGGAGGGTTTATGTCCAATAGCCACAAAGAAACCTTTTACTGCAATTTCTTTCAGCTCATTTGTCTTTACATTTTTAATTCTAACTGCTTCAACGCCTTTATCACCCAATATTTCATCGGTTTCAGTATCCCAATAAACGGTGATATTTTTAGTATCTAAAACACGTTGCGACATGATTTTTGATGCTCTCATTTTTTCGCTACGTACCAACATGTGCACATGTGTACACAATTTTGACAGATACAAAGCCTCTTCACAAGCCGTATCGCCTGCGCCTACAATTACTACTTCGGTGTTTTTATAAAAGAAACCATCGCATACAGCACAAGCTGAAACCCCATAACCATTCAAGCGTTGCTCACTTGGTAAGCCCAACCATTTGGCTTTTGCACCCGTTGCAATAATCACTGTTGCAGCTTCTACCACAGTTCCATCTTCCATTTCAACAGTATGATAAGGTTTTCCAGCGGTTACTTTTGTAACAATCGCATAGCGAATATCAGTGCCCATTCTCTCCGCTTGTTTTCTGAAATCTTCCATCATTTCTGGTCCTAAAATTCCGTTAGGATAACCCGGATAATTCTCTACGTCAGTTGTTTGCATCAATTGTCCGCCTTGCTCCAAACCTGTGTATAGCACTGGTTTTAAGTTGGCACGTGAAGCATAAATAGCTGCGGTATAACCTGCTGGTCCGCTCCCTATAATTAAACATTTAACTTGTTCCATTTTTTATTTTTTTTGAAAGGCGAATGTAATTTTATTTCTTGAAATGAATAATGAGTTGTAGCAACAATCTTGTTTTATGTTTGTTCAGTTACCAGCTGTGTCGTAAAATATTGTACTTCTCAAGTCCAATTTTTAATTGCAAAGGATGATGCGTTTCATTAGCTGCCGAACCCACCAAATAAAATCCAATTTTAAATTTGTCTAAGCCAGCACGAAAAATTTTCTCTAAGCCCACAAACAATTCAGCATATTGCAAATTACGTTCGGGTGCATACAATATGCCACCACCGCCTACTTCGAGCAATTTTAGTTTTTTGACGATGGGGATTTTGTTGATAATAGCACCGTTGAATTCTTGTAACACATGCAATTCGTAATACCAATTAAACAAAGCAAAAGAAGAATCTAATGCCTGAAAATTTCTGGTTGGGCTCGAGAATAAAAACGGGTCGCCTTTTCGCATAAATTTATCATCTACCAATTGCAAATTGTTGGTGTTTACAAATTTACCTGTTGAAAAATTTATGTTCAAGATACCTGCTAATCCAAGTGTTCGGCGTTGTCGCAAACCAAATTCTATATAATCAAAATCAGTAGTGCTGTTAAAAACACCTTCCATTCCTTTGCGCCATAAACCATAAAATGTTGGGTAACGTGAACCTAAGATTATTTTCTGCAAAGGCTCATGCAAATATTTTTGTGCAGGCGTATAATCAAATTCGATTCGATTGTAAAAAGCATTGTAAGCTGGAAAGGTGCGAATGGTTTGATTGGCAAAATCAGATTTCACGGTGTCTAATTTTAATACACTCTCGAAAGCATGTGTCAGCTTATAATTACTCAAATCGCTACGCATCGAAAATTGCAATTCATTAATCATGTAAAACCCATTTAGCAATTCGGTGGAATGCGTTACATCTAATTTATTGTCCTGATAAAAATTACCTCTTTGAAACAAATTCAAATAGGCATCATTGAAGTTGATTAAATCAAAATTGTGTCCCACTTCAATCGTATAAAACGAGCGGTGATAAGGGTTATACATCTTTGAGAAAATAACTGTGCCTCTGAAATCTTTATTCAGCAAACCATAAGTAATGTTAGAATTGATGTTGATGAATTTCTTGTTAGGAAATCGTTTTTGATAAGTTACATAATCACCCAAGCGCATGCCGCCGATAAAAAGAAAATTCGGAATCATTAAAAGCACTGGGCTGATTTCAATCGTTCGTTCTTTGATGTGATTGTTAAAAGTTAAGCCATTCCAAGCGATGCGCCCGAAAGTGATTTTGTTGGTCGCTTTATCAACGCTATCTAAATATGTATTGCTGTGTGTGATTTGATAAATGCTATCAGTGTGTCGGATAAATTTTATTTCCTTTGGTTGCAAAGGCTCGGTTCTGATTTGTTTCCAAAACAATGAATCATGTAAATATGCCGAATCGGTGGTGTAGCCGATTTCATTACCAAAGAATTTTTTTGGAAATGTTTTCTGCAATTCATAGTCTTTGTAACTCACACTGGTGATGCTTTTCAGCTTGCCTTCATCGCTGTTGGTGTAGTAAGTGAAAGTTTGATTTTGCAACAACCATTTGTTTTGTTGCAGTTCAAAATTCTGAATCACTTTAAAATAATCATACTGCGGTAAGTGGTAAGATGGAAATTCTAATTCTAACTTTTTCACTACCCAAATACTATCCATAATAATGGCAGTGCCGCTCACTAAAGCGTTACCTAATTTACTGGGTGAAATTTTTATTTTGTAATAATGATGCCCACCTTCATCATACGATTGTAATAATTTGAAATGATACGCAATCAAGCCACTGTAGCTGAATGGCGAAAGAAATGGGGTAGTGGAAATGCCTTTGGCATAAATCAAATTTTTGTAAAAATTAAAATCGCCATCGGTTGTGTTTAAATAGAATAAACGTTTGGTATCACCATATTTTTTTACACCAGTTTTGATTTGTTTAATTTTATCGGGATAAGAAAAGTTGTATTGAATTGCTACTTCAGCCATGTTCAGCCCTGCATATTCATCTGCTTTCTTTTTCTTTGAGGTATCTATCTTTTGCGGAGAAAAAAACAGGCTTATTCTGCTTGAATCACGTTTTGATTTTTCATTTTGCTCAATAGCTTTGATGTATAAATTGCAGGAATAATTTTTGGCTGGATATTCCAGAGCGTCTTTATGAGCAATCACTTGGCGGATGATTTCAGCACCTCTGTCTTTTTTTGATGCCGAAATTTTTATTGAATTTAACTGTGTATTATCAGCAGTTTCCAGCATCACATTTTGATGCAAATTTTGTTTATCCAATACAATGGTAACCACCATGGTTTTATAGCCCAGCATAGTTATTACCAAATCGTATTTACCCTCTCTTAAAGTAAATTCATATTGCCCATTGGCATCAGTAGTTTTGCCAATTTGCTCTTCTTTAATTTCGATAGAAGCGTAGGGGAGAGGCTCAAACTTGGTGTTGGTAATAGTGCCAAACACTTTTAAAGGTTGCGCAATGGATGATTGGAAAATAAGAAAACAGACAAATAAAATGAAGCTATACCGCCAAAACATGCGCCCAAAATAGTTATGAAAAATGATTTGGTACAACTAAAATTTTATGACTGCATTAGCATTGACTTGTGCCAGCTGGTGCAAGTCTTACACAAAGCCTTTGAGCGTTGATGACTTGTGCCTAAATCAATAATCAGCACAAGTTCGCTACCGAACAAATCAACGCTGCAAACTTGCGCTGGCAGGAACATTACCATTTAACTACCCTGCGAAAATTAGTATCAATGCAACTGAAACTATATAATAAATCCAATTCGCCAAAATATAGAAATACTTGTAGTTGTTCTCATTCCACTGTTTTATTAGTTTATCGAAGTTTTTATAGCTCTTTCTGAATCGTTGGTTTAATAAAGATAACACTAAACCAGCACCAATAGAAATAAATATCGTCGGCTCTTTTCCCAAATCAAAAAGCATCTTCAGTAACACCATACTATTTAGTGAAAAACAAAACGAAATAACAGCATTAGCCGAAGAAAACGGATATGAGTTTGACGATTTATTAGTTTGTAATTCAATGCTCAAAAGAAATTTAGCATAATGGTCTAAAAAAGATTCCGTACTTGGTGACATTTTATTTTGATTTAATAGCCAAATAATGGTGTACCTAATAGCCCAAGTCTGATACAAAGCCTTTGAGCATTGATGACTTGTGCCGAAGTTAAACGCAAATTAAGCACAAGTTCGCTACCGCACAAATCAACGCTGCAAACTTGCGCTAGCAGGGTTGTATTTTCTATTGTTTTTGCTTCGGTTTCTGCTAAAACATTAGCCCACAAATATTTTTTGAAGCATTGAATAAACTGAAAAATGCAAAGCAAGAGGTTATTGCAGCAATAACTGAAGTAATCTGCGCAATAACTATAGTAACTGAAGCAATAACCATTGTAATATGTGCAACAACTTCTTGCATGTGTGCAATAACCATTGTAACTTAAGCAGTAACCATTATAATGTGTGCAATAACTATAGTAATTGAAACAATAACCATAGTAATATGTGCAACAACTTCTTGCATGTGTGCAATAACTTTAGTAACTGATGCAGTAACCATTGTATGTGTGCAATAACTATAGTAACTAATGCAGTAACCATTGTAATAGCAACAAGAACAATTTTCAATGCTAAAGTCAGTTGGAAAAGTGTAACAAGGCGCATTAATTTTCAACATCAAAATTTTATTTTTATGCAATTAACAGGATTAGCCTTTAGTAAAAAAGTGTGGGTACGATATGCTCGTATCATCAGAGGCTTGCAGCAAGATTGGAGCGACCCGATGAGCATAGTAGTGAACTAAAACAAACTATGATGGGGTGTTTTATCCAACAAAAAAATCCTGAAACAAATTGTTTTGGGATTTTTTTATTTTGGTTGGTTAAAATATTGTTGGTGTTTTGAACAAGATGAAATGGAGTTGAAAGAGGGGTAACTTCGCTAACGCTAAAAGGCTTTAATTCTTCATCCGCATTATCTTACCGCCATGTTGCTTTGTTTGTTGTGTAACTCTTACGATATACATAGAAGATGGATAATCGGCTAAATAGGATAAACATTGATGTGCATTCACTTCAGCGGTGGTTTCCATTAGTTTTCTGCCCAGCAAATCGTATAATTGAATGGTTGCTGCACCATTTTGCAAAGCATTCCACTGAATATGCAATTCATTTCCATTTAACCAGTTGTTATAATCATCAGTGGTGGGTTGAATACCTTGAATGCCGCCATAACAAGCTCCCGTAGTAATCACGCCATTATCACTTAATGCGATATAATTGAAGCCCCCACCTTCGCAAGGGATAAAGGTGTAATCGTAATCGAAAAAATTATTGATGCGTTGATTATCCAAGGTGAGATATTGAAAGCCATTATTAATAAAACCAGCATCTTTTGTCCCCACTGTTAATCCAACTGGACTATTGTTGAAATAAAAATAAACAGAATCAGAAAAGAAATTACCATTGCTTAAGCTCGTACAATTGTGCCAGAGGGTATCTTTAGAGCAAATTCCTCCACCCAAAGTTGAAACATGAATTGAGTTTGGATAATTTTCTACAAAAACATCTTGCACTTTATTACTGCCAATGCCCGAATTAGCGGTGTTATATACTTTGAAAATATTGTTTTTTAAATACACCAAACCACTATCTGTACAGATATAAACACCGCTATCATACGGTGTAGTTATCACTTTTCGGCAATAGTTAGTTGGCAGATTAGAATTAGCAGTAGTGTAAAATTGTACTTGATTGTTCGTTTTATCTATCAATGTTAATCCTTTATCAGTACCCACCCAAATTTGTTTTACTGAATTATAATTTGAATTGTCATTTGTTGTGGTAATACATAATACCGTATCGGAAGCAAGATAACCCGAAGCTCGAGTAAAATGTTGGAAAAAGTTTAATGAATCGTGGTTATAGTTCAAAACTCCTACATACACACCATTATCAGTAGCAATATACATCGTATCAGTAATACCACCCCACCATTCTTGTTCATTTTTTTTCACTGATGTAGTACTGAAAGTTATCCAGTTGATTTTATTTGTTGTCAAAGCAGTATTGCTGGTATCAAAAATTTTTGCACCTGAAACATTCAAAATACCATCATCGCTGCTGATAAAAGCGTCAGGCAAACTATTGAACCAATAACTACCCCCTAGAGCAACATTATGAACCTTTCCCACATGCTGGTTTAAAGCATTGCTATATTTGGTAGCAAACAGATTATCATGATAAATTTTGTAAGTATAATCTGGAGAATTACTTATCCAATTGTAGTTTTGAATGATGATTTTATCATTCCCCAAATAACCAAAACAAGAATAGCTGTAAAGATTAGTGATACTATCCCACTGATTATTATTGCGGAAATAAAGCGCCCCATTATTATTGTTAACCAGCCATAGTTTTGTACCAGTTTCGTTGATAATAAAATTGTTATTATAATAATTGGGTTGTAGTGGACTATTCAAATAATTAATCACACCCACATTACCTGCTGAATCAATAGTAATGATACTATCCCGATGACTATACCACAACTTATTATGTCGGTCAATAATCCCACCATAATTAGTATTGTAAGGCAAACTTAAACTGACAGGTACTGCCGTTTGATTATTAAAATAATATTCGCCTGAAGAAAATGATTGATTGAAAGTAGTAATGGCAACACATTCATGATGAGCTCCACAGGTTAATTGTTGCACCTTTTCATTGGCATGCACAAAAAATGGTAGAAAGCCTTGCCAACTATTATTACTGAAAATATAAACTGAATCATACCCTGTCTGGATATATACTTTATTGTTGGCATCAACTACCATATTGTTAAAATAAGCTGCATTGCCAGCATAATATACCTGCCATTGCGTACCATTATATACCTGCAAAGCATATTCATTTAACACCAATAAATTATTGTTAGAATCAACCGCCATACTAACGATATAATCTGATTCATTGGGGTGATGAATAGCTACCATAGCTTTTTGTACCGTATCATATTTATAAAGCCCCAAAACATTTGATTGATTGTATTCATAAAAATAAGTTTCCTTATTCCATTGGCATACAAGTCTGGTTTGCTGTAATGGAATAGAATCAAAACGATTATATTGAAACGTGCTTTGAGCTTGAGTTTTCAAACACAAAAAAGAAAACAATAATAGGCAGTGTAAAATTTTTTGTTTCATCAGTGATTTATTTGGCAAGTCAAATATAACAATTAATTCTTTAAGCAAATCTTAATTGTTTGCAGCAAAGGAAAATGATAGCTTAGGTATAGAACACCAATTCTAAATCTGAGTTAAATCAACAAAAACATTATTGCGGCACAATCATTGACTTATAGTGTGTTCAATTTTTTAAAGGCTATTTTTGCCACAATTTCAATTTCAAAATATTTCGATGAGTGATAATTTTTACTTCGGAAAGCCCGATGGAGACGATGGTTTAGAGTTTATGCCCATGATTCCGATGATGGAAGATGATGACACTGCTAATGCCGATTTTGCAGAACTACTGCCGATTTTGCCGTTAAGAAATACGGTGCTTTATCCAGGTGTGGTGTTGCCGATTACTGTTAGTAGAGATAAATCAATTGCAGCTTTGAACGAAGCTAACAAGACTAACAAACTACTGGGTGTGTTTGCTCAAAATGAAGATGTAGAAGAAGCCACAGCTAAGCATTTATATCAAGTAGGAACAGTTGCCCGAATTTTGAAATTGTTGAAAATGCCCGATGGTAGCACTACTGTTATCATTCAAGGCAGAAACAGAATTAAGCTGCAAGAAATAATTGCTGAAGAACCTTTTATTCAAGCTAAAGTAAGTTTGATTGAAGAGGAAAAAACAGAAGGCAAAATGGATGATGAATTCAAAGCTACGGTTGCTAACCTGAAAGACCAAGCTGTGAACTTTGCTAAGCTTTCGCAAAACATTCCTAACGAAGCGGCATTGATAATACGCAATATTGAAAATGCTGCATTTCTTTCGCATTTTATTGCCTCGAACATGAATTTGGCAGTGATTGAAAAGCAAACTATTTTAGAAGCCAACGACCTAAAAGCCCGAATACACTTGGTATTGAACGGCTTGAGCAAAGAAATACAATTATTAGAATTAAAAAATCAGATTCAAAATAAAACACGACAAGATATTGACAAACAGCAACGTGAATATTTTTTGAATCAACAATTAAAAGCCATTCACGATGAATTAGGCTTAGATGATAACAAGAAAGAATTAGCCAATTTGAAAGAACGTGGCGCAAAGAAAAAATTTACCGAAGCTGCAAAAAAGATGTTCGATAAAGAATTGGAAAAATTGAACAGAATGCATGTGGCATCCGCAGAATATTCAGTGGTTTATAACTATGTAGAAAATCTGTTGGATTTGCCATGGGGCGAATTTACCGAAGATAATTACGACATTCATCATGCCGAAGAAGTGTTACACGATGACCATTACGGCTTAGAAAAAATCAAGAAAAGAATCTTAGAATATTTAGCGGTTTTGAAATTGAAAGGTGATTTGAAATCGCCGATTCTTTGTTTTGTTGGTCCTCCGGGAGTGGGTAAAACTTCATTAGGCAAATCAATAGCAAAAGCATTAGATAGAAAATTTGTTCGCATGAGTTTGGGCGGTGTGCATGATGAAGCCGAAATCCGTGGTCATCGCAAAACCTACATCGGCGCAATGCCAGGCAGAGTGATGCAATCATTAAAAAAAGTACAATCGGCTAATCCTGTTTTCATGTTAGATGAAATTGATAAAATGGGAACTGACCATCGCAGCGACCCATCATCGGCTTTGCTCGAGGTGTTAGACCCTGAACAAAATTCGCATTTCTACGATAATTATTTAGAGTTGGAATTTGATTTATCAAAAACCTTATTTATAGCTACTGCCAATTCCTTACAAACTATTCAACCTGCTTTGAGAGATAGAATGGAAATTATTGAAGTGAGTGGTTATTCGATGGAAGAAAAAACAGAAATCGCAAAAAAATATTTAATTCCGAAACAACGTGAAGCACATGGCATTAAATCAGCTCAAATAAAAATTTCCAACGCTGCTTTGCAAACACTGATTGATGGTTATACTCGTGAAAGTGGTGTGAGAGAATTGGATAGGCAAATTGCATCGGTGATGCGAAACACAGCAAAGTCTGTGGCTTTGGAAGAAGAATATGATGTGAATGTTTCTGCTGAAAAAATTGAAAATATTTTAGGCAAAGCGAAATATGACCGTGAAATGTATAAAGAACAAATGCCTCCGGGTGTAGCTGTAGGGTTGGCATGGACACCTGTTGGCGGTGATATTTTATACATCGAAACCATCAAGTACGAAGGCAAAGAAGGTTTGAAACTCACAGGTCAGTTAGGTGATGTAATGAAAGAATCAGCACAGGCTGCTTTCACATTTATTAAAGCCAATGCAAAAAAACTGGGCATCGAAAATAGTGTGTTCGAAAAAGAAACTATTCATGTGCATGTGCCCGAAGGTGCGATACCCAAAGATGGACCAAGTGCAGGAATAACAATGCTTACAGCGTTGACATCTTTGTTGACGAACAAAAAAGTAAAACCATTTTTAGCCATGAGCGGCGAAATAACGCTTCGTGGTAAAGTGTTGCCTGTAGGTGGCATAAAAGAAAAAATATTAGCTGCCAAACGCTCTGGCATGAAAGAAATTATTTTGTGCAAAATGAACAGAAAAGATGTAGAAGAAATCAATCCTGATTTTTTAGGCAACTTGAAATTTCATTATGTAGATAGAATGAATGAAGTGTTGGAATTAGCGTTGGTGTAGTTTCTTAACTGCAACTTAATTTGAAAATCCAATTTGATTTTCGCAACTTTATACCGATTAAATTTCATTAAAATCTCCGCTGATTGGATTCGTCATTTCAAAAAAAAGAAAAACTGTTTGCCATCAAACTGGCTTTGGCAATTGGTTTGGTGCTTACTGCCATAAAATTCACGGCTTATTTTCTTACACATTCCGAAGCCATTTTAACGGATGCTTTAGAGAGTATTGTAAATTTAGTAGCTGGTGTTTTTGCATTATTCAGCATTCATTATGCTGCTAAATCACGTGATGTTGACCACCCTTATGGGCATGGAAAAATAGAATACATCAGTGCTGGCTTTGAAGGTGGTTTAATTTTGATGGCTGGTTTTTTAATTTTATTTCAAGCTACAAAAAATTTAATTGTTGGTCATCAAGTTCAAAACATTGATTGGGGGCTGATTCTAACCGCCATTGCTGGCATCACATTTTTTATACTGGGCAAATATTTAATCACTCGTGGAGAAAAGTTACATTCGCTTTCCATCGTTGCCGAAGGCAAACATTTTTTAACTGATTCCTATTCCAGCTTAGGATTAATTATAGGCTTAGGGCTGTTGCAACTTACAGGCTTTCATTGGATGGATAGTATTTTGGCAATTGGTTATAGTGGCTTTATTATTTTCACTGGTTTTAAATTATTAGTACGAGCTTTTGATGGATTGATGGATAAAATTGATTTTGAAATTGTAGAGGAAATTGTGAATGTACTGAATGAAAACAGAAATAAAAATTGGATTGATATTCACAATATGCGAATTCAAAAATTTGGAAGTCAGTTGCATGTTGATTGCCATGTAACCTTGCCTTGGTATAATAATTTAGAGCAAACACACCATCAAATGGAAAATATTGCTACCTTATTAAATACACATTTCGAAAACCGGGTTGAATTTTTTATTCACCCCGAACCTTGTCTGCCAGCGGCTTGTGGCTTATGTCAAATTGAAAATTGTACAGCAAGAAAATTTGTATTTCAACACAAATTGCAATGGACACTGGAAAATATTTTAGCTAATAAATCGCACAAAGCCAATAATTAATTCGCAATGATTTTGTTTTTTATTTTTTTAACGATTTTGATTTCTGCTTTTTTTTCGGGCTATGAAATTGCTTTCATCACTGCCAATAAATTAAAGATTGAGCTGAATAAAAAGCAAGGAAAATTGAGTGGAAAAATTTTGGGAAAATTCATCAAGCAACCATCGCATGTTATCGGAACAATTTTGGTGGGGAACAACATTTCGCTTATTTTTTATTCTTTGTTGATGAGTAGTATTTTAGATAAACCATTAGATGTTTTTTTAGAAAATTACACCAAACATTTTCATTCGCTTTCGTTGTTAATCAGCACCATGATTTCGGCTGTGGTGATTTTAATCTTCGGCGAATTCTTACCCAAAGCCATTTTTAGGATTAATCCGAATGGGGTGTTGTCATTTTTCGCTATTCCATTTTTAGTGATTTATTGGTTGCTTTCTCCTATAGCATTGTTATTTGCCAGTTTAGCGAAATGGTTGTTACAATTTTTTATCGGATTGAAATTGGAAGAAAAAAAGCCAGTTTTTGAACGAGCTGATTTAGAACATTTTGTAAAACAAACACAGCCGCAAGAAGAAAACAGTCAAGAAATCAACACCAATTTATTTGAGAATGCGTTGTATTTAACGCAAGTGAAAGTGAGGGAATGTATGGTGCCACGAACCGAAATTGAATTTATCGACATCCACGATTCTATCACCGATTTGAAGAAAAAATTTGTAGAAACAAAATTGAGCAGATTGATAGTGGTAGAAGATGAAATTGATAATGTATTGGGTTATGTACATCATCAGGATATGCTGAAAAGCCCAAGCAGCATGCGTTCTATTATGAAATTAATTCCGCCAGTGCCTGAAAGTATGCAAGCCGTTGATTTGATGAATCTGTTGATGAAGAGCCACAAAAGCATTGCTTGGGTGGTAGATGAATTTGGCGGAACGGCTGGTTTGGTAACTTTAGAAGATGTATTGGAAGAAATTTTTGGGGAGATAAAAGATGAACACGATGTGGCAGAAGATTTGGTTGAAAAGCAAATTTCAGAAGATGAATTTATTTTTAGCGGTCGAATTGAAATTGATTACATCAACGAAAAATTCCACCTCAACATTCCACATGGTGATTATGAAACCCTTGCTGGATATATTGTTGCGAACCATGAAAATATTCCCGAGCAAGATGAACATTTAAACATTGATAATTTCGAAATTGATATTTTGATGGTGAGTGAAACAAAAATTGAAACGGTGAAGTTGAAAGTTTTGCCCTTAGATTAATGCAATTGTTAAACAAATAAACAACCTCTTTTATTTTGGTTTATTTTTCCTAAAAAAAAGATGTACGCTATTCATTGGTTTCGCCGCGATTTAAGATTAAATGATAATGCTGCCTTGTATCATGCACTGCGAAGCGGTTTGCAAGTGATTCCTGTTTTTATTTTCGACAAAAATATTTTAGATGAATTAGAAAACAGAGCGGATAAACGAGTTCAATTTATCCATCAACAAATTGAAAAACTGAAAACTGATTTAATAAAAATTGGTAGTGATTTGAAAGTTTATTATGGTAAACCTGAACATATTTGGCAAACCATTTTTGAGGAATTTGATATAAAAAAAGTTTTCACCAATCACGATTATGAACCTTATGCAAAAGAAAGAGATGAAAAAATAAAAAACTTAGTAAGCTCAAAAGGTGCTACTATGCTTACTTTCAAAGACCAAGTGATTTTTGAAAAAGATGAAATAGTAAAAGATGATGGCAAACCTTACACAGTTTTTACCCCATTCAGCAAAAAATGGAAATTGAAATTGAACGATTTTTATTTGCAATCGTATCCTACTGAAAAATATTTTCATCAGTTTGCCAAATTGCGAACTTCGCAATTAATCAGATTGGAACTGATGAACTTTAAGTCCATTCAGAGCATTTTTTTTTCATCGGATTTGAATGAAGAAATCATTAAAACTTATCAAGAAACACGAGATTACCCAGCTATTAATGGCACTTCAAAACTCTCTATTCATCTGCGTTTTGGCACAATAAGTATTCGTGAATTAGCTCGAAAAGCATTGGCTTTAAACGAGAAATATTTGAATGAATTAATTTGGAGAGAATTTTACATGAGCATCCTTTGGCACTTTCCGTATGTGGCAAAAAGTGCTTTCAAAAAAGAATACGACAACATTGCTTGGCGAAATAATGAAACTGAATTTGAAGCTTGGTGCAATGGCAAAACTGGCTACCCGATTGTAGATGCAGGCATGAGAGAATTGAATGAAACTGGTTATATGCACAATCGAGTACGCATGATTGTGGCAAGTTTTCTCACCAAACATTTGCTGATTGATTGGCGATGGGGCGAAAGTTATTTTGCTGAAAAATTATTAGATTTTGAATTAGCCAGCAACAATGGCGGATGGCAATGGGCAGCAGGTTGTGGTGTAGATGCGGCACCTTATTTCCGAGTTTTTAATCCAACTATTCAAACCGAAAAATTTGATAAAGATTTGAATTACATAAAAAAATGGGTTTCGGAATTAAATGATTTTAATTACCCGAAACCCATTGTTAATCATGCTTTCGCTCGTGAACGAGTTTTGAAAGTTTATAAAGATGCTTTGAAATAAAACTATCTAATTACTTCTATTTTTTTAGCATCCAATATTTTTCCGTTGTTGTCAGCAACTGTGATAATGTAATTGCCATTTGATAAATTCAAATTGCTAAAATCAACTGCTGATGCTGTATTCATCCATACTTTAGATTTTGTTTCTGAAATTTTATTGCCTAAAATATTGTTGATACACAAAGTATATTCATTATCGGGTAAGCCGCCGATTATCACTTTGAAATTATCGGAAGTTGGATTTGGATAAACGCTAAAAACTGATGGTTTCGCAATAGTATTTATGCCTAAAGATTGTGCGCCATTCTTTTCGCGATAAGAAGCGCTATTAACTGTTGAGCTGGTTGAATCCATCATGTTTAATGTTGCAATATCAACTATGTTGTTATTGTCTTTATAAGAATAAGAAACAGCAATTTTGCCTTGTGTGTTTGAAACCGTGTACCAAAGCGTAATTGGAATATGCAAAGTGCCAACAGTAATGGTATCATTGATTTTTACTTCAATTTTTGTATCACTAATGGTTGAATCTTTTTGTCTGATGCAAGCAAAAGTTCCTTTGGGTGTAGTTACCGAACCATAAGCATCAACTTTGTTGTAAACTGTACTACTTTGAGTAAGTCGGATAGAATCAACAGTTACATTTTGACCATTGTAGGGGATTGAAATGCCCGAAGGTGCTGCTATGGTTTGCTTTAAGGCTGTAGGGAAATTATAACTACTCATATAAGCGATGCCAGCTTTTGCTAAAACATTCGGTGAGGTGTATGCAGCAGAAGTAGTTGGAATATTTACGCCACCAGTTGAAAATGCCGCAGCTGCGCCAATTAATTCAACATCGGTAGAAGTTTTTTTCAAATAACCAATTGTGCCACCAGTTTGCAAGGCAGCAAAAGATGCTGATGGAAAATTTGCTGCAAATGCAGTTGATGACGTTGCAACAATTAATGTTGTGTCTGATGATTCATTTAGCATAGCACTAAAATTCCAAGATTGATTCGCACCTGAATTACCTGGAACAATACTGCCGCCAAGCGGTGTAGTAGTGTTGTGATGTAATATTTGTGTATCGCCAACATTCGGAAATGATGAACTGGTAATTGTGATTTGCGCCTTTGCTGAAAATAGTAAAGTGGCAAAAGAAAAAGAGAGTAAAATTTTCTTCATTTTATTTTTGATTTTGTTTGGTAAAAATAGTTAGAATTTTTGAACAAGTAATTATTTAACACTTTGCAAAAACTGTTGAGCCGTTTGCTCAATCACTTCTTCAATTGGTGTGAATGAATAAGCTACATTTTTTTTTATTTTTTCATTATTGTAATAGCATTTCAAATGAGCTGTGGTAGCAGTTTCTTTGGTAATCAAACTTTTTTTGCCAGTCATTGCATGTTTCAGTTTTTCAATTCGCCAAGCTAATGCTAACATTGATTTTCCAGCTTTAATAGTTGGTGCTTTGCAATTCAAATATTGTGCTACCCAATTAAAAATTTGATGATAGCTGTAATTGTTTTCAGCAATAATAAATCGCTCATTGAAAATATTTTTTTGCATCAATTCAAACGTAATATTTACTGCATCTTCAACGCTCACAAATGCATTTACGCCTTCGGTATAAAACTTCAAACCCTCATAAATATTTTTGAAAAATGCAGCACTGCCTTCATTCCAATTTCCATTGCCCAACATAATACATGGGTTCACCACCACTGTATTCAAGCCTTCGGCGTTGCCTCTCCATACTTCACGTTCAGCCAACATTTTGCTCAAAGCATATTGCGTATTCAGTTTTGAATCTTGCCACTCATTTTTTTCATCAATCAATTTTGATGTTTCGCTTCTACCCAAAGTGGCGACAGAACTGATGAAAGCAAATTTCTTCACCCTATTTTGTAATGCTAAATTAACGATGTTAGCAGTACCATCTACATTCACTTGTAGCATGCGTTGATGCTCAGCCGAATGAAAAGAAACCATGGCAGCGGCATGATAAATTTCATCAACATTTTGCATCGCATCGTTCAAGGCTGAAATATCCAACACATCAGCGTTGCACCATTCTATTTGGTGTTGAATTTTTTTTACTAAATCGAAGTTGGAGTTATTACGGCAAAGTGCTTTCACCGGCTGGTTTTCAGCCACTAATTTGTGCAATAAATGCGAACCGAAAAAGCCAGTTCCGCCAGTTACTAAAATCATAATTTATTTCGATAAAGATAATTGCCAACCAGAAAAAGCGAAGCATCTTTTTTCTTTTTATTATTGAATCAAGGCTTTCAAATTTTTTATTTTTTCGACAGGATTTTCTGCTGAAAAAATGGCTGAAGAAATGGCAAAGTTTTTTACACCAGCATTTTTCAATGCCAAAATATTTTCTTCATCAATGCCGCCAATGGCAACTAATTCGATTGGATTTTTTTGATACAGCTCATTTTGAAAAACAGTTTCGTAGCCTTCCAGTCCAACAATCGGATTCAAATTTTCACGAGTTGATGTAAATTGAAACGGACCAAAACCAACATAATCAGCACCATTTTTTTGTGCTTCAAAAATTTGTTGCAAGTTGTTGGTCGAAATGCCAATTATTTTCCCATCACCCAAAATATTCCGAGCATCTATTAACGACAAATCTTGCTGACCAACATGAACACCATCAGCATCAATACTTTTGGCGATTTCAACTTTATCATTTATAATAAAAGTAGCGTTGTGTTTTTTGCAAAGCGTAAAAACTTCTTTCGCAATTTTGGTAAACAAAGCATCGTCATTTTTTTTATCCCGATACTGAATCCAATCAACACCGCTTTCTAAAACGGTTCTGATTAGTTTGAAAAAATGTGGATGATTATAAGGCTGTGGGGTAAGAAAATGAAGTGTACTGATTTTCTTTTTTTGCATAAATTAGTTTAGTCAACCTCAAATTTGCTGACGATGGAAACTTCGGGCGAATCAATTTTCACGAAGTATAAACCGTGTGATAAATTTTGAAGAAACATTTGTTTTTCAGTGCCTTCAAATAAATCAATAGTAACTAATCTGCCCAAAATATCATAAATAGAAATGGTTTTATGTAAGTCTTTCAAAGCTGGGTCTAAAGTAATAGTTACATAATCATGTACCACATTGGGGTTCATTTTGATGGGCGTACCTAAAACTATTTCTTTTAAAATACCTGCATTTTGTTTGTAGGTAACATTCACACTTTGTGCGAAAATGGCTTTGCTGCAAAGCATTCCAACCATCAACAAGAAAGCTAAAAGTAGTTTTTTATTCATGATTTTGTTTTTAGAAATGATTAATGTTTAGTGCAAGTTAAGAAATGTTTTCGCTTTTCGCAATTTTATTTTACGAGCAAGAAATGAAAAAGTTTCAACCCAATTATTTTATCAATTCACAAGGCAGTAAACCCATTGATTTTTTGAATGCTGTGCTGAAATGGCTCACACTGGTATAACCCAAGTTGGTAGCGACTTCTTTTACCGTGGATGAATTATTTTTTAATTGAGCAGCAGCTTGTTTCATTCGCTCTTCCTGAAAATATTGATAGATAGTAGAGTTGAATATTTCTTTAAAACCACGTTTCAAATAATTTTCGTTGATGCCCACTCGTCGAGCCAAAGTTTTGATAGGCACAGGTTGATGCAATTGACTCAACAAAATATTTCGGGCTTCAAGAATTTTATTTCGGTCATGTGTATTTAACCAATTGTTGCTTTCTTGTTCTAATCGTTCTAAACTCATGCACGAATGAATGCAAGCGGTTAATTCGGCTGCTTTTCCAATCAACCACAAATTCAGCCATTCATCTTTTAATTTTGATTGAGCAATTTGATACAATAGCATTTGTGTATCGCTACAATAAATGCGCTGCATCTTATTTTCATTGCCCAGCAATTCATTTAAGCGGTTAAAAAGAAATTGAGTGCTGGGGTGGTTTTGAATTTCAAATACAAAAATTGAACTACTATTTTTAGTAAAACCTTTATTTAAGGCATTGGAGTAATTCAATAAATCGCAAGCCGATAAATCTAAAATATAGTGCAGGGAAATGGTTTGTTCATCTTTTTTTTCTACTAACAAATTGTAGTTTTCAAAATTAATTTGAAGCGTAGAAATGGAAAATGAAAAATCAAACCCAACTGATGAAGATTGCAATATGGCTGTATCATTCAACACCATTTTTTTATTTTAACATCAATACTAAATTGCCGTCAGCACCGCATGCAGGCATGTTGTAATGCACCACATGATATTCATTGTAATGCCCCAATGATTGCTGGCTGTGCCAATAATCAGGCAAGGTTACACCCCAACAAGTGGTGTAATCTTTTGTTTCGTAATTATAAAAATTCACATCTTGCCCTTCTCTGATTGGACCTAAAGTTTGTCCTTTTCTGAACGGCCCTGCGAATGGATTACCACCAATATAAAGTGTATCAAATCTGGTGTAGAGGCTGTCGTCAGTGGTTGTGTAATCAATAATGTAATCTAAATTCACGGTTTTGTATCGAAATAAATTCACCGTAACATCAGTATTAGCAGGTATTCCGCCCATTAACAATTTTGCATCAGGGGCATCGCCATCAAAAATTGAAATGCCAGTGTTGCCATTATCCAATTGTTTGTACGTGTAAGAAAAATTGCCGCTTTTATCTGTTTTTATTACTTTCAAACTTCCACCACTGTAATCAACATAAGCTGTGCTGCGCTGACGAATATCAATAGAAGTGCTGTTGACTGTTGTGCCACAATCTTGATACAACGTGCCGCTGATAGTGTATTTGGTTTTCTTTTTACAACCAAATGCAATGAGCATTGGTAAAATAAAAAACACTAAAAATATTTTTTGAAATGATTTCATTTTCTGAAAAAAATTGAAACGTAAAAGTAAGAAAATGAATTGAATTGATTTTTGAAAAATCAATTTTTAAAAACCATAGTCAGGAAATTTCAATGAAAATTCATTGGATTTGAATTCAGGATTGATTTGCAATTTGGCAAATTCGTAGCGTTCAAATTCTTCATTTTTTGAAAAATAAAGCGATTGATAAACTGGAAAAAAAGTTTTTTCATCAATGTAAAGCACTGTGGAATGGGCATAAGCTGACGGAATATTTATATTTCTGTTGCTTACATCATCATTAATATCCTTCAACCCATTCAATCGCATGATGGCATATTCTGAAATCAATAATTTATTAGCGACAGTAAAAACAGTTTCGTGGGCTTGCGTTTTATAGGTTGTAAATTGCCAATGATTATCTTCAATTCGCATCACATAACATTTTGCGCCATTGTAAATAGTTTCGCCATCTAGTTTAAAAACTGAATCAAAACGATGTTGGTTATCGGCTGTTGATTCGGCTTTTATTACCACTTTCAACATTAATCCAAAACCAGCCGAAAATATAGAGTGGTGCTGGTTTTTAGTAATCATGCTATTTAACGGATTTAGTTTAATGGTTGGCACCCATTTGCCAGCATTAATTACCACTTTATTATTGTTTTCGCCAGTGGCATACAATAATTCAGTTCCTGCATCGCTGCCATTTAAAAGTTTTAAATAAATTTTTGTAGGTGCTACATTTATTTTGGTGAAGGCTTCGCCTTTTACTATGGTATTATTTGATGCATTTTTTTCAAAACTGTGAATGTTGTATTCCAATGAATTGCAGCCTTGCAACTCACTAATCATTTTGTGTAAAACAAATCGAGTAGGGGTAGATGTTTCGCTATTAACTGCCGAAAACTGAATGAAGCAGCAACACGAAAGAAAAAGTAGGATGATGAATTTATTTAGCATTTCAATTCTAAAGGTAAATGTTCTACACTTGAAAACAATCAAGTAATCACCTTAGATATTGGGTATACGATAACCAGATGAAAAGGTTTTACAAACCTGAAAATAAATTATTTTTTCACAGGCGATGCAACTGACCCCATTGGTTTTTTGGCAGTGGGTGGTGGCATTTCAAAAATCGAATCAGTACGTACAATGTAGGTGTAGCCTGCTTTTACAGTTATTATTCTGTCGCCTTTTACAATTTGAGTTACACCTGGTTTGCGAATAATATCATCATTGTTTTTTGTTACAGATTTATCTTTTGTATTAGCAACCATTTTGTCTTTTGTATTTGCAACTGTTGTTGTTGTTTTTTTTCCATCTTCTTTTTTTGCAGTTGTAGCTGCTGTTTTTGCATCAGTTTTCTTTGCATCTGTTTTTTTATCAACAGGTGCAGGATTGTTATAATCAGTGATTTCTTGTGTTTCAGTTTTTGCTGCTGAATCAGCCACGGAAGCTATTGCCTTTGTTTTTGCAGCAGCAATCGAATCGGCTTTCATTTTTGCAGCAGCCTTTTTCGCTTCAGCTTCTAATTTCTTTTTTTGTGCTAAATCGGCAGCTTCTTTTTTCTTTTTTTCGGCTAATTCAGCGGCTTCTTTCTTTTTTACATCCGCTTGTTTTTGCGCTTCTATTTTTTGCAATTCAATTTTGCCCAATGGTTTTGGCACATCGGCACTGGTTTTGTCGCCAGCTTTGCCACGATTAGCAATATATTCATTATCCATTCGTGGATTTTTTCCAGCTTCGTATCGAGCAGGCGTAGCTTGCTTTTGCACATAATCTTCATCGGCTGATTTGAAAGTATAACCTGCTGTTAAATCAGCAAACAATGCGCTGACAATGGATGGAGATTGATTACTACGGCTTGCGCTGGTAGCTATCATGTAATCAATTTCAAAATCGCCTGAAATTTTATTGCTCTCTTTATATTCTTTCAATGGCAAAAAAACTTTGTCGAATTTTTTATTGTTCCACAAATTTATCAAGTCATTCAAAAAGTCGTTCTGTTGTGCATTAGATGTGATGTTGAAGCTAATCAATGCTAAAACAATCAATAAAATTCTTTTCATGGTTATCGTGTTTGCCCCAAATGTAGAAAAAAAAGTTTTTGCTTGTTGATATCCTTCAAAACATTTTAAGTTTTTGTGGTTGTGGATAACTTTCAGAACTTTGTATTGCATAGTACCAATTTATGCCCATATCTTTGTCGTGCAATTTAAAAATAGAAAAATGAATACCGATAACATACAAGTACAAATGCGAAAAGGAGTTTTGGAATTTTGTATTCTTTCCATCATTTCAAAAAACGAATCGTACGCATCAGATATTATTGGTTCGCTAAAAGATGCTAAAATATTGGTGGTAGAAGGAACACTTTATCCATTGCTCACTCGATTAAAAAACGATGATTTACTGAAATACAATTGGGAAGAATCGAAAAGCGGACCGCCCCGAAAGTATTATCAACTCACTACAAAAGGCGAAGCGGTTTTGAAAGAGATGAACAAAACCTGGAAAGAATTGGCTTACGCCGTTGAAAAAATTACTAAATAAATAATCACTAAAAACACATAATCAATCATGAACAGAATTATTGCCATCAACTTATGCGGCATCGTTTTTCAAATTGATGAAACCGCTTACGATTCACTAAAAAAATATTTGAGCGATATTAAAAATCACTTGGGCAATTCATCATCAGCCAATGAAATTTATCAGGATGTTGAAAACAGAATTGCTGAATTATTCCAACATAAAATCAATTCGGGCGCACAAGCCATCTTGCCAAAAGATGTAAATGAAGTTATGGAAATGATGGGGCAGCCCGAACAATTCAAGGAATTCACTGAAGAAAATCAGCAACAAAATTCTTCTGCAAATTCAACTGAATATACTATTCTAAATCAGCAACGAAGAATTTATAGAAACACCGATGACAAAGTGTTAGGAGGCGTTTGTAGCGGCTTGGCAGCCTATTTTGGCGTTGACCCTGTGATTATTCGTTTGGTGTTTGTTGCTTTGTTTTTTGCTGGCGGCTTTGCATTTTTAATATACATTATTTGTTGGATTGCGATTCCGAAAGCCAGTTCGCCAGCCGAAAAAATGGCAATGATGGGCAAGCCATTTACATTTTATGATGTGAAAAAAAATGTGCAACGTGAAGCGCAAGATGTAAAACAAAATTTTGAACGATTAAAATATGAGTATGTTCAAAACCGTAACTACAGCAGCTTTACAGAAATTTTGCGAACAATTTTTAAAATCATTGCGTTTGCATTTTTGATTTTGGGCTTGATGATTTTAGTGCCCATTGCGGTTGCGATGATTGCCGTTTTTATTTCGGCAGGATTCGTTGTGCCATTTGCAATTTCCAATTTTTTTGTTTCAAACGCACATGCCAACATTATTTTGCTAAGTATTTTTGCCATCGTTTTTATTCCGATTGCTGCCATTATTTACAAATTAATTCGCTTGATTTTTCATACGCAACAAATGCACAATTGGCTGAAAACCGCATTAACACTGATTTGGTTTGGGTCAATTATTTTTCTGCTCATTGTTGCCAGCGAAATAGCTCGAGATTTTAGAGTTTCCTCTAAATTGCAAGCTGATGAAATTTCATTGAATCAAAAACCTTATCAACTTACTATTATTGACGGTGAAAATTTATTTATGAAAGTTCATAAAAAGAGAGAACACCTTATTATTAATGGGTTTCAATGGAACAACGATTTTAAATTCGATTCATTAATTAACGCCAATGTGAATTTGAAAATCAAAGTTTCTAAAGATAGTTTGTTTCATCTCGCTATTGTAAAATCGGCTAATGGCTCATCTTCCGAAGATGCCATCAAACGGGCTTCCGACATAGTTTATACCCCCATTCAAAAAGATTCGGTTATTACATTTCCACATTTTTTTAAGAAAGGAAATGGGCAACTTTGGCGCAATCAACATGTAGATTTAACGCTGCAAATTCCATCAAACAAACCGATTCATTTTACTAAAGATGCTTTGGATTTGATGGATGAAAAATTCTTTCAACCACAGTATGAAGATTGGGATGATGA
>CAIODY010000016.1 GCA_903857255.1 uncultured bacterium
GCTTTTTGAAAAGCAGGGTCTTGTTGTTGTACCACAAAATAATAACCCTTGCTTCCCCATTTTGCTTTTGCTATAAAGGCTTTTAGTTGGTTTTGTAAATAAGCAGCAGCATCAGCAGTTAATTTAGATGATGTATTTTTTACACCTTTCTTGCTGGCATACTGAATAAAGGAAGCATATTGTGCAGCACTGAAATTAAAGCGCTTAGCAAAATCTTTATAATCAACAAAAGTGTTGAACAGCGTTGAATTGTCATTTGCCCAATCGTATGCAAATTGTTGTACGAATCCTTTATTCAAACATTCGCTACTGACAGCATTGATACCATTGGTATCAGCAGGCACAAAATAATCAGGCTTAATACCACCGCCACCATAAACCACTTTGCCATGAGCCGTGTAATATTTCACTGTATCAGCAAAATGAATGCTATCAGCATGTAAAAACTCACCGTGTTTATAGCGTTTGTATATTTCCATTGAATAATCGCTAATGCCTTTGCCATAAGGCTTTTGAATGCATCTGCCGCTTGGTGTATAATATCGTGCAACCGTAATTCGGATTGCCGAACCATCTTTCAATTGATATTCTTCTTGCACTAATCCTTTGCCAAAAGTTCTGCGCCCAATGATGCTTGCTCTGTCCCAATCTTGCAATGCACCTGCAACAATTTCGCTGGCACTTGCGCTGCCTTCATCTACCAACAAAGCAATTTTACCATGCTCAAACATACCGTCTTTAGTGCATTTGTAATCATGTCGGCTTCTGGCTCTACCCTTGGTGTAAACTAATGTTTTGTTTTCGTCAATCAATTCATCCAAAATATTGGTTGCTGCATCTAAATAGCCGCCTCCATTATCACGTAAATCAATAATCAATTTTTTCATGCCTTCTTTGTTCAGCATTCTATCTAAGTTTTCCATAAACTCGATATAAGTTTTTTGCCCGAATGAATTGATTTTAATATAACCTGTTTCTGCATCAATCATATAAGCTACATCAACACTTTTAACATCTACTTCACCACGATTGATGGTGATGTCTTTAAGCTGATGATTCGGATTTCGCAACACAGTTATTTTCACTTTTGTATTGCTTTCGCCACGAAGTTTGTTGAATATTTTTTCGGAAGTAATTTTTTTGCCAGCAATAATTGTATCTTCAATCTTAATGATTTTATCACCTTTTTTCACACCAGCTTTTTCAGCAGGACCACCATTGATAGTATTAATCACCATCACGGTATCATTCACGATAAAAAACTCAATGCCAACACCTTTAAAGTTGCCTTGCAATGGTTCATTCACTAGGTTGTAATCTTTTGCTGAAATGTAATTACTGTGTGGGTCGAGTTGTTGCATCACTTCTTCATACCCGTGCTCGCCAATTTTTGAAGCATCCACCGAATCAACATAATTCGCCGAAATGAAATTCAGAATGGTTTGATATTTATCAGGATGATAATTAAATAAAAATGGTTTGTTGAAACGGGCTTCGCGATTGATTTTTAGCCCTATCATTATGCCTATCATTACCGCTAATGCTAAGAAAAGCGGAAAAGCTATTTTTTTATTCATGAATAATTTTGAGTAACAATTTTTTTGAAGTGGTGAAGATAAGCAGTCAATAAATGTGCAATAGCATAAGTTTAATAATAAAGTTGGAATGCGAATTTTATTACACCAATTTATCATTCAGTTTACCTTCACTTGTTGCTCTAATTCCTTTGTCAGTATTTTGCACGCGGCTACATTCGTTTGCATTATCGTGTTCGTAAAATAATAAGAAATCTTTTTCTACTGCTTCTTGTAAAAAATTTTCTTTTTCGATTAATGTTTGCAATGGTCGCATATCGTAGCCCATCACATAAGGCAAAGGAATATGCGCTGCTGATGGCAATAAATCAGCCATGTAGCAAACTGTTTGTTCTCCTACTTTTATTTCAGGAATCATCATAGCTTCTGTATGACCATAAGCAAAGCGAACTTTAAAATTGTTAAACAGTTCAATGCCATCTTTTACGTCAACAAATTTTAGCAATCCACTTTCTTTGATAGGCAAAATATTTTCTTTCAAAAAACTTGCTTTTTCCCGTGCATTAGGTTCAACAGCCCATTGCCAGTGCTTTTCATTGCACCAATAATTTGCATTCGGAAAAGTAGGTATAAATTTTTCGCCATCCTTTTTTATAGCACCACCGCAATGGTCGAAATGCAAATGGGTTAGAAACATATCAGTAATGTCATTAGGTGTTAACCCGATTTCAGCTAAACTTTCATGGAGTGTGGGCGTATAACTTGGTTCGTAATGACTGAAAAA
>CAIODY010000017.1 GCA_903857255.1 uncultured bacterium
GCAATACATTTTATTGGTGCATGATGCGCCAACGATAACCACACATAACAAAAGCAGAATTTTCGATTTCATCTTTTTTTTTCGGCAAAATTAAATCATACAAAATTGAAGTCAATAAGTAGAATCACTTATTTTTCAAAATGCTTTTAGCAATTGTTCAATTTTTTCTTCGCTTACAAAACAATCAATTTTTGCATTGCCTATTTTTTTGAAAAGAGAAAAATTAATTTTTCCATTTTGATTTTTTTTATCTGCTTTTAGCAAAGCGATTATCTTCTTTTTTTCAGTCGATGAAAATTTAATGATTGGAAAATATTTATCCAATAATTCTAACACAAAATTTGCTTCATCTAATTTCAAATCAAAAACAATAATCGCTAATAAAATTTCAAATCGAAAACCCATTGCAACTGCTTCGCCGTGTAATAATTTTTTCTTTTCATCGTGCATCAAAGCCGCTTCCACAGCATGCCCGAAGGTGTGCCCAACATTTAATAGCTTACGAATATTTTGCTCAAAAAAATCTTTTTCAATCACTTTCATTTTATACTCAACTGAAGATTTTACTAATTTTTTCCAATCCAAATCATCAACAGCAATTTCATTCAATTGATTCAAAATTTTCTTGTCGTTGTTCAGCAAAGCATGTTTCATTACTTCTGCCAAACCACTGATTAATTCACGTTTTGGCAACGATTTCAAAAAATCGTTGCAAATAAAAATTTGTTTGGGTTGATGAAAAGTGCCAATTATATTTTTTGCATTTGCAAAATTTACAGCCGTCTTCCCTCCTATTGCTGCATCGCACATTGCCATTGAGGTAGTTGGCACATGCATAAAATCAATGCCTCGTTTATAAACCGAAGCCGCAAAGCCACCTAAATCACAAATCATTCCGCCGCCGATATTAATCAAAACGCTTTTTCTATCAGCATTTTCAGCACTTAATGTTTGCCAAATTTTTTCACACGAAATCAAATTTTTATGTTCATCAGTTGGTTTTATTTCGATGATGATTATATTTTTAGAAAAACTTAAAAGCTTTGAAAAACAATGCTGACGGGTATTTGAATCAACCAGCACAAAAATTTTAGAATAATTTTGCTTCGCTAATTCTTTTTCTAACAAAGAAAATGAGCTGAAATATTTTGGCTTTTTGATTTTCATAAATTGATTAAGAAGTCAAAAATAATTTTTTTTAATTGCTGCGCTTGCTTTTTTATAGCTTTGCCGCTCCAAATTATTTATGGACATCAATTCCAACCGCAAAGCGGTTTTACAATATGTTTTTTTAGCCATGATTGTGTTGTACATTCTGCGACTTTTTTATTTGCAGATTGTAGATAAATCGTACAAACAAATGGCTGATGCAAATGCTTTGCGTAAAATCACAGTTTATCCATCTCGTGGTTCTATTTACGACCGCAAAGGCAGGCTGATAGTGTGTAATCAGGCGCAATACGATTTAATGATTGTGCCCAGAGAAGTGAAAAAATTTGACACCACTTTGTTTTGTCAGCTACTTGAAATTGATAAAGAATCACTTAGAATTTTATTAAAAAAAGCTTACGAAACCCCGTACAAACCTTCGCCATTATTGAAACAATTGCCTCAACGCATTTATTCGAGGTTTGAAGAAAACTTGTTCAATTTTCCAGGTTTTTATTCGCAAATACGAACTGTGAGAAGTTATGTACATAATTGTGCTGCACACGTTTTGGGTTATATCAGCGAAGTAGATGATAGAATTTTGAAGAAAAATAAATACTATCGGCAAGGAGATTATATTGGCATGAGTGGCATTGAACAGCAGTATGAGCCTGAATTACGAGGCACCCGAGGCACTCGATTGGTGATGGTTGATGTACACTCACGTGAGCAAGGGAGTTATAATAATGGTACAGAAGATACGGTTGCATTGGAAGGTGAAAATATCACTTTAGGCTTAGATATTAAGTTGCAAGAATTGGGCGAACATTTAATGAAAAACAAAATCGGAAGTGTGGTTGCTATCGAGCCTTCGAGCGGTGAAATACTAGCATTTGTAAGCTCTCCAACCTACGACCCTAATTTATTAAACAGCCGTGAACGTGGAAAAAATTTCAGGTTGTTAAGTTTAGATTCAATGAAACCGTTGCTGAATAGACCTTTGATGGCTAACTATCCGCCTGGTTCTACTTTCAAATTGTTAGTTGGATTAGCTGCATTGCAAACAAAAACGATTACAACAAACTTCGGATACCCCTGTTCCAGAGGTTTTCATTTGAATGGATTAACTGTGAAATGCCACGAACATCCATCAGCAGGAAATATTACGCAAGGCATTTACAACAGTTGCAATGCCTATTTCTGTCAGGCTTTTCGATTAACAATTGATAATAGTAGAATTGGTGAAACTACACAAGAACGATTTGATGTGTGGCACAACATTGTTGCTTCGTTTGGTTTTGGCAAAAAATTAGGCATTGATTTACCATCTGAAAAAGGTTGCCTGTTGCCCGATGCAGCTTATTACAACAAAAAATATCATGGCACTGATTGGCATGCACCCACCGTTATTTCTTTAGGAATTGGTCAAGGTGAGGTTTTGGCAACACCATTGCAAATTGTAAATGAGTTTGCCACCATTGCCAACAGAGGTTTTTTTTACACGCCACATGTGGCAAAGAAATTTGAAAGCCTAAGCGATACCACTTTAAAAAAATATCGAGTGAAACATTTTGCAAAAGTTGACAAAGAATATTTTGAAGATATTGTGGAAGGTATGGAAGATGTAATCACGATGGGAACTGCGCCCAATGCCCGTGTAGAAGGCATACACATTTGCGGAAAAACAGGCACAGCACAAAATCCGCATGGCAAAGACCACAGTTTGTTTGGTGCTTTTGCGCCACGTGATAATCCAAAAATTGCAATAATTGTAGTGGTTGAAAATTCAGGTTTTGGAAATGATTGGGCTGCGCCAATAGCCAGCTTGATGATTGAACAATATTTACGCGATTCAATTTCAAATGCTCGAAAGCCAATGCAGGAGCGGATGGAGAAAGCTAATTTGTTGCCAGTGAGAGCTTACTAATGTAACTTGTCTCTTTACATATTCAAAGCAAAACAAACAACTAACGATATCGAAATAATTAGAGTTGCCCTTGAACGACCATTTATAAAAGTGCGCATAAGTGAAAGTTTTAGCCCATTTTAATCAGTCTTGAACTTTTTGTTTCTTTTTTCTAATCCAATTTAGTTTAAATATCAAATGTAGCAAAGTATTATTACTCTACTATTAATTTTCCAGTGAATAAACTATGTTTTCATAAAACAAAAAAAACCAGCGAAACTACTTCGCTGGGTTTTTTGTTTTGGAAATGATAATTGCCTAATAACTATTTATTCACCACCAATTTTTTAGTTTCAGTATAACCTTCCGTTTGTACATTGATAAGGTAGATGCCGCTGTTCAAATCCGTTA
>CAIODY010000018.1 GCA_903857255.1 uncultured bacterium
ATTGTTAAAAGCATTTTGAAAAGTAAGTAATTCAACTTATTGATTGAAGATTGTTTCATTTTAATTTTGCAAAAAACAAAAAAATGAAATCGAGAATATTGCTCTTGCTATGTGTGGTTATTGTTGGTGCATCCTGCTCTAACAAAATGTATTGTCGCAAAGCAAGACGAGTTAAACACGAATCTTTACACATTAATTAAGTTGCTGACAATCAAAATAGCTTAGCAAATTTGTTTTCTTTGTCATTAATTTGCTATGATTTTACAAGCCAAAAATATTTTCAAAAAATTCGAATCAGTTCAAGTTTTAAAAGGAATTGATTTAACGGTTGATGCTGCTGAAATAGTTGCTATTACTGGTAGTTCGGGTGCTGGCAAAAGCACTTTGTTGCATATCATTGGCACTTTAGATAAAGCTGATAGCGGTACAATTACAATCAACAATCAACTTATTTCTTCTTATTCTGAAAAACAATTAGCCTCATTTCGCAATCAGCAAATGGGGTTTGTTTTTCAATTTCATCATTTGTTACCCGAGTTTTCAGCGTTGGAAAATGTGATGTTGCCAGCTTTAATTGCGAAAGAAAAAGAATCGACAGCAAAAAAAAATGCTGCTGAATTATTAGATTTATTAGGCTTGAAAGATAGAATTTCGCATCGCCCCAATCAATTGAGCGGCGGCGAAGCCCAACGTGTAGCTATTTGCCGAGCTTTAATTAATAAGCCTTCCATCGTTTTAGCAGATGAACCATCAGGTAATTTAGATTCGGAAAATGCATTGGCTTTGCATCAATTATTTTTAAAATTGAGAGATGAATTGAAACAAACTTTTATCATTGTTACGCATCACGAACAATTAGCCGCCATGGCTGATAGAAAGCTGATGATGAGAGACGGAAAAATGCTCTAAATCTTATTTGATTTTTGAAGTAAAAGGATTTCGTAAGTTTTGCATGTCACACAAATCAGCTCGAACATAACCGACCGAAACCTCTGATTCTACACGGATTGGGATGCGGTTTGCATCATCGCTTATCCAAATTCGCATGCCTTCGCCGCCTTTAAATAAGGCACCTTGAATGAGGTAAGGAATGAATTTTATGCAATTAACCGTACCCACTTTTGTTTTCACTTTTTCTTTGCCAGCGTATTTCACATACACAGGCCAAATTTCATCATCAATAAAAATTTTAAAAGGAACTTTTTGCCCAATTTTTAAATTGGAACAATCAATATTTCGGATGGAAAACACAGCACTCATAATATCTTGAATGCCTTCTGGTACCTTGTAAACACCTTTGGTTGAAATTGCTAAATGTTGTTCTTGCTTGAATGTAACGTTATGATATAATTTATATCCACCTTCATGCACATCTCTCAAAAATTTGATGGGCAACATGTTCATGGTATCCACATAACTTTCATATAAATCTTTCACTTTAAAAAACCAATCGTACGTTTTATAAGTTTTGCCAGCACCTTTAAAATGCCAACAAATTTTTTCGTTGTATTTCTCTAAAGTGGCGTCAAATGTTACTTCGCCGGCTGGCACGTATAAAATACTGGCGGTATAATATACTTTGTATTGCAAATGTTCGCCCGATTTAAAAGCTCTGTTTTGCAATTTGTTCAATTGCAAAGTGTCTTCAATCGCAAATGTTTTTACTATTAATCCTACTAAAAAAAATAAGCACAGATAAATGGTTTTCATTTCTTGTAAAATTTATTCTTCTATCTTTTTTCGCAACAAAAATATTGCGCCGAAAATAGCAGGCAAAATTAAATTAATTACCCACAAGCATGAAGAAGCATATACTATGCCGAAGTTGGCTGATGCTGGTAAAATGTAGCTAAAGAAAAATGTTGAAATTTTTCCACGAACACCCAATTCGGTGATGGTGAATGTTGGAATGATGGTTTGTACAAAGAAAACCAAAGCGATAAAAAATATGGAGGTAATGAATGCGCTTTGGATGCCGAAAAATCGTAGCAATAAATAATATTGAACGGTGAAAACTGCAAATCGGATATAAGAAAGTAGCAGTAATTTCGTTAAATCTAAATAACCGAAAGTGCTTACGATAGCGAAATATTTTTTTGTTTTTCGCAAAATTGGAATGCGCTGAATTAAATTTTCAATCAGGTTTAAATTGAAATAAATCAACAAAATAAAAGTGATTAATAGAACAATTGAAATTAGTAATGTTGATTTTAACAACAAAGTTTCATGCTCACGAATCAATTTTAGATTGAGATAACGCAAGATAAAAATGTAGGCGGCAGCAATGCCCGTAGTTAATGTAACAATGATTTGCCCAAAGCTGCCAATCAATGTAACAACAATGCCTTTGATGCGTTGATGATTTTGAAGATAAATAATTCTTCCACCAAATTCACCAACTCGGTTAGGTGTAAAAGTACCCACAGTAACACCACACCAAACGCCTTTTAGTGATTGCCAAAATGTGATGGGTTGCATTTTTTTAATCAACAATTTCCATTTCAGTGCTTCGATACTCCAGTTTAAAAGCATCAAAATTAATGCAGCAATTAGATAGAATTTGTTGGCATTTTGCCATTCATTTTGAAGTGTAGTCCAAGCTTCTGTTAATTTTTCTTTGTGAAAAATTTGCCAAATAATCGACCAGCAAAATAAAATTGCAATCAATAATTTTATACCAATACTGTATAATCGCTTTTTACTCAATTGATTTTTTTGTTATTGAATTTAACTAAATAAAAACTTCGCCACATCTTCCATTTTCATTCCACCAAAATTGCCGCTGGTCATCATCAGCAAGTTGAATTCTTTTTCAAATTGTGTGATACGTTTTAAAAATGTAAGCAATTGTTGTGGTTGATTAAATGTCTTTAATTCGCCATTGCCAAATGCCATTAAAATTTCTTGTGGCGATACTTCGGGCAAACGTTTCATTTCAAACGAATGTTGCGAATAAAACACGATGGGAAAATCAACGCCATCAAAACAACTTTTGTATTCTTTCAAAAATTCTTTGTTCAAACTACTATAAGTGTGTAGCTCTAAACAAGCGACCAGCTTTCGATTGGGTGATAATTCTTTCATCGCTTGCACAGTTGCTTTTACTTTCGATGGCGCATGTGCAAAATCAAAATAGAAAATATTTTTGTCAGATTGATGAATCAATTGCAAGCGTTTTGCTGCGCCTTTAAACGATTGAATAGCGGTGTAAAATTCTTCATCGCTTAAGCCCAAAGTTTTGCAAATGTTATAAGCCGCATTGATATTGTAAAAATTATGTTCACCAAAAATTTGAATAGGATAATTTTTGGTTGATGTAATTAATTCAAAATGATTTTCTGCTTTCAAATGCTTATGAGCAGTGTATCCTGCGAATTTTACATTTTTTTGATTTTGAAATTTTGAAACTAATTCGCTCAAAGTTTTATCATCTTGATTGAAAAATAAATTTCCGTTTTCTTCCATTGTGGCAATAAATTTTTCAAACTGCAACACATAATTTTCAACCGTTGGAAAAATATTGATGTGGTCCCAAGCAATGCCGCTAATGCAAGCCACATGTGGTTTGTAAAATAAAAACTTAGG
>CAIODY010000019.1 GCA_903857255.1 uncultured bacterium
AAAAACTGATTGAAGAAGCTGCAAAAGCTGGAGCCGATTATGTAAAATTTCAAACTTTTATTACCGAAGAAGTGATTAGTAAAGATGCGCCAAAAGCTGATTACCAAAAGGCTTCAACGGGTAATGACGAGTCGCAATTCGACATGGTGAAGAAGTTGGAGTTGAGTGAAGAAGCGCATTACGAATTGCAAGCGCATTGCGAAAAAAACAACATCGGTTTTCTTTCTACGCCTTTCGATTTGCCCAGCATTGATTTATTGCAACGCATGAAATTGAAGCTGATAAAAATTCCATCGGGCGAAATAAACAATGTGCCTTATTTGCGCCACATAGCTGGAAAGTTTGACCATTACTTGCTTTCAACAGGGATGAGTGATTTGGAAGAAATAAAATTTGCTTTAAAAATATTGACTAAAAAAGATGTAGATAGATGGCAAATCACAACGCTGCATTGCAATACTGAATATCCAACAAGGATGGAAGATGTAAATTTAAGAGCAATGAAAACTATGGAAAAAAAGTTGCGAACTGATATAGGTTATAGCGACCATACCATCGGCTGGGAAGTGTCTGTGGCTGCCGTAGCTATGGGTGCAACGGTGATTGAAAAACATTTTACACTTGATAAAAATATGGCAGGACCCGACCACAAAGCATCGCTTGAACCACATGAATTAAAAACTTTGGTAGAAAAAATTCGTTTGATAGAAATTGCTTTGGGCAGCGGCGAAAAATTAATTTCTGATTCAGCGAAAAGAAATGCTTTAGTGGCTAAAAAAAGTATTGTCGCAAAAACTGAAATCAAAAAAGGAGAAATTTTCTCTGAAAATAACTTAACTGTCATGCGCCCCGGAATAGGTATCAGCGCTATACACTGGGATGATGTGATGAGAAATGCAGCAAAAAAAGATTTTGCAAAAGGCGAAATGATAGAGTTGTAAATTGGTAATAGTTAAAAATAAATTCGACTTAAAAAAGGGTAAAACAAAATGAATGTATTAATCACTTCGGCAGGTAGAAGAGTTTCGTTAGTTGAATTTTTCAAGAAGGAATTGATAAAAAAATATGGTATAGATTCTAAAGTAATCACCACTGATTTATACCCTGAATTATCTGCTGCAAGCCATGTTGCGGATGATTCAATAAAAGTTGGACGATTTGCTGATGCTAATTATATCACCAACTTATTAAACGATTGTATCGAAAGAAAAATAAAATTTATTATCCCTACAATTGATAATGAATTGCTATTGTATGCTCAACATCGAAAAACATTTTCAGAAAATGGCATCAACATTATTGTGAGCGATGAACCGTTTATAAAAATTTGCAGAGATAAAAATTTAACCAATCAATTTTTTAATTCAATTGGCATTGCAACACCAAAATCGGTTGATAAAAACAATCCAACATTTCCACTTTTCATTAAACCAAAAGATGGAAGCAGTAGCAAAAATTTACACGTCATTAAATCGGCAGCTATGCTTTCAGAGACCTTGCTGCATGATGATTCGCTAATGTTTATGGAATATTTAGCCAAAGAAAATTTTGATGAATTTACCTTAGATTTATACTTCGATAAACACAGCGATTTAAAATGTATGGTGCCACGATTGCGAATGGAGGTGAGGCAAGGCGAAATTAGCAAAGGCGTTACTTTGAAAAATGAATTGTGTGAAATTATTTTCACAAAAATGAATCACATTGACGGCGCAAGAGGTTGCATTACGTTGCAATTATTCAAAGAAAAAAAAGGAAATGCAATTTATGGAATTGAGATAAATCCAAGGTTTGGCGGTGGTTACCCACTCTCCTATTTAGCTGGCGCAAATTTTATTCAATGGATTTTTGATGAATATGCTGATAATAAAAGCATTGAAAAATTTGAAAAATGGGAAGAAAATTTGTTGTTGCTTCGAAGTGATAGAGAAATGGTCTTTTCAAATTATTCAATGCCCTAAATTTAAAAATCATTCATGAAAAAAATTGTTGTTGTTTTTGATTTAGATGATACACTTTATGCTGAAATCGATTTTCTAAAATCAGCGTACAAACACATTGCAAAGCTATTAGAGGTTCATTTACAACAAAATATTTATGACGAAATGTGGCAATTGTATCAAAGCCAACAAAGCACTTTTGATGTTATTAAACAAAAATATTCGTTTCCATTTTCGATAGCTGATTTGGTTCATGAATATCGTTTCCACCAACCACAAATTGACTTAGTTAAAACAACACAAACATTTTTAGATTGGGTGAAAAAAAACACTTTGGCAACTGCTTTAATAACAGATGGGCGAAGCATCACACAACGTAATAAAATTAGAGCATTGGGCTTAGAAAAATATTTTGATGAAGTATTTATTTCAGAAGAAACTGGCATCGAAAAGCCGAATATTGGTGCATTTATGCCAATAGAAATAAGATACCATGGGCATAAAAAAATATTTATTGCTGATAATCCTAAAAAAGATTTTATCGCTCCCAATGAATTAGGTTGGACAACTATTGCTTTGAAAAACAAAGGACAAAATATTCACCAGCAAGATTGGAATTTGCCGAAAGATTTTTTGCCCAAATTTTATGTAGCTGAAATAAATGAAGCGAAGAATATTTTATTAAATCTTTGAAATTACCCACACTAATTCCCATTCACTGCTTACTTTTGCAACTCAAATTTTTTAAAATGACTAATTTATTTTCGATGATTTTAATGGCGCAAAGTGGCAACGGACAAGGAGGTGGCGCAAGTATGTTGATTTTATTTGGTGGCATGTTTGTAGTGATGTATTTCTTTATGATTCGTCCGCAACAAAAAAAAGCAAAAGAGCAAAAAGTTTTTCAAGATGCAATTGGCAAAGGCGATAAAATTGTTACTATGAGCGGCATTCATGGCAAAATTGTGAAAGTAAACGATTCGACTTTTGAATTAGAAATAGCTAACAACACCACTATCACAGTTGAAAAATCAGTAGTTTCTTTGGAAGTAACCAAAGCTATTTATCCGAAAGACACAAAATAATTTCAAATTTTTGATGTGAAAAAAATTGGCATTACTGGCGGAATTGGTTGCGGTAAAACTACTGCTACTAAAGTATTTTCGCTGCTTGGTGTGCCAATTTACAATGCCGATGAGCGTTCAAAAACAATTTTGAATTCATCACCCAGTGTGATTGAAAAAGTAAAGCAACAATTTGGTGATGATATTTATGAAACGAGTGGAATTAATCGAAAAAAATTAGCGGCAATTGTTTTTAATAATCCTGAATTATTAATACAATTGAATGCCATTTTGCATCCAGCGGTTTTTGATGATTTTGACAATTGGTGTTTGCTTCATCATAATGAGCCTTATATTTTGAAAGAAGCGGCTTTGATTTTTGAAACCATTCTTCATCAAAAATTAGAAAAAATAATTGTAATTACTGCACCTGAAAAGCTAAGAATAAATCGTGTAATGAAACGAGATGGCTTAACACAAGATGAGGTAGAAAAACGAATTCAAAATCAAATGAGTGAAAAAGAAAAAGTTGAACGAGCAAATTTTGTGATTTACAATGATGAACAACAATTAATTATACCACAAATTTTGAAAATTCATTCTACCTTAATAGCAAAATAAAAACAAAGGCAAAAAATAATTTTTAAAAAAATTTGCGAATTCAAAAAATCGGTTGAATTTTTACAGCAACAAACAATAAAACAAAACGATTATTGTATGGCAACCAAGAAAACTACACCATCAAAGAAAGCAGCTAAAAGTGCTGCGCCAAAGCCTATTGCAAAAAAAGCATCAGCTAAGTCTGCATCTGCACCAAAGAAAAAAGGCAAATCAGTCGAAGACGATGATTTAGAACTTTTGAGCGGTGAAGATGAATTTAAAGTTGACAACGAAGACATGGACATGAATATGTTCAGCGATTCGTATGATGACGATGATGATGATTATTAATGAATTTAAGATAGCTTTCTAAAATAGATTCTATCAATAAAATTAGTTTACATACCAACAAAGAAATTTTCTTTGAAAATGCCCTGCAATGGGCATTTTCTTTTGATACCTGTTGCATTCTGCACAACAACAATTATTATACCTATCCTTTTCAGCAATTCGATTTTATTGCAGCCGTTGGCAAAAAAAAAGAATTGATTGGCTCCTCTACCAAAAATGCTTTTCAGCAAATTGAAAATTTCAAAACACTACATGCTAATCAATATTGCTTTGGTTATTTCGGTTACGATTTAAAAAATGATACTGAAGCATTAAGCTCTGCATTGCCCGACCACGTTGGTTTTCATGAATTTTATTTTTTTATTCCCGAACATATTCTGATTTGCAAAAACGGCGAAGTGGAAATCATTTCGGATGATACCGAAAGCGTTTATCAAAATATTTTACAGCAGAAATTAGCAACCGATTCAACGCAAACACAAATAAAATTTCAGCATCGCACCTCCAAAGAGAAATACCTGGCTGATGTAAATGCTTTGCAGCAGCACATTCTGAACGGAACTATTTATGAAATAAATTATTGTCAAGAGTTTTTTGCAAATGATGTTGAGATTAATCCGTTACAAGTTTTTAAAAAACTAAATAAAAAAAATGGTGGTTCGTTTTCAGCATTTTTCAAACAGAAAAATTTATACGCCATTTGCGGCAGCCCCGAACGCTTTATCAGCAAGCAATCCAATAAAATAATTTCACAACCAATCAAAGGAACAATTAAGCGAAGCTATGATTTATTGGAAGATGAAAATTTGAAAAAGGAATTACTTAACAATGAAAAGGAACGGGCTGAAAACGTGATGATTGTTGATTTGGTAAGAAACGATTTAGCTAAATCGGCAAAAACTGGAACGGTTGAAGTGCCTGATTTATTTGGCATTTACAGTTTCAAAACGGTTCATCAAATGATTTCAACTATTACTGCCGAAGCCAAAGAAAATATTTCGTCATTGGAGATAATTAAAAATGCTTTCCCGATGGGTAGCATGACTGGTGCACCTAAATACACCGCCATGCAATTGATTGAAGAATATGAAAAAATAAAACGAGGCCTGTATAGTGGCTCTATTGGCTACTTTGCGCCCAATGGCGATTTTGATTTTAATGTGGTGATTAGAACATTGCTTTACAATTCTGCCAAAAAATATTTGAGTTACAGCACGGGAAGCGCCATCACATTGGATGCTGAAGCCGAGCAGGAATATGAAGAGTGTTTGCTAAAAGCAAAAGCTTTGTTTGATTTTTTTGCATAAAAAAACGGCGAAAGAATTTTCCTTCGCCGTTTTAATTCATTTCATCTTTTAGATTTTTTTATCCTCCAAAATGACACAACAACAAGTGTAGCACAGCCACCGCAATTATGGATGCCACCACATGATAACCAATATCAACTAGGTAAGCTGATAAAGGTTTCATTTGATAAACATAGCCCATAATTATTGCACCGCCTGCTGTTCCAATACTTAGCAGCAATGCAATTTTGATATTGTGCATCATGGTTGGCATGCACATATCAGGACCTGTACAATGTGTACAACAACTGCTTGCGCATGATGCACACATAAAATAACACAACGAAATACAAATGAGCAATGCGCCTACGAATGATGTGAGCAGCAATCGGGGGCATCATCATCCCTACTTCTTTCTTTTTTTCTTCGGTCATTTCGGGCATGCCGTGGCTTTTTTGCCAAATCGTACCAAAAACTTTTGGATAATACCATAATGCACCAATCATCCAATAAGCAACTGTAGCGGCTAAAATTTGCCACCAGCAATGAGTTAAGCAGTTCATAAAAAATTATTTAAGTGGTTTTGAAAAATTGTTTAACGAAAATTAAACATTTTTTTTTCACACTTCAAAAAAAGTTATGGACACTATCTAATAAAATGGATACGGGAATTAAAATATTTCCACCGCTTTATCAATCATTGTTTTTATTTCTGCAATAGAAATTCGGTCTTGCGTCATTGAATCACGATGACGAACTGTAACAGTTTGGTCTTGCAAGGTTTGATGGTCAACGCAGATGCAGAAAGGCGTTCCGAGTGCATCCATTCTTCTGTATCGTTTGCCAATGGTATCTTTTTCTTCGTAAAAAATATTATAGTGCTTACGCAAACCATCAGCAATTTCTTTTGCTGCTTCTGGTAATCCATCTTTTTTCATTAATGGTAAAATGGCTGCTTTGTAAGGCGATAAAATCGGTGGCAAATGCAACACACTTCGACTGTCGGTAGTGCCATCTTCTTTAGGTAAAATTTGCTCTTCAAATGCATTGCTTAATGTCAATAAAAACAATCTATCCAATCCTACTGAAGTTTCGACAACGAATGGAACGTAGTTGCCATAAGGCTTTCCTGTTTCTGGATTCACATCATTATCAAAATACTGCATTTTCTTTTTGCTGTATTTTTCGTGTTGTTTCAAATCGAAATCAGTGCGGCTGTGAATGCCTTCTACTTCTTTAAATCCAAACGGAAACTCGAACTCTATATCCACAGCGGCATTGGCGTAGTGTGCTAATTTGGTGTGGTCGTGAAAACGTAATTTATTTTCAGGAATGCCCAAACTTTTGTGCCAAGCCATTCGTTTTTGTTTCCACAAATTATACCATTCCATTTCGCTGCCCGGGCGAACAAAAAATTGCATTTCCATTTGTTCAAATTCTCTCATTCTGAAAATAAACTGACGGGCAACAATTTCATTACGAAATGCTTTGCCAGTTTGAGCAATGCCAAACGGAATTTTCATTCTGCCTGTTTTTTGCACGTTTAAAAAATTGACAAAAATTCCTTGAGCAGTTTCAGGGCGCAAATAAATCGTATCGCTGTCATCAGCCACCGAACCCATTTGTGTGCTGAACATTAAATTGAATTGGCGAACATCAGTCCAGTTGCTGGTTCCAGAGATTGGGCATTTGATTTTTAAATCAGTTAGTAAATCATTTAATCCTTTAAAATTATTTTCAGACAGACATTTATTCATCTTGTCTAAAGTTGGTTGACATTGTGCAGAATATATTTCATCCCACTTTTCCTTTGAAACCTCTATATCTTTTGCGCCGTTAAGAAGTATTTGCCAATGAGCTTCAACAAAATCCTCAATCAAAACATCAACTCTGTACCGCTTTTTCGAATCTTTATTATCTACCATCGGGTCACTGAAACTATCTACATGTCCGCTGGCTTTCCAAGTGGTAGGGTGCATGAAAATAGCCGCATCCAAGCCCACAATATTATCGTGCATTTGCACCATCGATTTCCACCAATAATCGCGAAGGTTGCGCCGCAGCTCTACGCCAGCCTGACCGTAATCGTACACAGCGGCTAAGCCATCATAAATTTCACTGCTCGGAAACACAAAGCCATATTCTTTTGCATGGCTGATAATATTTTGAAAATGATTTTCGTTGTTCATGTGGCAAAGATAATTTTTAGAAGTTAGAATATTTTAAGCCGATACTTTTTTTGATTTTTAAAACGGGAATTATTTTTCGGCGCCCTAACTTTACAACATGGAAATGCAAAAAAATAATCCGCTGCATGGCATCACGTTGGAGCAAATACTACTTTTTTTGGTTGAAAATAAAGGCTGGAATTATTTAGGAGAAGAAGTAAATATCAACTGCTTTAAAATTAATCCAACCATAAAATCAAGTTTAACTTTTTTACGAAAAACGCCATGGGCAAGGGCTAAGGTGGAAAGTTTGTATTTGTATGTGTTGCGAAAAAGCAAGGAAAAATAAATTTCACCGCCGCTCGTTTTCCATTTATGCAAAATTTTGAAACCACAAAAAACAATTTCATCATCAGCACCAACAAAAATTTGTTGCAAATAGATGTAATTCACAACTTCTTGCAAACAAGTTATTGGGCAAGCAATCGGAGCAAAGAAAAAACTTTGAAAACCATTAAAAACTCCATTTGCTTTGGTGTTTATGAAAATGAAAAACAAATCGGCTTTGCTCGTGTAGTTATCGACTGTGCTGTAATAGCTTATGTATGTGATGTATTTATTTTGGAAGAATTTCGCGGCAAAGGTTTATCAAAATGGTTGATGCAATCCATTTTAGAACATCCTGAATTACAAGATTTAAGAAGATGGATTTTAGCTACAAAAGATGCACATGGATTGTATCAGCAATTTGGTTTTCGTCAATTTGTATTTTCAGAACGATGGATGGAATTGCCTGCAAAAGATGCGTATTGAAAATGAGTTACTTAAAAATTTACCCTTTGATGGTGGACAAATTTTTAACATCACAAGAATTACTTTCTTTATAAAATCTTTACACCACAACCACCATATTTTACAGTTTGCTGATAAATTCGCATCTATTTTTGCGATGAAATTTTAGCCATGCTTTCAGCTTTTCAAAATAGACTCAATCATACACAACGCTTATTCTACAGCATGATTGTGGTGTGTTTGGTGTCCACTTTGTCGTTTGGGCTTACTCCGTATTTAGGTTACAAAGTGGTGGCATATCTACTGTTGGTAACAGTTTCATTGCTGGCAATGGTGATGGATATTTGGTCGGTATTAGCCGCCGCTATTTTAAGTGCTTTGGTTTGGGATTTCTTTTTTATTCCACCAGTTTACAATTTTCATATTTCTTCTACTGAAGACAGCCTAATGCTGCTAATGTATTTTATCGTGGCTCTATTAAATGGTGTTTTAACTTTTCAAATCAGAAAAGGACAAAAAGAAATTTTGCATCACGAGAAAAAACAAAACACTTTAAAGTTCTACAACACACTACTCAATTCTTTATCGCACGAGCTTCGAACGCCCATTGCTACAATCATTGGCGCATCTGATAATTTAATCAGCAACAGAAAAAATATTTCGGAAGACAATCAAAAACAATTGTTGGATGAAATTTCTATCGCTTCTTTACGATTAAATCAGCAAGTGGAAAATCTGTTAAACATGAGCCGATTAGAATCTGGAATCATTCAACCCAAATTAGATTGGTGTGATGTCAAAGAAATGGTGTATGCCGTGATAAGTAGGCTGGATGAGCAGTTGCAGAATCATAAGGTAGAAGTGAATATAAAAGATGAAGTGCCATTGTTTAAATTAGATGTTGGTTTGATGGAGCAAGTGCTTTATAATTTGTTGTACAACGCGTCGGTTTATACACCCAAAAATTCGGTAATAAAAATTAGCATCACTTGCGAACGAGATAATTTTTTGATGATAGTTGAAGACAATGGAAATGGATTTCCAGCCGATGAAATCAACAAAGTGTTTGATAAATTTTATCGCATCAATCCAATGCAAACAAAAGGAACAGGTTTGGGTTTGTCCATCGTAAAAGGCTTTGTGGAAGCGCATGGCGGTAAAATTGGTTTGAAAAATATCCCTTCGGGTGGCGCAATTTTTACCATCGAAATTCCAACTGAAATTTCTTACCTTAACAATATCAAAAATGAATAACCCAGAGATACTTGTTATTGATGACGAAACGCAAATCAGAAAATTACTGCGAATTACTTTAGAATCAAACGATTTTAAAGTGCTGGAAGCCGCTACAGGAATGGAAGGCATGATTGCTGCGGCATCGCATCCACCAGCATTGATTATTTTAGATATTGGTTTGCCCGATGAAAGTGGTCATTCAATTTTACAAAAATTAAGAGAGTGGTATTCAAAACCAATCATCATATTATCGGTGCAAAATGATGAAGAAAATATTGTGAAAGCATTGGATAATGGAGCGAATGATTATTTAACAAAACCATTTCGCACTGGTGAGTTGTTGGCTCGAATCCGTTCTGCAATAAGGAGTTCGGCGTTTGAAGAAAATAATCCTGTTATCATTTGCAAGGCTTTAGAAATTGATTTGGCAGCAAGAGTGGTAAAGAAAAATTCAACGATTTTAAAACTTACAACTACTGAATATGCACTGCTGATTTTGTTTGCAAAAAATGAAGGAAGAGTTTTAACGCATCAATATTTGTTGAAAGAAATTTGGGGCGTTGGTTATCAAAATCAATCGCAGTATTTAAGAGTTTTTGTGGCGCAGTTGCGAAAAAAAATTGAAGACGATGCTAATCATCCAAAATACATCATTACCGAAAGTGGCGTTGGGTATAGGTTTACAAGCGAATGAAATTTAAATTAGAAGATGAGAGAATGAGTAAATGAGATGATTTAAAAAATGAAAACTCATTCGTGAATTCGTGGCGAACAAAAAAATAAAACAGAAAAATAGAAATGGATACTACACACAAAAGTTTGAGTAAAGTAACGGTGGCTTCGTTGTTAGTGGCACTTGGAATTATTTATGGCGACATTGGAACCAGCCCCCTGTATGTGTTTCATGCTATCATTGGCAATCGCCCGATTGAACAAACTTTGGTTTACGGCGGTGTGTCGTGTGTATTTTGGACATTAGTTTTTCAAACTTCTATCAAATATATTTGGCTCACTTTACGAGCTGATAACGAAGGCGAAGGTGGTGTATTTTCTTTGTACGCATTAGTTCGCCGTTATGGGAAAAAGTTAGTGATTCCAACCATTTTAGGTGCCACAACTTTGTTGGCTGATGGCATTATTACGCCACCAATTTCTGTGGCTTCTGCCATCGAAGGATTGAATATGGTGCATGGCTTAGAAAATGTAATTGTGCCCGGAAACACACTAACCATCGGCATTGTAGTGGCAATTCTTTCGGCATTATTTTTCTTTCAACGATTTGGAACAGATGCGATTGGAAAATTTTTCGGCCCCATCATGGCAATTTGGTTTGGCATGTTGTTCGTTGTTGGTGGTGCAGAAATTTTGCAATTTCCTGATGTGGTGAAAGCGCTAAGTCCGCATTACGCCTACGATTTGTTGGTGCATTATCCAAAAGGATTTTGGTTGTTGGGTGCTGTATTCCTTTGTACAACGGGCGCTGAAGCCTTGTATTCCGATTTAGGTCATTGCGGAATCAAAAATATTCGCATCACTTGGGTGTATGTAAAAATCAGTTTGGTGGCTTGTTATTTGGGGCAAGCTGCATGGTTGATGCATCAAGGTTCTACAGCATTAAACGACAGAAATCCATTTTTCGAAATCATGCCTTCGTGGTTTTTATTGCCGAGTATTTTAATTGCCACAGCGGCAACTATCATTGCTTCACAAGCCTTAATCAGCGGCAGTTTCACGTTGATTAGTGAAGCGATGAACTTAAATTTTTGGCCAAGGGTTACAGTTCGTCAACCAACTAATTTTAAAGGACAAATTTATATTCCGAGTGTAAATTCTATTCTTTGGTTTGGTTGTGTTTTGATGATTTTATACTTTAAAGAATCGGGCGCAATGGAGGCTGCGTATGGCTTTTCGATTACTGTAGCGATGATGATGACTACACTTTTGTTGGGCTATTTTTTGTATTACAAATTGAAATGGAACAAGATTTATGTGGCTGCCATTTTAACCATGTTTGCTGTGATTGAATTTTCTTTTTTCATCGCCAACGTGGCTAAAATAAAGCAACGCTGGATGTTTTTGTTTTTTGAATTGGGTATTTTTATGACGATGTATGTGTGGTATTATGCTCGAAAAATCAACAACAGATTTACGCATTTTTCGCAGTTGGGAAAATATAGTTTGCAACTAAAAGAGTTGAGTGAAGATGATGCGATTCCTAAATTTTCGACTCATTTAATTTACCTCACCAAAGCAAATAATAGAAATGAAATTGAAGACAAAATTATAAAATCTATTTTTTCAAAAAAGCCCAAACGTGCTGATGTGTATTGGTTTGTGCATATCAACAGGACTGAACAACCTTATACTTTGAATTATGATGTGAGTGAATTGGTGGATGATAAAGTCATCAAAGTGAATATCAATGTGGGTTTCAGAGTGCAACCACGAACTGAATTGTACTTCAAAAAAATTGTGAGCGATTTGGTGCAACAAAAAGAATTGAACCTACACATTCGCCCCGATGGCTCAACAAAATATAATGCCGAACCTGATTTTAAATTTGTGGTCATCGAAAAATTCTTATCGGTTGAAAATGAATTTGCATTGAGAGATGGTTTATTACTGAAAGGATATTTTATGCTGAAACACTTGGGACAAAGCGACGAACGGGCTTTTGGCTTAGATAAAAGCGATGTGGTGATTGAATATACACCGCTCATTTATCAGCCTATTCAGAATATCGAATTGTGTAGAAATAAGAAATAGTTCCTTATAAAATCTTTACAAAAACCAAATTACATTTTACACCTTTCATATTTTCTACAACTTAATTTTGCAAATCAAAATTCTAATTTCATGACTAAATATTTTACACTTTTCATCATCGCTATTTTCAGTTTTCAAACACAATTTTCTTTTGCTCAATCTGCCGAAAAAATTCCTTTCGATGGCATTGACCAAACTTGGCAAAATGGTGCCGACCGAAGAGACTCATCTGCGTTTAACAAAATGAAATACTTTACGCCAAGCATTTTCATGGATGTAAGCTATACACATTCGTTCAACAACCCGAATGATAATACAGTTGTGGGTTCTACGGCATTAGCAAGAGATAATGAAGTGCAATTACAAGCCTTGCATTTTGGTGGCGATTTGAATTATGGCAATGCCCGTGCAAGAATTATGACGCAATTTGGTATGCGTTCGGAAGTAGTGCCACGTAACGATTTGAGCCCTTATCGTGGGCAATATCAATTGGCAAATGTGTATCGTTATTTGAGTGAATCGTATGCTGGTTATCATTTTAATAAATGGTATGGTATTAATGTAGATGCTGGAATGTTCATGTCGTACATCGGTTTAAATTCTTACTACCAACCCGAAAATTGGGAGTATCAGGCATCTTTCACTTCTGATAATACACCTTGGTTTTTTAATGGTGTGAGAGTGCAAATTTTTCCAACAAAAAATCTTAAAATTGAACCTTGGATAATTAATGGTTGGCAAAGCTATGGTCAGTTTAACAACATGCCTGGTTTTGGTGGAAATATTACTTATCAATCGAGCAATAGTAATTTCAAAATATTGACGAATGATTATTATGGGACTGATGCTGCCGCTGGGGCAGGGGCAGCTATTGGAGGCATTCCTGGTAGAAAAAGGTTTCACTCTGATAACAGTATGTTGGTACGTTATTTCAACCGACCAACTTCTGATGGAATTAGCCGAATGGCATTTTCATTAACTGGTGATATTGGTGATGAAAAAGGCGGTGGTGTAAATGGTTTTAACAACAGCGACCCAGTGAATAATCCAGCGCAATACTTTGCCAGTGCTATGTTTTACAACCGCATTTGGTTTCACAAAAATAAATTTGCTTGGACATTTGGTGGTGGCGTAATGACCAATCCTGGTCGCTATTTAGTATTGTATCCAACTGGTCAAGCTAGTCCGTTGCCTAATCCAAATAATCCAACACAAACTGAAGGTGCATTTCCATTTAGTGCCAACCCAGGCGACCAATTTAAAGGTTGGGACGCTTCTACAAATTTCGATTTCATGCCTAATCAAAGTATTACTTTTAGAATTGAATTTGTACATCGTGAAGCAAGCGTTGGCTACTTTGCTGGTGCTGGTGGTGTAACATCACAAACAGGCTATACCACAACACCTTTGGACCCCAACTGGAAGCCAGATTTAGTAAAATCTGAAAGCAGAATTATTTTGGCAATGTTGTTTAGATTATAAGATTTATTATTGTGGTTTAAATTTAAAACCACAAACATGAAATTTATTCAAAACCTACATCCCATTGTTTTCTTACTCATCGCCACCACCTTAGAAGTGAGTGGTGATGCTATTATTCGGCTATCCATGTTTAATCATAGTGGATTGATAAGAATTTGCTTGGCGATAATCGGTGCGATTTTATTATTTGGCTATGGCTTCTTTCTCAATCTTACACCAGTTGAATTTGGTCAGGTGGTGGGGCTTTATATTGCTACACTTTTTGTGGTGTGGCAAGTAATTACGTTTATTACATTTCATAAAACACCATCGTTGCCAACCATTGTTGGTGGCATTTTGATAATTGCTGGTGGATTGATTATTACGTTTTGGAAAGGAAAATAAATTCCGTGAAAAATCTTTCTTACTTAATCTAAGAAAGCAGTCAAAGGACTACTGGCAGCAGCTTTTGAATAGATTGGGTTTGCTAATTTTGATTCATAAGCCATTCGCCCAGCTTCCACAGCCATTTTAAAAGCCAATGCCATTTGATTCGGGTTTCCTGCAATAGCAATGGCAGTATTCACCAACACCGCATCAGCACCCATTTCCATAGCTTCAGCCGCATGCGATGGCGCACCAATGCCTGCATCAATAATTACAGGCACATTGCTTTGCTCAATAATTATTTTCAACATAGCTTTAGTTTCCAAACCTCTGTTGCTACCAATCGGCGCACCCAAAGGCATGACAGCCGCAGCTCCTGCATCTTCTAATCGCCTACACAATACAGGGTCGGCATTGATGTAAGGCAAAATGATAAATCCTTTTTTTGCTAATTCTTCGGTGGCTTTTAATGTTTCAGTGCCATCAGGCAATAAGTATCTGGGGTCAGGATGAATTTCTAATTTCAACCAATTAGTTTGCAAAGCTTCACGAGCTAACTCGGCTGCGAAAATGGCTTCGGCAGCGGTTCTTACGCCCGATGTATTGGGCAATAATTTTACACCCTCCGCTTGAATATGTTCAATCATTCTATCCGAATTGGTTTTCAAATCAACTCGTTTCAAAGCAACAGTTACCAATTGCGAACCGCTGGAAACAATAGCTTGCTGCATTATTTCGTTGGAAGAAAATTTGCCTGTTCCTAAAAATAATCTCGAGGTGAGCGTTTCGCCACCAATGATTAAATTGCTCATGTTGGTAAAATTATTTTGTAAAAATAAGAAGAAAGAAAATTAATCAGCCTGACTTCTTTTGCCTATTTCATCTCTTACTGCTGCGGCTTTTTCGTACTCTTCGTTTTCTAAATAAGTTTGTAATTTTTCTTTTAAAACTTCTAATGAAAGCGAACTTAAATCATCTTTTTTGCTGGATGATTTTGCTTTTGGAGTAGTTACTTTTTTCTCTACCGATTTTGGCTCAGTAGAAATATTGGTCGGGTTTTCAATTACAATTCCTGCTTGGTCTAAAATAAATTCAAACGTATTTATCGGGCAGTTGAAGCGAACTGCTAATGCAATGGCATCGCTGGTTCTGGAATCTACTTCAATAATATCGTCATTATGTTCGCAAATTAATTTGGCAAAAAATACGCCTTCTTGCAAGTTATCAATCAACACTTCTTTCAGTTTTATTTCAAATGAATTCATGATGTTGCGCATCAAATCATGCGTAAGCGGACGGCTTGGTGTTACTTTCTCTAAAGCCACTGCAATAGCTTGCGCTTCAAAAGCACCAATCACGATAGGTAACCGGCGAATACCATTTTTTTCTCCTAGAATTATTGCATACGAATGATTCTGCGAAGCATTTTGCGAAAGGGTTATTATTTCTAATTCAATTTTATCCGACATCTTTATCTTATAAAGCCAATAGCGAAGAGCCATTAGCGATTAGTTTTTTAATTCAATGCTTTTTATTAATCCGTTTAATATTCTACTTGTTTCATTTTGCAAACTAAATGCTTTTTCAATTTGCTCTTTATTTATTTCGTATTGTTTATCTGCAATTAGTAATAATGTTTCCAATTCAAATAATGAACCTCTTGCAATTTTCAAAAACTGAATGTATGATTTACTACTTTCTCTGCCCCAACCTTCGGCAACATTTGCACAAACCGAAATTGCTGCTCTGTTTATTTGACTTATCAATCCGAACCTTTCTTTATCGGGTAGTTGATTTGTGATTTTGTAAATTTCATCCACCAACTCCATTCCTTTTTGCCAAGCAATTAAATCTTTGTATGAATTAATTTTACTCATTTTTTTGAGGGATTAGCCAACAGCAATTAGCGAATAGTAAACACAAATTTACTTCTACTATGGCTAATGCCAAATCGCTGTTGGCTATTTCCTAATGGCTATTCGCTTTATATTTTCTAAATGCTTCGTTTAATTTCGGAACTACTTCAAATGCATCACCAATGATTCCATAATCAGCCGCTTTGAAAAAAGGTGCTTCTTTATCAGTATTAATCACCACAATTGTTTTGCTTTGGTTTACACCAGCCAAATGCTGAATTGCGCCACTGATGCCAATTGCAATGTATAAATTCGGGCGAATAGTTAAACCAGTTTGCCCAACGTGTTCGCCATGCGGACGCCAATGAATATCAGCAACCGGTCGGCTACAAGCTGTTGCTGCGCCTAAAATTTTTGCCATTTCTTCAATCATTCCCCAATTTTCCGGACCTTTCATTCCTCTGCCAGCACTTACTACTAATTCAGCATCTGTCAATAAAATATCGCCAGTAGTTTTTACCGTTTCTTTCACTGTAACACTAAATTGTTCAGCAGGAATGTTAATATCCAATGTTTCTACCGATGCAGTAGCATCAATGGTTTGCAGAGGGAATGAATTTGGTGTTAAGCCAATCACTTTTTTTGCAGTTTTAATATTGTAATAAGCAAATGCTTTTCCGCTATGCGTTCCTTTTTTTATTACAAATCCATTAGAAGTATCAGGCAAAGCAATTGCACCAGCTACCAAACCAGCTTGTAATTTTGCTGCAACGATGGGTGCTACTGCTTTTCCGCTTACATTGTAAGAGAAGATTATTACATCGCTATTGGTTTTATTGGCAGCTTCGGTGATGACATACGAATAGGCTTTGGCATCAAAATGCGCCAAATTATCGTGCTTCACTGTAACCACTTTTGATGCGCCAACTTTACCCAATGAAGCTAATTCATTGGCTTCTAATGCGCCATCAGCAAGGGCTATGCAATCAGTGCCTAAAAGTGTAGCTACTTGTTTGCCATAGCTTACTGCTTCTAAAGTTGATTTTTTAAATTTTCCGTTTGTACTTTCTGCGAATACTAATACGCTCATTTTTATTTTGTTTATCACGCCAAAACGCAAAATTGCTATGACGCTAAATTTATTTTATTTTTTTAACCACAAAGGCACGAAGGCGCAAAGTGTTTTTTGTTTTTTAATTTATCACGCCAAGGCGCAAAGTTTTTTTAACTAATGACTAAATCACTTTCGCTTCTTCATGTAATAATCTTACCAACTCCTCTACATTATCAGGTGAAATGAATTTGCAACCAGTTTTTTCAGCAGGCAATTCGTATTTTACAATTTCAGTTAAAACTTCCGAAGCCGCAGCAGGCAATACTTGCAAAGGTTTTGTTCTTGCCGCCATGATTCCTTTCATGTTCGGAATTCTGGCTTCTGCCATTCCTTTCTGACAAGAAATTACAGCAGGTAATTTCACCGAACAAATTTCTTTTCCGCCTTCAATTTCGCATTCAACAGTAGCTTCATTGCCAGCTACATCTAATTTTGTTGCTAATGAAATATAAGGCAAATCCATTAATGCTGCTATCATTCCACCTACTTGCGAACTGTTGTAATCAATCGTTTCTTTACCACACAATACTAAATCGTAACCTTGTGTTTTAGCATAAGTTGCAATCTGGTTGGCAACGAAATAAGCATCAGTTGGGTTGGCATCAATGCGAACACCATCATCAGCACCGATGGCAAATGCTTTACGCAAAATGGCTTCGTAATCTGTGCCGCCAACGCTAATGATAGTAACCGTTCCACCGTTTGCCTCTTTTAATTCCAACGCTCTAACTAGCGCATACCATTCGTCATAAGGATTGATAATCCAAGTAACTTTATCGTTGTTAAATTCGGTGTTGTTATTTACAAAAGAAATTTTGGTAGTGGTGTCGGGGGCTTTGCTGATGCAAACTAAAATCTTCATTGAAAAAAATTATTCGTGTGTTTTATGAAATTTAAAAATCGAAAATAGCTTTTCAGTTTTTTGCAAAAGTAAAGATTTGAAAATGATTTTTCGGGAAAATGAAATGTAGTTTTTAACAGCAAATTCTTAATTTCTTTTGCTCGTTAAGCAAAAGATTTCAAAGCCTCACCTACCCTTTGCAAATCATTATCATCAATATCTAAATGCAAGGCAAAGCGAATGGTTTGTAAACCAGCCGAAACAATAATGATATTTTTTTCGGCAAAATGTTGAATAAATTTTTGCGTTGAAAATTCTTTCTTCAATTTAAAAATCAACAAATTAGTTTCGGCAGGAATCATTTCTTCTACAAAACTCAATGGCTGCAATAGGCTTTGCAACTGCTTTGTACGACGATGGTCATCTTTTAAGCGTTCAATATGATTATCCAATGCGAAAATACCAGCAGCCGCTAAAAACCCTGCTTGACGCATCCCGCCGCCCAATACTTTTCTAATTCTTCGGGCTTTATAAATGAAATTTTTATCGCCAATTAATAACGAACCAACAGGGCAGCCTAACCCTTTGCTCAAGCAAATAGAAACAGAATCAAACAAGTTTCCAATTTGTTGTGTTGAAATTTTTGTTTCAACCAAAGCGTTGAAAAGCCTTGCACCATCTAAATGCAAAGGCAATTTTTTTTCATCACACACTGTTCTGATGGCTTGCATTTGTGCCCAACTCCAAATGCTGCCGCCGCCTTTGTTCACAGTATTTTCAATACACACCAAACTTGTTCGTGGAAAATGAACATTGTCATCATTGATATTTTGCAACACCTCATCTGCCGTAAATCTGCCTTTATCGCCAAACACATATCGAGCCTGAACGCCACTATTGAAAGCTATTCCGCCACCTTCATAATTATAAATATGGGCTGTTCTATCACAAATTAATTCATCACCAGGTTGAGTGTGAACTTTAATAGCTATTTGATTAGTTTGTGTGCCGCTGCTGCAAAATAGTGCCGCTTCTTTGCCAAATAGTTGAGCCACTTTTTCTTCTAAAGCATTAATGGTAGGGTCATCGCCAAACACATCATCGCCCACTTGGGCTTCAAACATGGCTTGTAGCATAGCTTTTGAAGGTTTGGTTACAGTATCGCTGCGTAAATCAATGGTTTTCATCTAAACTATTTACTTGGTTAATGCCGCAAACTTACCCAATTCCATTTTTTCCAACTAAAAAAACTTTTATTCTGACTGGAAAAAACATTTTGTTGACTATAAAAACTTTTTTCTTGACTACGGAAATATTTTTCTTGACTATGGAAACTATTTTCCTGACTATGAAAAACTTTTTTCTGACTATAAAAAACATTTTCTTGACTATGAAAACATTTTTCTTGACTACGAAAAACATTTTCTTGGCTATGAAAAAACTTTTGTTGATGAACTTAAACTTTTTGTTAGCGAACAAAATTGTTTTTATAGTGAACTTAGAACCTAAATTGATGAACAAAATGGCTTAGTAATGAAAATCTATGCATAAAATAGCTGTTTTGTTCATATCTTTTCGGTAATAAGATTGCATTATTTAAGCTATTGGTTATTTTCGTATATCCAAAATCAACTACTCCCATGCTCATTACAACACTTCTATTCATATCTTTCTTCCAAAAGCAAAAATTCAAGCCCATCCTTGGCTACTGCTGATTACACGGCAGCCCAAGGCAATCTTTATTTTCTATTTCTTCATCTATAGTTCATTGTTTCTTTGCATTCGCAATTCAATTTTGTAAATCATTACCATGAAAAATATTTATCTTCTTTTAATTGTTGCTTTGTTTTTTGCCGCTTGCCAAAAGCAACCCACGGCTAATTTTAATACCGACAAAACTACTTACACCGCAGGCGATGTAATGCATTTAACCGACGCAAGCAGCAACGCTTATAGTTGGCTTTGGACTACGCCCGATGGCAACACTTATACTACCCAAAATTTAGACTTTCCTACCGATAGCGAAGATATTGGAGGAAACAAAACTTTTATATTAGAAGTGTTTTCAAAAAATGGTAGTAAAAATTCATCTACTTCAAAATCAATTACACTAAACCAAAATATTTTGCCTACTGATTATTGTAGTGCTATAAGCGGAATTCAATTCAAATATCAAGGGGGGGCTAGTGGTGTTTGGGGAATAAGTGCTGGAAAACACTACTCAATCATGAATACAGTTGGTTCACAGACTGTAGGAATTGACTTTGGTAATGGTTCGACAAAACCACCAGCAGGAGTTTATCAAATTGTAAATAGCAAATCGGTATTAGCCATGGGCAAGGCATATATCGAATATGGAGGGGGCGATGCCGAAACAGGATTCTACAATTATTTTTCTATTAATGGACAAGTTACTGTTACACAAGCCTACCATAGCAAAATAAATATTGCCTTTAGTTCGGTTAAAGTGCAAAGCACCACAAGTACATCTGACACTTTTAGAATAAATGGCAATATCACTTCACGATAAAATAATTTTTTATGTCAAATCTTTATAAAACAAATTTAGTCATCCCTGCCGGCGCAAGTTTGCAGCAGAACCTTTGAGGGTGGCGAACTTGTGCCACTAGGTTTTGAATTTCAATTGTTTTGTTTAATTTTGAATTCTGTATGGATATACAAGCACAAATCAAAAATTACATCAGCAGCCAACCCGAAGCCAAAGGCGTTGATATGCAAGCCTTGCACCTGCTCATTCAGCATATAATGCCAGCTTGTAAATTAAGGTTTTTAGATGGGAAAGATGCTCAAGGTAAAATTGTAGCTAACCCCAATATAGGTTATGGCTTATACAACATAAATTATGCTGATGGAACAAGCAAAGCATTTTATCAGGTAGGGCTAAGCGCCAACACCACAGGCATCTCGGTTTATATCATGGGTATTAAAGATAAAACCTACTTAGCTCAAACTTATGGAAAACAATTGGGCAAAGCCACTGTAACTGGCTATTGCATTAAGTTCAAAGCGCTAAAAGACATCAACGCAGCTATATTAGAAGCCGCAATACGATATGGGTTTGAGCAGAGCAAACTGTAGCTATTGTAGTAGTTTGCCCTGCTGTAATTTCATTTAGAATAATTTGTTGAAAACACTAACTATGGTTTGCAATAATATAAATGGAAAATCATGAATCAGTTTGACATGAAAGACGTGATTAAGCATCTGCTGTTCTGGTTACTGTTATCAGGGCTTTCCATTTATTTGGCTTTCCATGAGCACTACCTGCTGATTAGTTGCATGGCAATAGGCCTTAGTTTTCTCATTGCAATATACCTGTTGAAATTATCTTTTCCTAAGTCCAAATTTTTAAAGCGCTTCAAAACGACTAATGAGTCAGCCTTCGAAAATTTTCAGATGATGTTTCATGACATTGGTATATTTCAATACCATAAGGATGGATTTACAATGAAAACACCAGAGGGTGAAAAAACAATAAAGTGGATGGACATAGAAACAATATTTGGTTATAAATTAACTAAACATGCCACTGATACGATTTGGATAGATGTGTTTTATGAAAATGGTAAAAGTTTTAAAATATCAGAAGACATCAGAGGTTGGGATCAGTTTAATGAACGAGCGAAAGTAATGTTTCCGCAAATTGAACGATCGTGGGATATTGACATAATGCATCCGATATATGAAACAAAACTAACTTTGGTTTATAGCCGTGAAAATAAAACTTTTGCAGAGGCAGTAAAAATTCATTACATGGATTCTGAATAGATTAATCAGCTTTCAATAAAGTATAGAATCCATTCTTTCATCTATGGCTTATAATGCCTCGATAGGGCATATTCAAAACCATTTTGCAGGCGAATAAAATGTTACACTTTCCTCCTTGTGTTAATGGTCATGAAAGTCATATCATCAGCAAATACCTTGTAGTAAAGGGTTGCAAGGATTTTTTTTGCATTTTTTTTACGCTATTCGGCTTAAATTTATAAGGTGTTTTACTGTTAAAATGTGGATGAAATGTTTACAACTTTCCATATCACTAAAAGTAGTTAGATTAGATTTGTGATGTTATTAAATCGTTAAAATTTAGCGAATCATTTATTAACCTAAATTAATTATTCTATAAAAATCAAAACCTACAGTTATGAGAAAAAACCTTACCAAATCCGCTATCCAACTGCTTTTATGCAGTTGCTTTGTTTTCCTTTCTTTTGTTGTTGCAAATGCACAAGCTGTTTCCACTAATGGTGGTTCGGGCTTGGCTGCCACCTATGCCAATTTGAATTCGGCAATCACTGCATTGAATGCCGCAACAATTACCTCGAATGTAACCATTACCTTAAACACGGGTAATCCGCAAACAGCCCCTGCTGGCGGTTATGTGATAACGGCAACAGGTTCATCGTTATATTCCATCACTATTACTGGTGCTGGTACAGGCAGCACTATTACTGCACCTGCACAAGCTTCGGGTATTAAAGTAGATGCGATATTTAAGATTGTGGGTGGCGATTATATTACCATTCAGGGTTTTGATATGAAAGAATTATCAACCAATACTACAACCGCTGTTGCGACTAACAACATGACAGAATTTGGGGTGGCATTGTTTTTAAAAACAGCAACTGATGGTGCTCAAAACAATACCATTAAAAACAATACTATTGCATTAGGTTCAACCTATCAAAATGCAATTGGTATTTTTTCATCTTCTACTATTGATTATAACAACAACACTTTAGCTGCTACTGCAACTACTGGTACTAACTCGAACAATAAATTTTATGGCAACACCATTACCAATGTGGCTTATGGTATTGCTTTACTTTCGCCCCCTGTCACTTCAACCGTTAATGAATCGGGCAATGATATTGGTGGTTCATCATCAGCTACTGGTAATACAATTACTTATGGTTTAAATACCGCTGCTGATGCTGCTTGGAATTTGTTTGTCGTTAATATTGGTGGTATTTATATCAGAAACGAAGCTGGCATTTCAGCTCAATACAATACAATTACTAGCAACTCTATGACTTTGGCAGTGTATGGTATTGTAGTTTCTGCAAGTACAGCAGTAGCAAGTGGTATTACTTATACAGCAACATTCAGCAATAATAATATTACCTTGAATGAAACAGGTGCTAACTTGGCGTATGGAATTAGTTTTGGGCAGGGAAATGCAACAGCAACAGTTGTTTCAAACACTAATACCATTAACATTAATCAGTTAGCTTCAGCTGCCACTGCAGCTCAATTAATTGGGATTTTATCGGCAGTAAGTTGTATATCAAATACAGCCAATAATAATATAATTACCATTACCCAAAGCAATTCGGGTACAGGTGCGTCATCGGGTCAAATAACCGGTATTGAGAATTTACCTGGTTCGGCAGTTACAGGTTCAACACAAACTTGCAATAGTAATGTAATTACCTTCAAGCAAAATGTGCCAACCAGTACAGGAACTTATACAGGAGCAATGGTTTATATTTTTGCAAATAGTGGTGCTGCTATTGGAACCGGCACAATTAATTCAAATCAACTTTTAACAACAGGTTCAACTATAAGAACAACCAGCACAGTTTATGGTCTTTATCATTCAAATACCTATTCAACTAGTGTAACGTTAAACGCTAATACTTTTAATATAGATAGAACAGTTGGTGGAGCAATAATTCCATTTTATTCTTCTACAGCTGGTAGCTCAAGCGCAGTAAATGTAACGAATAATAATATCACCATAACGGGATCAATGACTACTGGTGCAATAAGTGTTTTTCAAGAACAAGATGGTTTAGGCGGAACATCCACACCAAAAAATATAACAGGAAATATTGTAAATGTTAATACGCCTGCATTGACC
>CAIODY010000020.1 GCA_903857255.1 uncultured bacterium
ATCGGTCGTGGTTGGTTTAACATTGGTCAAATGTAAGTCGCAATCGGTCGTGGTTGGTTTAACATTGGTCAAATGTAAGTCGCAATCGGTCGTGGTTGGTTTAACATCGGTCAAATGTAAGTCGCAATCGGTCGTGGTTGGTCTAACATTTTGAGCCGTTGTAAGAGTTTGTCCTCCGACAACTTAATTGAATCGTTGGTGGAAAAAATATTAACGGTGGCTTGAAAAAAATCCATTGCTTTGAAAAAGGCAGTGGATTTTTTTTGGTTACCTTTGAAAACTAAATCATCAAAAATGAAAAAAATAATTTTCGCAGTAATTGCATTTTCAGGAATCACTTTTTTAGTGAATGCTTCACAAACCAATAAAAACAATGATGCTGAAAAAGCAGGCGTAGCAGTGGCTTTAGCTTGGTTAAAAATAAATGACAGCGGCGACTATGCAAAAAGTTATGCTGAATGTGGTAAAATATTTCAAGCTGCATTAACGGTGGATAAATGGAAATCAACTATAGAAGGCGTTTTGAAGCCATTTGGAAAACTGAATAGCCGAGAAAATATTGCTGCAAAATATACAACTACTGTTCCGGGTGCACCTGATGGCGAATATGTGATTATGCAATTCAAAACATCATTTGAAAACAAAAAAGAAGCTATCGAAACGGTGAGTGTGGTGAAAGAAAATGGCGTTTGGAAAGTGGTGGGTTATTACGTTAAGTAAAAACTGATGGAATAAAAATTTTGAAACGGCTGAGTGAGCAATCATTCAGCCGTTTTTTTATTTTGTTAACTATTCATTGTCAACCAAAAAAGCAATAAAAAAATCTTTCTTACAAATCCTAAAAACGAGCAACAATAATATGTTGCACAATGGTAACCATTTATTTTAATGGGCAGAACAGTCAGTTTCAATTAATCCCTTCAAAACTTTTCATTCAATCATTTCTTGATTTCGATTTTCAACACTTATTTTTGTGCCTCTAAAAAAAATAAAAGATGAGAAGTATAGCATTCCGCCAAGCCTTACGTGAAGCCATGCAAGAAGAAATGCGAAAAGACCAACGTGTTTTTTTGATGGGCGAAGAAGTGGCGCAATACAATGGAGCTTACAAAGTAAGCCAAGGAATGTTAGATGAATTTGGTGCAAAACGTGTGATTGATACACCCATTGCTGAGCTTGGGTTTGCAGCCATAGGCGTAGGTGCAGCCATGAATGGTGTTCGCCCGATTATTGAATTTATGACTTGGAATTTTGCAGTTTTAGCATTCGACCAAATAGTAAACAGTGCTGCCAAAACCCGAGCCATGAGTGCTGGTCAGTTTGGTTGCCCGATTGTTTTTCGTGGACCATCAGGTTCAGCAGGTCAACTTGGAGCGCAGCATAGCCAAGCCTTTGAAAGTTGGATGGCAAATGTGCCGGGCTTAAAAGTAATCAGCGTTTCTAATCCTTATGATGCAAAAGGTTTATTAAAATCAGCCATTATTGATGATGACCCAATTTGTTTTTTTGAATCGGAAATGATGTATGGCGATATGGGCGAAGTGCCTGAAGAAGAATATTATATCCCCATTGGCAAAGCCGATGTAAAGCGCAGCGGAACTGATGTTACCATTATATCCTTCAACAAAATGATGAAAGTAGCATTAGGCGCTGCTGAAGAATTAGCTAAAGAAAATATCAGTGCCGAAGTGATTGATTTACGCACTATTCGTCCGTTGGATATGGCAACTATCGTTGAGTCAGTAAAAAAAACAAATCGTTGTGTAATTGTAGAAGAAGCCTGGCCTTTTGGTTCGGTAGCTACTGAAATCTCTTTCTGCTTACAACGCGATGCTTTCGATTATTTAGATGCACCCGTTCGCCGAATCATGACTGCCGATTCGAGCATGCACTATGCGCCGAATTTGGTAGAAGCATTTTTGCCATCGGTAGCAAAAACGGTGAAAGTGGTGAAAGAGGTGATGTACAGATAGATTTCTTCTTCATGTTGTTTCAATTTTTTTTCTTGGTTTGTATCAAAAAAAGGTTGAAACAAATATTTATGGCGTTCGTACAAAAGGTTTTCATTTTCACCTTCTCTAAAATCTTCCAAAATGAAACCTTTTATTTTTCTCCTCCTCAATTTTATTGCACAAATTCAATTTTCCAAAAGCCAAGATTGTCAATCAGCCATTGAAATCCATTTAAAAAACATCAACGGGGGGTACTTTGTAGATAAGGACGTGACCCTTGAATCAAAAACAGATGGGCACAAGATAATTCAACGCAGCAATGCACAAGGCTTTGTAAAGTTCACTGTGAATTGTTTTGAATGGTTTGATTTAAGAATCTCTAACTACAATCAGAAAGTTGAGATTGAATCGCAACAAGAAGGCAGCACTTTAGTTCGAACATTTTGTTACGAGCCCAATATGCTGGAAAAAGAAAGACTCATGTCGATGGATGTAACTGAAATAGCTGCAGTAAATAATGTAGCTGCTGCTATTGCCGATTCTATTTTCCTTCCTAACAGCAAGATGAAAGAGCCCAAATTGCTCGATTACTTTGTGTTTGTAACCATTACTATTAAAGGGTTTGATGGCTTGCCTTTGGATAGTGAATTCGTTTCGATAAAAGGGATGAAAAGAAATAAAGCCATTTATGGCTTTACAAATCGGGAAGGGAAAATTTTTGCTTATGTATTGAAAGGCGATAATTATCAACTGAATTTCAAGTACCACAACAATTATCAAACTGAAAAATTCGATTATTCAAAAGGGATGTCAGAAGCAGCATGGAATGTATCGTACATAGGTTCAAAATACTATGCAAATATTCAGCTACAAGAGAAAAAAAGACTTATTGCCGAAGAAAAAAGATTGAAAGCAGAACGAGAAATATTTGCTGCTGAGTGCAAAAAGCTAGGTATCAGCCTCGAAGAAGGCTATAAAAACATTTTTCTAAAACAAGCAATCCACAACTCCGACACTGTAGTGATGAGTACGCTGACTAGAAACAACTGGAACAACAAATTAATTGTGTGCGATTTAACTGGAAGTATGCAACCTTATGATGCCCAGTTAGCCGTTTGGTATCAACTACACTGCAAAAACGAGAAGAATTTGCAGTTTGTATTTTTTAATGATGGTGACAACAAACTTGATAACGAAAAAAAAATCGGGGCTACTGGCGGAATTTATTACTCAGCTGCAAAAGGGCTTGATAGTATTGGAAAACTGATGGCTTATGTTGCCGCAAAAGGCAATGGTGGCGATTGCCCTGAAAACAATATGGAAGCCCTAATTAAAGGCACTGAACAAGCCAATAATTTCAAAGAATTAGTTGCAATAGTTGACAACAATGCCCCAGTAAAAGACATTGTACTACTAAAAAATTTCAATCACCCTGTCCATGTTGTTTTATGCGGAGTTAACAATGGTTATATTTTACCTGACTATTTATTAATAGCATGGAAAACCAAGGGCGGCATTCATACTATGAATGAAGACATCACTCAAATTGCTAAAATGAGTGAAGGGCAGGAAATAAAAATCGGGGGCATCACTTACAGAATAGTTGGAGGCGGATTTATTCGTGTTACGAAAGTGTAATCAGACTAAGCTAAAAAAAATCAACTTTTTTTTATGGAATAATATTTCAGCGCACATCTTCATTAAAAAAAATGTTATGGCTGAAATAATTGCATTAGGCAGGCGCAAACAAGCACCACGAGTGGATATGACACCTATGGTTGACTTAGGTTTTTTGTTAGTTACTTTTTTTATGCTGACAACCTCTTTCCTAAAAATTTCGTCAATAGATGTGAAGAAGCCGCCAAAAGCAGCACCTAAACCTTTGAAATTATCACGAGCAATCACATTAATTCCGATGGGTAAAGATTCAGTACTATACTATAATGGATTAGATGAAAATTTGAAACTGACTTTTTTAAACAGTACAAAACACAGCTTACATCAAGCTTTGCAAGCTAAAGCAACACAAGTTGAAAACGATTTGAATCTGCCAGTAGATGAAAGAAAAGCAGTAGTGATTTTAAAACCAGCAGCTAATTGCAAACTGCAAACACTGGTGAAGGTGATGGATGAAATCAATTTAGTGCAATTGCAAAACAGTTATGCATTGGTTGATTTAACAGCCGAAGAAAATGAAAAAGTAAAACCATTTGTGCATCAATAATTCAAAAAAAATAAACAGAAAAATTATGGAATGATTTCTACACGAACATCTTTTATTTATTAACCAACTTAAACTTTCAATGTTATGTATTCCGAAATCATCATCTCTAAAAGCCTTAACAACATTGTGTTTGAAGGCAGAAACAAAAATTATGGCGCTTACCAATTACGAAGCGATTATGAAAAGCACATTCGCCAAGCAGGATTGATTGTGTTATTTTCAATCAGTGTTTTACTTGGTTTTTCTTTTGTAGAATTATTATCAAAACAAAAAGTGATTCCTGATTTAACACATTTAAAACCTTTGATAAAAATCACAAAAATTGATTTGCCGATTATCATTCCGCCTCAACCTATTCATCCAGCACCAGCACATCATGCAGTTGCTGCAAGCGCACCAGTTGTAAGAGGCAATACCCTTCCTACTGAAATTGCACCCGACAAAAAAGTGCCCGATGTTCATGAAGTAGTTACTACCACAACAACAGTTGGCGACCCGAAAGGAGTTCCAACTAATGCTACAACAGCCAGCACAGATAACCCAACAATAGGTGGAAACGAACATTTTGTTCCAGAGAATAATTCTCATAGCAAAATGCCACCTGAATTTGTTGATGAAATGCCCGAATTCCCAGGTGGAGAAGCCGCTATGATGCAATATTTACAAGCAAAAATTCATTTCACCGAGCAAGCGAAAATTTTAGGATTAGAAGGAAAAGTGGTGTTGAATTTTGTGGTGGATGAAGATGGAAAAATCTCTGACTGCACTGTAAAACGAGCCTTAGGTGGTGGTTTGGATGAAATAGCCATTCATGTAGTTGAAAAAATGCCACAATGGAAACCTGGCAAACAACATGGTAAAAATGTGGCGGTATTATTCACTTTGCCCATTGATTTTGAATTGCCTTAGTTGCTAAAATGCTGCCTGTTGAATCAATGCTATGCGGCAGTTTGGTGATAACTGTGATAACTAATGCTGCTTGCCCCAATAGATTCATTGTTTTACAAATTTAGCAAAATATTGTTCGCCTGTTGCATCTGTAACTTTGAGAAGATAGATTTGTGATGTAAAATTTGAGACATCAAGTTGAATTGGTTGATTGGTTGAGTTGTTGATGGATTTATTAAAAACAACCTGCCCCAATACATCCAACACTTCTATTTTTGTATTGCCTGATAACTGCATACCGCTGATTGATAACTTGTTTCCACAAGGGTTAGGATAAATGGTTAATTGCGAATTGTTAATGGTGAATGAGGAAATGCCTGTATTCAACCGAACCATTCTGCAATTGGAAGTATCTACACAATTAGCATTATTAGTAGAAGTTAAAATAACAGCATAATGCCCTGCTAATGTGGGTTTGAAGCTTGAATTAGTTGCACCTACATTTATTTTATTGCTATCACAATTGAACCATTGATAGGTGCAAGCGGTGGCGTTGGAAAATAAAGTATCATTTGTAAAAGATAAACTGGTATCAATAGCTGGCAATACGGTTAGATTAAGCAAGAGCAACGAATCGCAGCCATATTGGTTAGTAAGCACCGCCGAATAAACGCCGCTTACCAAAAGTACATGTTGATTGAAAAGATAACTACCACCATAGCAGATTTGTTGCTGTAAATGAACCGTATCGGCTGAATGGATTTGTAATTGCAACACAATTATTGAATCACAACCCCGATAGCTGGTCAAAGTATCTGTATATAAACCAGCTTGCGACAAGGTATCGTGGTTGAAAATATACGTGTTGCCTTTGCAAAATTGTTGCTGTATAGTATCTATTAACTTAGGCAATATAGTGAGCTGCAATACTATAATAGAATCGCAGCCTAAAGCAGCACCCGATAGGGTATCATAATAAAAGCCACTTTGGTACAAAGTATCATGCCCAAATAAATACGATTGCCCATAACAAATGCTTGCTTTTAGGGTATCTGTATTTGCAGGTAAAATGGTTAAATGCAAAGTGTGAATGAGCGAATCGCAACCCAAATAGCTTTTTAAAGTATCTACATAATTACCACTTTGCGAAAGCATTTGCCCGTAAAAATTATACGTATGTAAGTAGCAAAGCACTGCCGTATCACTTGCAAAGGCTGTTTGCTTCACTGTTAAATGCAAGGTGATGACCGAATCACCGCCTAAATAATTAATGAGTGTATCATAATAATTGCCTGCCACCGAATAATAGTGATTGAAAAACAAGAACGAATCGCCTGGGCAAATTGTGCGAACATATAAAGTGCCTGAATATTTTGCTACATAATAAACACCACTTAAATTATTTGATACTATTGAGTCAGTAAAGCTACCAGCCGCATAAATATTTCCTGCTGTATCACTACAAACTGATAAAATATCGTTATTCGCAGCCAAGCTATTCAATCCGCCTAATTCACTCCATGTATTAGTAGTTATATCCCATTTAGCAACGTATCTTTTTCCATTTGAATTGGCAAACCTACCAGCTGCATAAATATTACCAATTAAATCAGCATTAACACTTAAAATGAAATTATTGGCTGACAAAGCATTCAATCCGCCTAATTCACTCCATGTATTAGTAGTTATATCCCATTTAGCAACATATCTTTTCCCACTCGAATTGGTAAAATACCCAGCCGCATAAATATTACCTGCTGCATCACGGCAAACTGAAAAAATATTGCTATTCGCAGCCAAACTATTCAAGCCACCTAATTCACTCCATGTATTAGTCGTTTTATCCCATTTAGCAACGTATCTTTTTAAATTAGAATGTGCAAAACCGCCAGCCGCATAAATATTACCTGCTGCATCACTGCAAACTGATTCGATACCAACGTTCACAGCCAAACTATTCAAGCCACCTAATTCACTCCATGTATTAGTATTTATATCCCATTTAGCAACGTATGTTTGTCCACTCGAATTGGTGAACCAACCAGCCGCATAAATATTACCTGCTGCATCACTGCAAACTGATAAAATATCGCTATTCGCAGCCAAACTATTCAAGCCACCTAATTCACTCCATGTATTAGTCGTTTTATCCCATTTAGCAACGTATCTTTCTCCATTTGAATTGGTGAACCTACCAGCTGCATAAATATTACCAATTAAATCAGCATTAACACTTAAAATGAAATTATTGGCTGACAAAGCATTTAATCCGCCTAATTCACTCCATGTATTAGTAGTTATATCCCATTTAGCTACATAGTGTTTCCCAGCTGCGCTATTGATACCATTTGTAAAACTACCCCCAGCATAAATATTGCCTGCGGCATCACGGCAAACTGACCCAATACCGTCTTTCGCAGCTAGACTTCCTCCTCCTAATTTACTCCATGATTGTGCTGGAGTATATTGTATGCAACTCATAAAAAATAAAATGATGAGGGCTATTAGTCTGAAAGTTAGTTTCATGTTGTTTGATGATTTTAAAAAACAACTTGGAGCAGCGTTATGGCTGATTCCAAGTTGTTTTTATTTTCAAAATTAATACTTTTATTGTTGTTTTACAATTTTTAAGGTATGCTGCCAACTTTTATCAGTGTTGCTGATATGCAAAAAGTAAACACCGTAGAAGCGAACCTGCACTTGTTGTCGCCAAGCTGCCGCATAGCCATTGAGCATTGGGGCTTGGTGACTGCCTGAATCAAAAATAGTACTGTTGCCTATTTTTATAAACTTAAACATTTTATTGGGCTTTCTTTGTTCGCACTGCTTAATCTATAATGATGTGGTTCACAAACCAAACCTGCTTCCACTGGGGCATAACAAGTAACAAGCAACAAGCAACAAGCAAGATTAGCTTTTTCATGGCATTTTAGTTTTGAAAAATAAAGGTTAGGGATTTAATCTTACCTTTGTTTTAGATTAATCATTAATGACCAATGATGTTTAACTTGCTTTGCTTTATAATGGTGCCGCTACTGTTTATAATAGTGCATAAATATAAGCCTGCGCTATATTTGCTTACATCAATTTGTTGTTGCCCTGTTTGCCCGTTGACATTGATTTGGTCAACTACCATGCCCATGGTATTGATGAATTGTAGTTTACAATTGTTAGGCAAGTCTTTAAATGCTATGGTTACTTCATTATCTGTTGGGTTCGGATAAAGACTAAAACCATCAACCGCAACCAAAGGCGTAGCATTTACGCCGCTTGCGCTTGTATCCAAATCCACCAAACTCACATCATCGTAAAAATAGTACGCTGCAATAGGCAGATTACGAATGCTATCTACTAACTGCCATTGCAGTTGGGCATCGGTTTTAAAATTGCCCAAACAAATATAATTTGCCCCATTGCCTTCATAAGTAAAAGTATCTACCAACTGTACCCAATGTTGGGTATCTATTACCATGGTATTGATTTGAACTTGTGGTGTATAGTTGCTAATGGCTAAATTATTAGACCAACCTGCGCTGGGTATCAAAGTATCGCTAAAATAAGCACTAAAACTATTAATACCCACTATTTGACCCCAATTACCAATATTTGCATAAATTGTATCAACTAACTGTGTCCAAATACTAAAAACATATTTATGCCCATTAACTAATGGTTTTATTAATTTACCTTCAATTAATTCCCTATACCCATTTTGCCCGACTGCTTGAGAAAATGGAACAGCACCAACGTAAGTGGAATCAGAATGTGGGTAAGTATATTTAGAGAACCCATTTGTTGGAACCCCCCCCCCCCATACGATAAATAACTATACACATCAGGTGTTTGGCTTAATGCAATCCAATCAGTTATTGTGCAAACTCCTTGAGCAGCCAAACTATCAAAACTTTGGCTTGGAATTATATATAATTGCGAAGATGGACTACAAGGTCCATAGTGTTTCTCAAACCCAGCATTTTTTATTAAATTTTGACTATAAGATATAAGCCATAAGCCATAAGCCATTATAAAAACAAGTAGCGTTTTCATTGTAAAATGATTTAAAGCAAAAAGTAGCTTACAAAGGTAAGCTACTTTTTGTGTTGGTTGGTTTATTTTACAATGGTAAATTTACCTTGCTTTGTAATATTGCCGCTATTATTAACTACTTGATATAAATAAACGCCAGCGTTTAATTGGTGTACATCAATATCTGTTATACCAGTAGTATTTGCTAAAATCATGTTTATTACATGGTTACCAGTATAATCGAAAATAGTTACGATACTATTTGCATCAAAATCTTTGTAAGCTAAATGAATTTGGGTATTTGCTGGGTTGGGGTATAAAACAAACCCATCTACAGCCAGCAGTTTAGCGTTGATAACATTTTGATTTTGCTCGGCATAATAAGCATTTGCCTGTGCTACTAAATCATCGTCATCGCTGCCATTTTTTTTGCGTTCACCGTAGAAGCGAACCTGCACTTGTTGTCGCCAAGCTGCCGCATAGCCATTGAGCGTTGGGGCTTGGTGACTGCTTGATTCAATAGGTTGATTTTCATTGGTCATCTTACAAACTTAAACATTTTATTGTGCTTTCTTTATTAGCATTGCTTAATCTTTGTTGCCCTCGTTTTGTTTTTAACCTCACCCCAGCCCTCTCCAAAGAGAGGGGCTGCGGCGGTGGTTATTTTGTGCCTGCGCTAAAGCATAGGGTTACTAAATACAAATGACCATTGGCTGGCTATTTACAATACCGTTAGCGTTAGCATCACTGTCCAGGGTCCAGCCAATTCAGGGTGTTTGGTATTGTACCAGCGTGCATATACATACATTTTGCTGCCGATGTTATCGGTGCCTGCATGCAAGGTGAAACTGGCTTTGGTGAATATATCTTTGGTAGTGCCTTTATCCATATTAGCTGGCGGAGTAGCCCCAAAAGCATAAGCCAGTTGTACACTATCAGCCCCATCGGGTTTGCTGGCACGGCTGCTATCGGTGCTGGTTTTAGCCTTCATAGCCACATCGCCCCCACCGATGGGTTTGGCATCTAACACTACTTTATCTGTTAATGCCGTATGCGATTGGCTGGGCTTTTTACGGTCTAACACAAAATTAAAAGCATTTGCATCATCAGCCGTAGCGGCTGGGCTCACTGCCATAATATCAATGAGCGGTTGTGCAAATGCCTTGAAGCCTTTCATTGCCAGTTGAATGTTTTGTTTCACCGCAGTGGTGCATTGGGCAGGGTCAATGTATTTTTTATACAAGGCTACCCAAGCTATGCGTTTGGCTTTCCAATCGCTGCTGTTTTGAGCCGTTAAGCCCAGCCGCACAGCATTAGTGGGCGGTCCGCCAGCTTGCTGATAATCATCCGTGTTGTTGATGTAAGCGTTAAAATCAGGAATGTTGTCAGGGATTCTACGTTTTGTACTCATGTTTGTTAAAATTTAAAAATTAGAAAATTGGTTTGATTTATAACTACAGCCAAAGCTGATAGTGGCAGGATAAAACAAAGGCACAGTTCAACAACGCAATGCTGTGCAGGCGCATCACTAAATTGTGCAAAAGCTACACAATAGCGTGATAAAATAAAACGGCTTTGTGATGCGATAGCACAAAGGCGTGGAAGCACATCACGAAGGCGTGATAAAATGATACGGCTTTGTGATGCGGCATCACGATGTTGTGATAACTTACCACAAAGTTGTGCTAATGCTGCACGAAGGCATGCTAACGCCCTACGCTTCGGTTGGAAATCAGCAGGTAAGCATTTGGATTTCGCAACAAGGGATTTTGCTTTTGAAAGGCTATGCAGAAAAAACGAAAGAAAGCCTACTAACGAATACAGCCTACCTTGTTGAATTAAAAATAGTTGACCATTGACCATTGACTTAGTGCAATTGGGATTAGAAAGTGGTAACATAAGTCATGCGTTTAATTTTTTAGTAGAACAAATATAACCTTACTTATTATGTATGTTGTACGCCATCCATGCAATTTTTTATACACATTTTATCCACAAGTTATCGCAACAATTATCTGATAAACGATGATTTAAAAAAAAATCCAGCCACACCTCGGTATCCTGCATTTGTGATTAATTAACTTTAAAATGCAGCAAAGCCTTTTGACTGTGCTGCATTTCTATTTTTGTTGCTTACTTTTGCTCTCCATTTTTTAAAAATCAATAAAAATGCAAAAAGGATTTTTTATTTATAGTGTGGCAGCTGGTGTCATGTTTGTGTTGATTTCGCTCTATTTATTTATTATCGACCAAAAACTGCATGCTAACATAGGGCAAACAAAAGCTACCGTATTAGCCGCTGTGATGTTGGCTTATGGCGCTTTTCGTATTTGGCGTGCTTATAAAACCTTCAAACAATAATTCAAAAAATGGAAATCAAATTTCGTTCACGAGTACAGTTAATTTTATTAGCTGTCTATTTCGTTTTCAGCAGTTGTGGCAATGGCAATTCACCAGCATTAGATACGCCCACATCAGGCACCATCACTATTACAGCCGATGAAACATTCAAGCCGATTATTGATTCGGAAATAAATGTGTTTCAATCGCTCTATAAAAATGCACATATCAAAGTACACTATTTGCCTGAAGCCGATTGCTTTAAAGATTTGATGAACGATTCATCACGAGTAATTTTGGTAACCAGAAACTTAACGGCGACTGAAAAAAAATATTTCAATGACCAAAAATATTTCCCCACCGAAACACCAATTGCTAAAGATGGCATTGCTGTAATAGTGAACAATAACAACAGCGATACTTTGTTGAATTATTTTCAGTTAGAAAAAATATTGAAAGGTGAAATTAATGTTTGGAAAATGGTGAGCAGTTCATCGCATTTGAACAAAATTCAAATTGTGTTTGACAATGCCAAAAGCAGCACACTCCGATTCATCAAAGATTCCATTATCAAAACCACCACTTTGCCTGAAAATATTTTTGCAGCCAAAACCAATGAAGAAGTAATTGATTACGTTTCTAAAAATGAAAATGCCATTGGTTTTGTGGGCGTAAATTGGTGCAAAGATTTGAATGATTCCATTGGCTTATTATTTACCAAACGTGTTAAAGTGGTAGGGATTGACCCAGCGAAAAAAGTGGATGTTGATTTCCCTCAACCGCTACAATCGTACATAGCTTTGAAATATTATCCTTTGAGTCGTGAAATTTATACCATCAGCCGTGAGCCTCGAACAGGGCTTGGCACTGGATTTGTAAATTTCTTAGCCAGCGATATTGGTCAACGCATCATTTTGAAAGGTGGCTTATTGCCACAAACCATGCCGATGCGAATTGTAAGCGTAAAAAAAAGTTTGTAAAAAAAAATAAAAATCATAACAACAGAAAATGAAAAAAATAATTGGAGTTTTTGCAGCAGCATTAATTTTATTCAGCGCCCAAACCACTTTTGCACAAAGCGAAGAAGCAGGCATGAAAGCCATGAGAGCAGAGAATTTCAACTCGGCTAAAAATATTTTCAGAGCAATTTTACAAAGCGATTTAAAAGAACCAAAAAACTATTTCAACTTTGGCGAAGCATTATATGCCAACGACCAATTTGATTCAGCAAAAATGATGTATCAAGCTGGGTTGGCGTTGAATCAGCGTTCGCTGCCCAATATGATTGGCATTGGCAAATGTTTGTTGAATGCAGGTCAAAAAGATGAAGCCATAAAAAACTTCAACAAAGCATTGGATATTGCTAAAACATCTGACATCCCAACTGCGGTGTTGGTGGCGCAAGCTTATATCGGCAGCGAAAAAAACAGCATGCCCGATGCAGCCATTGATTTATTAAACAAGAAAAAAGAAATCAATGATAAAAGTGCTTTATTGTATGAAGCTTTGGGCGATGCTTACAATTTTAAAAATGATGGTGGAAATGCTGTAAGCAGCTATGAGGCTGCTATTCAGAACGACCCCAACAGAGCAACAGCCTTAACTAAAATTGGCGAAATTTATGTTCGTGCAAAAAACTATGAAGTAGCCATTGAAGATTTCAATAAAGCTTTAACACTTGAACCCGGCTTCCCTCCTGCTCATCGTGAATTATCTGATTTATATTTCAGAGCTGGTAAATTTGATAAAGCAAAAACAGAGTTTGATGAGTATTTAAAAAATGCTGACCAAACTATTGAAACAAAAATCCGCAGTGCAAAAATTTTATACAAAAGCGAACGCTATGATGATGCAATTAATTCAATAAATGAAGTATTAAAAGTGCAACCTAACAACTTCATTATGTATCGTCTGTTGGCTTATTCTTACACCAAACAAAACAAAATGACTGATGCTGAAACACAATTCCAACAATACTTTCAGAAAGTTCCTGCATCTGAAATTCTTTCAACCGATTATTCCAATTATGCCAAAGCTTTGAGCACCGATGGCAAAGATTCATTAGCCGTTGTGCAAATGACAAACGCCATGAATTCAGATAATAGCATGGATTTTACTTCGGATATTTTAATCAGCTATTTCAAACAAAAAAAATATGCAGATGCAGCCAAGCAATTTGAAAAAGCTGTGGCGAAAAATTCAAACATCACCGACCCAAATGTTTTTTATTATGCGGCAAAAAGCTATTACAATTTAGGTCGTTATAAAGATGCGGATTCAGCTTATTCCATCGTAACCAAGCTTTCGCCAAAATATGCGCCTGGCACTTGGGGCAGAGTGAGATGCGCTTTGCAAATGGATAGCACCAATGCTAATTACATGGCAAAGCCTTACTACGACCAGTTTTTGAGCATCATCAAATTAGATGACCCAAAATATAAAGCAAACATTATTGAAGCGTATCACTACTTAGCTGATTATAGTTTTACCAAAGAAAACGATAAAGAAAAAGCAAAAGATTATTGTCAAAAAGTGTTGGCTTTAGACCCTGATGATAAACAAGCACAAGATGTTATAAAAGGGATGAACGATAAAAAACATTAACCAAAAAAGTTCCTGCAAAAACAGGAACTTTTTTTTTGCTCACTATCCAACTTCCTTTATTTACTTTTGTTTTATAATCATGAGTTTTCTACAAATTTTTAATCAGTTCGATTGGGATAAAGTTGCACAACAAATTAATTCCAAAACCAGCCACGATGTTGAAGCTGCTTTAAACAGCAATGGTAAAGCCTCATTGGATGATTTTATGGCTTTAATTTCGCCTGCTGCTCAAAAATATTTGCCCGAAATGGCAGCATTAAGTCAGCAATTAACCGAAAAAAGATTTGGTAAAACTATTCAATTATTTGCGCCTGCTTATTTGAGTAATGAGTGCCAAAACATTTGCACTTACTGTGGTTTTAGTTTCGACAATAAAGTGGATAGATTGACGCTAAGTGATGCTCAAATTCATCAAGAATTTGAAGCCATCAAAACACTTGGATTTGATAGCATATTATTGGTAACAGGTGAAGCCAATCAAACGGTGAATATTGATTATTTTTTAAACGCTATTAAAATTGCAAAGCAATATTTCTCTACCATTTCAATCGAGGTACAACCTTTGAGCGAAGAAGAATATCGGCTGTTGCATGTAGAAGATTTGTACGCAGTTTTAGTTTATCAAGAAACTTATCATAAAGAAAATTACAAAATTTATCATCCAAAAGGGAAAAAATCAAATTTCAATTATCGCCTCGAAACACCTGACAGAATTGGTTCGGCAGGTGTTCACAAAATCGGTTTAGGCGTTTTATTAGGCTTGGAAGATTGGCGAACTGATTCATTTTTTGCTGCATTGCATTTAGATTATTTAG
>CAIODY010000021.1 GCA_903857255.1 uncultured bacterium
ATCTAATTGCGTTGCAAAAAATCCTGGTGCTTCAAAACCTGCTGGTGCTTTATCTATTTTTACTGAACTCATTTTAATTTTTGTTTTGATTGTATTTTTCAATTAACACATTAGCATATCATAACATTAACAGATTGCTATTGTTCCCAATCCAATGCGCCTTTTTTAATGATGTAAATAAATCCGCAAAGAAAAAATCCGATGAAAATTAAAACCGCCATCAAACCTTCCCAACCCAAACCTTTATAATTCACGGCATAAGGGTAAAAGAAAATTACTTCCACATCAAACAACACAAACAAAATAGCTGTTAAAAAATACTTGATACTGATGGGCTGACGAGCATTATCTACAATTGGCAAACCACATTCAAAATTGTCGTTGTGCTTGCTGCCATGGCGTTTGGTGCCAATGAAATGTGTAGCAGCTATAGTTACACCTACAAAACCTGCGGCACACAAAAACAATAAAAATATCGGTAAAAAATCTGACGGGATACTATTCATTTCGTGATTGAAAATTTGAACAAAAGTAGTATTCAATCTGTGATTTTCCAAAACCTTGCAAAGGTTTTAAAACACAAAATTGTACATAAAATTTCTTTCAAAACAAAATCCTTTCAACTGTCCAATACAAAGCCACACAAGCAATTAAACTTGAAATTGGATAAACAATTTTGGTGTAGTAAAAATCTTTTTTACCAAACCATTTTGCAATTGAAAAATAAACAGCAATTATCACCGTGATTTGCGCCAGCTCAACACCTACATTAAATGAAAGCAAAGAAGCTAAAAAATGTTCGGGCGGCAAACCCACGTCCTTTAATGCGTTGGCGAAACCCATTCCGTGAATTAATCCAAAAATAAAAATGATTAACAAGCGCCAAGAATTGACTTTATGGTGAAATAAATTTTCGATGGAAGCAACCAAAATCGAAATAGCTATAATCGGTTCGATGATTTTCGGATTGGGTAAAATATATCCAGCAGCTGTTAAACCAAGCGTTACAGAATGTGCCACGGTAAAAACTGAACACTGAATAAGTACTGATTTCAAATTTGAATTCAGAAAGAAAATACTCAAAATGAAAAGTATATGGTCGAAGCCAAGTGGAATAACATGAGCAAATCCGATTTGTAAATATTGCTTTACCACTTCAATCATTTCCATTCCATTATTGTTTCACAAATTTAGCAATGCTTGAAAAGCCTTTGGTGTCAGTAGTTCTAACAAAATAGATTCCTGAAATCAAGTTTTCAGTATTCAGTTTGCAGTAATCAGTGTTTTGAAAATAAATAGGTAAATCAATTTTTTTGCCTTGCATATTCATCACCTCAATTGTTTTTATACTGCCCACTGACAACTTAATACTGATGACTGAATTTACTGGATTTGGATAAACTTTCATTTTTATTGCATCATCCACCAAACTATTGATTCCACTTACCTTTGGTGTTGCAGTTCTCACACACATGATATAACAACCTCTTGTTGTTTTTGAAATGTAAGATGTCAGACCGAAATTTTGAAAATCAATAAACCATGCATTAGTTCCATGATTGAATTGCGAAGTAGATGACCAATATTTTTTTGCAACTACATTCGGAAACGCTGAAATATTGATGGATGGTGCATTTGCTTTTTCATCGTTGAGTGATTCTATCTCTTTGATGTTGGGTAAGCGCCAATCTGAATAACCTGCTAAGGTTAGATTTTCTGCATGTTGCAAAGCGTTGTCCCAAAACAAAGAATCATTGTAAGGAAATTTCTCCCACATCAATCCAGTTAAATTATCGGTGATTGTGCTATCACCATTATCGGTAAAATGATTGGGGATTATTGTTGGAGTTGTTACATCTCTCACAGCTCGTGTATGAAAACTTTTGGTGCCACCTGCGCTGATAGTTTCTGTTTTTGGATGAGCGCCTTGTCCGCCACCAGCATTGGTTACCCAAATTTTTGAAGGGAAATTATAAGCCGTATCATTCGCCCACCAATATTCTGCATTGGTGTTTGGAAAATAAGTAGTGTTGATAGCTGGGTTCAACGCATCTAAAATTAAAATGCTGAAACCCTCATGAACACTGGGTAATCGCCAATCATGATGTCCTGCTAAATTTAATTGTTGCACATATTTTTTAGCGCTGTCAATCGTCATTTCGCCGCCATCAGTTTTTTGCCACATCAATCCAGTAACAGTATCTGTGATTGTTCCATCACCATTATCGATATAGAAAGGTGGATTGATGGTGTAATCATTATCTTCTCCAAACGTAGTGGTGTAGCTGCTTGTCTGGCCAGAATCCGGAATTCGATTCATGGTTTTCTTCACACTTTGTGCAAATGAAATTTTCACAAAACACATAATGAAGACAACTACAATTAAACTTTTCATGTTGAATTTTTTTCTTGAAAAATACTTTCTAATATTCTTTAAAAACTTTACAAAACTTGAAAAACTTTATGAACTAATTTTATTCTTTCACAAATTTTGAAACACTTGAAACCCCTTTGCTGTCAATGACTTTAACGAAGTAAACACCACTTGTCAAATTTGAAACATCCACTGAAATTGGTTGAGTTGTTGAATTGTTGATTGGTTGAGTGAATACATTTTTACCAAAAACATCAAACACTTCAATTGTATTCACTAATGACAAATGACTTATGACTAATGACTTCCCACAAGGATTCGGGTAAATCGTCAATCCATTTTCATTCGTTTGCAATTCATTAATCCCATTCGGCGTTGCAGGAACAGTGCATTGTACAAAGCCATGTTTGGTTTCAGATGAATCTAAATTGCCAGCGGTGTAATATTTAAAAGTATAGTTGCCCAAGGCATCCCAAGAATAAACAACAGAATCTGTATTGCTTTGATAAGTATAAATCATCTTGTAACCATTGCCCGTTGCATTCGGATTGCAAACAGTAATCAAAGCTCCATTTAATGGATTCTGACCTGCACGAACTGGATGTGCAGCGGCTTGTGGAACCAATTGATGCGTATTGTCTTCCGTTACATTTCCAGCCATGTTGCCTATCATGTAAGGATAAGTTGTGGTGCCATGATAATGATAAGTGCCACCATAACTATGTCCGTGATTAGCATCCAAAGTTTGCATGTTTGTTCCATCTGGCTCAACACTTCCGTACACTGCAAAACCGTCTAATGCATACGCAATCGGCAGTGTAGCTGATGTGTAAGCATACAAATGCAAAGGTGCAATGTGATAATGATAATCATCGCCTCTACCGCAGTGACCACCATAAGTATCTAATTGTCCTGCTGTTAAAGCATCAGCGCCAGTGTTGGTGTGTTCGTTGAAAATCGGAACACCATTCACTGCAATCGCAATGGCACCTCTTGTAAAATGCACTGCATCAACAGGAATCGGATTTGCTGCCATTGTTGGTTTCAAAGGAATAGGCCAGGCATTGGTTCCCATATAACATTGCGGAATAGGCACCTGACGTTGCCAGCCGCTGTTTGAAATACCAGCCATCATGGGGTGTGTAGTTGGAATTCCTTTTGATTCCACCCAGAAATAAGTAGTGTCATAAAACGTATGAACATTTGGAACGAAAGGTGCAAAGGCTGCATTAATCGTATTTGGATTGGTGCTTTGTAATGATTTCAAAGTGAAACTGAACAACGCAAAACATAAACCCATAACAAACACAGGCATAGCATATTTGTATTGAGGCTTCTTAGAAATACTAAAAACAAAAATGCCAAACAGCAAAAAGAAAATAGCTACAATGAAAAATTTATAATCAAAAACAGAATGCGATTTCATCACCACATTTTGATGTTGTAGTAACTCCCGATTCAATGCCAAAATTTTATTTTCTTTTTCAATAGCGAATTGTTTATCGGCTGCGGATAAGTTTTGCAGAGGAAAAGAAACAATTTTCTGCTCTGTGGTTTCAATGAAAACTTTTCCATCTTTCAGCATATAAAAACTGCCGTCAATGGTTTTGTTTTCTTTTTCAATTTTCCACTGATGCGGAATTACTTTTTCATAATTCAAATCGTGTGCTTGTGAAAAATTCACACCGCAGAAAAGAAGCAGTAGGCAGATTATTTTTTTCATAATGATTCAATTTTTATTTTATCAAAACTATTTTCCCTGATTTATTTTCTCCGTTTTTATTTTTCAAAACATACCAGTAAGTACCATTGCTCACATCGGTCTGATTGAAATTCTTTCCATCCCACATCATTTGAAATTTCCCGCTGTTCAGGGTTTCATTATCCATTAAGCGGCGCACTAATTTTCCATTGACATCTATAATATCTAAAGTAACAGCATCAGGATTTTTTAAAGTGAATTCAATTTTTGTTTGTTGCTGAAATGGATTCGGATACACCACTTCATCAGCATAATTGCTATTCCAAATCATTGGCGAACCTGTATTCAGCGAATCGTAACAATTTTTTGCATTGATAAAATAGGTAGCCACCACATCGCCATTATGCTGTGTGCCTGTCTGCTGGCTGGCTTTGTAGGCTTTAACATATTCTACCTTCACTCGTTGCGAAGTTACTGTAACACGAAGATGCCCTGTGTTAGCCAATATCAAACCTTGCAGATAGCCATATTGTGCAGCTTGACTGGGGTAATTGAAATTAGGTAAACTGGGCTGAGGTGTTTCCTGATAAATCATGCAATCTTTTTGTTGTTGCCCGAAGAAATGGTCGTGCCCATGAAAGAAAATATTCACTTTGTTATCGGTCAAAACATCTTTAATGGGTTTTGCCCAACCCGGTCTGTTCGTTGACCAGCCTGGGGTTCCATCCAGATTATTACCGCCCCATTCATATTTATCAGCATACTCCACACCGCCTCTGCCTTGTGGGTCGCCACCTACTAATTGATGGGCGAAAACAAATTTGTATTTAGCTGTGCTGTTTTGCAAAGTTTGTGTAAGCCAGTCGTATTGCTGCTTTCCGAGCGACCAATACCAACCATGCAGCGAATCAGGTTTGGGTTTGGTATTCCAAAATGGGTCAATCACCACAAACATGGCATCACCCCATTGCCAAGCGTAGTATGATTCACGAGCACCTACAAATGGTGTGTTGGATGTATCACCTGTATAAAATGAATTTGGAAAAGGATTGGGGAAATATTTTTTTCGTTGCTGTGCATCCCATACCGCAATGTTGTTAGCAGTTCCGTTATTATACCAACCTTCTTCGCCTTCATGATTGCCCAAAGCAATAAATAATGGCATCGAATGGCAAACATATTCATACTTCGAGCGTAATAAATTACAACGATAAGGAATGGTATCGAAAGGCACCACGTGTGAGGCATTCAGCAATTTATCCGTCATTAAAAAATCACCCAAATCAATCATAAAATCGGGATGGTCTTTTAGTTGATTTTGCAAACAAACTCTGTACAAAGCGGTATCGCTGGAAGCATCCATGTGTGGGTCGGCTTGAATTACAAACACAAAGGAATCGTTAGTTGGGCGAAGCGTATGAAATGTATGTTCAGGGCGGTTTGTAACACTGCCACCGCCACTTGGATGACGATAATTTACTCGATAGAAATATTCAGTGTTAGGTGTTAAACCAGTGAGAACAATTTCGGCAGTAACACTATCTGCAAAAGTTTGCCAGTTGGTTTGATTGCTATAAACACCGCTTGCAGTGCCATATTGCACACGTACTTGAGCCGAGTCGGAAAAAATTAATTGCACCGTAATGCTGTTGTCCATTGGTCGTCCTAAGATTTCAGAACGCCAAAGATGTTGGGCATTTGAAATTTTATTCCACACTAAAAAAATCAGGAACAGAAAAAAAATACGCTTCATAAAATTGTTTTTTTGAAAAATAAATTAATGATTGATGACTACTTTTTTTATGACTGTTCCTTGATGTTCTGTTTCAATATTCAAGAAATAAATTCCGTTTGGAATTGTACTTACATCCATCAAAGCCGCATTGGCTGTGGTGTTAGTGTTTTGGGTTAAAACTGTTTTACCCAGCACATCATTCAATTTTAAATTATAAACACTCACTGAACCATCCAAAATTTCTACCATCAATTTGTCATTGGCAGGATTTGGAAAAATGTTGGCCGATGAGTTGGCTAATAAACTTTTAATGCCATTTGGTTGAATAGTGCATGTTCCAATAGTATAGCTAAAAGCCACAGTGCCATTATGATGCAAGCCCGATAAGGTATCTTTTGGTAAATAAGATTGCACATAATCTACTTGCACACATGATGATGAAACGGTTACCCGAATATAGCCAGAGCCTGCAATGGTATCGGCTGTATAAGCACTTGCATTTGCTAACATACCTTTTTGATAAGTAGAATCGGCTGCCATTGGCACTTCTTGATACACTACACTATCCAAAATTTCATGGGCAAACAAATGGTCATGCCCTTGAAATAAAATTTGAACACCATAGGTTCTGAACAATTGCTGTACTGGCATAGCCCAACCAGGGCGGTTTGTATTAAAGGTGTAATGATTTTGAGTGCCTTGGTTTCCTCCCCATTCATATTCTTTTGCAGGAATAATTCCACCTCGGTTTTCTCCAAGTGGATGATGAATAAATGCAAATTTGAATTTCGCAGTGCTGTTTTGCAATGTGTTTTTTAACCAAGTATATTGCGGTAAACCCAGCGTCCAAGCCCATCCGTTAGGTTTTGGATTAGTATCACAATCAAAACGATAAGCATCTAACACCACAAACAAAGCATCGCCCCAAGTGTAAGCATAATAATCTTGCGGCAGGCCTATTCCAAAACCTTCTGCAGTATTATTGCCCGAATAAAAACCATTAGGTTCGGGGTTTGGGTAATAAACTTTTCTTGATAAAGTGGACCAAACTGCTAAATTATTGGGTGGCATGGTATCTAAATAATATTGCTTTTCGCCATCATGATTTCCCAAACAAACATTTAAAGGCACTGAATGGCAGATGGCTCCTAATCGTGGCCTGTAAAGGTATCTAAGCGAATCAACTTGGCGTTGAGTAATGGTAAATGGATAATGGTCATCGCCAAAAATATCTCCTAAGGTGAACATGAAATCAGGATTGTCATTCAATTCATTTTGCAGCGTAATGGTGTATAGATGCGGATTTCCATAATCATACAAATGTTCATCTGCTTCAACAGTAAAAGTAAAAGTGCTTCCTGAAGCACGTTGCGTATGAAAGGTGTATTCAGGCGTTGGAGTAAAATTGCCACCCGATGTTTTGTACTGTACTCGATAAAAGTATTTTGTATTTGCTACTAAACCTTGCAAATCAATCTCAAATGGTTTTTTCGCAACACTGGTAAATGTTGTTGTTTGATTTGGGTAAGAACCAGTAGTAGTGCCATATTCCACATAATATTGCATCACCTGCCCAAACATTATACTGGCAGTTATAGAGGTATCAGTTGGTCGGCCCAAAATAATATTGGGTGTTTGAGCATTTGCATTTTTATTGGTGAAAAATAAAATTGCAAATAAAATTGCCGTAGTAATTATTCTCTTGAAATGCAGCGGTGTAGAATGTTTCATCATTTATTTAATTGTTGTTGTTGAAATTTTCTTTTTGTTTGGGTTGATTATCGGGTCGGAAATAGTCGCGTATTTCTTTTACTAAATTTTCAAACTTTTCTAATTGTTCAGCAGTGCAAATGGCTTTCAAATCCTTTGCTTGAGCCCATCGCAGCAACTCCATTTGTTCTTCATTCATCGCAATTTCATGTGCTAAATGCTTCACCAATTCATCATTAGTTGATTGATTGAACATGGAAATATTCATCGAATCCTTTTCGTCACGAATTGTTTTTGCCAACAGTTTTTCTTTTTCAAAATAATTCAATCTAATTTGCTCAATTTGTTCAGTTTGCTTGTCAGTCAAATTTAATTCACTTTTCAAAATACCCGAAACATCATGGTATTGCTCGATTTTTGGAAATAATTCGGGTTCATGATTTTGATGCCTGAATTCTTTCCAAGCAAATAATCCGATTGCCATCACATTCAAAATGGCTAAAGCAATTACCGAACGAAACAATAATTTCTTTTGAGAAAAAATATCCATGATTAATTGTTTGAAAGGTTTTCGTTAATCATCAACTCGTGCTGAATGGCTTTCAGTTTTTCATTTCTTGACAAATATTTTTCGGATGATTTAATCATCGTTTCATAAACAAACAATGAATTGATGGCAATCAACAAAACTATGCCCAAAGCCAACTTTGAGCTAACAAGTGAATTGTTTGAATGGCGATTTTTGGCATTCAGTTTTTGTAACAATGTTGCATTCCAAGTGTTATCCAATGAAACATTAGCATTGGCAAAAGCATCTAAAGTTTGCTGCACTTTACTATTTAATTCTTGCGTTTCCATTTTCTATATTTTAATTTAGACGATGATTGATTTTATTTCTGGCACTTTGTTCAAATTATTTTTTCAAAATCATTTCTAGTTCGTGGCTCACTTTCTTTTTTGCTCTGTAAATCAATGATTCTACTGCAACCGTTGTGGTGTTCATTATCGCTGCGATTTCAGGATTGGAGTAACCTTCGATTTTACTCAATGTAAAAGCTATCCGTTGGTTATCGGGCAACTGATTTAAAGCAGCTTCAATTGCTTTCCACTTTTCTTTTTGTTGTAGTTCTTTATCAGGCGAAGTTTCGCCAACTAACCAATGGGCAATTTCATCCAGATGCAAAATTTTGCCTAAGGATGTAATGCGTTTTTTACGATTTCGTTTTTTGATTTCATCCAAACATTTTGTAACCGCAATTCTATAAATCCAAGTAGATAATTTTGAATCGCCCCGAAATTTTTTAACGGATTCATAAACCTCTATAAACACTTCCTGTGTCAGGTCTTCCGCTTCTTCTTTGTTCAATAAAAATTTGTAGCAGGTATTAAAAACTTGATTGGAATACAGATTTACCAATTCCGTAAAAGCAGCTCTATCAGCTGCCTTCAATTGAATTAATAAATCATTATCGGGCATCGGGTAAAAAAGGTTTTGCGTAAGAACGCAAAAGTGCAGGAAAGTTTAAAGCAACTGGAAGCTTTATTTCCTGTAAAAAATCGCACAACCAAATGATTGTGTTTCAGGCATTTTTACGGGCTTGCCATGCAGCAAATCATCAACAGCATTGGCAATGTAAGGATTTGCTTTTTCTGGATGTTCACCGTTGTCATCAATTGCGCCACTATATTTTATTACCCATTGATTATTTTCTTTCCAAATCACAAAAGCATGTGGCGTATGTTCGGCTTTGAAATCTTTTCCAACAGTTTGCATGCAATCGTATAAATAAGGGAAGTTGAAATTATCATGCTGGGCTTTGTTTTTCATCAACTCAAAACTTTCTTCTTCATATACTAATGTATCCATTGAATTGATAGCAAGAAATGGAACTCCTTTCGCTATATACTTTGAATTCAAATCATTAAAACGTTTGGAATATAATTTTGCAAACGGACAATGATTGCATGTAAACACCACGATAAATCCTTTTGCATCTGCAAAATCATGGAGCGAAACCATTTTACTATCTACATTTTTTAATGCAAAATCATGCACTACATTGCCAACTAATGTCGTTGGTTTGGATGGCTTGAAAGCCACAACTGATAAGAGAACTAAAGCGATGCAAATGGATTGAAATAGTTTCATTTATTCTTTGATGATTTTTTTTGTTTCGTTTCCTGCTTGGATAAAATAAATTCCGTTGGGCAAATTTTCAACATTGATGGTTGCTGATTTTTTAGTGCCTGAAAAAACTTGGTCGCTTTGAAAAACAACCCGACCTAATACATCCGTCATCACAATTTTATGATTCGTTGAATTGTCGAATAGTTGAATGGTAAAGGTTTGGTTGCTGGGGTTAGGAAAAATGTCAAACACTTTTTGGGTGTTATCGAATGCTGCAACGCCCGAATTTAGTGTGTCGCAAATGCCTGGCGATAGTGGATTTATCTCAATTGGTTTGCTGGCAATTAAACTATGCCCTGTGAAGCCGGCAAAATTTGGCTCGAACAAGGTGCATCTGAAACAACCTAATGTGGTGCTTGTTGTGCCTTGTGCAATTGCACCTGTTGAACCCACAGGGTTGATGTATTGCCACACCGTATTCTTATTAGAATCTATTTCGAAAAAATTGCCCGATGTTGCTTCGCAAATAATGGTGTTGCCATTTGATAAGCGTTGTGCACCGCCCATTACAGGAGTAAAAAATGAGGATGGGGGATTGGCGCTATAACTCCAGTATGCGGCTGATGGTGCAAATGGATTAGTGCCAGTTGGAAAAGTATAGTCGCCGTTGGCATCAACGGGTTGAGCAATAATATCTACTGAAGCGCTATTACCACCTGAGCGACCAACACCGTTGTTGAAAATCATGATATTGCCAGCATCTTTATATCCTGCAGGTATCCATGTTGGATTGTGTTGTTGAAAAAGTTTTTGGTCAGTTGATATACCATGATTATATGCTTGTGGATTTCCCCAACGATACAAAAAGTCGCCACCTTTATTGTGATTGCCTCCTGCATGCATTGCTGCTTGCGCTGTTGTAGTGCTGTGGTCGATGATATAAATCTCACTGAGATTATGTGAGCTAATCATGATTTGGTCTAATGTTGGGTTGTAAGTAACGGCATTCACATGCAACCAATCTACACTGGTCGCGGTGTTGGATCCATTGAAATTTAAGTTGAGTAATTCAGAATGATTAGCCACCACTCCATAATTCGATTTAGTGTTGTCGAAATCCTGAATTAAATGGTCCCAAAATTTCCATTGCCAAACAATAGTTGCGTTGCTGGTGCCCGATGGTTGCAATTCATAAATTTCTGCACTCCAAAGCGAAGTACCCAATAGCGAAGGGTTTCTGCCTGCTGCAATAGCAACTGTGGGTTTTATGTTTACCCAAACCACCACTAAAATATTGCCATTAGGCATTGGATAAATATCGTGGTTTTGAGTATGGAGTGAATCTGAAATTCGATAACTCCAAACCAAATTGTTGTTCCAATCAATCTTCTCAATTAAGCCACCAGTTGCACCGTTGCTATTGAAATTAGGGTTCGGAATTGCACCAGTTTTCAACAAACTTCCATCTGATAAAAGATAGGAGGAAAGCCCTGGTTTTCTTGCGCTTGACCATTGATGAACTTTCTTGCCGCATTTGTCAATTAAATAAGTAGTATCGTTTGATACTGGCGAAAACAAAACATAACCATCCAAATTACTTGATTTGTATTGCATCAGTCCAACGGTTTGCTGCGCTTGCGCTTGAAGGGCAATTAAGAAAATTGAAAAGAGAAATGTTATTTTCATAATGTTGTTTTATTCTTTTACAAATTTTTTGGTGGTAATTGATTTAGTATTTTTATCCATCAGCTGAACAAAATAAATTCCTTTTGCCAAGCTCGAAACATCAATGCCCTTCGGTATTTCAGGTTGAGGTAGCATCATCACTGTTCTGCCAATAGAATTGATAACGGTGATGTAATACACTTCATTATTCAATTCATTGAATTGCACATAAACCCTTGCTGTGGCAGGATTTGGGAATAAATTATAATCCAGTTCGTGTTTTGAAACATTTTCAATGCCGCTGCTATTGCTGAAATCTTTTACAACAAATTGCCCCATCATACCACCATCTTCGTGCGATGTAAAATGGCAATGATACATGTATGGATGTATTGTATCAGAGTAGTCATTAAATTTTGCAACAAAAGAAACTGTTTCGCTTTTTGGCACATACATCACATCTTTCCATCCGCTTTCATAAGCGCCAACACCAGCAGCAGAGCCATTTCGGGCAACAATTTTAAATTGGATGTCGTGAATATGAAAGGCATGACCGAATACATTGTTGTTCTTCACCGTCCATTCCTCAATATTATTAAATGGAATTGTTTTGTTGATGTAATTCAAAACAAATGGTGTTGAATCTAACGAAAATGGCTTTCCGCCTGGGTTTCCTTCGGTTACATCAATTCTGCGTTGCACAGTAGCATCAGCAGCAGTCCAATAAACATTATGCGCAAGTGTTGCAGGCACTGCTGTGATTGGGTTTGCGGTTGCAGCAGCAACATTAATATGCAGAACAGGAAAATCAATGTTGTTTAACAAACTTCCAAATTGTCCACTGGTGGCTGGTTCACCACCCGGAAAACCAAATGCTTGACCAGAGTTGTATGCTTTTAAATCAACCGCTGAACCAATGGCATCATTGCTTAAATCAACCATGATTTCAATTCGTTCACCTACCAATAATTTAACTCGAGTAACAGCAACAGGCGCATTCAGCAAACCACCATCATTAGCAATAATATAAAATGTGCGATTGTCGCTAAATCCAAGATTGTAGCCTCTTTCAATCTCTGCATTTAAAATTCTTAATCGCACATATTGTTTCGGCAAACTCACTTGTGCGCTGGGTGTGCCGTTGGTAAGCATATAATCGCCATACACCGAATTGGTGTACACAATTTGATTGCTACCATCAAATCGGCGGCTGGTTAAAACCAAGGGAACATCATCCACCCCATAAGTTCGTGGTAGTGCTAAAGTTGATTCCAATGAATCGCGGATGATGATAAATCCACCAATTCCTTTGGCAATTTCCATCGTTGTTTTTTCATGTAAATGCGGATGATACCACAAAGTGCTGGCTGGATTATTCACTGTCCAGTAGGGTTGCCAAAGCACTCCTGGCGGAATAGTTTGATGAGGTCCACCATCCATCACAGCAGGTAAATGCATGCCATGCCAATGAATAGTGATGGTGTCGTTGAATTTATTTTTCAGATTAATATGCACCAAATCTCCTTTCTTCATGATTAATGTTGGTCCCCAGAAATCAGCATTGATGCCACCTGTAACCGTTTGTTGCCCCGAAAGAATTTGTTTTAGCGTATCTTTTACAGTTAAGTTAAAAGTCGTTCCAGATAATGTGTCTGGAATCCAAAGCTGATTGTAGGTTTGAGCCGAACTGCTTTTTACTAAAAACGAAAATAAGAAAACGATAGCGATAAAACGGAAAGTTTGCTGCATAAAATATTGGTGTGGATTTTTGTTGTAACTATTTTGACGAGGTAAATTAATAATTCCTTCGCAAGCGATTGATTAAACGAAATCTGTTGAAAAAACTGTTAAAATGCAGTCGAATAAGTTGAACAAAATAGAAAACAAATAATTGGTTTATACCTTTACGCCTCTTTAAAAAGATTTCATTGAAACAAAAAGCACTTTTTATCATCAATCCAAAATCGGGTACGCAACAAAAATGGCATTTGCCCGAGTTGATTGAAAAGCACATCAGCAAAGATTTATTCGATTTCAAAATTGAATTTACGCAACATGCCAAGCATGCTAAAACCATTGCTGCACAAGCCGTTGAAGATAAAATTGATTTGGTAGTAATTGCTGGTGGCGATGGTTCAATTAACGAAGTTGCATCTTCATTAATTCATACAAATGTAGCCATGGGAATTGTCCCAATGGGCTCGGGCAACGGACTGGCAAGGCATTTGGGACTTTCATTGAATCCTTTGAAAGCGGTAAAGAAAATAAATTCTTCAAAAAAAATATTGATTGATAGTTGTAAAATTAACAACGAAGTTTTTGTGAGTGCTGCTGGAGTTGGCTTTGATGGCTTGGTGGCGCATGAATTTAGCAAACATAAAAAACGTGGCGTGATGAAATACATTTTGGTTTCTTCACAAAAATTCTTTGGTTACCAACCAAAACATTACGAAGTGGAAGTTGATGGCAAGCAAATAAAAACCGATGCTTTTATGGTGGTTGTAGCCAACTCACAACAATTTGGCAGCGGCTTGAAAATAGCTCCACAAGCTGATTTGCAAGATGGATTAATGCATTGCTGCATTTTAAAACCATTTAATATTGTTGCTGGAACATCACTTTTATATAATGGTTTTGCTGGAAAATTAAAGACGAATAAATTTTACGAATTGCTCGATTGCAAAGAAGTAAAAATAAAAGCCGCCGAAAATTCGTTGTGGCAAAAAGATGGAGAACCAATGCTATACAATCAACCCGAAGTGCATTTTAAAATCAATCCAAAATCGCTGTGGATGTGGGTTTAAGTGAAGTTAAATTTCCCTTTAGGAATGGCATCAATCAATTTTTTAGTGTAATTGCTTTGCGGATTTTTTAAGATTTCGGCAGCGACATTTAATTCCTCGATTTCTCCTTTGTTCATCACCATAATTTTATCGCTCATAAAATTTACCACCGATAAATCGTGCGAAATAAATAGATAGCTAAAGCCAAATTCATTTCGTAAATCAGTCAATAAATTCAACACTTGCGCTTGTACACTCACATCCAAAGCCGATACACATTCATCACAAACAATAAATTCAGGTTGCACTGCTAATGCCCGTGCAATCACTATTCGCTGGCGTTGCCCACCACTAAATTCATGTGGATAGCGGTAATAATGTTCGGGTTTTAAATTTACTTTTTCCAACAATTCCATCACTTTTTCTTGCTGCTCTTTTTGGTTGGAATAAATAGAATGCACTTGCATTGGTTCTTGAATGGCAGTCCCAATGGTCATTCTGGGGTTCAAGCTCGAATAAGGGTCTTGAAAAATAATTTGCATTCGCTTTCTGAAATCCATTAAATCGGCACCATACAAATCGAAAATATTTTTTCCGTCAAATAAAATTTCACCATCAGCAGGTTGGTTTAATCGCAAAATAGTTTTGCCTAAAGTTGTTTTGCCGCAACCGCTTTCGCCTACCAATCCAAGTGTTTCACCTTGTCGCACTTGGAAACCAATATTATCAACTGCATTTAAAAATTCAGTTGGTTGCCCTAAAAAATTCTTTTTACTTGGGAATTGAACAGTTAGATTTTTTACTTCTAAAATGTTTTTTTGTTGCTCTAATGATTTTAGTTTTTCATCAATTTCTGCAATAGAAAATTCGTTGGAAACACGAGTGTTGATTTCCGATTTATTTTCGTTTTCAATAAAATCACCAATGATTGGCAATCTTTTTAATCGTTTGTTCAATGGTGGTCGGCAAGCCAGTAAACCTTTGGTGTAAGGATGTTTAGGGCTTTCAAATATTTCAGCAACATTACCTTGTTCAACAATTTTGCCTTGTTGCATCACCACCACTTTATCAGCAATTTCAGCAATCACGCCTAAATCGTGTGAAATGAAAATTAAGCTGGAATTATTTTGCAGTTGCAATTCGTGCATCAATTCTAAAATTGTTTTTTGCACGGTTACATCTAATGCCGTTGTTGGTTCATCGGCAATAATCAATTGTGGATGGCAACACATTGCCATCGCAATCATCACCCTTTGTTTTTGTCCGCCGCTTAATTGATGTGGGTATTTGTTGAAAGTGGCTTCAGGATTAGGTAATTTAACCTTATCGAGCCATTCAACTGTTTTTTCTTTGGCTTCTTTTTTTGATAAATGGTGATGTAGAATTATTGTTTCAGCAATTTGTTCGCCGCAAGTAAACACAGGATTGAGCGATGTCATGGGTTCCTGAAAAATCATCGCAATTTCTTTTCCTCGAACTTTTCTGATTTCGTTTTCTTGAAGTTTTAATAAATCAACTGTTTCATTTTTTGTGGTTTGAAATAAAATTTCTCCACTCGAAATTTTGCCATTTGCTGCTAATAATTGCATGATGGATAAACCCGTAACAGATTTTCCAGAGCCTGATTCACCAACAATACCAAGGGTTTCACCTTGTTGTAAAGCAAAACTAATTTGATTCACAACATGGGTTGTATTAAAATCAATGCTTAGATTTTTTATTTGCAGCAATGGTTCGTTCATTGAATTTTTTGTTGCAACTAAGTTAAGCCGCAAATAATTTTAATTGCGAAATCATAATCAACAGGGTTAAAAAAAGTGTAGTTATAAATATTGAATTTCAATTCACAACTACAAGTGTTTATTTTTCAAAATAGCATACCATAAAGCATTGTAATTTCGTTTTATCTTTTTCTGAAAAAACTTTATTGCATATCGTTACTTGTTTTTTGCTTTGCAATTTTTGCGAAAGCACAAACTTCTTTTTCCTTATTAAAGCAAAAAAAAATGGCAGTGATGCAGCTTTCAAAGCCGTTTGATTCATTGCCTTTGCTGCATCATTCACTCATTATCACTGATAAATTTTTCAATAAAATTGATACTGCTGAATATGAAGTGGATGAACAAAATGATAAAATCTGTTTCAAAAAAACACTTCCAATTGATTCAGTTATTCTTACTTATCGCTTAATTGATTTCAAAATTGATTCCGTTTATTTCCATAAAAATCCAAGTTTGCAATCGCCATTGCATGGTTTTGCTATGAATCCCTACGAATACAAACCCGAAGAACAAAGTCTGAAAAGCGCATTAGACTTAGGTTCGGGGCTGAATTATAATGGTAGTTATTCTCGTGGTTTGCAATTTGGTAACTCACAAAGTTTGGTTACTAACAGCAGTTTTAATTTACAAATGAGTGGAAAAATTGCCAACGATGTAACGGTTACAGCAGCGATGACGGATAATAATATTCCTATTCAGCCTGACGGCAACACAGCGCAAATACAGGATTTTGATAAGATTTTTATTAAAGTGCAACGCCGAAATACTTTGCTCACCGCTGGCGATTTTGATTTTCAAAAACCAAATTCGTATTTTTTAAATGCTCAAAAAAAATTAGAAGGTTTGCAAGTGCAATCGGTGGATACGTTTAAAAATAAAATGCAAAACAGCATTACTGTGGCAGGTGCAATTTCAAAAGGGAAATATGCCCGAAATATTTTTCAAGGCACGGAAGGAAATCAAGGTCCATACAGGCTGACAGGCAGCAACGGGGAAACTTTTATTATTGTGTTAGCTGGTTCGGAAAAAGTGTATATCAATGGGCAATTGCTGAAACGTGGTGCTGAAAGCGACTATACGCTCGATTATAATTTGGGTGAATTGACTTTTACGCCTAACCGATTAATTACAAAAGATGCAAGAATTCAGGTTGAATTTCAATACAGCGATAAAAATTATTTGCGAACTACTTTGTTTGCTGCTGATGAACTGAAAATAAAAAAATGGACTTTCAGAATGAATTTGTATAATGAAGCAGATGCTGCTAATCAGCCACAGCAGCCACTGACAACCGATGAAAAAAAATTATTACAGTCAGTAGGTGATAGCATTCAAAATGCTTTGATTGGTTCATCAAGTGCAACGAGTTATGACGTGAATAAAATTTTGTATCGAAAAATTGATACCACATTAAGTGGCATTAAAGATTCAATTTTTGTTTTTTCAGTGAATAAAGACAGTACATTATACAATGTGAGTTTTAGTTATTTCGGTGCAGGCTTGGGCGATTACGAACAACTTAAAATAGCCGCCAATGGCAGAGTTTACGGTTGGGTGGGCAAACACAAAGGTTCGTATTTACCGATGGTAAAAATCATTGCGCCTAATAAACAAACAGTAATTACTGCTTCGGCTGATTTCAAAAATGAGGTACAGAAATTTAATGTAGAAACGGCTGTCAGCCAATTTGACCCGAATACTTTATCAGCGAATAATGTGAATCATACAGGTGTTGCGTTGCATTTGAATGATGAACAAAAATGGAATGTGGCAAAAAATATTTTTGCTGATAAGCCGCAAACACAAATAGGCTATGAGTTTGTGCAAAATACTTTTAAGCCGATTGAAAATTTTAGAACCATAGAATTTACTCGTGATTGGAATTTAACGAATACACAAAACCTTAATCAACAATTATTAAATGCTGGTGTGCAATTAAATTTCAAACACAACATCGGCTTGCAATACGCTGCCAATGCGTTGTTGATGGACACTGCGTATAAAGGATTCAAACACAATTTCAAAGCAACGATTACTCAATCAACATGGAATTTTTCGGCTGGTGGAAGTTATTTGAATTTTGTCAATCAAAAAATAAATGGCTCGTATTTCAGACCTGAAGCGCATTTGAGCAAATATTTATTTAAAAAGAAAAAAGTAAAAACGGGTTTGAATTGGAGCAGAGAATGGAATCAACAAAAAGTAAATGACACGATGACAAGAAATTCCTTTGCGTTTGATAATCTGGATTGGTTTGCTCAATCGAATGATACTTCAAAAAATAAATTTGCTTTAACAGCCAGCCGAAGATGGGATAATGCAGTGGTTACTCATTCCTTTAAACAAAACGCAAAAGCTGATGCAGCCAGCTTTTCATGGCAATTAAATCAATTAGAAAATCAACATCTGACATTCACTGCCACTTATCGCCAGTTGCGAATTGCTGATACATCGCTCACTTCGCAGCGCAATGAAAACACGGCTTTAGGAAGAATAAATTATCAGGCAAAAATTTTAAAAGGATTTATTCATTTTGAAACTTTGTATGAATTAGCCAATGTGCAAGAACCCAAGCGGCAATACACTTACCTCAAAGTGCCTGATGGAACTGGGCATTACGCTTGGCACGATTTGAACAACGATGGTATTCAGCAATTGAATGAATTTACTGAAAATGATTTTCAAAATAATTTAAGCTACGAACGAATTTTAATTCCGACCACTGATTATGTAAGAGCCAATCAAGTGCAATGGAATCAAACTTTGAATATTGAACCATCGAATTTGTTTGCTGAAAAATATGGTGCAAAAAAATGGATGAACAGATTGGTGTGGCAAAGCAATTTGCAATTCATCAAAAAAAGCCTGGCTGATGCTGGCATAAAAAGTTATGAGCCATTTTCTAAAGTGGCTGATTCGTTGCAGGTTTCAGGCACACAATTATTTAGTTCAACTTTATTTATCAATCGCAATCACCCGAAATGGAGCATGGATGCAGGTTTTATTGATAATACTCAAAAATCATTATTGCAATATGGCTTTGAAACACGAACAAAAAAAGATTGGACATTGCACACTAAAATTGGCTTGGGCAGCAAGTTTAACAACACCAACACCTTTACTTTTGGCAACAAAGGCAATACGGATGAAAATGTTTTTAGTCAGAATTATTTATTGAAATATTTTTTGGTGGAGCCTAAATTAAATGTTTACCCAAACAAAAATATTCGTTTCACTTTTGGCGCTTCATTTAAAAACATTGTGAACACAGTTGCTTTGAGCGGCGATTCGGCTTCAGTAAAAAAAATTACGGCTGAATTAAAGTGGAATATTTTGAACAAAAGTGTGTTAAATTTTTCCACTTCCATTGCACAAGTAACTTATAATAAAGCCACCAATACCAACGTGGCTTATGCTATTTTAGAGGGTTTGCAGCCTGGTGCCAATTATTTGTGGAGTGTTTCATTAGAACGAAAATTAGCTGGCAATATTGAAATGAGCATCAATTACGATGGAAGAAAAACGGGCACTTCGGGTAAAATAATTCACACTGGCAAAGCTTCGTTGAGGGCGCTGTTTTGATTTTTTTGTTGATGGATATTATCCATTTTTTGCTAAATAGATTGCACCGCTGCAACTATCTTTAGTTGCGGCGGTTATTTTTTTAAGCACATTCGTTTCATTGCGCCAACGCAAAACACCCAAAAAAGCGAAGATTAAAGCCTCTTTGAAGGCAATCAATTTTTTATCAGGAATAATAATTTGCCAATCAGTTTTTGATTGTAAAGTTTCAATTAAGAATGAATTGAAAGCTCCGCCACCAGTTACCAAACATTTTTTTTGAGCATTATTTTTTGAAGAATTTAATACTTCTGAAATTTGAAAAGCAATGTGTTCTACCACAGTTCGCAATTTATTTTCAGTTGAATTTTCTTTTTGCAAAATTTCAATCAATGCGTTGGAATATTGATTGGATAAGGATTTAGCGGCTTTGTTTTTGTAGAAATCTAAATCATTTAGTTGTTGTAAGATGTCAAAATTCACCTTTCCGTTGCTGGCAAAATTTCCATTTTCATCAAAATCTTTTCCCAATTCTTTTGCTAAAAAGTTGAGCAACTGATTGCATGGCGCAATATCAAAAGCTGAAATTTCATTTTCATTTTTCAAAGTGATGTTACAAATTCCACCCAAATTTAAACAAGCATCAAACTCGTGAAATAATTGCAAATCGCCGATTGGAACTAATGGCGCACCTTGTCCGCCCAACGCCACATCAGTCGAGCGAAAATCACAAACGGTTGAAATGCCTGTTAATGCTGCAATCGCGGCTCCATTCCCAATTTGTGTGCTGAAATTATTTTGTGGTTCGTGAAAAATTGTGTGTCCATGCGATGCAATAAAATCTACTTTTTCGATTTCATTTTTTCGGATAAAATTTTTTACCATCATCGCCCAAAGCTTTGCCAATTCAGCATCTTGTTGCATCAATTCTTTTGCTGATGACAAATGAAGTGTGGTTAATTTTTGTTGTAATGATAATGTGTAAACGAATGTTTCTGCTTCTAAAATTTCAAAACTCCATTTGCCTTTTGTGTTTTTAAATTGACAATACGCCACGTCTAGTCCATCTAACGAGCTGCCGCTCATCAAACCAATGACATGATAAATAGAATCAAAATTCATCAAAATTATTTTTGAATGACACGATAGTAAGTAATTAAATCGGTAGAAGAAACTTTTGTAAACCCAGTTTGGCGCAGCATCGTCACCAATTGCCCACGATGAAACGTAGAGTGGTTAATGATGTGCGAATAAGTTTGTGCAAATTCCATCGTGTATTCTTCGCTATTCAATCTTTTAAAAGTGAGTTGTTGATTGTAATTTTCTTCGGGATATTTTTCAATAAAAGTTTTTAAATCGGCGGATGATTTTCTCCAAATTTCTATCAATTCATTTTTTGTGCCTTTAAATTCGGCAGTTAAAAAAACTGGATTTTGGATATTTGTCCAGCGGTCAATCCAAATTTTTTCTGCTCCTGCAATGTGAATGGCTGTTTGTTCGATGCTGCTAAAACTGCTGGTGATGGCTTGTTTCCACTGCTCATCATTAATTTGATTCAACCATTCGATGGCAATATTATTTGCCCAAATGTTGTAATCCGCTAACTCTAAAAAATATTTTTTGTTCATTGTAAATTATTTTTTCAAACTCAACACATATAAAGCCGCCGCTCTGATTTCGGGTTCGCCCAATTTTTCTTCAAACGCAGGCATATTGCCCTTTCCATGAAAAATTAAATTGCCTACTTCATCAGTATCAGCCAAAGTTGTTTTGGTTAAATTTGGAATATTGGGCATCATCGAAACACCGCCTTCACCATGGCATTGCTGACAGTTTTTTGCAAAAATTGTTTGCCCGTAAACAATCATATCTTTATCATTTTCCAAACTCACATTGCCCGATTTGTCTTTTGGTGTGTTGCATGCAAATGCAATGGTGATAGCACTTAGCGTTAATATTTTTTTCATCGTGAAATATTTTTGTGGGTTAAAAATTAAACTTACAAAATCATTTTTGCTTCTTTTTTCAACGCTTCTAAAGTGCGATGTGTCGGCAATAATCCATCTAATTCATTCAGATATTCCAACAACATTCTGTTGAACTCTTTCGCTGGTGCATGTGGTGGAAGCTGCATCCCAAGCCTGTTTATCGTCATTATCATTTCTTCCTTGGTGCTGCGAATCATATTCCATAATTCATTGCTCACATAAATTTGCTGACTTAAATTATGTTCAAATTCCATGCGGATTTGGTTGGTCATCAACAGTTGCAATTCAGCCACAGTCATGTTTTGCGTTCGTAATCTTTGTAACAAAGTGAACAAATCAATGCGTTCCATCAACAACGCCAATCGCTCATAAGCTTGCAAACGGATGGGCGCAGTTTGATGACGAGTGTTTTCTTTCAGTTTTAATTCTTGAGTTTGCAATTGATTTTTTAAAAAAGAATTTACTGCATAATAAGCAGTTGCAAACACGATTAGCGAAGGAATAGTGTATTTTAAAATGTCTAAAATTGTTTCAACCATTTTGCAAAATTAGTGTTTTGTATTTTTGTAATCATTAATTTTGCAACAAGATAAAAATCAAAATGGAAACAACGACTCAAACTTTACCAGTTCATTTTACTGAAAATGCGATTGCTGAAATAAAAAGAATTTATGCTAATGAAGCGGCGGATAAAAAATTACGAGTGGGTGTGAAAGGCGGCGGATGCAGTGGTATGACATATGTTTTAGAATTTGACAACGAACAAACTGGCGATATGCACTTTGAATTGGAAGGTATTCCTGTTTTATTAAATCGTTCGCATGAATTGTATTTAGCAGGCATGGAAATTGAATTTGGCAGCGGATTGAATGACCGAGGTTTTACTTTTAAAAATCCGAATGCTACAAAGACTTGCGGCTGCGGAACTTCGTTTGCGGTATAAACTAAAAAAGCCTTGATAATTAAATCAAGGCTTTTTTGTTTTTGTTAATTGCTCAACAATTATTTATGGTCTGGAACACTGATTGTAGCAGGTGCTTTTTCTGGAGCAGTTGTAGCAGGTGCTTTTTCAACTGTACCATTAATCATCAACACAACAGATGGTGTTTTTGCGTTTGAAGTAACTGTGATTGATTTTGTAAATGCACCAGGACGACCTTGTGTATTGTAAATCGCAGTAACTTTTGAAGTTTTACCAGGCAAAATTGGTTCTTTAGGCCATTCAGGTGTTGTGCAACCACATGATGCTTGAACATTTGATAAAATCAAAGGTTCTTTACCTTCATTCGTGAAATCGAAATCGAATTTTGCTTGAGGACCTTCAGGCACGGTTCCAAAATCGTGTTTTTCGATTTTGAATTTCAATACTGGTGCATTTGGGTTGTCAGCAGGTTGTGCAGGCGCAGCTTGAACTGGTGCAGCAACTGCTTGAGCGGCAGGCGCAGCAACAGGTGCGGCAGCTTGTTTCATAGCCGCAGGAGCAGCTTTTACATTTTTGTCTTGAGCAAAAGTAGTCATCATACTTCCACTTGCTAATAATACTAAAAATAGCTTTTTCATGATTTTTGTTTTGTTTTTTGAATGTTTAAAAATATAAAGATTTAATTGGTTTGCAAATTTAATTTTTCATCGGCAATTCGTTCATAATATTCGGGGCTTTTTCTGGCGATGAATTCGTTGGTGCTTTTTCAACCATTCCTTTTATCAAAATAATTTTATCGCCTGATTTTGCATTTGATTTTATGGTGATTGATTTTGTGAAATTCCCACCTCGTCCTTTTGTATTATACACTGCTGTTATTTTACTTTTTGCACCAGGCTGAATTGGTTCTTTAGGCCAAACTGGTGTTGTGCAACCGCAGCTGGCATGTACATCAGTCAATATCAACGGTTCTTTTCCAGTGTTTGTAAATTCAAAATCAAACTTTGCTTCTGGTCCTTCGGGAATCGTTCCAAAATCGTGTTGGTCAGTTTCAAATTTAAAATCAGCTGCATTATTATTGTTAGAAGTTGATACAATTTTTACTTCCGATTTGGAAATATTAATGGGTTGAGTTGGCTTATTGTTTTGTGTTTGAGCAAAAGCAACCGCACCAATCAAAATAATATTTAGTATTAAAAAACTTCTTTTCATTTTTTGTTTTGCTATTCCATCATTGGCAAGGCTTGTGCCAATTTTTTTCAGCCCTCAAAATTACTTTGTTTTTACTGCTCAATAATTATTGTTATTGTTAAGTGCTTGTTAAGCGCTTACTGTTGCAGCTTTCGGGGCAAAGAAAGCAAACAATTTGTGTCAACAACAAAAAAAATGGAAATAAAAATTCTACTTAAAATTTTAGAACTAAATTTGCCAACACCCAATTTATGCCTGATAAAATCAACCTCTTACCCGATAACATTGCCAATCAAATTGCTGCTGGCGAAGTGATTCAACGTCCATCATCTGCTATTAAAGAATTGATGGAAAACAGTATTGATGCTGGTGCTACGGAAATAAAAGTTATCATTAAAGATTCAGGCAAACAATTAATTCAGATTATTGATAATGGCAGTGGCATGAGCGTGATGGATGCACGAATGTGTTTTGAGCGACATGCTACCTCAAAAATCAAAAGCATTGATGATTTATTTTTAATCAAAACGATGGGCTTTCGTGGCGAAGCATTGGCTTCCATTGCTGCAATTGCACAAGTTGAATTAAAAACACGAAGAGCCGAAGATGAAGTAGGTACTTTAATTTTGAATGAAGCCTGCGAAGTGAAATTGCAAGAACCTTGTCAAACACCAATAGGAACAAGCATTGCGGTGAAAAATTTATTTTACAATGTGCCAGCACGAAGAAATTTTTTGAAAGCAAATCATGTTGAGCTGAAACATATTATTGATGAATTTCAACGCATTGTTTTAGCACATCCAGATGTATTTTTTAGTTTGAATAATAATGGTACTGAAATTTTCAATTTACCCAAAGGTAACTTGAAACAACGTATTGTAGCCTTGTTTGGGAAAAACTATCAAGAGAAATTAGTTACGGTGAATGAAGAAACTTCTATTTGCAACATCGAAGGATTTGTCGGAACGCCTGATTCTGCTAAGAAATCGAGAGGCGAACAATTTTTCTTTGTGAACAAAAGATTCATCAAAAGTAATTATTTGCATCATGCTGTAAATACCAATTATTCGCAATTGCTGCAAACCGATAGTCATCCATTGTATGTTTTGTTTATTGATGTTGACCCGAAAAGGATTGATGTGAATGTGCATCCGACTAAACAAGAAATAAAATTTGAGGATGAAAAAATTGTGTATAGTTTTTTGAATTCGGCTGTACGCAAGGCTTTGGGGCAATTCAGTATTACACCATCATTAGATTTTAATCAGGAAACTGCCTTTAGCAGATTGGAAGGATTTAATCGCGGCATCAAAAAAAGCGATGATAATTCCATTGCTCACTTTGATACTTCTTCACATTATTTCCGCCCATTACGAACCGAAAACCCCGATGCACAGCGTAATGCAGATAATTTGAAAAATTGGGAGCAATTATATTCCTCATTAAAAAAAGAAGAAAACGAAAAGGATGAAAATGAATCGCTGACTTATGTTTCAAGAAGTTCGTCTTCCAATTCAACCAAAGAAAACGGACAGATGCAATTAACTGATGCGCCACAATTCAACGAACAATTGATGACACAATTGCATCAGCAATATATTCTTTCGCCAATCAAAAGTGGTTTTATGTTGATTGACCAACAAGCCGCTCACGAACGTGTTTTGTTTGAAAAATATTTGTCGTACGTGAATCAACAACAAAAAGCAACACAACATCAGTTATTTCCTGTTAAGATGGAATTGAGCCGACAAGATGCTATTTTGCTGAAAGAAATTTTGCCTCAAATAAATTTGATGGGTTTCGATTTGCAAGAATTTGGCAACGATACATTTATTGTGCATGGTGTGCCAGCCGAAATGAAAAATTCATTCAACGAAAAACAAGCGGTGCAATATTTATTGCAACAACTTCGCGAAAACATGGAGTTGAAATTAAATCAACCAGAAAATTTGGCTCGTGCCATGGCTCGACAATCAAGCGTTAAAAGTGGAACATTGTTGAGTAATAAAGAAATGAAAACTTTAGTAGATGAATTATTCGCCTGCGAAAAGCCTTATGCAGCGCCAAATGGTAGGCTTACGTTTCTGATTTATAAATTGGATGACATCGAAAAATTGTTTCAGAAAGGGTAGGGGGTGTGGCTGAAAAAATTATTTTTTCTTTTTGATTTTTTGCCCTCTTGTTTTTGGTCTGCCATATTTCAGCATCATTCTGTCTTTGTGTTTTACAATCGTATTCACTCGTTTATTTTTTTCTTTCTTTTCGTGAAATGCAGCACCCTTATCGGTTTTAGGTTGTTTTACTCGAATGATTTTCATTGTGTCATTCGGGATTTCGTCAGCAATTAATGTTGGGTTTTTTTCAACACCAGCAGGAAAACGCTTCATTTTAATTTTCATTTTCATCAGCCTTTCAACTCGTTGTTGATTTTCTAATTCAGCTTTTGTTACAAAGCTAATCGCAATACCATCTTTATCGGCTCTGCCCGTTCTGCCAATGCGATGAATATAATTTTCAGCTTCATCAGGCATATCAAAATTGATGACATGAGTTACTTCGGCAATATCTAATCCACGAGCCACAATATCAGTAGCAATCAGCACTTTGTTCGTTCCATCTTTAAATTGATTCACTGCGGCAAAGCGCACATTTTGTGCTCTGTTGGCATGAATAATTCCAATCGTTTCATTAGGTAATTTTGTTTGCAAAGTTTCATGCACCAAATCGGCTTGCTTTTTTGTAGCCACAAATACCAACACTTTTTTCATGTCGGCATCAGTTTGTAACAAATGCTGTAACAAATTTATTTTGGTGTTAAAATTCAGAACAGGAAAACCTAACTGCGTAATATTTTCAACAGGAGTGCCTGTGGGCGCAGCTTCTATTATTTGCGGATGACGAAAAAAAGTTTGAATCAATGCTTCCACATCAGTGGTCATGGTAGCTGAAAACATCAAGTTTTGTCGATTGGGTGGCAACAAATCTAACACTCTTGTTAGTTGTGTTCTGAAACCCAAATCTAACATTTCATCTACTTCATCAATCACCAATCGCTTTACCGTTTTTAGTTTGAATGAATAATTCAATACCAAATCTAAAAACCTGCCAGGCGTTGCTACCAGTACATCTAAGCCTTTATGAATTTGCGCTGCTTGCACATTGATATTGCCACCACCATATACACCCACTACATCAACAGTCATGTATTTAGTTAGTTTTTTCACTTCTTGTTCCACTTGCACAACCAATTCACGAGTGGGTACTAAAATTAAAACCTGTATTTTTTTTTCTTTTGAAAATTGCAACATTCGCAAGCAAGGCAATAAATAGGCGATTGTTTTTCCAGTGCCAGTTTGTGCAATGCCTACCATGTCTTTTCCTGACATGATTGGCGCAAATGCTTTGTGCTGAATGGTTGTAGGCGTTGTTAAACCTAAATCACTTAAAGCATTGAGCAATGATTTGTTTAGATTTAATTCGTCGAAAGTCATAAGGATTTTTATTATCCGCTAAAGATAACTTTAAATTGATGGCTGATTGAATGAAGTGCAAAAAAGCTAACCAGATTTTATCGAATGACTTTAAAAGTTCGTTTTCTCTTTTGTGTGATATTGCTCAACACAGCTACATAAAAGCCATGTTCGGCAAAACCCAAACCAAGCGATTTGATGCTGTAACTTCCGCCATCAACACTGAATTGTTCTGATTGTTTGACTATTTGTCCTGCTTCATTATAAATCTCTAAAACAAAACTAGTGTTGCTAAAATCGGCAGGTATTGTAATCTTTAAAGAAGGCTCATTAATGCTGTTTAATAATTCTACTTGCACATCATCATTTGCCGACATCATATTATCAAAAGTGAGGCTCACAATTTTTGAATATTCATAAGTGCCATCAAAATTCATTTGTTTTAATCGGTAATAATTAATTCCGTTCAATGGCTGTGCATCAATTAATGAATAATCGTGTGTTACATGGCTGTTGCCTGCTCCAGCTTGTTCGCCAATTTCGGTAAATGAAATTAAATCGGCTGAACGCTCCACAATAAATTTATCGTTATTGGTTTCGCTGGCAGTTTCCCATTGTAATAAACTTTGGTTGTCGTTATTTTTTTGTGCAGTAAAACTCACTAATTCAACCGGCAAAACTTCTATGGTGTTGCCAATTCCTAATGCACTATATCTCGATAAATCAACTGATGAATTGGTGATAGTTCCATTGTTGGTTAAATAATTTGGCATAGCTGTGCCAATGATTTCCCATTTGGCAGTGGTTACATTCCAACCTACCATTCTTGTAGTTAAAGTGTTGTGATATTGATTCGCAATGCTTTCAAAATTGATGGTAACATCAACAATCATTGGCGATTGAACAGTTACAACATCCCAAAATTGCGAATTATCAACCGATGTAAGACCTGTTGCTAAATTAGTTAAAGGATGCGAACCGCCTGTTGGGTCAGTTGTTGCAGGATTTGAATAATAATAAGCCACACTCAAAGCCGATGATGTGCTGCTGGGTGCTGAAATAGTAAACGGATGATATTTTCCTGAATGACCAGTTGGAAAAATAAAAGCATCGTTGCCAATTTTTGTTACATAGCCATTCACATGTTTCGTATTGCTCATAGCGCCAGTATAAGTAGCATTATCAGCCAATGTTAAAGCACCTGTGCTGCTATCGCTGCGAACTGTTGAAACTATTGAGGATGCTAAGTTGATATTGTGAGCAACATAAATTCCACTATCATTTGTTATGGCAAAATTGTTGCTACCATTGTTGAAAACCACATCATAAAATCGTGGGCGAAATGTGCCAGCAATGGTATCAATAGTAGCAGAAATAAAACTGTCTTTACTACCTGCGCTGCTAGAATATTTCCCACTGTTAGTAAATTTTCTACCATAAAAAATGAATGTACCATTGTTTGAAACGTTGCCGCTTGTACCATTGGAGTAGTTGGTTCCCCAATCGCTCCATTGCACATTGGGCGAAATGTAAATCTGATTGGCAGTATTTTTTGTGCTGCTGCTTTGCGCAAAAATATTTTTGCTGGCAACAATGCCAATCAGGAAGAATAATATTTTAGAAAATGATTTCAAAAAAGTTGCAGTGATTGATTTCTTTTTGGGTGGGGGTGATTATTTTTTCTCTAACTCTTCAATTTTTTTCATCAGCATATCTATCTCTTGCTGTTGCAATTCTACTTTTTCATTCAAAGCTTTGATGGCTGCTAATGAAACGCCGCTGGGGTCAATGGTGCTGATGTGTTTATCATCAGTTCCTAATTGAAATTCTTTATAAAAATCTTGTGCCATTGGTCCGATGTGATATTCATCAGTGCCTTTATAACGCCATTTGGTAATATCTAATTCAGCTATTTTTTTCAACACATCATTGCCATCTACTTTGGTAAAATTATCTTTCAAATTTCTGTCAGAAGCGTTTGTCCAGGTACCACCTTTCGTTAAATAAGCACCATTACCATTTGAATTAGAAGTACCAATTGTTAAAGCATTAGATGTGTTAGATGCGCCACTAAAATTTAAAGAAGTGACACTTGAATTACCGATGGCTACTGTGTTTGCATTACCATTATACAAACTTGTTCCGATAGCAATATTGTTTGTGCCTTGCGCTTGCGCACCATCGCCAATTGCAATAGCATCTTGTGCGCTTGTGTAACTACTTTTTCCGATTGAAATAGCATAAGCTCCTTGTGCTTGTGATGACCCACCAATTGAAACCGAATAGCTGCCATTTGTGTATGCACTTGTTCCAATCGAAACGGCGTAAGTAGCTTGGGCTTGCGCTGCATCGCCGATGGCCATTCCATATTGAGAATTCACATTGGCACTTCTGCCAATTGCTAAACCGTTTGAATTTTGTACTTGCGCCGAAGAACCGATGGCGGTTGAATAATTATAAGCACTGCCACCAGTTACATTGGCTGATGGTCCGATAGCTATATCATCTGTACTTCCAGATCCTGGTTGTACTTGTGAATTATTGCCAATAGCCAAACTATTTGCCATCGTTGATGAAGCGCTATAGCCTAATGCTAAGGAATTTGTTCCAGTTGCTGAAGAAGAAACACCCAGTGAAGTGCTTGTTGCACCTATGTTTCCGGCTGTTACACTGTTTCTTTTAAAAGTTAAATCTTGTGCATCAGTAGTGCCAATAAAATTTGTTCCTGCTGTTGTTCCGCTATTACCTGTCAAACTCCAACCACTTCCACCGCCAGCAGTTACCCAACTTAAATTGCCAGCACCATCCGTTTTTAATACTTGCCCGGCAGTTCCATCAGCACTTGGCAAAGTATAAGTAGTAGAACCTGCTGCTGCTGCACCCTTCAAGCCAACATAACCAGATGTAGAACCGCTCAATCTTAAAGTTCCTTTTACATCTAAGGCCGAACCCGGTGATGATGTGCCAATGCCAATATTACCAGCCGAAGTGATACGCATTCGCTCTGCATCATTTGTTCCAAATACCAAATCGTAATTAGTAAATGAACCTATAAAAAGCGGAGCGTTAGATAATGACATTAATGTGGCTGCCCCTGCCATGCTATTACCAAATCTGGTTTCTGAATAACTTGAGCCATAAGCTCTCATATCTAACATGCCACCATTAGTACCTGTGTTGAAAGCACTCAAAATAGTTCGGTCGGTTGTTGCAGTACTTACGACTTTACCTTGTACACTGCCACCAGTGCCTGAAACATGCAGTAAATAACTTGGTGTAGTTGTTCCAATCCCCACATTCACAGCGCTTGCGCCAGTTCCACCCAACACCATACTATTGCTTGCACCTACCTTTGCATTATAACCAATGGCTGTGGCGTTAGAATAATTTGTTCTTAATGCATCAGCACCATAACCAATAAATGTATTGTTAGAACCTAAAGTATCGCTCATACCTGCTTGATAACCCATTGCAGTTTTATTGCTCCCGGTTGTGGCGTTATAAAGTGCTTGGTAACCCATTGATGTATTATTACTGCCTGTAGTATTATTACCTAAGCCTAAGCCACCTAGATTGGTATTGTAACTGCCTGTTGTAGTTTTTTGTTGTGATTGTCCACCAACCGTTACGTTGCTTGCGCCTGTGGTATTTGCAGCTAATGCAGACTGACCAATAGCCACATTGCTTGAACCCGTAGTGTTTAAACCCAATGCAGATTGCCCCATCGCCATGTTATTGCTACCAGTTGTGTTGCTACCTAATGCAGATTGACCTATGGCTGCATTTTGTGAACCAGTTGTATTACTGCCTAATGCAGACTGTCCAATGGCTACGTTATTACTTGCTGTGGTGTTGGATGATAATGCTGATTGCCCAATAGCCACATTTTGTGTTCCAGTTGTATTGCTTGTCAATGCCGAACCACCAACGGCTGTGTTGTTGTCGCCAGTTGTGTTTGATGATAAAGCCCAAGTGCCAATGCCCACATTTTGCGAACCAGTAGTATTACTTTGCATGGCTTGATTTCCAAATGCTGAATTATAACCTCCTGTTGTGTTGGAATACAAAGCGTTGTAACCAGTTGCTGTACCACCTGCGCCTGTGGTGTTGGAATAGCCCGACATATAGCCCAATGCAGTATTTTGCGAACCAGAAGTATTGGTATAAAGAGATTTAAAACCTAAGCCAGAGTTATAATTTCCAGAAGTATTGGAGAATATTGATTTACTACCAATGGCAGTATTAGCAGAACAGCCACTTGTTTGCGAATATAATGCGCTATCGCCCACAGCTACCATGTTTGCGCCAGTAGTATTATTATAAAAAGCATTTGTACCAATAGCAACGTTGGAATACCCTGTTGTTGAATTATACATGGCTTGATAGCCTATCGTTGTATTATTGCTGCTCGAAGTATTTTTAAATAATGAATAATAACCTAATGCAGTATTCTTTCCACCTGTCGTGTTGTAATACATCGAATTATAACCTATAGAGGTATTAGAGCCGCCCGAACCGTTTGTATATAAAGCATTTACCCCCATTGCTGTATTTCCAGTTCCTGATGTATTAGCATATAAACTTTTCGAACCAACGCCAGTATTATAACTTCCAGATGTATTGGTGAATAAAGTTTTTGAACCAATGGCTGTATTTTGATTGCCAGTCGAATTGCTGTACAATGTTGAATCGCCTACTGCTACTGCGTTTGAGGTAGTGGTTAAGCTATATAATGATTTTACACCAATTGCAACATTCGAATTACCAGTTGTGATTGAATTTAAAGCAGCATTACCGAAAGCAGCATTACTTGAGCCACTGATGCTTGAAATATTACCAGCGTTTACACCTAAAGCTGTATTTGTTGCTCCCAGCAAACCAGCATTGACGCTATTTCTTTTTATTCTGAAATCAATATTATCAGTTGTGCCAATAAAATTTGTTCCAGTAGTGGTGCCACTGTTGCCTGTCAGACTCCATGCAGTTGAAGTAATAGCTGGTGTTAAATCTAATGCAGTTGCTGCCACACCATTTACGGTGGTTGTTAAATTAGTACCACTTAAACTTGTTGCATTTGTATTAATTATATTCACCGTTGCGCCTGTAACACCATTTACTGTAGTGCTTAAAGTATTGGCAGATGAAATATTGCTTACACTATTCACAGCAGATGCTGTGGCTGCCACACCATTAGCTGTTGATGTTAAGGTATTACCTGATGAAGTTAATGTATTGGTATAGGTGGCTGCAATCATGCGTATCCATTGTGTGCCATCGCTATAATAATAACTGGGTGTTACAGCCGTGGCACCACTTCCTGCTGTGGCAGTATTATAAACCATCAAACCAGCAACAGGTGATGCTACAGGTGTTGAAATATTTGAAGTAGAAGTTAATGCAACTCGTGGTGGTAAAAATCCTCTGTTGGGGTCACTCAATTCGAGCTTGGCTGAAGCATTTGGAGTGGTAGTCCCAATCCCCACATTTTGTGCATGATTTGTTTTGGCAATAATCAACAAACATGCAATGCTGATAAATATTTTAATCGTTTTCATTTTTGAAAATCTATTTTTTTGATTCATGGTTTCTTTATACCAAGCAAAAGTCTATAATTTCAAAATAGCACCAATTCGTAAAAACACTTAGATTCATAGTTAATTCACTCCATTTTTTAGTTTAGATTTGTTCGATAAATATGTTAGAATGAAAAAAGTTGGATTAGTGCTAAGTGGCGGTGGTGCTCGAGGTTTTGCACATTTGGGTTTGTTGCAATTGTTAGATGAATTGAAAATCAGCATTGATTCCATATCAGGCGTAAGTGCTGGAAGTATTGCTGGTGCATTTTATGCAGCAGGTTTTTTGCCTAATGACATTCTGAAAATCTTAAAAGAAAATTCATACTTGCGTATCAAAAATATATTGTGGAAAGCCGATGGCTTTTTTTCATTAGAGCCGTTACTAAAAATTCTTCAAAAAAATATTCCGCACAATCAATTTGAATTGCTACAAAAAAAATTGTTTATCACTGCTACTGATTTGCAAAAAGGAGAAAGTGTAGTATTTGAAAATGGAAATCTTCACAACGCTATCATGGCTTCGGCAGCCATTCCTGTTATTTTCAAACCAATTGAAATCAATAATGATAAATTTGTTGATGGTGGGTTGCTAAATAATTTAAACGCTGAAATTTTAAAACCTACCTGCGATTTTATTATTGGGCATCATGTGAATAAACTGAATCAGCAAAATGTGTTGAGTAGCAAAATTCATTTGTTAGAGCATTGTTTTCATTTGTCCATTGCACATCAGGTGTATGAGCAAGCAAAACATTGTGATATTTTTATCGAACCCGATTTGAATCATTACAAAATGTTCGATACGGAAGATGCTGATAAAATTTTTGAAGCTGGTTATAACGAAGCGTTGAAATACAAAGAGAAATTTTTAAACCAATTGCTTGCCAACAGCACCACCAATGGTTTTTAAATCGCCCATTAACTTGGTGAATGTTGGAAAATCTAATTGTTGCGATGCATCGCTTTTTGCTTTGGAAGGTGTTGGATGCACTTCAATTAAAATACCATCGCAACCAAAAGCCATAGATGCTTTTGCTAAATCGGGCACACCATAACTATAACCCATCGCATGGCTTGGGTCAAGCACTACAGGTAAATTTGTATAGTGTTTTAAATAAGCTGCACCACACAAATCGAAAGTGAAACGTGTTTTAGTTTCAAACGTTCTGATGCCACGTTCGCAAAGTATTACATTAGGGTTGCCTTTGCATAAAACAAATTCGGCTGCTTGTACAAACTCTTGTAAGGTAGTACCAAAGCCACGTTTAATCAATACTGGTTTTTTGCTTGCGCCACACAATTCTAATACACTAACATCGTACATAGCTTTTGCACCAATTTGAATAATATCAGCCACATCTAACACTTGTTGTGCATGACTTAAATTTTTTACTTCGGTAATAATGCTTAAACCAAATCTGCTTCGCACTTTATCTAACAATTCTAATCCTTGCATGCCCAATCCTTGAAAAGTATAGGGCGATGTACGAGGCTTAAATGCACCTGCTCGAAAGGTTTTAATGCCCATTGATGCAATAAATTCAGCCGATTCCATAATTTGCGATTCAGATTCAACAGCACACGGACCAGCCATCATCACAGTATTATTACTGTTGCCACCAATTTCGATGTTGCCCCATTTTACTGAACGAGTTTCGGTTAAATATTTTTTACCAGCCAACTGAATATCAGTTTCGGTTTCAATAAATTCTTCAATAAATTCTTGGGTTTCTTTCAGTGGTTTTTTTATGGAAGAAGAAGTAACTACTACCCAACGCTTAGCATCATAAAACATCACACCTTCGTGTATTTCGGCAACTTGTTTAACTTGTAATTCGGAAATATTTTTTTTTAAATGTAGAATCATTTTGAGTAGGAAATTATTGTGAGCAAAACATCAATCATTAAAAAAGGTTTTCAAAAATTGAAGTTGCAAATGTAATGCGATAGAAAGTTCTTTTACAACTCAACCTCTATCTGATTTTTTAAAATGTCGTCCATCGTTTCGCGTTGGCGAATTAAATGATGTTTGCCTTTGTGAATCAATACTTCGGCAGGTCGGAAACGTGAATTATAATTAGATGCCATAGCAAAACCATAAGCACCAGCATTTTGAAATGCTAATACATCGCCTTCGCTTACATCGCTAATTTTTCTGTCCCAAGCAAAAGTATCTGTTTCGCAAATGTAACCCACCACAGTATAAATTCGTGGTGTTCCTTTTGGGTTTGTTGTATTAATGATGTGATGATAAGCGTTGTACAACATAGGTCGAATTAAATGATTCATACCCGAATCAACACCCACAAAAACCGTAGCAGTAGTTTGTTTCAGCACATTTACTTTTACTAAAAAAGTACCAGCTTCGCTCACTAAATATTTGCCTGGTTCAAAATGCAATGCTAATTCACGACCATAATTTCTGCAAAACTCTTTAAATCGTTCGGTCAGTTTTTTTCCTAATTCTTCAATGTTGGTAGAATAATCTTCGGGTTTATAAGCTACTTTAAAACCACTACCAAAATCAATGAATTCTAATTTTGGAAATCGTTGTGCTGTTTCAAATAAAATATCAGCTGCCCGAAGAAAAACATCTACATCTAAAATATCCGAACCTGTGTGCATGTGAATGCCGTTGATTTTTATTTTAGTAGTTTCTACAATCCTTTCTACATGGCGCATTTGATGAATGGAAATGCCAAATTTAGAATCAATATGCCCAGTAGATATATTGATGTTTCCACCAGCCATAATGTGCGGATTGATACGCAAACAAACAGGAATTTTATTGCCGTATTCATGCCCAAATTGTTCTAAAATTGACGTGTTGTCAATATTTATTTTCACACCCATTTCAGCAGCAATACCAATTTCGTGCATCGAAACACAATTTGGCGTATAAATAATTTGGTCAGGCTTAAAGCCTGCTTTTAATCCCAACATTACTTCCTGAATAGAAACGGTATCTAAACCAGCGCCAATTGTTTTGAAAAATTTCAACACATTGATATTATTCAATGCCTTGCAAGCAAAATTGATATGCACATCGCAATTTGAAAATGCCTTTTTCAATTTATCGTATTGCGATTTCATCACAGCGGTATCATACACATAAAGTGGCAAACCGTAAGTTTTTGTCAATTCATTGACAGATACTTTCCCAATTTGATATTCGTTATCAACTAACTTGAGCATAATTTATTTTGTTGGGCAAATATAAGTTAGGAAAAGTTGAATGACTAATCTGATTGGGTAATATTATTTTGCTAAAATTTATGAGTAAAAGTAGCGTATTGTCAAGAAGAAACTCTTAATAAACGCAATTGTATTGGAATACTACTAACACCATCGGCTGCAAATTTGAAAGGACAATTATCTCATTTCCCTTCTCTTTCTCCATTCATTTTTAGAAACGCTTTCTACAACAGTTGCTGGGTTGTTTTTTGTTGAAGCAGTTTTTGTTTCAAAAAATTGGGCTGCCACCAAAGCTGCTATATTGGCTTCTTCGGCCGTTTCGGTTTTTAAATATTCGGGTTTGAAATTTTTATCGATGAAGTGTGTTGTTAGATTTCCTTTTCTAAAATCTTCATGCTGCACCACCCATTTTCCAAATTGTAAAGTGGTTTGAATGCCTGTGATTTTGTATTCATCAATTGCTCTGCAAAGCCTGTCAATGGCTTCATCACGAGTTGGTGCATGCACAATTAATTTAGCAATCATTGGGTCATAATAAATCGGAATTTCCATTCCTTCTTCATAAGCATCATCAACACGAACACCAGTTCCATTTGGCTTTTCATAACGAACTAGTTTACCAATATCTGGCAAGAAATTATTCATCGGGTCTTCGGCACAAACACGAAGTTCAATGCTATGTCCATTAATTTTTAAATCTTCTTGTTTAAATGAAAGCGGTAAATCCATTGCCACTTTTATTTGCTCAGCCACTAAATCTTTATCGCAAATAATTTCTGAAACCGGATGCTCCACCTGCAAACGGGTATTCATTTCTAAGAAATAAAAATTCAATTTGTCATCCACTAAAAACTCAACTGTACCAGCACCACTATAATTACTTGACAAAGCTAATCTAACAGCGCATTCTCCCATTTCTTTTCTGATGGCTGGCGTTAAACAAGCTGATGGAGCTTCTTCCACCAATTTCTGATGTCGGCGCTGAATACTACATTCTCTTTCAAAAAGATAAACGCCATTACCATGATTATCACACAAAACCTGAATTTCAATATGTCGTGGAGCGGTTACATATTTTTCAATCATCACCGCATCATCACCAAATGAATTTTTTGCTTCACTCTTTGCCATTTCATATTGCTCTACCAATTCTTCTTCTTTGTAAACCGCTCTCATGCCTTTACCACCGCCGCCTGCACTTGCTTTAATCAAAATTGGGAATCCAATTTCTTTGGCAACTTTCAATGCTTCAGCGCTTGTCAATACTGCATTTTCAGTACCTGGTACCAATGGAACATTGTATTTTTTTGCAGTTTCTTTTGCCGCAATTTTACTCCCCATTGAATTAATTGATTCAGCCGAAGGGCCGATGAAAATCATTCCTGCATCTTTCACAGCCTTCGAAAATCCAGCATTTTCACTTAAAAAACCATATCCTGGATGTATAGCGTCAACATTCAAACTTTTGGCAACCGCAATAATTTTATCTCCTAATAAATAAGATTGATTGCTTGGAGGTGCACCAATGCAAACCGCTTCATCAGCATATCTAACATGCAATGCATTTCTATCGGCTTCGGAAAAAACGGCTACTGTTTTAATTCCCATTTCTTTTGCAGTTCGCATTACACGAATTGCAATTTCACCACGATTAGCAACTAATATTTTTTTGATGGTTTTCATTTTGTTGATTTTAATAGAACGCTTACTTTGATTCAGAAAATTTCAAATTTTCAACTTTTATTTCTTTCATCGAAACGATTTTATCGTTTTGATTAAATTCAACTTGAGCCGTTACATAACATGATTGATATTTCTTTAGTGAATTACGATAACATCTGAATTCACCTGTGTAAGTAATTCTGCTAATGTCTTCAACCACAACTATGGTATTTGGCAATATTTCAAATGATGCATCAGAAAATTCTTTGTAATAGGATTTTAGTTCTGAACTTATGTCTTGGGGAGTGATATTGTACTTTGTATAATATTGGGTAATATTTTCAGCGAAATAATAATTTGGGTTTAAATTTCTGCCGCTTAATTGGTTATAGTAATTGTTTAAAATTACGACAAACTTATTTTTAAAATTCTGATTGTCATCTGAATTTCTTTTTTGCACGATTGCTTGTCTATCTCCTTCACTTGCAGCAATCGCATCAGCAGAACCTTGAGATAAATAAGACTGATTATTTCTGTTTGATAATTCACTCTTTTTTTGTTCTATCTTTTTGAGTACATCATTTAGCTCTTCATTCTGTGAGGCAGAACTCTCATTTAATTTCTTCCTCCAAGTATCTTTAAGGATTTTCAAATTCTGTTCATCATTTTCATAAACTTTTTTCTTTCTACCAAAGTAATTGAGATAATCAGAATCTTTGTATTTCTTGTAAATGCTACTAACAGCTTCATTCATGTCGTTAGTAACTTCATTCTCGGATTGGTATTGCCCTTGTTCAAGTTTAGTTAGAATTGGTTTAATTAACAATAATCTCTCATTGTTATAAATTTCATCAAACTCCATTTCTAAAGTTGCTGCTTTTTCCCCATCATGATATGGATTGTCCCTAATGAAATACCACCAAACCGTAAAAACAACTAAAATTAAAGGCACTATTATTTTTATTGCTTTTAGAAATTTAGAAATGTTCCCCCTCAATTCTTCTTTTCCAATAAATGTTTTTAAAAAATAAAAATGAATCAATGCCCCAACCCCGAATACCAACAATGAAAGCCAATAACCGATTCCATATCCTAATGAAATAATCGAACTATTGCTTGTCATCCTTTCATCAATTCTCATCTTCCATATGAAAAGTAGCAAGACTCCTAATGAAGATAATATCAATGGGCTTAAATAGTTTCTTGACCTATCAAAAAAGAAAAGTAAGATTCCAATTAATGCAATTAAAATACAAGCAATGAGTTCTTCTTGGGGGGGAATCTTATTTATGGTGTTATCAGAAGGACTTGATTCATCCATTAGTTGCCTTCTTAAAGTTTCTTGAGTTTCAAATGGGCTAAACTTGTCTTGATTAGAAAAATCTGGGTGATTTAATTCTATTCCAGTAACTAATTGATAACCGCTAAACTCCATTAACTTCATATTATTATTACCACATTTCACAAAAGCAAATGTGAACATAAAACAAATCAAGATGATTGGGAAATTAGCATAAGGTAAACTTTTGTATTTTTTTATGCTTATCGGATTTTCAACAGATGCTGTTTCGTGCAGTAAACTTTCACCACATTTCACACAAATTATTGCTTCTGGATTTGTTGAAGCGGCGCAACTTGGGCAATGTTGATTTCCTTTCGTTGGTGGAACACCACAACTCAAACAAGCAATAGCATTGGGCTTTAATTCGTTACCACAATTACGACAAAATTTATGATTGGTTTCGGTCATGATTTTTTATTTAAAGTCTATATGCGTTCAATAATTTTAGGATGTTACAAGTTTTTGTTCGCTTGAATAATAAAACTATCAGGCGTATTTTTAAAAATGATTTTGTTTTTCACTTCTTCAATTGTTGAATCGTTAAATTTTTTGCCATCCATATTTTTCAAAGCACAATAAAACTCTTGCAGAATTGATTTAGTGAAATTCGGACTGTCATTTTTAACACTTATGAAATATTGATGAGTATGAGTTTGCTTTATTTCATTTGGTGAAATTGAAGTTTTGAAATTCTTACATGCAAGAAGGGTTTTTACTTCTTCATTAGTTAATCCATCTACATTAAACTTGATTATTATTTCCATTATTATTTTTGTGTTAGTAATAATACGAACCCCTTTTAAAATTAAAAAATCGAATTTATAAGTTTTCAAAAAGCTACATCAGTTCTTCGTTTTAAGGCATCGTAAAATGCGATACCCTAAATTTTTGCTTTTTTAGAGTTTAGTTTTTACTTTCGCTTTCGGCTCATATTTATATCCAATCGGTTTTCTTTTTTCTGCTGGCTCAACAGGATTCATCAATTGTCGAATCGCATCAAACACCACACGAAATTGTTTGTCGTATTTGCCTTCCATTTCCTCTAATTTTTTTGCTAAATCTTTATGCGTATATATTATTTCACGAAGTTGCACAAATGCTTTCACCACTTGTATACTGGCTTTCACTGCCGTTGACGATTTTAAAACGCTTGATAACATCACAGCTCCATGTTCAGTAAAAGCGTAAGGCAGATAAGGTGAGAATTTTAAAAATTGTAAATGCTCACAAGTCTCAACAATTATTTTTTTTTCTTTTTGATTAATCTGAAACATAAATTCATTTGGAAATCGCTCCAAATTTCTTTTCACAGCTTGATTCAAAATTTTAGTATCAATGCCATAAAGTATTGCTAAATCAGTATCCAACATCACCTTTTCACCTCTCAATAAAATGATAGCTCTATTAGCTTTTTCAATTGGAATGATGCTTAGGTTTTTACTCATAATTTTACTTTTATTTTTTTGTGGAGGTGGTCACAAATTGTGACCACCTATTTTGAAACAGTTGATTTTATTGATGTTTCAAGCTTTCGAGGTGGTCACAAATTGTGACCACCTCTGAATTTTTACCAAAAATTTATTCGTATAATTTGAAACTTTTCATGTAATTATTCACTTCATTTTTTACAGCTAATAAAACACTTTCATTTTCTGAATTCATAATGACTTTATCAATGCAATCAGCAATGAATTGCATATCGTTTTCTTTCAAACTTCTTGTTGTAATGGCTGGAACACCAATACGGACGCCACTTGTAACGAAAGCAGTTTTATCATCAAACGGCACCATGTTTTTATTGGTAGTGATGTCAGCCTTTTGCAAAGCCACTTCTGCTTTTTTTGCCGCTGATGTTTTTATTTCGCAAATCAATCAACATTAAATGATTGTCGGTACCACCACTAATGATGTTGTAATCTTTCGCCATAAAACATTTTGAAAGTGCTTGTGCGTTGGCAATAATTTGGCGGCAATATTCTGTAAATTCATCCGTCAAACATTCGCCAAAAGCAATTGCTTTTCCTGCAATCACATGTTCTAACGGGCCACCTTGCGTACCAGGAAACACAGCACTATCAATGATTGCGCTCATCATTCGCACTTCACCTTTCGGCGTTGTTAAACCAAATGGATTTTCAAAATCTTTACCCATCATAATCACACCGCCTCTTGGTCCTCTTAAAGTTTTGTGTGTAGTTGATGTTACAAAATGACAATGTTGAATTGGCGAAGTCAAAAATCCTTTTGCAATCAATGCCGCAGGATGTGCAATATCAGCCATGAGCAATGCGCCAACTTTATCAGCAATTTCACGGAAACGTTTGAAATCCCAATCGCGGCTGTATGCCGATGCGCCAGTGATAATTAATTTTGGTTTTTCTCTCATCGCCGTTTCTTCCACTTTATTCAAATCAATTCTGCCAGTTTCTTTTTCAACACCATAGAAACTTGTTTGATACAATTTACCCGAAAAGTTCACAGGAGAGCCATGCGTCAAGTGTCCGCCATGATTCAAATCCAATCCTAAAATTTTATCGCCGGGTTTGATGATGCAACTCATCAAGGCTGCATTGGCTTGTGCACCGCTATGGGGCTGCACATTGGCATATTCAGCACCAAATAATTCTTTCAATCGGTCAATGGCTAATTGTTCTACTTGGTCAACCACTTCACAACCACCATAATATCTTTTACCTGGATAACCTTCGGCGTATTTATTTGTCAAGCAGCTTCCCATGGCATCCATCACTTGTTGTGATGTGAAATTTTCGGAAGCAATCAATTCCAATCCTTCGCGTTGACGATGTAATTCTTTTTCGATTAAATTAAAAATGGCGGTATCACGTTTCATTTGAAAATATTTTTTGTGAACGACAAATATAGTTATCGCTTTAATCTAACTAAAAAAAGAAGGCTGTAATTTCTTACAGCCTCTTTGAATTATTTTTTTAACAGTGTTTTGGTTTTGTTATAAGGTGTTTTTAATTCCTCATCATCAGGATTTATTTTGTAGGCTTTTTCTAAATAAGTTAAAGCTCGTTCTAAGATTTCATTTCGTTTTTTAATCAAATTATCATACTCCGCTTGCTTTTCAGCAGGTACTTCATTCGCTTGTTTATTCACTATTACAGCCTGATTAAAAATATTTACACCAATTGCTTTCAACACTTCAAAATTATTTGGGTTGATTTTAAAAGCTTTGTCATATTGCGCTGCCGATTCAGTTGGCTTGCCCATGATGTCATAAATTTGACCTAAAAAAACAAACAAAATTTCGTTGTTCGGTTCCAATTTAATCACATCATTCACTTTCGCAATCGCCATTTCATATTTTCTGTTTGAGTATAAAATGTTGATGTACGCTTTTAAAATATCCGCATCATTTTTGGCGATGTTAGTCCCTTTTTCTAAAGTTGCAATTGCTTTTGCGGTATCTTTTGCGATGCAATAATTTCTTGCCAAAGGTGCAAATGCATCTTTGTAACCCATATCAGCAGCTTGTTGATAGAGTGGGAGAGCAGCATCCATTTTGCCAGCTTTATCAGCCATGATGGCTTCATTATAAATTGCGCCAGTGTCAATCGGCAATTTTACAAACTTGCTCATCGTGTTGTAAACATCCATGCGATGTTTAAAATTTTCATATGCACTTGCATAGTTTTTGTTGTTGTAATTTGCAAAAGCCGAATCACCATATTCTTGCATGATTTGCGGAAAATATTTTTGTGTTAAATCCTCTGCATAATCATGTTTTGGGTCAATATCCAAGCTTTTTTGAAACGCTTGAGTGGCTGTTGCCAAAGCATTTGGTGCATTCAATTCTTTTTCTTTGTTTTTTTCGTGAATGGCTTTGTAAATCAAACCACGATAGTACCAAGTCTTCCACATATCTTTTGATGATTCATCTAAAGTGGCATCATCAATTGCCGATTTTGCTTTGTCGTATTCTTCATACTTTAAATAATTCCATGCGCTGTTTACTTTTATTTTTTGAGCAAAACTGCTCATTGAAATACTGATAAACGCAACGGCTAAAAATACTTTTTTCATTTTTTTATTTTGATTTGATATAAATTGATTGATGAGAAATTATTGAAAATGGTTGCAAGCTACCTTGCATTTTCGATGCCAAAAATAATACAATTATAAAAGTGAGTGGAATGAAACCGTAAAAATTTCATGGCATCATTCACATTCATTTTAGAAATGATTGCCGCAGATGAAAACGAATTGCACAAATGTTTGTATTTTGTCGCCTCAATTTTTATGCAATAGAAATGACCGATTGGAAAAAAAATATTGACTTAAACCGCTTGCCAAAACACATAGCCATCATCATGGATGGCAATGGTAGATGGGCAAAGCAACAAGGTCATTTAAGAGTTTTCGGGCATGAAAATGGCGTTAAATCAGTTCGTGACATTACGGAAGGATGTGTTGAGTTGGGTGTGAAAAATCTGACGCTTTACGCTTTCAGCACCGAAAATTGGAGCAGACCAAAAGAAGAAGTTGATTTTTTGATGAGCTTGCTGATAACTACTTTAAAAGGTGAAATTGATACCTTTAATAAAAACGGAATCCGATTGCATGCCATCGGCAATTTAAAATCATTACCAGCAAAATGTTATGATGAATTGCATGATACGATGGAAAAAACCAAAACCAATAAAAGGCTGAACCTGATATTGGCATTGAGTTACAGCAGTTATTGGGAAATCACAGAAGCTACCAAACAAATCGCTTTAGATTTTAAAAATAATAAAATAAAAGAAGAAGAAATTACGCCCGATTTAATTTCCAAACATTTAAATACAGCTCCATTTCCAAACCCTGAATTGATGATAAGAACTAGCGGCGAACATCGGTTGAGCAATTATTTATTGTGGCAATTGGCTTATGCCGAATTTTATTTTACAGATGTTTTGTGGCCCGATTTTAGAAAACCGCATTTGGCTGATGCGATTTATGATTTTCAAAATCGTGAAAGACGATTCGGAAAAACAAGTGAACAAATTGCAGCCGAACAAACACAATAATTTTTATTTTTTTTAGTTTGAGAAACAACATTTACGAAACCAGCAAGCAACCAACTATACAGGTGAAATTTATAAAAACATTAGCAACAATAGTATCACTGATTTTATTTTCAATTAATTTTTCAAATGCTCAAAGCATTGATTCCATTGGCTTAAATACGCCACAGCAGTACGATTTGGGCGGTGTTACCATCAGCGGCACACAATATTTAGACCAAGACATTTTAAAAACTTACACAGGTTTAGTAGTTGGTCAAAAAATTTCAATCCCTGGAGATGAGATTGGTAAAGCGATTCAGGCTTTGTGGAAGCAAGGTTTGTTTGCCAACATCAAAGTAAATATCACTAATACAGTGGGCAGCACTATTTTTTTAGATTTTGTTTTAACTGAACGACCTAGATTGGGCAAATGGACTTACAGAGGCGTTAGCAAAGGTGATGCAGAAGATTTGAATAAAAAATTGCAACTCATCAAAGGAAAAGTTTTGACCGAAAACTTGAAAGTGAATGGCATGCAATCTATCAAAGATTATTATTACGAAAAAGGTTATAACGGAATCACAGTAAACTGTTTGGAGAAAAAAGATACTTCGAGTCGCAATGCGGTGAATATTTTGTTTGTGATTGAAAAAGGAAGAAAACAAAAAATTGAAGACATTTTTTTTACAGGCAACAACAATGCTTCGGCTGTAAAACTAAGAGGCTTGATGAAAGATACGAAAGTGAGAAAACGATTCAGACCCATTGAAAAATCTGATTTATATACAATTACACATACTTCACCAGCAAAATTTTTCAGCAATTTACATCAACTTACTTTGCAACAATTACGTGATGAATTGGCACAAAAATTCAGAATGAATATTTTTGTTTCATCAAAATATCGCAAAGAAGATTACGAAGGCGATAAACAAAAACTGATTGAATACTATAACAGCAAAGGTTTTCGTGATGCTCAAGTTGCTTCAGATACGATGTATAAAAATGCTGATGGCAATTTAATCATCAAAATAAAAATGGATGAAGGAACAAAATATCACTATCGAAATATTTTTTGGAAAGGCAATACAAAATATACCGACAAAGAATTAGAAAGTGTTTTGGGGATTAAACGTGGCGATATTTATAATCGAACTGATTTAGATTCACGATTAAATATGAATGCCAGTAGCACTGATGTAAGTTCGCTTTACATGGATGACGGCTATTTGTTTTTTCAAGTAACACCCGTAGAAGTGGCTGTGGAAAAGGATTCTATTGATATGGAAATCAGAATTTATGAAGGCAAACAAGCCACCATCAACAAAGTGATTATTAAAGGCAACGACAAAACAAAAGAGTATGTTATTCGTCGTGAATTAAGAACTGTGCCTGGGCAAAAATTTAGCCGTAGCGATATTATTAGAACGCAACGTGAAATTTCAACATTGGGATATTTTAATCAAGAAAAAATTGGCATCACACCAATTCCACATCCTGAAGATGGAACGGTGGATATTGAATATAATTTAGAAGAAAAAAGCTCTGACCAATTAGAGTTGCAAGCTGGCTATGGTGGCGCAACTACAGGATTGGTAGGAACTTTGGGAGTTAACTTTACCAATTTCTCTACCCATAATTTTTTCAAAGGCTCGGCTTGGAATCCAGTGCCAAGTGGCGATGGACAAAAATTAGGTTTGCGAATTCAAAGCAGTGGCAAATATTATCAATCAGCCACAGCTTCATTTACCGAGCCTTGGTTGGGTGGAAAACGACCAACATCGCTTTCTGTTGCTTTTTTCAAAACCATTTTCAACACCACTTACAATAGTTTGCCAAGCCGCCAATCAACAAATGGTGTAACGGTAAGTATTGGAAAACGATTGAAATTTCCTGATGATTACTTCACTTTAATTAATGGTTTTGATATTGAAAACTATGTTTTACAAAATCAAAACACAGCGTTGATTCCGATTGCAAATGGTACTGCCAATGTATTTTGCTTGGATGAAACAGTTGCTCGAACTTCATTGAATCAACCATTGTATCCACAAAGTGGTTCAAAAATTTCATTGAATGTAAAAGCAACCTTACCATATTCTTTATTCAACGGGTTGAATTATGCTGATGCAAGTATTGAACAAAAATATCAGTATGTTGAATTTCATCGTTGGCGTTTTACAAGTGAATGGTTTACGCCTTTGGAACACTCAAAGAAATTGGTTTTACGTGCCGCTGCTAAATTCGGATTTTTGGGAAGTTACAGCTCGAAAACTGGCGCATCGCCGTTTGATAGATTTCAAGTGGGTGGTGATGGTATTACTGGCTATCGTCAGTATGGTGTTGAAATCATTGCCTTACGTGGTTATGATGTGTTTACACCAACCACCAATGCTGCATTTTTTAATAAATATACTATGGAATTACGTTATCCAATTTCGTTAAATCCATCGAGTACAATTTTTGCCTTAGCATTTTTAGAGGGCGCAAATGCTTGGGGTTCAATAAAAAATTATGACCCATTTCAATTGAATCGTTCAGCAGGTATTGGTTTAAGAGTGTTCTTGCCGATGTTCGGATTGCTTGGGGTTGATTATGGCATACGCTTTGACAATGTTGGCTCGCAGTTGGGCATTTCAAATCCAGGTACAAAATTATCTGATGCTGGCAAATTCAGTATCATCTTAGGTTTTGAGCCTGAATAAAATTAATCATTAGTAAATGCAGATGAATTTTTTAAAATAATTTAAACAACAACAAAATCAAAATAATCATGAAAAAACTATTTTCAATTTTAGTAGTGGTGCTTTTTAGCACGGGAGCATTTGCTCAAAAGTATGCTTATGTGGATACTAAATACATTTTAGATAATGTGCCCGATTACACCAAAGCGCAAAAACAATTAGATGATATTTCGGCAGGTTGGCAAAAAGAAATTGAAGCCAAATACAAAGAGATTGACCAAATGTATAAAGATTATCAAGCTGAACAAGTTTTGCTTTCGGATGAAATGAAAAAGAAACGTGAACAAGAAATTGTTGACAAAGAAAAAGCCGTGAAAGACTTGCAGAAACAGCGTTTTGGCTACGATGGCGACTTGTTTAAAAAACGCCAGGAATTAGTAAAACCAATTCAAGATAAAATTTATGATGCCATTCAAAAATTGGCACAATCCAAAAGTTTAGATTTAGTATTCGATAAATCAGCAGGCGGAAGTGCTTTATTGTATACCAATCCAGCTTTAGATAAAAGCAACGACATTTTAAAGGACATGGGATATAAACCAGGCAATAATCCCACAAAATAATTTCAATTTTTCAACTACATTTGCCGCTCAATTTTTAAAAAACAAACAAATAATAATAAACAACAAAAATGAAACGTATCTTTTTAGTAGCAGTAGTAATCGCTGCATTATTCGCTGGAAAATCTTTTGCTCAAGCACCTAAATTTGGTCATATCAATTCAGTTGAATTGGTGCAAATGATGCCAGGCATGAAAGACGCTGATGAACAATTGCAAGCTTATCAAAAATCGATGGAAGACCAATTTAAAAGTATGCAAGATGAATTTCAAAAAATGCAACAAGATTATCAAGCAAAAGAAAAATTGATGACTGACGCAGTGAAAGATGTGAAACAGAAAGAAATTCAACAGAAATATCAGTTGATTCAAGATTTTCAACAAACAGCACAAGAAAAAATTGCTGCAAAAAAAGAAGAATTATACAACCCAATTTTGAAAAAAGCGGAAACTGCTATTAAAGACGTAGCTAAAGAAAATGGCTTCTCTTATGTATTTGACACCAGTGCTGGCGGATTTTTGTACACACCTGATGGCGACAATATGATGGATTTGGTGAAAAAGAAATTAAACATCACTGCTCCAACCATTCAAAATGGTACACCAGGCACTTCAATTCCTTCAACATCAAAAGGAATGGGAACTGCACCGAAAAAATAATTTCTTTTTGAAATAATTTAAAGGGTTCATCAGTAAAATGATGAACCCTTTTTTATTTTTGCTTTATGCAACAAGATTTATCTTCAACAAATCCTATTGGTATTTTCGATTCGGGCGTAGGCGGATTAACGGTTGCGAATGCAATTTGCCAATTGTTGCCGCATGAAAACACCATCTATTTTGGCGATACTATTCACTTACCTTATGGTGATAAATCAAGTGAAGCGGTAAAAAATTACGCCATAAGAATCACTGAATTTTTGTTAGAGAAAAAATGTAAGATGGTTGTTGTTGCCTGTAACACAGCATCAGCTGCGGCTTTTGAGCTATTGAAAAAACAATTTGGAAATAAAATTTTGTTAGTAGATGTGATTGACCCCATGGTAAATTACGTACAAGAACATTTTGCAAAAAATAAAATTGGCATCATTGCTACTAAAGGAACAATTGCTTCAAAAGTATATGAAAGTAAATTAGCTAATGTTGGTGTTGATGATGTGCAATCTTTAGCAACGCCATTGTTAGTTCATTTAATTGAAGAAGGATTTAGTCAACACACTGGCAGTCAGCTATTAGTTCAAGAATATTTAAGAAGCAAAGAATTGCGAAAAATTGACGTGTTAGTGTTGGCTTGTACACATTATCCGATTTTAAAAAATACGATTGAAGAGTTTTATCATCATGAAGTGAAAGTGTTGGACTCTACTGAAATAACGGCTTTGGCGGTGAAAGAGAAATTGCAATCGCAAAATTTATTAAATCCATCAGGCAATGGCAAACACGAATTTTATGTTTCAGATTTCACCAAAGCTTTTGAAGATATTGCCCAATTATTTTATGGCAAACAAATCCATTTAGAGCGAATGAATATTTGGAAGGAATAAAAAGAGTTTGTTTTTATTGAAATTTCTTAACCGCATCCATCGTTTTTTCAATTTCTTTTTCGCCTAACGAAATACTAAAGAACCAACTTTCATAAGCCGAAGGAGGTAAATAAATTCCTTTGCTAAGCATGTGATGGAAAAATTTGTTGAATAGTGCAATATCGCAAGCAGCAGCAGTTTCAAAATCTATCACTTTATGTTCACCAAAATGAACGCTAATCATGCTACCTATGTGATTAATGGTGTGTGTAATGCCTTTAGCATCAAGGGTTTCGTGCAATTGTTGTTTTAAAATATTGCTCGTTGCTTCTAAATCAGTATAAATTTTCGGATTGTTTTTCAAGATAGATAAAGTTGCAAATCCTGCCGCCACAGCCACTGGATTGCCACTCAAAGTACCTGCCTGATAAACCTTTCCGACAGGCGCAATGCATTCCATAATTTCTTTTTTACCACCAAATGCACCCACAGGCATTCCGCCGCCAATCACTTTTCCATAGCAAACTAAATCAGCATTTACTTTTAATTTTTCTTGTGCACCACCTTCTGCTAATCTAAATCCTGTCATCACTTCATCAAAAATCAAAACAGCCTTGTGCTCATCGCACAATTTGCGTAAGCCTTCTACATAGCCATCTTCGGGCAATATGCAGCCCATGTTGCCAGCAACAGGTTCTAAAATAATGGCAGCAATTTCATTTTGATTTTCGGCAAATAATTTCTTTACAGCTTCCAAATTATTATAAGGTGCAGTAAGTGTATCATTGCTCACACCGCCTGTTACACCGGGTACAGTTTGAATATTAAATGTTGCCAAACCACTTCCTGCTTTCACCAAAAAAGCATCAGCATGACCATGATAACAACCTTCAAACTTGATGAATTTATTTTTGCCCGTATAGCCACGAGCCAAGCGCAATGCACTCATGCAGGCTTCGGTGCCGCTGCTCACCAATCGAATCAAATCAACATTCGGTGCCATTGATTTTATCAAGGCTGCCATTTGAATTTCTAATTCTGTTGGTGCGCCAAATGAAATGGCTTCTTTCATTTTTTGTTGCATCGCATCCACTACTTCGGGATGACAATGGCCTAAAATCATTGGTCCCCACGAGTTGATAAAATCAACATAATTATTTCCATCCACATCCGTCAAATATGCACCAGCAGCAGATTTCATGAATATCGGATTGCCGCCCACACTTTTAAATGCTCTTACTGGTGAGTTGACGCCGCCCGGAATATGTTGTTGAGCTGTGCTAAATAAATTATTGCTTCGAGTTGTGTTCATCAATAGTATTGTTTCTTCTTGAAATCGCCACGTTTCCATGCTTTAAAAAATTCAGCCCATGCCAAAGGATTGAAAATATTTTGTGGTGGAATTTGTCCTTTGTAATAATAAGAGCTGGCGTAGTTTCTTAAATAAGTTGCCGCAGATTCCCTGCCATCAACGGGTACTGACATTCGCAAATCATCATTAGCCATTCTTTTTAAATTTTTTTCTGCTCTATCTAAATCATCATCTGGCACTTTTAAATTTAAAAATGCTTTTTTAAATTCTTCTGGTCGGGGATAAGGACGAATGACTGTAACAGGCAAGTTTACTGTGTCTTCAGATAATAATTGCACAATGCTATATCTATCTTCTTTTAGGTTAAATGGAATTCGAAATAATTTTTTTCTAAAACCAACATAACTAAAAGTGATGCTATCGCCTTCGGCTGCGGCAAAAGTGAAGAAACCTGCATAGTTGCTGTAAGTACCCATGCCATTGCTTTTGTCGTAGATAACTGCATAAGGCAATACTTCCAAACTATCACTACTCAACACCATGCCGCTAAATTGAACTACATGCTTGGTGGAATTATCTTGTGCAAACAAAATATTTGTTGACAAAAAAAGAGTGAAAATGATAATGAACTTATTCATTTTACAAAGTTATTTTTAAAAACAATTGCAAGGCGATTTTTAACAAATAATAACAATAGTTTCCGTTGAAATTTATTCCGATAAAATTTCGTTAGTGGCTTTCAATAAAATTTCAAAGGCATTTTCAGCCATTAAATTTTCTTTGTCTAATGTTGGGTTTACTTCTGTGATTTCGAAGCAACAAATTTTTTCGCTTTGCAATAATCGCACAATCAAATCACCAGCTTCGCGTTCATTCATCCCATTTCTTACTGGGGTGCCAGTGCCTTTGCTGATGCTACTATCCATGCTATCCACATCAAAACTGATGTAGATGTAATCGCAATGTTTTAGATAAGCCAAAATATCTCTGCCCACCCTTTCGGTGCCCATGCGGCGTAATTCGTTGGTAGGCACCACTTTTATTTTGTTGCTTTTTATTACAAAATCTTCTTGCGATTCAAAATCTCTCAAACAAACGAACACTAAATCTCGTGGCGAAATTTTCGGATTGATACCACCCAGATTTTTTAATTTATTCCAATAATCAATCGTTTCAGCATCGGGTTTATTCACTTGTTTTTCCAAATTATCTTCGGCTAAAGTGGCTGCAAGCGGCATCCCGTGCATATTTCCTGATGGTGAAGTGAATGGCGAATGCAAATCGGCATGGGCATCAATCCAAATCACGCCGATGTGTGATTTTGGATAAGCCATCTTAATACCAGCCACAGTGGCTGCTCCCGAGCTGTGGTCGCCAGCTAATACAATCGGAAATTCATTCTTCTTCAATGTTTTAAAAACTACATCACTTAATTTTTCAGCCATAGACAACACGCCTTTAATGCGCTTAGCATAAGGGCTACCTTGACTTTCGAACAGTAAATTATTTTCGTTGGGAATTTCAACTGAATTATATTTTTTGAAATAATCGCTACGGAAATCTAACGCTGCAATTTTTATTGCATCAACGCCCAAACTTGCGCCACGTGTGCCTGCCCCGATTTCACTTTTTACTTCAATAATTTTTACTGGCTTTACCATACAATGTTTTTAAAACTGCCACGAAGATAGTTCAATTACTTTGAACCGATAAAGCATTGGTAAACAAAACTAAAACCATAGTGGATGAATTAACAAAATAGATTCGTGTAGCAGCCAATAGAATAGTAGCAATCCATTTCATAACATATCGCACTCAGTTTGTTGAAAAATGATTGCAAAAGCGCAATTGCATTTTCTACCTTTGCGTCATGCCAAAAATTTCACACCGCGGCGAAATAATGCCTGCGTCACCGATTAGAAAATTAGTTCCGTATGCTGAAGCAGCAAAAAAAAGAGGAACAAAAGTTTATCACTTAAATATTGGTCAGCCTGATATTGAAACACCAAAGCCTGTGTTAGATGCTGTTCGTCATTCTGATTTCAAAGTATTGGAATACAGCCACAGTGCTGGGTTTGAGAGCTACAGAAAAAAGTTGGTAGAGTATTATGCAAGGTTTGATATTCAGTTAGATTACAATCAAATCATGGTAACCACGGGTGGGAGTGAAGCGATTTTGTTTGGTATGATGGCTTGCCTCGATGCAGGCGATGAAGTAATTATCCCTGAACCATTTTATGCCAATTACAATGGCTTTGCAACTGCTGCCGATGTAGAAATAGTGCCTGTTACGGCACATATCGAAAGTAAATTTGCGTTGCCGCCGATTGCTGATTTTGAAAAATTAATCACACCAAAAACAAAAGCCATTATCATTTGCAATCCGAATAACCCGACTGGGTATTTGTATTCACAAGAAGAAATGGAAATGTTGGCGGCATTGGTAAAAAAACACAACTTGTTTTTATTCAGCGATGAAGCCTATCGTGAATTTTGTTATGATGGCGCAACACCATTTTCGGCTTTGCAATTAAAAGGCGTAGAAGAAAATGTGGTGGTGATGGATACCATCAGTAAACGTTATAGTGCTTGTGGTGGCAGGATTGGCGCATTTGTTACACGAAATAAAGAACTGTTTGATGCAACGATGAAATTTGCACAAGCCCGATTAAGTCCGCCATCCTTTGCACAAATTGCAGGTGAAGCTGCAGTTGATTTACCTGCTGATTACTTTGATGGCATCAAGCAAGAATATACTGACCGAAGAGATTTGATGGTGAAAATGCTGAATGAAATTCCGGGTGTTTATTGCCCGAATCCGGGTGGTGCATTTTATGCGATTGCCCGATTACCAATTGATGATGCAGACAAGTTTTGTCAATGGTTATTGGAAAGTTTTGCTCACGAAAATCAGACCGTGATGTTAGCACCAGCCACAGGATTTTATGCAACGAAAGGCTTAGGTAAAAATGAAGTCCGCTTGGCTTATGTACTGAACAAACAAGATTTGCAAAAAGCGATGGAATGCCTGAAAGCTGCACTGGAAGCTTATTCCGACAAACCATAAATTATTTCGTTGCTAATGAGGGTTGAGAAAATATAAAAGTGCTTGGGTTTGAAATTCAGAACTTGGTTACGCCAAACAATAATTGTTTTAAAACCTATTGATGTTCGTGCATGAAATATAGAAAGAGTTGTTGTAACTTCGCCACTTCAAATTTCATTATAAACATTAACCGTTCGGGTAATAGTTGAAAAATAACAGTTTTATCTTCGATTAAACAGCCGCTGATGAAGCAACTATTAACGATGAAGCCCGACTAAAAACAAAACAAAAATTTTATGAGTCAAAAAGGAATCGTAAAAACATTCGACATGGGCGATGGTCGCAGCATTTCGATTGAAACTGGCAAATTAGCCAAACAAGCCGATGGCAGTGTAGTTGTTCGCATGGGCGATTGCATGATTTTAGCCACAGTAGTAAGTTCAACTACTTTAAAAGAAGGACAAGATTTTTTCCCTTTATCAGTTGATTATGTGGAGAAATTTTATTCCACTGGTCGCATCCCTGGCAGCTTTCCACGTAGAGAAACAAGATTGAATGATTATGAAATATTAATTAGCCGATTGGTGGACAGAACATTGCGTCCGCTTTTCCCTGAAGATTATTTATACGATACACAAGTAAACGTGTGGTTAATCAGTGGCGATAAAGAAATCATGCCCGATACATTAGCTGGATTAGCTGCCAGCGCAGCTTTGAGCGTTAGTAATATTCCGTTCAACGGACCAATGAGCGAAGTTAGAGTTTGTCGTATTGATGGCAAATTTGTAGTAAATCCAAACCGTAGCGATTTAGAAAAAGCCGACATCGATTTATTGATTGGTGGTTCGATGGAAAACATTGTGATGATTGAAGGCGAAATGAAAGAAGTGAGCGAAGATGAAATGATTGAAGCTATTCGCATTGGTCATGAAGCCATCAAATTGCAATGCAAAGCGCAAATGGAATTGAGAGAAATGGTAGGCGTAAAAGCTACTCGTGAATATCCTGCACCAGTTGAAAATGAAGAATTGAAAGCAAAAATTAAAACTGATTGCGAAGCAAAAGTATTAGCTGTTGCAAAAGGAAAATTAGATAAAACCGCTCGTAGCGAAGGTTTCAAAGCTATCAAAAAAGAATTTGAAGAAGCGATGGGCGAAACATTAACGCCTGAAATGAAACCATTGTTGAAAAAATACTTTGGCGATTTAGAATATGATGTGGTTCGTGCCATGATTTTAAATGACCGTCAAAGGCTTGATGGACGTGCATTAGATGAAATTCGTCCGCTTTGGATGGAAATTGATGCATTACCTTCACCACATGGTTCTGCCATTTTCACAAGAGGAGAAACACAAGCATTAGCTACTGTTACTTTGGGTGGAAAAGATGACGAACAAATGTTGGATAAAGCACACGATTTAACTTTTGCAAAATTCTTATTGCACTATAATTTCCCAGCATTTTCAACAGGCGAAACCAAACCAAATCGTGGACCAGGAAGAAGAGAAATTGGTCATGGAAATTTGGCAAAACGTTCATTAGAAATGGTGATGCCTGAAGATTGTCCTTACACTATTCGTATTGTGAGTGAAGTTTTAGAAAGCAATGGTTCGTCATCAATGGCTACAACATGCGCCAGCAGCATGGCTTTGATGGATGCAGGTATTGCTATTAGTGGCGGTGTTTCGGGAATTGCAATGGGTATGATTACAAGTCCTGATGGAAAAAAATACGCAATCCTTTCTGACATCTTAGGTGATGAAGACCATTTGGGTGATATGGATTTTAAAGTAACTGGCACTGCAAAAGGTATTTGCGGAACGCAGATGGATATTAAAGTGAAAGGGTTGAGTTTTGAAGTGTTGAAAGAAGCTTTGCAACAATCAAACCGTGGTCGTTTGCACATTTTGAACGAAATGAATAAAACCATTTCAGTTGCTCGACCTGAATTAAAACCTCATGCACCACGAATTGAGCAAATGATTATCGATAAAGAATTTATCGGTGCAGTAATAGGACCTGGTGGCAAGATTATTCAAGAAATGCAAAAGGTTACTAAAACACAAATCAACATTGAAGAAGTAATGAAAGATGGTGTTGAAGTTGGGCAAATCACCATTTTGAGTACAAGCAAAGAAGGCATGGATGCTGCAAAAGCAACCATTAAAAACATTGTGTTTGTACCACAAGTAGGCGATGAATTTGAAGCCACTGTAAAATCAGTTGTTGAGTTTGGTGCGTTTGTAGAATTGGTGCCAGGCAAAGAAGGTTTGTTGCACATTTCTGAAATCAGTTATTCTCGTTTAGCATCAATGGATGGTGTTTTCAAAGTAGGTGATAAAGTGAAAGTGAAAATAATCGGCACTGACCCACGAACTGGTAAATTGCGCTTGAGCCGCAAAGTGTTGATGCCAAAACCAGAAGGTTATGTTGAAGAACCACAACGTGAACATCGCCCAAGCAGCGGTGGTGATAGACGACATGGTGGCGGCGACCGCAGCCGTGGTGGTGATAGAAGACACAGTGGTAGCGACCGTAGAGATAGCCGACCAAGAAATGATGATAACAACGGCAATCCAACTGCACCTGTAGCACCTACTGCTGAATAATTAATAAATGTAGAGACGAATAATTACCCGTCTTTACTTGTAATAAAAAATCCCGAAGCATTAAATTGGTTCGGGATTTTTTATGTTTTGACAAATAAAAACATCTGTAATAGAATTCCGATGGTATTTTACTGTTAAAATGTGGATGAAATGGAGCAACTATTGGGCATAGCCAACCAATGCAGCTTTGAAGGCTGTGGTGCAATTATCAATGCAAGGGCAATGCTGCAATTAGTAGGTGATTATAACTTTGATGACCGTGATATGTGCGACCCAGAGCAGTATGCTTTCAGGCAGCACCAACCGACACAAAAAAATACAACCAAAAAAAGCTAGGCTTAGCCCCACCTTTTCATTTCCAAAATGTGCATAAGATGTTGTTTTTTGTTCACATCTTTCGTGAAATACACTTCCTTTTTATTTGCGATGCAATTTAACTTCGCATTTACAAAAAAGACAATTACTCCCATGCTTACTATCTCTTATTTCTTTTTTGCTTCTTCTTTCCAGAAGCAAAAGTTCAAGCCCTGCCTTGGCTACTGCTGATTACACAGCAGCCCAAGGCAATCTTTATTTTTTTTATTTCTTCATTTATTGGTCATCATTCGTTTACATCAAATATTCAAATTTGTAAATCATTTCATTATGAAAAAAACATTACTTCTTTTCGTTGCCTTGTATTTCTCCCTCTCCTTTGGAGAGGGGTGGGGTGAGGCTGCTTTTGGGCAAAATTTAGTTCCCAATCCATCTTTTGAAGACACCGTTCACTGCCCAACCTGGACCAACAAAAAGCAATGAACTTGCCAAGCGGCAACCAGTATGGTTTAATAGCCGAAGATGTGGAGAAAGTAATGCCCGAATTAGTTCGTGATATGAGCGTACCAGCTAAATTAGATAAAAACGGAAAAGTAATCACCGCAGCACAATCTTTCAAAGGGGTAAATTATGTAGGCATGATTCCTGTTTTAATTGCAGCCTTACAACAAACTGATTCCATCAATAAATCATTGCAACAACAAATCAACGCATTGCAAAACTGCTGCGGCTACAACAATAAAGTACCCACCAACTTAGGCAATTCAACCAGCACTGAATTAAGTGATTTAGGTATTATTTTAGACCAAAATGCACCCAACCCATTTGCCGAGCAAACAGTTATCACCTACACCATTCCCGAAAGCGTACAAGATGCAAGATTGATATTCTACACCAACAACGGCACCATTTTAAAAACGGTACAAATCACCGAACGTGGCGCAGGTTCAATCACAGTTTATGCTTCTAATTTAAGCACAGGCATTTACACTTATTCATTAGTAGCCGATGGCAAAGTAGCCGATACTAAAAAAATGGTGTGTACTAAACACTAAAATCAAGCTGCCTTTGCTCCCTCTCCTTCGGAGAGGGCTGGGGTGAGGTCTTTAAAGGCTGTCGTTGAAGTGTTTGATATAACTGGCGAATTGAAAAACAAAGTATCTTTGCAAAACAAAATAACAACTATTAGTTGCGACCCGCAACGCTGCGGCTCAGTGCCAGCTCGCGGACACGGCCACCCAGCGCCTCTGCCATGGCGGCGCCGATGGCGTCCAGCACGGGCGACGAGGCGCGCCGTACGTCCAGAAACACGAACAGTGCTCCATCCGGCGCCGCCACAGCCAGGTCCCTGTAGAACTCCCACCCCGTTGCGCGTGCGGCTTTTGCCGTCTCGTTGGCCACAAAGCTGAAGATGAACAGCGCGGTGTGCGGCGCGGATGACGCCAGCTGCTTGTTGG
>CAIODY010000022.1 GCA_903857255.1 uncultured bacterium
TGACTTTGCTTCTGTCGAATACTTTTTGAATATTTCTTGTAATAGCATAACCTTTATTTGAACTCAAATTTAAGCGCAACTTCATTACCTAATTCAACAACTTTTTTTAACTTGGGTATTTTTACGGACGGTCATTAAATATTTTCCATTTGGAGAGATGCATCCAAAAAGAAAATCTAAAGTATCTGTACCAGAATAAGGCAAAATAATATTTTTAGCACTCATGAATTTCCCAGTACATCTATCAAATTCTTCAATATCTAATTGACCGTCTGGTTGGCTGCCAGTAGTAGGAATTCCAGCATACCAATAAACAATTTTATCTCCCATTAATGAGGTGCCACTATAACCAGAATATATTCCAACAGTGTTGTTAACAGGATAAGTATTTCCTATCGCTTGGGTATCAACTATACTAACCCCACTACTATTGATTAGCACCTTGTAAAAAATGTTGCTTTTATATTTCCTTGCTATCAACCAGTAATCTTTTCCATTGCCATGCTTAATGGCATGAAGTTGCCCATCGTATAAAGTATCAGTAATTACATCAATTTCTTTTTGTGTTACATCTCCTAATCCGCTATTCAAAGATTTATCAACTATCAAATAACGTAATTTGTTGGGGAAATCGCTTCCATTAATTGAATATTCCAAATTTTCATAAAACAAATAAAATTTGTTAGTATCATTTGGAAAAGGAATTACTGTAGCAATATTAAAAGGCGGCATCCACCCTTGTGGGATATAGGTATTAGAAACTGTTCCGTGATTAAAATTATCTCCGTTGGGCATGGTTTGGTCTAATCTGTTTTTCACTAATAAACCATTGCTATAAAAAATCAAATTGCCTTGATTGTCAGAAACACCAGTATTTGAATCAAACATTTGCATGGTACAAGTATCATTTGGATTCACTATGCAAGTACCACTTTTAAAACTAACTCCTGTATGATAACCCAATTTCCAATACTGATTTGTCTGTGAAAAAGAATTGAAATTAGCAATTAAAATAACTGAAATAAAAATTATCGTTTTTTTCATTTGCTGTTGGTTTTGTTCAGGCAAAATTTATCGCACTTTATTCATCAATAAAAAATCAGCCACCACACAAGCCGTCATAGCCTCCACAATAGGCACAGCACGGGGCACAGCACATGGGTCATGTCTGCCTTCGGCTTTTATTTTTATAGCTTTTCCATTTTTAGTGATGCTTTGTTGTTCGGTAAAAATGGTAGAAATGGGTTTAAAAGCGGTATTGAAAAACACAGGCATGCCATTGCTAATGCCACCTAACAAGCCGCCACTATGGTTGGTTTTAGTAGTAATAGCTTTTTTATGTTGAACAAAAACATCGTTGTATGCGCTGCCTTTCATCGCTGCCGATTCAAATCCTTTGCCCAATTCAAAACCTTTAGTAGCGTTGATATTTAAAATGGCATGTGCCAATTCAGCCTGAAATTTTCCAAACACAGGTTCGCCTAATCCCACAGGCAAACCATAGATAACAGTGCTGATGCAGCCTCCAACCGTATCGCCTTGTTTTTTTATTTTTTCCAACAATGAAATCATCTGGTTAGCAATCTTTTCATCGGGGCAGCGAACGATACTTTTTTCGATGTTGGCTTTTAATTTTTCAATTTCTTTTTGCGAAATATTTTGCTCGAAAAAATCATTTTCAATTTCAAATTTTACTTGCTCAATTTGATTGACCCACGAAACAATTTCGATATTATGTTGCGCTAAAAATTGTTTTGCAATTGCACCAGCCGCCACCCAACCCACTGTAACACGAGCACTGCTGCGCCCTCCGCCGCGATGGTCTCTGATGCCATATTTTTTTTCGTAAGTAAAATCGGCATGACCAGGGCGATAAGTTTCTTTCAACCATTCATAATCTTTCGATTTGGCATCGTTGTTTTTGATTAAAATAGTAATGGGCGAACCAATAGTTTTACCATCAAAAATACCCGACACCATTTCAAATTCATCGGCTTCTTTTCTTGTAGAAGTGAGATGCGATTGATTTGGTTTTCGCCGATTTAATTCGTGCTGAATTTTTTTGAAATCAATTTTTAAATTACTTGGGCAGCCATCAATCACAGCACCAACAGCCGTTCCATGCGATTCGCCAAAACTGGTAATTTTAAAAATATGCCCAAGTGTGTTCACTGTTTTAGAAAATATTTAAGAGTTTAAAAACTACACCAATCATGATTACCACACCCACTAACACATATATTTCCATGTGCTTGATAACTTTTTTTTCATTCGGAATAACCTTGCTCATTTCAATTTCACGAACAATCACATTTACCTCCGAAGTGTATCTTTTGTTGAAATAATAACTTTGTGAAGGTGCTGAATCAACATCAAAACTTTCCAATTTGTCATTCCTGTAAAATTCAATTCCTTCTTCTGCCAATCGGTCTTCAAATTGTTTTACATCGCCCAGCGGCACAGAAAAAACAATTCCATCTTCTTGAAATTCAGCAACATTTTGCAAGTGTTCATGCTTCTGTTTTTCGATATCAATTCGTTCTTGTTTTTCTTTTTCAGCTTTCTCTGATTGCCTTGCTATGGCTAATTTTAAGCCACCTTGCAAACTTTGTTCTTCAATTAAATACATGGCTGCATCTACTGCATCTTTTTCGAAGTCGGCATTATTCACCACCACCTCATACAATTGTTTGGGTTTGTAGTGCATAAAAAGCGGATAGAAACGATTGCCTTGCATTTAAGATTTAACGAATTGCAACAAAGATATTTTTAGAAAAATAATCAAGGCTAAAATTAAGGAAGATTTACAATATACATTTGGTAAATAATGAAGTAAAGTAGAAATATTTTTCCAATTCAAATCATTTTATAAATTTGATAGCCACTAAATGGTTCAAAATGGATTTAGAAAATAAAATTGCAGTAGTTACTGGTGTTAGTAAGGGCATTGGTAAAGCCACTGTGGAAGCGTTGTTGGATAAAAATGTAAAAGTGATAGGGTGGGGGCGAACTGCTCCAAAAGGCATCTATCATCCTAATTTTTTATTTGTGAATTGCGATGTGAGCGATGTGAATTCAATTGCACGAGCTTATAATAATACGATTGAAAAATGGGGTGAGCGGATTGATATATTAATCAACAATGCTGGTTTGGGGTATTTTAAACTGATGGAAGAATTAACTTTAAGTGAATGGAATGAGATGTTTGATGTGAATGTGAAAGGCACTTTTTTATGTTGCAAAGTAATCTTGCCTTTGATGAAACAAAATAAATTGGGGCACATCATCAACATATCTTCTATTGCTGGAACACAAGGATTGTCAGAAGGTTCGGGCTATTGTGCATCGAAATTTGCGGTGAGAGGATTTTCACAAAGTTTGTATAAAGAAGCCCGAACATTTAACGTGAAAGTAAGTTGCATTTACCCAGGTTCGGTACAAACTGATTTCTTCAAAAATTATCCCGCTATAACTACCAATGATGACATGATGAAACCGCATGAAATTGCTAATTCAATTGTTCATGTGTTAGAAACACCCGATAATATTTTGCCGGTTGATTTAGAGTTAAGACCAATGAGAGTGAAAATGTAATTTCCTCATCAACTAAATTTGCACATTATCCAGCATGTCTTTCACCATGTTGTTCAAATCATAATCGGGTTTCCAATTCCAATCTTTCAAAGCATAAGCACCATCAATACTTCCGGGCCATGTATCAGCAATGGTTTGCCTGAAATCAGGTGCATAATTTATTTTGAAATCAGGAATAAATTGTTGTATTGAACCAGCCAATTCTTTTGGTGTAAAATCTATCCCATTAATATTGTAAGCTGTGCGAATGGAAATATTTTCAGCAGGCGCTTCCATCAATTGCAAAGTAGCTTTGATGGCATCGTTCATGTACATCATGGGCAGCCTTGTGTTTTCACTTAAAAAACAAGTGTACTCTTTCTTGCGTTTTGCTTCATAAAAAATTTCCACCGCATAATCGGTTGTACCGCCGCCCGGAGCTGATTTGTAGCCAATCAAACCTGGATAACGAATGCTGCGAATATCCAAACCTTTTTTGTTGAAATAATAATTACACCAACCTTCACCAGCTAATTTGCTGATGCCATAAACCGTAGAAGGCTCAATAACAGTGTGTTGTGGCACATTTAATTTTGGCGTTGTTGGTCCGAAAACAGCAATGCTGCTTGGCCAAAATATTTTTTTCACACCATGTGCCAATGCCGTATCAAACACACCCAGCAAACTACCCATGTTTAAATTCCATGCAAACTGCGGATTTTTTTCGCCAGTGGCAGAGAGCAAAGCCACCAAATGATAAATCTGCGTAACCTTGTATTTATCAATGATTTCAGCCAATCCTTTAAAATTCATTGCATCTAAATATTCAAACGGACCGCTTTGCATCACTTCATCGGCGGCGTTTTTTATGTCAGTCGCAATCACATTGTCATTGCCAAATTTGCTGCGTAATTCCATCGTCAGCTCCGTTCCAATTTGACCACTTGCACCCAAAACTATTATTTTATCAGTCATAATTTTTATTAAAATTGAGTGGCGAAGTTAAGCATCTGATTTGTTTTGCTAAGCGAAAAATAAATTCGATTTATCGTAGTTTAACAATTAAACTTTTGAAATAAAAAATAGCCTAACCGTTTTTAGTTTAGATTTGCATTTACCAAATAAACATTTGAATGAAAAAACAATTCTTGTTCGTTTTAGCCATTTCGCTTTTTGCTTTTCATTTTTCAGGTTACGCCCAATTCAATCGCAATCATAATAATGATGATGGCAATAATTCAAACACTAATTCAACGCCAAATGATTCGCAGCAAACTTCTAAATCAAATTCAGATAATGAAGATGATATGCCCAGCAAAAAAGGTTTTGATAAACACAAAATGATTTACGGTGGCTTTCTTTACCCAGCCTATTATAATGGGTTAACTTTGCAAGGTTCGGCATTGGTGGGGTATCGATTTACCAAACGAATTGCAGCAGGCGTTTCATGCGAATATTTTTATTCTTCCTATTCAGGTACATTATTAGACCCTTATGGAAATTTCAGTCCAAATTCTACACAAGTTGATAGAGCATTAGGTTTGGGGCTGTGGTCAAAATATTTGGTGTTGCAAAATTTTCATGGCTTAGATGTTTATGGGAGCGGAATTTTGGAAGGCAATAATTATAAATATTCATTTCAAGAACCTGGTTTTACTTACATTGGTAGCCCAACTTGGTACACTTCTTTTTTAGCTGGTGCAGGAATTCGTCAAAGAATAGGACAGCGTTTTTTTATGAACTTAGCGGTTTATTACGATTTACTACAACAAAATCCGATGTATCAAAATACAGTAGTTTATCGTGTCGGGTTTTCATCAGGCTTTTAAAAATACTTACTTAATTGGCTTAAAACAAAAAAGACATTTCAGTGATGAAATGTCTTTTTTGCAAAAAATAAAGTTTGATAATTAATTATTGATAACTTTTACGTTAACTGCGTTCATACCTTTTTTACCTTTTTGTTCTTCGTACTCAACTTGGTCTTTTTCGCGGATTGTACCCGATAAGCCACTGCTATGAACGAAAATGTCTTCACCGCCATTTGATGGGGTGATAAATCCGAAACCTTTGGTTTCGTTGAAAAATTTTACTGTACCTGTTTGCATTTGTTTTGTTTAATGTTGCAAATGTACACTTAAATAATAGAAACGTAACCATTTTTCATTAATAAAATGAAATCATTTTCAAAAAAAAATGCCCAACTTTTAAAGTTATTAAAAAACTTCTGTCAAAGCATTAGCTTCAAAAACTCTGGTTGAAGTGTTATAACGATTTCCACTACACATAATATGTACAATCATGTTCGAAAATGAAATGGGTTTGCCTGTTTCGGCATCACCAATATTATTGTGGTCGATATTTTTTCCATCAAAAATATAAACTGCACCGCTGCCAATTGCGGTAATTTGATTACCATTTTCAACTATCACACCAGTGTCTTCACTCAAACCAATGCCTATTGCACCTGGGTTTGCGGCTACTGCTTGTGCTAATCTTGGAAATCTACCACGTTTATCAAAATGCGAATCAATAATTACATTATCCATGAAACCCAAGCCAGTAGTCATTTTTACTTCACCTTTTAAATGCGCTGTAGTAGCATTGCCTTCATAAATCATCGTATGACTCATTGCCATTGCGCCTGCGCTGGTACCAGCGATGACAAATTTTTCGTTGTGATATCTGTATTTGATGATTTCTAAAAATCTTGTTCCACCAAAAATTGAAGACAAACGCAATTGATTACCGCCTGAAAACATCACACAATCTGCCTTTTTTAATCTATCCAACATGTCGGGAGCATCTACATCCTTGCGTTCACGAATACGCATGTGCCCTACATTTGTGTCGCCTAATTTTTCAAAAGCACTTACATAATTATCAATCACTTCATCAGCAATGGATGACGCTGTGGTAACCACTTCAATACGTTTTTGTCCGCCAATTTTATCAACAATTTGTTTTAAAATTCCGAGTTCAAAAAAGTTCATGCGATTGCGTTCAATCACACCTTTTTCTAAATCAGTACCTTTGTCTTCAGCCCCCCCAACAGGAATCAGGATTCCTTTTATTGTTTGTTGAATCATGCTGCAAATTTAATTGTTCCAATCTTTTTTTTGTAGGTTATAAAACTTAATTTACTAAGAAATGGAGTGTGCATTATTTTTTGATTATTAAATACCTAATGAAAACAATTGTTCTCATTAACATTTATGCAATAATTTTTTAGTGGTTTATGAATTCTAAAAACTAATTTTGGAATCAATAAAAAGCAATAATTAAAAATGAAAAACAAACATCTTTTTTTAGCCATTATTTTTTCAGCTTTCAGCCTGATTGGTTTAGTTTCATGCAGTGTTACACAAGCGCAAGAACAGCCACCACCGCAAGATGCACAAAGTCAAAACTATCAAGACCAACCAGTTGACGGACCTGACCAACAACCAGCACAAGACATTAATTATGACCAATTTAATCAAGCACTTTCGCCTTATGGGCATTGGGAAAATACCCCTGAATATGGCATGGTGTGGATTTGTAACGAACCTGATTTCCGACCTTATTATTCCAACGGTTATTGGAATTATGCAGGCAATAGCTGGATTTGGGTTTCTAATTATTCATGGGGTTGGGCACCATTTCATTATGGCAGATGGAAATTCAGAAATGGTTTCGGATGGTTTTGGGTGCCAGGCTATGAATGGGCACCAGCTTGGGTTTGTTGGCGACATAATGGTGAGCATTATGGATGGGCACCTTTAGAACCAGGTATTAGTTTTAACATGGCAATAGGTGGCGGTTGGAACTGCCCTGATGATTATTGGACATTTGTTCCGCATCGTTATATTACTGAACACAACATCACACATTATGCAGTGAACAGAGGTGAAAATGTAACTTATATTCACAACACCACGTACATCAAAAACATAAAAAAATACCAAGGTAATAGATATGCAGTAGGTCCGAAAAGAAGTGAAGTGGAGGCTCATGTTGGTCGTCCAATTCAACCAATGCAAGTGCATGAAGTAACCAAACCACAAACCAATACTGTTACACACAATGCGGTACATGTTTATCGTCCGCAAGTAACACAACACAATAATTATACGCCGAATGGTGGCGGTTATCATCCGAATGCTGCACCTGTAAATAATGGTGGTGGTGGCTTTCACGGTGGTGGAAACCACAATGGCGGCGGTGGTCATGGTGGTGGACACAGATAATTTCAAATCAATTTTTTGAATTTAAAATGGCAGACTATTTAGTTTGCCATTTTTTTTGCAAAATCTTTTTTGCTTTCACAAAAATTGATTTGTACTTTTCATTGAGAATAAATTTTAAATTATTGCGTTCAATTAAAATGAAAATCAAAAATCTAATCCTTGTTGCAATTTTAATTTGTACTACATTCATTTTACATTCATGTAAAAAAGACAAATCTACAACTAATCAAAAATCATCACAATCAGTTTTGGATAGTTCCGACTTGCATTTGGTAGCCAATGTGAGTGATGGTACTTCCATTCAATGGGATGCAAATACTTCGACTATTACGCATAGTTCGAGTTCTATTTGGATTAGTCATGGAAGTGGTGAACAACAGTATTCCCAAGCATTCAATATTCAAAACTCAAATGGTTCTGGATTTTCGACAGATTATGAATACAGAAGTATATCGAATCCAAATTCAGGAGTTTTGCCCGAACAAGATATTTGGCAGTTCATTTACAAAGGAAAAACTTATCAATCAAATTTGTTGATTGGTCAGAATCCAATTACTTCTACAACTTATCAAGGAACTATTTTGCATAATGGTCAACAATTTTCACATTTTAAAGGCTATATGAAATTTTACATTTCCAACCCAAATAATATTCCTATTGATTCAATCATGCTTACCAATGTAGATTGGGTTTATGCCTATTGAATTTGAAAAGAGAAATAAAAAAAGCGAATCATAACCGATTCGCTTTTTTTATTTTCAAAAATATTTTTTGCTTTCACAAAAATTGATTTGTATTTTTCAAAAAATAAAATCACTCACAACTCAAAATAAAACAGCCATGAATATCATCGACATCAAAGTAATGAAAGGACCAAACTATTGGTCAGTGCGCCGTCACAAGCTGATTGTAATGCGTTTAGATTTGGAAGACATGGAACAAAAACCCACCGATAAAATTGATGGTTTTTTAGAACGACTAAAAAAATTAATGCCCTCAATGCAATCACATCGTTGTAGCGAAGGCTGCGATGGTGGCTTTTTTATGAGAGTGAAAGAAGGCACTTGGATGGGGCATGTGATTGAACACATCGCTTTAGAAATTCAAACGTTGGCAGGTATGGACGTGGGTTTTGGGCGAACAAGAGAAACTTCAACGCCCGGAATTTATCATGTGGTGTTTAGTTATTACGAAGAAAGTGCTGGCATTTATGCAGCAAAAGCGGCTGTTAAAATTGCACAAGCTTTGGCCGATAATGTGCCTTATGATTTAACGGATGACATTCAAAAAATGAAAGAGCTTCGGGAAGACGAACGCCTTGGACCTTCGACTGGTTCTATTGTTGAGGAAGCTATCAAAAGAAAAATTCCGTACATCCGCTTGAATAAAAGTTCGTTGGTGCAGTTGGGTTATGGTGTCAATCAAAAAAGAATTCAAGCAACAATTGCATCTACCACATCTTCGATTGCAGTTGAAATTGCTTGCGATAAAGAAGACACAAAAAATATTTTGAGTGCCGCCGAAATCCCTGTGCCAAAGGGTTTGATATGTGTTGACCATGAAGATTTAGAATTGGCAA
>CAIODY010000023.1 GCA_903857255.1 uncultured bacterium
ATTTACCCGAATCCAGCCAATACCAATTTAACAATTAGACAATTAGGAAATGAGGCAATTAAATACATTGAAATAGAAAATGTAGTTGGTCAGGTGGTATTTCATTCGCTCATCACCTCATCTGCTAATTTACTCATTGATGTACACGACTATCCTTCGGGCATCTACTTCATCAAAGCCACCGATGTCAATGGCAACATAAGCAATGTGAAGTTTGTGAAGGAGTAAAAGACAAAACTATTCTATTTGCCTCGGTTTATCCATCACCAACCTAAATGCTTGGTATAATGTTAGTGTTTGGCAATATTATTTTTGTAGGCAAGCCATCAAAAAAAACTTGGCATGATGTTGGCTTATCATCACTCGTTATCAAATTTATTTAACAAACACAAACAAATTATCATGAAACAAGTATTAACTGTAGCTTTAGTAGCTATGTTCGCAATGGGTGCTGTTGCTCAAAAAACTGAAACAGTAAAAACAACTACAAAAACTGAAACTAAAAAAGTTGAAACAGTAAAAGCAACAAAAGCTAATGCAAAACCTGCTGAAGCTAAAGCTGCAAAAGCTGAAGCAAAACCTGCTGTTAAAAAGTAATTTTTGTTCCTTCAAAAAAAGCCCTACTGAATTATTCAGTAGGGCTTTTTTATTTTTAGTTGGTAAATGAACTCAAATCAATTTCCTTATTATCACTCATGTTCTGCCGAGGTTTGAATCTTCACGAATATTAATAGTTTCAGTTACTGATGGCACTAACCGAAGCATAACAATTCCAGCTTTGGCAATAAAAAACTGTTACAAAATATTCACCTCACGTTCCAGCCTAACACCAAACTGGTGTTGTACGCTTTCTACTATTTTGGTAGATAAATCAAATATTTCAGCCCCCGTAGCCCCCCCATAATTCACCAACACCAATGCCTGATGCTGATGCACCCCACAGTTGCCAATGGTTTTGCCTTTCCAGCCACATTCCTCAATCAGCCAGCCAGCCGCCAGCTTATAGTTGCCATTAGCTAAAGGGTAAGCTGCAATAGTAGGGAAATCAGTTTTTAACTGTTCAAATTTATCGGCATCAATTTCAGGGTTTTTAAAAAAGCTACCAGCATTGCCCAATACAGCAGGATTAGGCAGTTTGCTGCTCCGAATATTTACCACCGCCTGCGAAATAGCTTTGATGCTCAATTCATGCACCTTCATTTTCTCCAACTCTTGTTCAATAGCCCCATAAGAGGTTTTGAAAACGGGTTGTTTATTCAGTTTGAAGGTAACCGAAGTAATCACCAATTGGTTTTTTAATTGCCGCTTAAACACACTATCGCGGTAACCAAATTCGCAATCATTCAAATGCAGCGTCAGCAGCTTTTTTTCATGGATAGAAAATGCTTCTAACGAATAAAAAACATCTTTCAGCTCAACACCATAAGCACCAATATTCTGAATGGGCGAAGCCCCCACACAGCCAGGGATAAGCGATAGGTTTTCAACCCCCGCCCAATTGTTGCTGATGCAATATTGCACCAACTGATGCCACACCACACCGGCGGCGGCTTTTACAAAAATATGAGCATCGGTTTCATTTATTTTTTCTATACCTTGCAATTCGTTTTTAATCACCAAGCCATCAAAATCTTTAGTGAATAAAATGTTGCTTCCACCACCTAAAATTAGTTGTTGTTGGTTTTCAAATTGTTTATCAGAAAGCAGCCAATGCAGCTCATCAACGGTTTCAACACAACAAAACCATCGGGCTATGTAATCAATATGAAAAGAGTTGAGAGGGAGTAAATTGAAATTGTTTTGAACAGTATTCATGTGCTTAAAACAAAAGTAATAGATTGTCATGCTTGTGCTGAATATTGGGTAAATATTTATCCACATTTCTTAAAAAAATAGGGCAATCATTTTGTAAAACAATTATTCTGACTATTTTTGCCAACTCAAATAAAACCATATTAATTCTTGTTTGAAATGAAATTAACAGTGAAATCAATTATTACCTCAGCCTGCTTATTAGTAGTGGCAGCTCATGCAAACGCTCAAATGCAATACACTTCTAACGCTATTGGGTTGCAATTTGGTACAACGTCACCACTCACCGATATTCGTTCGCACGACTATTTTAGAACATTTGCTACTGGTCCAAGCACTAGCAGAAGGTCAGAGTATAAACCTTATTTTTGTTTGAATGCGTTGCACATGTTTTCGCATGTTTGGGGTATTTATGCAGATGCCAACATGGGAACAGTTCAAGGTATCATGAGCAACAGAGATATTCAAGGCAAAGGCTATTCTACTGAAGATTATGCTTTGTATCAACGTTTAGGTTTTCACTACCAAATTTATTCGAAAACAAATTTCGCTGATGCGTCAGTGAATTTATACATCAATTTCTCCAACTTAGGTTGGTTTACTAAATTGGCAAACAACAAAAATGCAAAAATGCGTAGATGGGGTTTATACGGATATGCAGGGGTTGGAATGGTTACTTATCATGCTGAAGTGCATGCTTTAAATCCAGCCGATGAAGCTAATTTGCAAGCCAATGACATTTATTATTTACATGGAAAAATGTCCAGCAAATCGGGTTTATTCAATACATCTGATTTAGAATTCCCAACAGCTTTGGGTTTTAAATATCATTTATCAAATGCTATTGATTTGGGCATTGAAGCATCTTTGAGATTTACCAACACTGATAAATTTGATGCAGTGGCTGATAATGTAGCAAAAACGTATGGTGCAAATGGTCAGGCAACAATTATTAAATCAGGCAATAACGCTTTACCAACCAGTGCTTATCAAGGTTATGCTAATGATAAATATGCTTTAATAGGATTGAAAGTTTCTTACAAATTAGGTTGTTGCAAACCTGGTCATCAAAATATCGAATGGCACGACCCACAAGAAGCTATGATGAAAAGCATGGATGCTGAAATGGGCAAGTTAAAATCATTGTTTAACGATAGCGATAAAGATGGTGTGAGTGATGCATTTGATAAAGAACCCAACACACCTGCTGGTGTACGAGTAGATGGTGCTGGTCAAGCATTAGATGTAGATGGTGATGGTGTACCAGATTATAAAGATGATGAACCTTTCTCTCCTAAAGGAGCATCAGTTAATGAAACTGGTGTAGCAGTTGATAGCGATAATGATGGTGTGCCTGACGTAAAAGATTTAGAACCTAATTCAAAAGCTGGCGCATTGGTTAACTTCCGTGGAATCACAATTGGTCAACGTGATGCTACCCCTGTAGCTTCTTCAAAAGAAGACAAACCATTATTCATTTTCCCTTCAGTTTATTTTGATTTGAATTCAAACGAAATTCGTCCACAATATGCTGATGTATTATCTGATGCTGCAAGAACATTGATAAAATATCCAGATGTGAAAATTGACATCTTTGGGAATTGCGATGTTAGAGGAAATGATGCTTTGAATAACGATTTAGGTCGTAGAAGAGCAGAAGCAGTTGCAAACTATTTGAAAAAGAATTTCAATATTTCTGCTGATAGAATTAAAATTGTAGAAACATTGGGTAAACAACATCCGATTTCAAATCAACACCGCCCTAACCGTCGTGTAGATATATTATTAGCTCAATAAGTAAACATTAAATTCAATCCAACAATTAATATCAAAATGAAAAAAAGTATTTTAATTATTCTTTCCGTTTTATACTTCGGAACATCTTTTGCACAAAGCAATCAGTCAACATCTGGTTCTGACCAATATAAGGGCTGGTCGGCTTATTTGAATTTGGGTGTTACAAAACCTTATACTGACTTAAATATGTTTCAGTATATGCCTGCTTTAAGTAATAAAAATGAGTTACGCCCAGCATTTTATTTGGGTGCAAGAAAAATGATGACATCTGTAGTTGGTTTGCAAGCAGATTTCTCTGCGGGTCAAATTTTAGGAGATAGCAGAGGCAATGTTAATCCTGCCAGCACAGAACATCAATTGTATATGCAAGAACTTTCGCAAGCATTGTGGGGCACTAATAAAATGCAAGAGAATGTGTATTTCAAAACTAATTTCACTCAATTATCAGGAAGTGTATATTTTGATTTGAATAATTTAGGCGTAACCTTGTTTAATGCTCACAAAGGAATGTTGGTTAAACGCAAAATTGCTTTCTATACTTATGTTGGTTTTGGTGTAATGCATTTCAATTCAGCTATTCATTCATTGAAAAATGACTCTACTTACCATAAATATTTGGCAGGTGTTTCAGGAAAATCTTTAGAAAGCGTTATTCCAATGGGTTTTGGAGCTAAATATAAACTTAGCAATCAATGGAATATTGGATTAGAATATCGTTTGAATAATGTGATGAGCGATAAATTAGATGCTTGGGTAAACAATCAATCAGGTTTATGGTTGCGTCAAGGAAACAATGATAAATATGGTATGCTGACAGTTGCATTAACTTATAATTTTTTAGGAAATAATAAATCAGCTGAAAATATTGAGTGGGTTAATCCATTGACTGACAAAGGTGACCCTAAAGTGCCAACTGCTGCTGAAATATTAGCCGACGCTGATGGTGATGGCGTAGCTGATTTGTTGGATAAAGAAGCTAATACACCTGCTGGCTGTCGTGTTGATGGTAGTGGTAGAGCTTTAGATACAGATGGTGATGGTGTGATTGATTGCAAAGATAGAGAAAGATTATCACCTGCTGGTTACCCAGTTGATGCGAATGGTGTTGCTCAAATTCCTGATACAGATGGTGATGGTGTGTTGGATAATGTGGATTGGGAAATTAATTCACCTGCTGGTTGCAAAGTGGATGTACACGGTGTTTGCCCTAAAGAAGATAACAAACCAGTTTGGGGTGGTGCATATAATTTACCAACCGTTTATTTTGATGAAGATAAATCAATTGTGAAGAAAGATTACATGATTGAATTGCAACGCACAGCTTTATTGTTGTACGCTAATTCAACTATGAAATTGGATATTGTTGGTAATACTGATAAACATCACACCGATGATTATAATGATAAATTGGGTATGCGTCGTGCTAAAGCTGTTGCTGATATTTTGATTCAACGCTTTAATGTACCTGCTGATAGAATTAATATCAAATCAAATGGTAAACACATTTTAAAATCACCGAGCGATGAATTGAACCGCAGAGTGGATATTATTCCTGCTCAATAATTAGTTAAATAATTTTCCCGAAACGGCTTACGATTAAATTTGTAAGCCGTTTTTTATTTTTAGACTATGAAGAAATTAATACTGATTTCGTGTTTAACACTTTCGTTTCAAACTGGTTGGGCACAAAATTTTTATCCTGATAATAATTATATCAAATCGTATTGGTTTGATGGATTGAGCCTTGCCAAGGCTACTTTTAAGCCGAACAAGAAGACCTTATTGATTGGTGCAGGCTTCATGGCTACTACAGCCATTGTAATGAACAATGATGCGGCTATTGCAGCTTTTTTTCAACGTAATCCATCGAATATGGCGAAAGATTTGGCATTTGGTTTTGAGAAAATAGGTAACGGAAGTTATTGTTTTCCGGCAATGGGGGTATTGTATTTATCGGGTTTGATTTTTAAAAATCAAAGTATTCAATATACTGGTTTGCAGGGGTTTAAAGCATTAGTGATTGGCGGAGGCATTGCCGAGGTATTAAAAATTGTGGTGGAAAGAGAACGCCCTTGGCAGAATTCAAATCCTTATATTTTCCATGGGTTGTATAAACCAAAGGTGTATAGTTCATTCCCGAGTGGACATACCTTTGATGCTTTTGCAATGGCTACTGTGATTAGCCAACAATTGAAGAATAAGTGGTGGAATGTGCCTATTTATGCCGTTGCTACGGGTGTAGGCTTATCGCGATTATATGATAATAAGCATTGGGCAAGTGATGTGATGATGGGTGCTGCGATTGGTTATTGTGTGGGTAAGGTGGTGATGAAAAGTAATAATTTCCCGTTTAATAAAATTCAAAAACCTCAAGCGGTAGCTAAATTTTAATACTTACAGTTTTCGTTAACTTTTGTTTATTGAAAATTGATTAGGAAGATACCAAATGATTAGTATTTTTATTGGCTACTAATTCAATACCTACTCATGAAATTCTATTTAATAATTTGCAAAGCAATCATCCTTGCTGGGTTGCTTTTTGCTCAACAAGCGATGGCGCAACAATTTGGCTATGTAGATAAGTTGGCAACCAGCTATCAACAGGTGGATACGGTGTATATTAATACTTATGTGCACCCGGTAGCGAATTATATTTATTTGTACAACATTAATCAGGTAAAAGTAGATTCAGCTTTGGTGATTAATCATACGCAGGATACTACAAGGGTTGATACGCTGGATTTGGATTTTCATTTTTTACCTACTGCCGTTTATCATTGCAACATTAAAAAATCGGGGCTGTATTATTGGGAAAATAATGTGATGATGATTATAAAAAGCATTACGCCAAAGAAATTGACTGTGGTTTATCCATCAAACACCACCAGTGCTTATAATGATGAAGGTGGCAGAAGTTTTTACACCAATCCTATGATTCATTATTTATCTTTTCATAGGGGGCAATCTATGGATGGGTTTTCAACTGATTTTTTTAAATGGATGCTGAATTCAAAGTTTGATTCTATCACTAATTATGTGATTGATTCAGATTTGGATAGTTTGAATCATTTTATCAATTCCGATTTGTTAGTGATTCCTGGGCATAGCGAATATTGGTCGAGAGCGGCAAGGGTAAACTTTGATGCTTTTGTAAATGCTGGGAAAAACGTGGCTGTATTATCAGGCAATACCATGTGGTGGCAAATTAGATATTTAGATGATTATAAAACTTTGGTGTGTTATAAAAGCACGGCTGATACCATTACCGATAAATCATTGGCTACTATTAATTGGTATTTGCCCAGTTTGGCTTACCCTATTCAAAATAGTATAGGTGCTGATTATTTAAGTGGCTACATCAGCAATTATCCGCTTGCAGGATTTGATGGCTTTAAGATTATTGATACCTGCTCGGCTATTTTCAATCAAGTTGATTTGCACACCAATAATGTGATACACGTTGAAACGCATGAGTTTGATGGCATGCAAATATCCCTTGTAAATGGCATTCCGCATCATAATAATAATTATCAGCAACATTATTTAGAAGAATTATTGGGCTATGATATTGGCACTAATTGCGGTAAAACTACTTACCCCACTTTCCAAATTTTTCAGCATGAAAAAACCAGTGGCAAGATGGTTCAGCTTGGAACTACCAACTGGTGTGGTAAATATGGCATGGGTGGTACCGATTCAGTAAGAATTAAACAAATTACCCAAAACATTTTCGATGGGTTGCTTTCGCAAAACATTTTTTGCAAGCCCAATAGTTTTTATTCGTACAATGCAATGGCTTGCTTAAACTCGGGTTATTATTTTCATCATAAAACAATCAAAAAATCGGGTATTTATTACGATTCGCTGATTAATAGTTTCGGCGGCGATTCTATTGTTGAATTGCACCTTTCTTTCTATCATTCAATGCCTTTTCAGGTAAATGCTTGTGGAAATAAGCTCACGGTTACTGCCCAAAATGCAACCTTTCAATGGATTGATGGAAATACGCTTCAGCCATTTATTGGTGAAACCGATTCAGTGTTTGAGCCTGCTCCTAATACTAAATGCGCTGTTATCATCAAATTTAACAATCAACCCTGCACCGATACCTCAGCTACTTATTCCTTGTTGTTAGGCACAAGCAGTATTGATTGCAAACAAGCCATTTCATTGTATCCTAACCCGGCTCATACCAATTTATTTATCAATACTGCACAAAAAATTAGTAGAATAGATGTGTATGATGAAATTGGTAAGCTCCTTTATATACCTATCCAAATCAGCTTTGAACAAGCCATCCTCAATATTCAATCATTGCCTAAGGGTATTTATTTCCTCATCACCACCGAAAGCAATGGCAATATGCTCCAAAATAGGTTTATTAAAGAATAAATAAGGGCATTAAAGTTGTAATCATCCAACTCTTAAAAAAAATTGCTTCCGTAATACCTTACGGAAGCAATTGGCAATAAAAAATGCTCCCGTAATACATTATTTGCCTAATTCTTAATAAAAATTGCTTCTGTAAACTTTTATTTAGCTAATTTTTAAAAAAATTATTAAGTGTAAAAGACTTGGGAAGTTTATTTTTTTAATTACCCAATATTGGAACTACTTTTGCCCTAATAATTCTGCTTATGAAAAATATTTATTGCTTACTGATAGTGCAGCTAATTTTCACTTCGTGTTTTGCTCAATACGACAAAACAAAAGTGAGCAAAAAAGCCCATAATGATTTTGCCGAAGCCAATGTGGCTATGCAGATGGGCGATGCGGAATCAGCTACTAAAATGTTGAATAAAGCTATCGAAATTGACCCTACTTATTGCGATGCCTTAATTTTATTGGGCGATATTTATCATCATGCTAATGATAATAAAAAAGCTATCGAGTTATACCACAAAGCTTTGCTGATTGATTCGGTGTATAGCTGCAAAAAATATAAAACACTGGGCGAAATTTATTTGGCGCAAGGCAATGATACAACGGCTGAAAAATATTTTCAAAAGTTTTTATCATTTCCTAAATTATCACCGCCTGATAAAGCACAAGCCGAACACGATTTGAATACTTTGCAATTTGTCAGAACTGCCAAGGCGCATCCTGTACCATTTGAACCCCACAAAATGAGCGATGCTATCAACAGTGAATACGATGAATATTATCCGAGCATGAGCACCGATGGTAATACATTGATTTTTACCCGTAGAATAGGCAGAGATGAAGATTTTTATAGCAGCAAAAAAATAAACGGCGTATGGCAAAAGGCGCAACGCATGCCTGCGCCATTAAATTCAGATTATAACGAAGGTGCTTTGAGCGTTACGCCCGATAATGGTTTCGTTTTCTTCACTCGAGATTGTAATCAAACAGGTTTTGGAGGTTTTGATATTTACATCAGCAAAAAAGCTGGCGATAAATATTTAGCACCTAATAATTTGGGCGAAGTGATTAATACAGGCTCAAAAGAATCGCAACCATCTTTCTCTTCGGATGGAAAGACTTTATATTTCATGACTGTTCGCAAAGATGGCATAGGCGGCTGCGATTTATATGCATCTGAATTAACTGATAAAGGATGGACAACGCCTAAGAATTTAGGCACACACATTAATACCGAAGCCAACGAACAATTCCCTTTTATACATCCTGATAATCAAACCTTATATTATGTATCGAATGGGAAGCCAGGCATGGGTTTGGGCGATATATTTTATAGTCGCCGAAAGCCCGATGGCTCGTGGGGCGAAGCCATTAATATTGGTTATCCTATTAATACCGAAGAAGATGAACGAGGCATATTTGTAACTGCTGATGGTAAAAAAGCCATCATCTCCAGAGCTGAAAAAGGCAGCAAAAATTTCGATTTGTATGAGTTTGATTTGTACCAAGGCGCACAACCCAATCAGGTAACTTATTTAAAAGGTATCATCACCGATGCTAAAACAAAACGCCCTGTTGGTGCCACTTTTCAGTTGATTGATTTAAGCAGCGGTCAAATCATCACTGAAAGCAACAGCGATGAAACCGATGGCTCATTTTTAGTGTGTATCCCCAAAGGAAAAGATTATGCTTTGAATGTTTCGAACCCAAATTATTTATTCTACTCCGATAATTTTTCATTAAAAGATAAAACCGATGCCGAACCTTATTTGAAAGATGTAGCATTGCTACCGATTGAAATTGGTAAAAGTATGGTGCTGAAAAATATATTTTTTGCCAGCAACAAATTCGATTTGCAAGCCCAATCGAAAGTGGAGTTGGAAAAATTATTAGCGTTTTTATCGGAAAATAAAAATGTAAAAATTTCTATTGACGGGCATACTGATAATTCAGGTTCATCAGCACATAATTTAGAATTATCAGAAAACAGAGCAAAAGCCGTTTATGATTATTTGGTGAGCAAAGGAATAGCTGCCAATCGGCTAACTTATAAGGGTTTTGGCGAAACCAAACCTATTGCTGATAATGCCACCGAAGAAGGCAAGCAACAAAACCGTAGGACTGAAATAACAATTACAGGGAAGTAGGATAATAAGTTAAGCTTCAAAAAATCTAAAGGTTTTTTTGAAGTGGTGTTGTAAAGGCAATACAATTTTGTTTTTAATGATTAATGCAACACCTTTAATTGACAATGATTTCGCTAACGCAATCCAACCACACAAAATCATACTTTGATTTTCAAAATTTAATTTTTGAGGGCAACTGAATGGCATGATTATTTTTTTTCAGAAAAATCAATGCAATGAATGTGTAGAGGTTTTGAGCAAAGCGCAATACAGCTGGCAACAGCACCTAAATTAAAGAAGAAATTTAGCCCAGCCTTATTGCGCTGGCAAAAATTCATTGGATTAGATTTTTCAAAAAAAATAATTGCGCCTTGATTTTTTTGTAACTTTTTTTATCAAGAAAAAAAGTTAAAAATATTTTTTGTGGGATGATGAATTAAAAAGCCTGCAAATCCACCAGCTTTTTATAAACACCATGGTTTAAAGTCATCAAATGCTGATGATTGCCACGTTCGATAATGTTTCCTTTTTGCATCACTAATATTTCGTCAGCACTTTGAATAGTACTTAACCGATGTGCAATAACAATCGAAGTGCGATTCTGCATTAGTTTAAACAGCGCATCCTGAACCAGCTTTTCACTTTCTGTATCTAATGCCGAGGTTGCTTCATCTAATATTAATATCGGCGGATTCTTCAACACAGCTCGTGCAATAGTAATGCGCTGTCTTTGTCCGCCACTCAATTTTGAACCTCTATCACCAATGTTGGTTTGATAACCATTTTCCATTTTTTCAATAAACTCATGTGCATTAGCCACCTTTGCAGCATTCATCACATCGGCAGCCGATACATGTTCCATCCCGAAAGCAATGTTGTTGAAAACAGTATCGTTGAATAAAATAGCTTCTTGGGTTACAATGCCTATTTGTTTTCGCAACGATTCTAAACTGATTTGTTTGATGTTGATGCCATCAATTAACACTTCGCCATTTTCAACGTCATAAAAACGGGGTAATAAATCAACGAATGTACTTTTTCCGCCTCCGCTTGCACCAACTAAGGCAATCATTTTACCTTTCGGAATAATTACGTTGATAGCACTCAACACTTTTGCATCATCATAATTATTATAAGCAAAACTCAAGTTTTTATATTCAATTGCCTGCTCGAAACCTTGAATGGTTGTAGCATTTGCGGCATCAGTAATTTTATTATCGGCATGCAACACATAATTAATTCTTTCTACCGCAGCTAACCCTTTTTGGATGTTGAAGAATGAATTGCTGAATGATTTTGCTGGATTAATCAACTGCGAAAACATCACAATAAAAGTGATAAATGTTTCGGGCAATAAATCCATAGTGCCGCCTAAAACCATCGTTCCGCCTATGTATAAAACCGTGAGTACAGCACAAATACCCAAAAACTCCGACATCGGCGAAGCCATATCACGAAGACGAACTATTTTGTTGTTCATCACAAACATGCTTTCATTATCATCATCAAATTTCTTGTTGATATAATTTTCGGCATTAAATCCTTTAATGATTTTTATGCCGCCCAAAGTTTCTTCAATCATAGCCACTAATTGCCCATATTTTCCCATGCCTTTCTTTCCCCACTTGCGTAATGATTTACCAACTATTGCAATAATGCCTCCGCTGATTGGAAGTACTATAAACGCCATCATTGTCAGCTTCGCACTAATCAAAATCATGGCTGCTATGTAAGCAATGATTTCAATAGGGTCTTTGCTCATGCTTTCGAGCATACTTAAAATACTCCATTCTACTTCTTGCACATCGCCTGTCATACGCGACATGATATCACCTTTTCGTTCGTTAGAATAATAGGAGAGAGGCAGTTTAAGAATTTTGCTGTACAAATCTCTCCGCAAATCGCGGATGATGCCATTTCGCATGGGCGCTAAAACATAAATGGCAAGCCAGCGAAATAAATTTTTTAATAACGATAAAGTTGCCGCTGCTACACATACAATTGCCAAAGCTTTAACTCTGCCAAAATCATTAATCTCTTGTGCTAAGAAATAATTAAATTGGTCTAATAAATTAGTGAATGAGAGTGTGATTGCACCTGGGTTTGGCACTTTTGGAATTTCACCACTTGTCATTATTAATTTCAGAAATGGCACCAACATGCCTAATGACGACAAAGAAAAAATGGTAGATAAAATATTGCAAACTACATTGATTGCAACATTCCATTGGTAAGGTTTAAGATAATGAAAAAGCTGACCGATTCGTTTCATCATGGTAAAGGCAAAGATAGCTTTTAGCTATTATTCAGCATTGAAATATTTGATGGAGTTGTGGATACCAAAAAAATTAATGCAAGGCATCTAATCGGCTTTGCAACTCATTTAATTGGCTTTTCAAATCATCAATCTGTTTTGATTTGTCATTTTGGTTGGTGTGGTTTTCATCCAATTTTCTGTTCAATTCTTTTATTTGGTCTTCCATTTTGCGTTGCTTGCTCACCAAATCATCCAAATCGCCGTTTGCATTTTTTATTTGTTTGTTTAAATCAACGATGGCTAAGTTTAATTCATAACGCTTGGTTTCATTAATCATATCAGCCAAAAAATCCTTTGAATGACCTGATTCATCAGGGTTTACTTGTGAATTAATAAAATTGTTATAGCCTTTTGAAACAAACATATACAATACTGAATTACCACCATCTACTTTTTTTACTTTGAAATAAATATCCATGGTGCTGGTTCCAATCTTAGCCCAATTGGCACCTAAACAAGTAATGAATCCTTTTTTCGATGAAACTTTTAAACCTTCTTTTTGCAGACGTTGTTTTAGCGCAGCTTCTACATTATCGGCTTTGTTTGCTAATTGAATACTAAAAGCATTTTGGTCGCTATCTATCCATGCAGCCTTTTGTTCATCAGGTGTTTGAGCTTTTGAAATAAGAATAGAAAATGCAAATAAAAGGGTAAGAATTTTTTTCATGCTAATTGATTTTAGATTTTTAAAAAATGAAAAGTAATAAAAAGAAAGCTTAAAAAAAATGATGTTGCCAGTTTTTTAATAATTGCAAACCATCTTTTGTCAAGATTGATTCCGGATGAAATTGCAAACCAATCAAATTATATTTAGGATGTGCAATGCCCATTACCTCATCATCAGTGGTTTTGCAGATGATTTGTAAATCAGTTTGTTCCACATTTTTTAAAATCAATGAATGATAACGCATGGCATCAAATGGCGAAGCAATATTGTCAAACATAAAATGTTGTTGGTGATAAATGGCTGAAGTCTTGCCGTGTAAAGGCTTTTCAGCTTTCAATAAAGTTGCACCGAAATATTCGCCAATGGCTTGATGACCTAAACAAATACCCAACATAGGCATAGTAGCATGAAATTGTTCAATCACTTCCATCAGCACGCCACTTTCTTTTGGTGTGTTAGGTCCTGGTCCTAAAACGATGGCTTGTGGCTGCATAGCAGCAATTTCATCACAACTGATTTCGTTGTTGCGTTTTACAACCACATCAAAATTGAGTTGCTTGAAATAATCAACCAACATAAAGGTGAACGAATCAAAATTATCGAGAAAGAGCAGCATGATTTATTCTTTGATGAATTTAGCTACTTGCTGAAAACCTTTTTCATCGGTGACTTTCAAGAAGTAAATCCCCGAAGGATAGTCGTCAGTAGTCAGTCGTAAGTCGTAAGTGGAAAGCGGTGTGATAGCTGCTTTCATTTTTTGCCCAAGAACATTTGTAACTTCTATGGTATTGACTAATGACTGTTGGCTGATGACTATTGATTGATTAGCTGGGTTGGGGTAAAGGCTTAATGGTGAATGGTTAGTGGGGAATGATGAAATACCAATGCCAATATCTTTGATAGTATCACAACCACCTACTAAACAACCCATACTATCTACATGAACTAACCACATTTCTTGCTTTGGTGGAGAATCGAAATTAGCAGCACTGCCTGCGGCAAATATGCTGCCATCTGTGGCTACAGCACCTGCATAAAAAAAGCCAAAATCGGTGGGGTTATGCCATATTGGACGAAACCATTTTTCATTACAGTTTTTATCATACTTTGATATAGCACCAATTTGATTACCATTGGCTTTTGAAGTATCAACTGTTGAAGAGCACATGACAAAGCCGCCATTTGGTAGTAAAATAGGAGGGGATGCAAAGTGATTATAAACGTAGGCAATTTGTGTGAAATCCCACTTTTTATTCCCGTTCTTATCAATTTTAGCAAACCAATTTAATCCTAATCTTAAAGGATTGGGGTTGTATGTTGTGGTATCATGTTCGCTCAAACAAATTATAGAAGAGTCTTTTTGAGGAATAATATAAGTGCCGAATAAATCATTGGCTTTCTTATATTCGTTATACCAAATAATATTACCTCCTGTATCTACCTTATGTACGGTGCTTCTAGCCAAATAATTACTTGCATGTACATCCCATTCATAGTATTGACCTCCTAATATTAAATTGCCATCAGCCGCTTGAGCAATGTTTAATAGATAATGTCCCCATCCACCCCTTCCCCAATTTTTAGTCCATTTCAAATTGCCATTGCTATCAAATTTGAGCAGGTAGTATTGAGCATAAGTTGCATTATTGCTATCGCATTCACCAACTGCATAAATATCTCCATTCGGAAGTTGGATGCAAGATTCAATGTTTTCATAAAATGCAGTGTCGCCATATGTTTTTATCCAAACTGTATCTCCATTCAATTTAAACTTTATAATCATGGCATCAACTCCATTATGATGATTATAAAATGCACCTGCGGCAATAATTGAAGAATCATTTTGAAAAAATGTACCACCGTTTATAGCTATGTAGTACTCCAAAGAATCTGTTCGATAGACTTTTTGAAGAATAGTATCGCCATTTGATTGATGTTTAGTAAAATACATGGCGTCACTTTTATTTATTCCTGCCCCCCAACCAAGTGTATATACAAAACTGTCTTTCAATAAAAGACTTGAAGCACCTCTATCAATACACTTGTTTACATAAGGATAAGTTCTGTTAAACCTTACCAATGATTGACTACAAACTATGCCTTTGATGCTTGTAATAAAAATCAGCAAGAATAGTATTCTTTTCATAGCATTCAATTGTTCAACAAATATATTAAATAGCTGGGAGTGGGTGGTATAAAAAAACCTGGGAAGGTTTTAGCGAATTATTTTTTTCTTTCAGCTTATGCTGAATATATGCTTCCACTTGGTTGAGTAAGTGCAAAAGCTGCACAAGAGCGTGATAAAATAAAACGATTAGGTGATAGCATAGCACCAAGGTGTGATAAAATGATACGCCTTTGTGATATACTTCCACAATGTTGTGGTATACTTCCACGATGTTGCGGTATCCTTCCACAATGTTGTGATGTACTTCCACGATGTTGTGGTATCCTTCCACAATGTTGTGATATCCTTCCACGATGTTGTGATGTACTTCCACAATGTTGTGGTAATGTTACACAAAGGCATGCTAACGCCCAACGATTCGGTTGTATGTAAGAAAATAATCGCACCAATTTAGCCCAAAGGCATTTTGTTTTTGCAAGGCTATGCAGAAAAAAGAAAGAAAGCCTACTAACGAATACTTCGCCGTAGTTTGTGTCCATCCGAAACACATTGATAAAAACGATTTCGGTTAGTGAGGACAGGTAACCGAGGCACAAAACATTCATATTGTTTTTACCAATGACTAACATCTAATGGCTTTTCATCGGTTCGCTGGCAGCCAACGTAATTTTTCTTTCCGTTACATTGTATGGTCCTTCAATTATTTTACCTTTTTTATCTACCAATTCTAATTTAATAGTGCTTTCGCCCATTGGCAAACCTTCGATAAGGAAAGGTTTCCAGTCAGTCAGCATAAATGATTTTCCATTGATAGTAGCTTTTACTTTATTGCCTTTGGCTGATAAAATAGTATTCACCAAATAAAAATCAATCATCACTTTGCCCGTATCAGCACCTACATAAATTCCTTTAGGGCGGCTGAAAAACAACATGGGTTTTGTTAAATCATAATCAGGCAATTTGGTATCGCCCACTTTAATTTGTTTCAATACAAAAGCAGTTTTTGTTTTGATGCTTTCATGATAACTACGCGATAAAAAAGCCAACATTAAATGATTGCCTGGTGTTAAGTAGGCTTTTGTTTGGGGCTTGTACAAAGCTTCATAAGGTTTGTTATCTAAAATGAAATGGATGTGCTGCCCTTTAGCAGAGTTGGCACATCGGCGGCTTAAATAATCGGGTGTTAAATTGCCCAATGAAAAACTTTCAACTTGGAATTTGAATTTAACTGTATCAGCTTTTTCTAAATTGAAATTATCAGGTTCGTTGAGTGTTAATGCGGCTTCGGGATAATCGAAACTTTCAGTTTGCATGGTTACTTTTAAATTGCCTTGCATCATCACCACTTTTTGTGCAAAGCCAAATTGCGTTGCTAAAACCACTAACGAGAGTAAAAATATTTTTTTCATTTTTTGTGAATTAATTGAACAACAAAGTTGGAAAAGAAACTTGGCATTGCACCAACAAATCTCATTTCAATTGTTAAAATAATAATTACCTTTCAGCACTAATAATAATGTTATGAGCACTGCACGCCGTATGAACGTGAACAAGGTTACTACTCACGTATTACAAGCCATGAAAGAACGTGGCGAAAAAATAAGTATGCTTACTGCCTACGATTTTTCGTTAGCAAAAATTGTGGATGATGCAGGCATGGATATTATTTTAGTGGGCGATTCGGCAAGTAATGTAATGGCAGGATACGATACCACATTACCCATCACTTTAGACCAAATGATTTATCATGCCAGCTCAGTGATAAGAGCAGTGAAACGGGCATTAGTAGTAGTTGATTTGCCATTCGGTTCGTATCAAGGCAACTCGAAAGAGGCTTTGCAATCTACCATTCGCATCATGAAAGAAAGCGGCGCACATGCTGTAAAATTAGAAGGCGGCGAAGAAGTGAAAGAATCTATCATTCGCATCTTATCGGCAGGTGTGCCAGTGATGGGGCATTTGGGGCTAACACCGCAATCTATTAATAAATTCGGCACCTACACGGTGAGAGCCACCGAAGAACCCGAAGCAAAAAAATTAATTAAAGATGCGTTGCTATTAGAAGAATTGGGCTGCTTTGCTATTGTGTTAGAAAAAATTCCGGCTGCTTTGGCTGCCGAAGTAAGCAAGCAATTAAAAATTCCTGTTATTGGCATTGGCGCTGGCGCAGCGGTGGATGGGCAGGTGTTAGTGATACACGATATGTTGGGCATCAATCAAGGTTTCAGCCCAAGATTTTTACGGCGTTATTTGAATTTGTACGAAGAAATAAAAGCTGCCATTGGTAATTATGTGGAAGATGTAAAAGCCGAAAACTTCCCAAATGAAAATGAGCAGTATTAAGTTGAGGACATAAATAAAAAAAGGGTTTCAAGGAAAACCCTGAAACCCTTTACCAATATTGCTCCTGCTTCTGGACTTGAACCAGAGACCCTCTGATTAACAGTCAGATGCTCTAACCAACTGAGCTAAGCAGGAATCTTATTTTTAAAATTGGAGTGCAAAGATAAAATCGGTTTTCACTTTTGCAAATGAAAATTCAGAAAAATTTATTCTATTGATTCTACTTGTGTTAAAGCTCTGAAAACATCTTCCAAGCTTTGTTTCTCTTCATTTAGTGAAAGTAAACTCAAATTATTTCTCACCGCAAAATCGAAAATTTTGTTTCTGATATCATTTTCACTTTTCAATTGCCATTTATTTTCGCCTAAAAAAGTTACTGATTTCAAGCTGTCAATTTTTTTCCATTCGGCTTTATCAATCGGCTTATCCAGCTCAACAACAAATATTTTCCCTTGATTATTTAATTGTTGTAATCGTTCAATTTTATCATCAGCCACAATTGTTCCTTTGTTAATAATCACCACACGATTGCACATGGCTTGCACTTCTTGCATGATGTGTGTTGATAAAATCACCGTTTTATTTTCCCCAATGTTTTTAATCAAGTTTCTGATTTCGACAATTTGATTAGGGTCTAAGCCAGTGGTGGGTTCATCCAAAATCAAAACTTTAGGGTCGTGAATTAATGCAGCAGCCAAGCCTGTTCGCTGTTTATATCCTTTTGATAATTGCCCAATTTTTTTGTGTTGCTCTATACTCAAACCAGTGAGTTCAATCATCTCGGCAATGCGTTTTTGCTTGTTCGATATTTTATGCAAATCGGCAATAAAACTCAAAAATTCTTTCACATACATTTCATGATACAACGGATTATGCTCGGGCAAATAACCAATATTTCTGCGCACTTCCATGCTTTGCTTTTTTACATCAAATCCGCAAACTGTTGCCACGCCTGATGTTTGAGGAATGTAGCCAGTTAAAATTTTCATCGTAGTGCTTTTGCCTGCGCCGTTGGGTCCTAAAAATCCTAAAATTTCACCAGCCGAAACCTCAAAGCTGATGCTGTTTACAGCTTTTTGTTGGTCATAAATTTTGGTGAGTTGATTAACTGAAATACTCATGTTTTCTTTTTTGTAAAAATAGATTTATAAAGTTAGGGTAAAAATTTATGCGGTTATTTATTGGTAATAAATTCTGAAAATTATTTTTTCTGCCAAAATTTTAATCCCGAATTTAATTCATCCAAAATACTCAAGTAGCTCGAAAATCGCAGCGGATGAATGTTGCCAGCTTCTAATTCTTTTTTCACCCCACAATCGGGCTCATCGATGTGTAAGCAATTATTGAATTTACAATTGCCTGAAACTCTTCGCATTTCTACAAAATATTGCGATACTTCTTCGGGCTGCATATCGGCAATGCCCAATTCTCTTACGCCTGGGGTATCAATGATAAAACCACCAAAATCCAACGGATGCATTTCGGCAAAGGTGGTGGTGTGTTTTCCTTTTTCGTTGTATGCCGAAACTTGCGAAGTTTTTAAATCCAACGATGGGCACACCACATTGATGAATGCTGACTTTCCCAGCCCACTTTGCCCGCTAATGAGTGTAGTTTTATTTTGTAAAATATTTTTCAGCGGTTCAATGCCGTAATTATTTTTCACCGAAATTAAATGCACTCGATAGCCCAATGATTCATAAATACTTTGTGCTTCTACAAATTTTTCCATTTCCTCATCGCTATAAATATCAGCTTTGTTAAACACAATTTGTGGTGGAATATGATACGCTTCGGCAATCACCGTCAGCCTATCAATAAAGCCCAGCGGCACTCGTGGCTGAATGAGCGAAGCAAAAATTAAAACCAAATCTACATTGGAAGCAATAATTTGTTTGTGTGCTTTGCGATGAATATCGGTGCGGCAGATGTAGTTTTTTCGGTCGTACAATTTATTAATGATGCCAATGGCGGCATCTTTTTCTTCTTCCACATCCACCCAATCGCCCACTGCTATTGGGTTTGAAAACTTACCCGTGTGTAATCTAAAAGTGCCTTTGATGCGGCAGTTCAAAATTTTTTGTTCATCGGTGAGCACCGAATACCAACTGCCTGTAGATTTAATAACTGTTCCTTTCAACCAATTTTTTATTTACGCAGAAATCAAAGAAGAATATTGATGAATAGCATTCGCCATTTCTAAAATTAATTGTGGATTTTTTTCGGCGGCATTGCCAACCACAATCACATCAGCCCCTGCACGGCAATTGGCTACTGCTTTTTCGGGTGTTAAAATACCGCCGCCCACAATCAACGGAATTTTTATTTCGCCACTTACTGCCGAAATTATTTTTTCGCTAATCGCATTTTTTGCGCCGCTGCCAGCATCCATGTAAATCAATTTCAACCCCAACATTTCGCCAGCAATAGCCGTACAAGCAGCTATATCGGGCTTGTTGGCTGGTATGGGTGTAGTATTGCTGATGTATGAAACGGTGGTGTGTGTGCCACCGTCAATTAAAATATAACCCGTTGGCAAAATTTGCAAACTGCTTTGTTTTAAATACGGAGCGGCTATAACATGCTGTCCAATCAGCATTTCAGGGTTTCTGCCACTAATTAAAGAAAGAAAAAAAAGCGCATCGGCTTTATCATTTATTTGCATCACACTGCCAGGAAAAAGAATGGTGGGAATGTTGCAATTGCTTTTTATTAATGACAAACAATCGTCCAATTTATCTTTCGTCAGCAAACTTCCACCCACAAATAAAAAATCGGCTTTTGCTTTCACAGCCGCATCAATAGTGTGTTGCAAAGCATTATCATCCTGTTTATCAGGGTCAATTAGCAACGCAAATTTCTTTTGTTGATTTTTTTTTGCTTGTTCCAATAAATGCAAAACATCGTGCTGCATTGGGCAAAGATAAATTTTATTCGGAGAAATAAAGATGGATAAGGTGCTATTTCTAAGCGTTTTTTTGCTTAATAAGCTCTTTCGTCTCTGCCTTCCATAAAATTAATGAAAGCTCTGTTCACCACTTTGTTGCCGCCTGGTGTTGGGAAATTACCAGTGAAATACCAGTCGCCAGTGTGATTGGGGCAGGCTTTGTGCAAATCTTCAATGGTTTGAAAAATTATTTTTACTTCGGCTTTGCAATCCATCGGTTTTACTAAATCTGCAATTTTATCAGCCACTTGTTCGGCGGTGAAATTTTTGTACAAAGTTTTCACTTCGTTTTTTACTTGCTCCTTTGGTAAGTTTTCTTGCGCTTTGCATTTTTGATACACTTCATCCAACAAATGCTCCATATTATTTTCTTTCAACAGCGCCAACATGGCTCTGAAAGCGATAAAATCATTCATTTTACTCATGTCGATACCATAACAATCAGGGTAGCGAATTTGCGGAGCAGATGAAACAATCACAATTTTTTTTGGGTTCAATCTATCCAGCATTCTGATAATGCTTTCTTTCAGCGTAGTGCCTCGAACGATAGAATCATCAATGATTACAATCGTGTCTTTGTGTTCGATAACACTGCCATAAGTAATATCATAAACGTGCTGCACCATTTCATTTCGAGCATTATCCTGTGTGATAAAAGTTCGGAGCTTGGCATCTTTGATGGCAATTTTTTCAACTCGTGGTCGCATGTTCAACAAATCGTTCAATTTGTTTTCATCTAATTGATACGCATATTTTTTGATGTGCTCACGTTTCCATTTGTTAATGGCATCTTCTACCCCTTTCACCAAACCATAAAAAGATACTTCGGCTGTGTTTGGGATGTAGCTGAATACTGTATTTTTGAAATCGGAATCAATTTCTTTTATAACTGTATCCGCTAAATAATTTCCCAATTTTTTTCGTTCGGCATAAATATCCAAATCACTTCCACGGGAAAAATAAATTCGCTCAAAGCTGCAACTGCGGCGCTTTACAGGCGTTGCAAATTCTTTTTCATACACCAGACCATTGCGTTTTAAAATCAAAGCATTGCCTGGTTGAATTTCTTTAATGGCTGCAACACCAACATTGAACACGGTTTGAATGGCTGGGCGTTCGCTTGCCACTACACAAACTTCTTCATCTAAATAATAAAATGCAGGGCGAATGCCAGCAGGGTCTCTCATCACAAATGCATCACCATGACCTAACAAACCCATCAAAGAATAGCCACCATCAAACAATTCAGCCGATTGCGATAATATTTTTTGAATGTCGATTTGTTCGGCAATTTGATTCACTACTTCTTTGCTGTTCACTCCACTTTTTATCAGCTCTTCATAAATTCTATCATTTTCTTCTTCCAAAAAATGACCGATGGTTTCTAAAACCGCTGTGGTATCAAATCTATCCTTATAATAATTGCTTTCTTTTTCTAAAAACTGAAACACTTCATCGGTGTTGGTCAAATTAAAATTGCCAGCTGTAATAATATTTTTTGTGAGCCAACTGTTGTGTTTCATAAATGGATGACAACGCTCAACGCCATTGCCACCATGCGTTCCGTAACGCAAATGCCCAATCAAAACTTCGCCTAAAAAACTAACATGATTTTTCAACCAATCGCAATCATTCACCAATTCAGGATTTGTTTTTTCAATCTTCGCAAAATCAGTGTGAATGCGTTCAAACAATTCTGTAATAGCTTGTTTACTATTGCTTTTGGCAATGTTGTAGAATGGTTGTCCGCTTCGCAAATTTAATTTTACAGAAGCTATGCCTGCACCATCCTGCCCACGATTGTGTTGCTTTTCCATCAGCAAATACAGCTTGTTCAAGCCGTATAAAGGTGTTCCGTATTTTTTTTGATAGTAAGAAAACGGCTTCAAAAGGCGAATCATCGCAATGCCGCATTCATGTTTTATGGGGTCGCTCACATTTTAAAATTGAACCGCAAAATTAAAATAATTGTATCAAAATATTACCATGAATTTGTGAACGATTATAGAAAAGAAAGCTATTTGGTTCATCATTTTTTTTAGCTTTGCAATCCAAAAATAATTTCAATTTTAAAAAACGAAAAGATAATTAGTTTGAAGTAAGCATCTTTTTGAAATTGCAATTTTAATACACTTAGCGTCATGATAAAATCTTTCATAAAAACTCTACTAAAGAAAAAAGGGTTTTCAATAAAACCTTATGATGAGTACATTGAAACTTTAAGCGTTGTAGAGCACGATTGGTTGAAGAAAAAAAATATCAAAACGGTAATTGATATTGGTGCAGGTCATGGGCAATATTCGAAAAAGCTGAAGGCTATTTTTACAGACATTGAAATTTTTTCGTTTGAAGCATTGCCCGAACAGTATGAGGAGTTGTTAAAAAATCACGGTGCTGATTCGAGCAAACATCATTTTTATAACATCTTACTTTCTAATAAAAGCGAAGAGATAACTTTTTTTAAGAGCAGCAATTTGGGCAGTAGTTCAATGCTGAATATGGATAATAATCATAAAGAGGCTTACCCCGAATCGTCAAATTTATCTCCATTAAAATTGCAAGCACAATTATTGGATGATGTTTTAGGAAAAAGAGATTTAAAGAAAAATATTTTACTTAAGTTGGATGTTCAAGGTGCTGAAAAAAAAGTGTTAGAAGGTGCTAAGAATATTTTAGCGCAATCAACACTTATTTTTATTGAACTTAGTTTTATTAAACTTTATGAAGGGCAACCATTAATCAACGAGATGATTGATTTTCTTCAAAGCGCAGGCTTTGCATTGATAGGAATTGATAACGTATCACACGATTTAAGAGACGGGAAATATTTGCAATGTGATGCTTATTTTGAAAAAAGATAAGCATGAGTAATCTTGGTTTAAAAAAATTAACTGCTAACAGCTTTTTGTATTCCTTTAGTGGGATTTTGCAACGGGCATCCAGCATTTTTTTATTCCCCATTTTCAGTTCTTATTTAACAAAAAAAGATTACGGCATCCAATCGTATAGCAGCAGTTTAGCTTCTATTTTAATCATTCTAAGTTTTTTGGAATTGCCAAGAGCAATGACTCGAATGATGTATGAAAAAAATAAAACCGTAGGGCACCCCTACAAGGTAGTAGGCACTATTTTTATTTCTTGTTTTGCTATTTCCATTTGCACATCAACTATTTCGTTGGCTTTGTTTTATTATTTTTTGCAACCGCAATTGGGCGAAATAAAATTTTACCCTTACATATTTTTCACCATTCTTAATATTCCATTTCAGTTATTTTATACATTATACACTTCATTTTTAAAAGCAACTCATCAGGGAAAAAGTGCTTTTAAATTAGACAATTCATATTTTTTGCTGAATGTTTTTTTTAATTTGCTTTTTGTTGTTGGGTTTAAAACAGATGTGATTGGGTTGATTTATAGCACTATTGCAGCTAATATTATTATCGGCATTGTTTCACTTCGTGTTTTTGTTTTCAGAATTATAAAATATTTCAGTCGAGTCATTCTCCGCGATTCATTAAAATATTCGTTCACAGTTTTTCCATTTATTTTGTTGGGTAGCATTGGCGAAATAGCTGATAATTTCTTTTTAAATAAATATACAGGCGCAAGCAATTTAGGCTTATTTTATATCGCTGGTACTTTTGCTGGCATTTTTTCATTGTTCAAAGAATCTATTTTATCGGCATTTCTGCCTTATTATTTTGACCTTTCAAAACGTGGATTAATTAATCAAAAAACAAGCAAGTTGATTACTGAAATATTAATTGTTACTGCATTTGGCGCATTGGGGTTGGCTTATTTTAATTACGAAGTTTTGTTTATTTTTTCAAGAAATAAAGAACTGATTAATTCTTACCACTATATTCCATTCATCATAATGGGCTATTATTTTATTTTCATTGGTCAGTTGTTTAATATACCAATTTATTTAAACAGTAAGCTGATAAAATATTTAGTGCTGACTACCATAACCAGCGTTGTGATTGGCGTTTCGTTAGAAATTTGGCTCATCCCAATTTATGGAATTATTGGTGTGGTGATAGCAAAATTAGCTGCCTACATTGCACAGGCAATTGCATGTGCAATTTTGAATAATAAGAATCAGGCTAATTTATTTCCACATTTTAAAATGTTCTCAATAGGGTTTATTACTTTGTTGTTTTCAATGGTTGGATACAGCAAGTTTTCAAGTTATCTAATTTGGCTAATTGCCAAAACATCCATATTGATAGTTCTTTTCGTCATCCTGCTTATCTATTTTAATCGAGAATATAAAGTGGTTAATTTGGCGAAAAAATATTTACAAAATTTTGGTTTGTTATCAAAAAAATAATTCAAAAAATTTATCACTAATTTATGAGCCCTGAAGGTTTTTGGAATAAGAGTTGGGATAGATGCTGCTATTTAGTGTTTCTGATTGTAATAGCTACTGGCAGCTGTTTTGCTCATGTTTATCTTTCGATGTTGAACATTTTTTTTGGCAAAAAAAAACGCGAAGGAATTATTTTTTACCCTTATGCCGAAAAAGGTTCATCAGGCGCATACAATCGAATTCAGCAATTTGAAAAATTATTACAAAGCGATAATATTCCTTACAAAATTGCATTCACCAGCCAAGATGATATTGCCATGCAAATTTATGATGGTGTAAGATGGAAATGGTATTTCTATTTGTTGAATTTATATTGGATTAGAATTTTCCAGCTCAAAGAAATTTTCAATTATGATGTAGTAGTTATTCAACGTGGTTTATTTCCATTTCATTATAGTTTAAAAAAACCATTGCTCGAAAAATTGGTGGCAAAAATAAATCCTAACATGGTCATTGATTTTTGGGATTCAGTTTTTGAAACGCAGCCAGTATTAGTGCCGCTGACAGTTCAATATGCTAAAACAGTAACTGTTTCAAATGATTTTTTGAAAGAAAATTTTTTGCGCTGGAATAAAAATGTAGTCATTTGGAAATTAGGATTCAACACCGCCGAATACCAAGAAAAAACTGATTATGAAATCCATCAACCAATTCGATTAGTTTGGACAGGCTTGCCACACAATTTAAATAATCTTGATTTTGTTTTACCTGCCTTGGAATTTATACATCAAATTCATCCAATTATTTTGGTGATTATCGGCAGAGAAAAACCTGCATTTACATCCATTCCCATTGAACATCATTTGTGGAATGCCAATACTTTTTTTGATTTATTAAATGGTGCTGATATTGGCATTTATCCCGAAAAAAATTCAGTACATGCTAAAGGAAAATCAGCTATGAAAGTGATGGATTATTTAACCACAGGATTGCCTACAATCGGTGTTGAATATGGCTTGCTTGCCGAGGCTAAGCATTTAGAAAACATTTACATTGCTAATTCCGTAGAGGATTGGAAAACAGGTTTACAACTATTAATTACTGATAAAAAACTTCGAGAAAAAATCGGAACAAATGGAAGGCAAACTGTCATCGAAAATTATAGTTTGAATGAAAATTATAAAAGCCTAAAATCCATTTTATTTGAACAGTAATTGACACTAAGCAATTGCTTTTTCTTTTGGTAAATCTTTTAATTTTTCTGCTTCTTTCGCCGCTTGCTCTTCAGCTTTTTTAGCTTCGGCTTCTTCTTGCATTTGCAATTGCTCTTCATCTACATGTTTGCTCACACTTAAAATAATTCCTGTTGCTAAACTTGTGAACATTAATGAAGTTCCTCCCATGCTAATAAACGGAAGTGTTACGCCTGTTACTGGCGTCAAATGTACGTTGACAGCCATGTGCATGAATGCTTGTATGGTGAGAGCAAAGCCTAAACCCACTGCTAAAAATGCACCAAATGCACCCGGACATTTCAAAAATATTTTGATGCAGCGAAATAAAAACAATAAATACAACAGCAATAAAATGCCTGCTGTGATGATACCATATTCTTCAATAATCATGGCGAAAATGAAATCGCTATCGGCATGTGGTAAAAAATTTCTTTGGGTTGAATTTCCTGGTCCAACGCCAGTAATGCCGCCACGAGCAATGGCAATATTGGCTTGTAAAGTTTGATAGTTGACTTCCTTTTTTTCACCACCTTTAAAATCTTTCAACCGATTAATCCAAGTGTTTAATCGTCCGACTTTTGCACCTGAAATATAAGCAATGCCAATCACAGAACCAGCTACAAATGCGCCTACAATGCCTACCAATGCTATATGTTTGATGCTTACTCTGCCGATGAATAACAACACTAAACAGGTGAATAATAAAATGCAAGCCGTAGATAAATTAGCAGGAAGAATTAATAAAAACACCACCACAATTGGCCACATAATTGGCACAAAAGCTTGTTTGAAATCTTTGATAATTTCTTGCTTTCGAGAAAGCATTCGAGCCGTGTACATAATGATGGAAAGCTTTGCCAAATCACTAGTTTGAAAGGTTAAACCAATCAACGGAATTTTAATCCATCGCGATGCATCATTTACATGCGAACCAAAAACCAACGTGTATAATAGCAATGGAATAGTGAGGAACAGCAACAGTTTGGCAAAAATGGAATAATACTTATAGTGAATGAGATGCGAAAAATACATGATGCCCAATCCCAAACCAACAAACACAAATTGTTGCAGCAAGTAATGTTCTGACGACTGTGATTTTTTATACGCCAAAGCCGCTGTGCTGCTGTAAATTGTTAAGCAACTAAACAAGGTTAGCAAAATCACAATTATCCAAATACTGCGGTCGCCCTTGGTTTTCGCAACCCAAGCCGCTGGATGAACAGATTCTATGTCTTCTTTTGAAATCATATCAATTGTCAAAGAGCAATTATCAAAGAACAATTCATTTGCTCTTCATTGCTAATTGATATTTGTAAATTTTATAAAGCCTTTACCGCCGTTTTAAATTGATTCCCTCTATCCATATAATTTTCAAACAAATCGAATGAAGCGCAAGCAGGTGATAACAAACATACATCGCCTTGTTCGCCCAATTGATAAGCCATCAACACCGCTTCCTCGGCGGTTTGTGTGTTGGCAATCATATCTACGTGACGAGCAAAAGCTTCGTGAATTTTTCTGTTGTCTTTTCCCAAACAAACAATTGCTTTCACTTTTTCTTTCACTAATGAAAGCAAAACAGTGTAGTCATTTCCTTTGTCCAATCCGCCAGCAATCCAGATGACAGGCTTAGTTGCGCTTTCCAACGCATACCAAGTTGAGTTGATATTGGTTGCTTTTGAATCATTCATGAAATCAATTCCACGAACGGTTGCAACAAATTCCATGCGATGTTCCAACGCATTAAAATCGCTCAACGATTCTTTGATTACTTCGTTTCTAACATCCACTACATTGGCTGCAATGCCTGCTGCCAGTGAGTTTTGCTGATTGTGTTTGCCTTGTAAGGCTAAGTCGTAAATGCTCATGGTTAATGTTTGTTTTGGTTTGATGGTTATGGTTAAATGGTTATCTTTTATAAATGCTCCTTCTTCAAATTCTTTCAACAATGAAAAAGGAATTTTTTTTGCTTTTGTTTTTTTCTGTTCTAAATTTTTGCACAACACTTCATCATCAGCACAATAAATGAAAACATCATTTTCATTTTGATTCATCGTAATTCTGAATTTTGAATCAATGTATTTTTGATACTCATAATTGTATCTGTCCAAATGGTCTTCCGACAAATTGAGTAACAGAGCCACATCTGGACGAAACTCATGAATATCATCTAATTGAAAATTGCTGATTTCAATCACGTAATAATCCCAGCCTCCATTCGCAACTTCCAATGCAAAACTATTTCCGATATTGCCCACCAACGCAGCTTTGTATCCTGCTTTCACTAAAATGTGATGAATCAAAGTTGTGGTTGTTGATTTGCCATTGCTACCTGTAATGCCTATCAGCTTTGCATTTCCAGAATATCGAGCAGCAAATTCAATTTCACTAATTACTTTAATTCCTTTCGCTCTGATTTTTTTTACCAACTCCACTTTTTCAGGAATGCCTGGACTTTTCATCACTTCATCTGCATTCAAAATTTTTTCTTCCGAATGTTTTTCTTCTTCAAATTCGATGTTGTGTTGTTGTAAAAGAACTTTGTATTTATCCGCAATTTTATTTTTATCACTCAAGAAAACATCAAAACCTTTTTGCTTGGCAAGAATTGCAGTTCCAGCCCCCGATTCGCCACCACCAATTATTACAAGACGTTTCAATTTTTTGTTTTTGATTTTATTTTTTGATAGCACACGGATTAACACTGATTTTTTATGATTAAAACAAATTTTCAAAATCCGTTCAAATCTTTTTCAATCCATTCAATCCGTGTGCTATTGCATTTCACATTTTCTAATCTTCTAATTTTCTCATCATCTAATCTTCAAAGTTGCAATCGCAAACAACGCCAACATAATTCCGATGATGAAAAATCGCATCACAATTTTTGATTCGTGCATGCCCGTTTTTTGATAATGATGATGCAACGGCGACATTTTAAACAATCGATTTTGCTGCGCATATTCCAATCCATATTTTTTCTTCCGATATTTAAACACAGCCACTTGCAACATCACTGATAAATTTTCGATTAAAAAAATGCCACAGAAAATCGGAATCAATAATTCTTTTCTCACACACAAAGCCATTGTTGCAATAATTCCGCCCAATGCCAAACTTCCGGTATCGCCCATGAAAACCTGCGCTGGATAAGTGTTGTACCACAAAAACCCTACACATGCTCCAATGAAAGCTGCACCAAAAACCACCAATTCGCCCACATGCGGTATGTACATGATGTTGAGATAACGAGCGAAATTTATATTGCCACTCACATACGCAAACACCACCAATGTCAAACCAATAATCGCCGAAGTGCCCGTTGCCAGCCCATCTATGCCATCTGTGATGTTTGCACCATTACTTACCGCAGTGATGATAAACACCACAATCAAAATGTAAATTATCCACGAATATTTTTCATAACCATCGCCCAACCACGAAATCAATTTGGCATAATTGAACTCATGCGTTTTTAAAAATGGAATGGTTGTAACTGGCGCTTTCACACTATCCATGCTGCTTTCCACGTCTTTGTTGAAGGCTTGTAAAAAACTAACTTGTGCATTTGTAGCAGTTTGTACCACACCATCTTTCACAATTTCTTTTTTGATAATCACATGTTTGTTGAAGAACAATGATGAACCCACCAACAAGCCCAAGCCAATTTGTCCCATCACTTTAAACTTGCCAGCTAATCCTCTTTTATCTTTTTTGAAAACTTTGATGTAGTCATCTACAAATCCGATTGTCCCCATCCAAATCGTGGTTGCAATCAACATTAAAATGTACACGTTCAACACTCTTGCAAATAAAATTGTCGGAATCAGAATTGCAGCCAAGATGATTAATCCGCCCATGGTTGGCGTTCCTTTTTTTGATTGTTCGCCAGCTAATCCTAAATCACGAATGGTTTCGCCGATTTGTTTTTTCTGTAAAAATTTCACAATTCTTTTACCCAACAACAATGAAATCACCAACGAGAAAATCGCTGCCCATGCGGCTCTGAAGGTGATGTATTTAAACAGCCCTGCACCTGCAAGATTGAAATGGTCGTGTAAGTAATTGAATAGATAGTAGAACACGTTAATTGTTAATGGTTAATCGTTAATATGAATACAAAGTCCTTCAATTTTTTTCTTTTTGTTTTTCTAAATAATTTATAAATCCGTTTGTCAAAGCCAAAGTTTTCTCAATTAATTCTCTTCCTTGTTTCAAGTCGCTTTCAGAAATATATTCTTCATCAAAAGCAATTATCAATTGGTCTAAGACTTCATACAATCAGCCTCTACTTGTTCTGCAATATTGAATATATTCCTTGTAATGAAATCGTCCGTAGCCCTCTGCAATATTGTTTGTGATTGAATATGCAGCTCGTTTCATATTGTTCTTCAAAACATAAGTTTCTTCTTTCGGAAATTTTTTACTCAACTTTGAAACATACAATCTCACTTCTCTTCCCGACTTCCAGCATTCTAAATCTTCAAATGTTTTTACTTGACTCATTGTTTTTTGTCTTTCCGATTAACAATTAACCTTTCTCGATTAACTCTTTAGAAAAATTCATTCAAAATTTTAACATCATCAAACTCCAACTTCACTCCTTTTATTTCCTGATATTTTTCATGTCCTTTTCCTGCCACCAAAATCACATCATCTGCTGAAGCCATGCTGCAAGCCAGTTTGATAGCTTCTTTTCTATCTGTAACAGAAAAAGTATTTTTTCCTTTCCCGAATGGAACACCTTTTTTCATCTCTTCCAAAATCATATCAGGCTCTTCGCTTCTAGGATTATCACTTGTCAAAATAACCAATTCACTTCCTTTACAAGCTATTTCAGCCATCACTGGTCGTTTAGCTCTATCTCTGTCACCACCGCAACCAACAACAGTTATCAATCTTCCTGCACCGTTTCTGATATTATTAATCGTTTCAATCACATTTTGCAGCGCATCAGGAGTATGAGCATAATCAACTATTCCAGTCAGTTTTCTTTCTGCATTTCTTATCACTTCAAATCTTCCTTCTGCACCTTTTAAACTGCTTAATACTTGCAATACTTCTTCTTTCTTTTCATTCATTAATCTTGCAGCTGCATATACAGCCAACAAATTATAAGCATTGAATTTTCCAATCATTCTGAAATGCACATCGGTTCCATCCATTTGCATCAACAAACCTTCTAAAGTGTTTTCTAAAACAATTCCTTTGAAATCAGCCATCTGACGAAGGCTGTAGGTTTTTCTTTTAGCTTTTGAATTTTGCAGCATCACATTTCCTCTCTTATCATCAATGTTACTCAATGCAAATCCATCGCTTGGCATATCATCGAAGAAACATTTTTTCACTCTTATGTACTCATCAAATGTTTTGTGATAATCCAGATGGTCGTGAGTGATGTTGGTGAAAATTCCTCCTACAAAATTCAATCCTGCAATTCTGTTCTGATGAATCGCATGCGAACTCACTTCCATAAAAGCCTTATCACATCCAGCTTCTACCATTTCATGCAACAACTTGTTCAAACTCACTGCATCAGGTGTTGTATGTGTGCTTGGAATAATTTGCTCACCAATTTTATTTTGAACTGTTGAAAGCAAACCGCATTTATACCCCAATCCACTAAACAATTGATGCAATAATGTTGCAACTGTAGTTTTTCCATTAGTGCCTGTAACGCCTACCAGTTGCAACTTTTCAGATGGATTGTCAAAATAATTTGCAGCTGCAATGCCTAATGCCTTAGCAGCATTTGAAGTTTTTACATAAGTAATTCCATCTTTTAATTCAGCAGGAAATTCTTCGCAAACTATTGCTGTTGCTCCTTTTGTGATTACTTCATTGATGAATTGATGTCCATCATTTGTTGTACCTCTTGTGGCAAAGAACGTTGAACCTTTTTCAATTTTTCGTGAATCGAATTGAATAGAAGCAACTGAAACATCAGTTCTGCCAAGCACTTCGAGCAGATTCACTTTGTATAGTATGTCGCTTAATAATTTCAATTTCTATTTTTTGTTAGCCACGAATGCACGAATATTTTTTTTGATAGCACACAGATTAACACTGATTTTTTATGATTAAAGCAGATTTTAAAATCCGTGAAAATCTTTCTCATCCTTTTAATCCGTGTGCTATTGTATTCCAATTTTCTAATTAGAAAGTTCCAAACTTATTTCCGTTCCCTTCACCAAAACTTCCCCAGCATTTGGATATTGTTCTATCACTTTTCCATTGCCTTTGAATTTCACTTTCAATCCTTTATTTTCTAAAACATACAACGCATCTTTCAAAGAAAATCCTGTAACATCAGGCACAACACCTTGTTGTATCTGTCTTTCAGCCGATGAATAATTTTTCCCTTCTTTAATTACACTGCACCAATTTCCTTCTGTCATGGTTGAGTGCGATGATTTTAATTCAGTTAAAACCTTTTCAATTTCTTTCGTTGCACCAGCCATAAAACCAGGTCTGTCTTCAGGATGCAGCAACGAATCATTTTTTTCTATTGGCGCATGCATAAATGTTGATGTAGCATAAACCTTATCGGCCAACTCTTTAAAAACCGGACAAGCTACCTGCGAACCGTAATACACACTCTTATCTTTTGTAGGATTGTAAATCACTACAATGCAGCTGTACTGTGGATTGTCAGCCGGAAAGTAGCCAACAAACGATGCCAAAAACTTTTTACTTCCAACTCCTTTATTATTGAAACCGCTTCCAGCCTGGAAAATTTGCGCTGTACCAGTTTTACCTGCTGCCGAATAATTTGAATTTAAAAGAACGCCTTTGGCTGTACCTTTCAGCACCACAGCCTCCATAATGCCTCGTAATTTTTTTACTGTTTTTTCACTCACCACTTTTTCGTTGGCAACAGTTGGATTAAATTGTTTAACCACTTTTCCATACTCCGTAACTTTTGAAACTAAAAATGGTTTCATTCTTTTTCCGTCATTCGCAATCGAATTATACCAGCACAAAGTTTGCAATGGAGTGATTCTTTCTTCATAGCCAACACTCATCCAAGGCAGCGACACCACTTTGTTCCAGCGTTTTGATGTCGCTTCTTTCACATCTGGATTTGCTTCCCCCGATAAATCAATTCCTGTTTTTTGTGTGATACCAAATTGCTTTAAATAGTTGGTATACATTTCTTGTTTATCATTGAAAGCATTGTAAGCAAATTTTGAAATTCCGACATTGGATGAAATTGCAAACGCTGTTTTCAATGAAACATAATTCACTGCCAGCTCATGGTCTTTCATGATTTGTTTACCATAAACTTTATGTCCGTGTTCCAAATCAATCATCGTTGAAGTGTCTGCCAAGCCTGATTCCAAAAGGGCTGCACAACTTGCCATTTTAAAAGTTGAGCCTGGTTCAATCGCTTCACTGATGGCGTAATTCATGCGTTCGCTGTAAGGTCCACCATTTTCATCTCTGCCCAAATTTGCCAATGCTTTTATCTTTCCTGTTTTCACTTCCATCAAAATCACACAACCATGTTCAGCTTCATTTTTTACCAGCGTATTTAATAATGTACTTTCAGCAACATCCTGCAAACCCACATCAATCGTGGTGTACACGTCTTTTCCGTTTTGTGGTTCAATCGCATTTTCATCAGTGAGTGGTAACCAGGTATTACCTGCAATGCGTTGCATCAATTGCTTACCATTCACACCCGATAAATATTCATCGTAAGTTTTTTCTAATCCCACTTTGTTTGAATCACGATACAAACCAATCGTCCGCAAACACAGTTGATTAAAGGGATTCACCCGATGAAACTCCTGAATGGCAATCAATCCCCCTTTGTATTTTCCTAAATTAAAAATTGGAAATTTGCGAATGAGTTGCAATTCGGTGAACGTCACTTTTCTGTTTAACAACACATATCGTTCATCGTTCTTACGTCCTGAAACCATGATTCGGCGATATTCTTCAGCCGATTTATCTTTTAATAAATGACTTAATTTTATCGCCAATGAATCAACTTTCTCATTAAACAATTCATCCGAAACGGCTTCAGCACGAGTATCCATGCGTATTTCAAAGAACGGCAACGAAGTGGCTAACAATCTTCCATCTTCGCTGTAAATATTTCCTCTGTCGGCTTCAATCGTTTTAAAATCTGTTGTTAAACTATCCGCCAACGATTTCCAATATCTGCCCTGAACCTGCTGTGTATAAGCTATTCGGGCGATGATGCACAAAGCAAAAATCACCAACCCGATGTAAGTAACATACACCCTCCACGATATATCTTTCTTAATGTTCACTGTTCATGCACTTTCACTCTGATTTTCAACGGTGGTGTAGTGAGTTCGTGCAAGCCCAAAGTATCTACCAATGCTGCCACTTCGGTTTGCATGCTCTTCAATTCCAATTCATTTTTCGCTTCTAGATATTCGCAACGCAATTCTTTCAACTCTGTGTTTTTCAATTTTCCAATTTCACGAATTCTGTTTTCAGCCACATGATTATTGTAGATATAAACCAAGCCTAACACAAACAGAAACAGTATAAATGGCAACTGCTCCATGATGTTTTTACTTGAAAATTGTTCTTTAATATCTTTAATCATTTCTTGTTTTTGTTTGCCACGAATGCACGAATGTTTTTGATAGCACACAGATTAACACTGATTTTTTATGATTAAAACGGATTTTAAAATCAGTGTCAATCATAATCATCATAACAAATCCGTGTGCTATTCCATTTTCTCTGCAATCCTCAACTTTGCACTTCTGCTTCTCGGATTTATTTTTATTTCTTCTTCGCTTGCTTCTATTGGTTTTTTTGTAATCAATTTGAATGGGCGAAAAATATTCCCAAAATCATCTTTTTGTTGTTCACCACTGAAATTACCATGCTTCGTAAAATCCTTTACTGGTCTGTCTTCCAATGAATGATAAGTCAACGTAACTAATCTGCCACCAACTTTCAAAGCACCTAAACTTTGCGTTAAGAAATCTTTTATCGCTCCCATTTCATCGTTCACTTCAATTCGCAATGCTTGAAAAACTTGCGCTAAATATTGATTTTCTTTGCCCCGAATACTGCTGCCAATTGCATTTCGCATTTGCATCGTAGTTTCAATTTTTTTTAAAGAACGTTGTTGAATAATCGCTTGCGCCAATGTTTTGCTATTGATGATTTCACCATAGTTGCTGAACATAATTTGCAATTGCATTTCATCATAGGTGTTGATGATTTTTGCTGCGGTTAAATTTTCATGTCGGTTCATTCGCATATCTAATGGTCCATCAAACCGAATGCTGAAGCCACGTTCAGCCACATCAAACTGATGTGATGAAACACCAAAGTCAGCCAAAATGCCATCTACATTTTCAATTTCATGCAACTTTAAAAAGCGTTGCAAATGACGAAAATTGTGCGGCACAAAAATCACACGGTCATCATCGGGCACATTTTTTTTTGCATCTTCATCTTGGTCGAATGCTATCAAAGAACCTTTGTTATTCAGCTTTTCTAATATCGCTTTTGAATGTCCGCCGCCGCCAAATGTTACATCTACATAAATTCCATCTGGCTTAATATTTAATCCTTCCATACACTCCAACAGCATGACTGGAACGTGATACATTATGGTTGTTGGTTTGAAAAATTAAAACCGCCAATTACTTTTTTCTTCGCTTCTTTTCCTGCTTCCGCCATTTTTTGTTTGTGCAATAAATATTCTTTTTTCTCCCAAATATTAATGGTGTTACCCATTCCTTTCAATACCAAATCTTTCTTTATTTTTTTATCGGCACACAAAATTTTTGGCAATAACAATCTTCCACCAGCATCCAAAGTGACTGTGGTTAAGCCATCGGTAAGGTTTTCAATTGCCAAAGCATGTTCTTCGTTGTAAGGATTTAATTGCGACAAATAATTTTTACTAAACACTTCCCAATCTTGTTGAGCATACAAAACCAAATTGTTGTAGTCGCCACGAATAATCACAAAAGTGTTTTCTGCTTGTTCGCTGATTTTCTTTTTTAAAGCAGCTGGCAACAACACACGAAATTTTTCGTCGAGCGAACATTCGAGTTCATCGTAGATAATTGTGGGTTGGTATGTGATTTCCTTTTTTGCCATTTATTCCCACAAACATCCACAAAAAAACATTTTCCGTCAAGTAAAATCTACAAAAAATTTATCCACATAGCAAAAGTCTTGTTGGTGGCTATTGTTGAGCCATGTTAATAAGTGGGAATGGGTGGGGAAGTTTTGAAAAGAAGAAGAAAATAAAAAAATCGTTGGTAACGATTAGGCAAAAAATTACAATTTTCAAACATTAATACACTTACGAAAACGGTGTATTTTCAGTCGAAGATTAAGCGAACTATATTAGTTTACTACAAACGATTTTCTTAACTTTACGGCTGCCTTAATTTTCAGTTTTTATGAATAGGAGTTTTACGCTTCTTTTTATTGTTTTGTTTTTTTTAAAACTAAATTTATTTGGTCAAACTACTTGTCCAAACAATATTGATTTTGAAAATGGTAATTTTACTAATTGGACATGCTATACTGGAATTGTAGGGGTTTCGGGCACAACAAATGTTGTTTCGGTTACAAATTCAGGCGGACCAATTGCAGGCAGACATGTCATTACAACAGCAGCCAATGGCAATGACCCTTATGGTAATTTTCCAATTTTGTGCCCTACTGGTGGTGGTTTTTCATTGCGACTAGGTAATGATTTAACAGGTGATTCTGCTGAACGTGTTCGATACAAAATAAGAATTCCAAGTGGTATAAGTCATTTCAGTATTTTATACAGCTATGCTGTAGTGCTTGATGATGGCGGTTCTTCGCATCTTTCGTATCAACAACCTCGATTTAATGTAGAAGCTTTTGATTCAGCGACCAATAATACTGTTAAATGTTTGCCCAGCCCTTATGTAGCCACAGCAAGTCTTCCAGGGTTTTCGCTTTCAAATGTATTGGACCCAAATGGGGCATTGAGTGTGTGGTATCAGCCATGGACAACACGGACATTGAATCTTTCGGGTTTGGGTGGAAAAACAATTTATGTGCAATTCACTACTGCTGATTGTACATTAGGTGCTCACTTTGGCTACGCTTATGTAGATGTACAATGCGGTTTATTTCAAATCACTAATGGTTATTGCCCAGGCTCAACCACTGCACCATTAAGTGCTCCGCCAGGTTATCAAAGTTATTCGTGGAGAGATTCATTGTACAATGTGTTAGGGTCAAGTCAAAATCTAATAATTGTGGCGCCAGCTCAGCCGAAAAAAATAATTGTAATTCTTACACCTTATTCTGGGTATGGTTGCCAGGACACTTTAACAACCTATATTTATCCATTACAACCACCAGTGGCTAATTTTATTCGTCCGGATACTTTTTGTGCAAAAAGTCAAACACCATTTTTCGATTCCTCTTATTCTGTGAGTGCAGGTACATTTGTAAATAAATGGCATTGGAATTTTGGCGATACAAATAGCGGCACAGCTGATACCAGTTCTGCACAAAATCCAACACATATTTATCAGTCATCAGGACATTATACTGTATCGCTGATTGTGAAATCAAATTTGAGTTGTATATCTGATACGGTAAAAAAAACAATTTATATCAAACCAAATATTGCTGTGAATGCTGGTGTTGATACCACCATTTGTTACAACACAACAGCGTTGCTTCATGGAACTGTAACGCCTGTCAATGCTGCCATTGGAAGTTATACTTACGCATGGTCGCCTTCAACAGGTTTGAGTTGTGCCACTTGCAAAAATACCACTACACCCAATTTAACTGCCGCCACCACTTACTATTTTACAACTAATTATTATCCAAATGGTTGCTTGCAAACAGATACGATTGTCGTAAATGTTGCACCACCATCATTGACAATTACTGCACAAGCATTGCCTACAACAGCTTGCCCAAACAGCCCTGTACAACTTTCAGTATCAACTACACCAACAACTTGCGGAATTTATAATGGAACTTGTTCAGCAACTACAAACAATTATTTAGTTGGAAATGCAGGAACTACAAGAACCTATCCATTCTTGCAATATAATGAAGACGGAAGAACACAAATGCTTTATTTGAAATCAGAACTAAATGCAGCAGGATTAACAACAGGTGGAATCATTAATGCGATTGCCATGTATGTTTCACAAAAAAATAGTTCACTGCCTTATACAGGATTTAATATAAAAATTGGCTGCACAGCTTTAACCTCTTTATCAAGTTGGCAAACAGGATTAACCACCGTTTATTCTTCTACCATCAGCACTGTAGCAGGTTGGAATAGTTATCCATTATCCACTTTGTATAGTTGGGATGGTGTTTCTAATTTGATTGTTGAAATTTGTTACGATAATACTGCGAACCAATGGACATTAGATGATTATGTATGGGCTACCAATTCAGGATTTAATTCGGTGTTGTATTATTATGATGATGGTGTGCATGGTTGCACGATGACCAGTATTATCAATTCACAAAAAAGACCAGACATTCGATTTGGTGTTTGCTTGCCTCCATCAACAGGATTAACGTATAATTGGAGTCCATCAGCACCATTGAACAATGCCAATATTGCCAACCCAATTGCAACGCTTACAGCTACCACAACCACAACCTTTACTGTTACTGCATCTTCGGGCACTTGTAATTCCTCTAATGCTTCGGTAGTAGTTACAGTAAATAATCTGCAAGCCAATTTTACTTCAAAAGATACGGTGTGTTTAGGTTCGGTATTAGCATTCACTAATACTTCCACTTCAACTGCTACCGATTCCGTAAAAAAATATTACTGGAATTTTGGTGATGCAACAAGTGGCGCATCGAATATTGTTCACACAAAAAATTCATCGCACACTTTTTCGGCTGCTGGCACATTTACTGTAACCCTTGTAGATACTACTGTTTCGGGCTGTATTGCTACATTCACAAAATCAATTGTAGTCATTACGCCATTCACAGTGAATGCTGGTTTGAATGATTCAGTATGTGCTGGGGGAACAAAAATTTTATCACCAACAATAGTTCCAAACACAGGCGCATACACGTATTCATGGTCGCCAAATGCAACACTCTCTTGTTCGGGTTGTATTTCACCAACCGCATCACCAACATCAACTACAACTTATACATTGCTTGTAACCAGCACCATAAGCGGTTGTACAGCAAATAGTAGTGTAACGATAAAATTAAATCCAGCATCGCCAATTCCTTCAGCTACTGCATCGCCAACTTTAGTTTGCCCTAATGGAACGGCACAATTAACAGCAACCATACCGACGCCAACCTGTGGTGCAGCAAGCATTTCGTGTAGTGGTGGAACAAATTATGTGGTGGGTAGAGATACTGGAAGCACTTATTACCCTTTTGTAGGCGCCTATTCCGATGCAAGAACACAATTATTATTTACAAAAACAGAATTGAATGCAGCAGGCATCAATGCTGGCACTATTGGGCAATTGGCACTTTATGTAGCAACAAAATCGAGCACGATTCCCTATAGTAATTTCAATATCAAAATTGGTTGCACAGCATTAACTTCCATTACGAGTTGGCAAACTGGTTTAACCACTGTGTTCACGGCTGGAAGCATCACCACAGTTGGTGGTACATGGAATAATTTTAGTTTATCAACACCTTATTCGTGGGATGGAAATTCAAATTTGATTGTTGAAATTTGTTTTGATAATTCAACTTTTTCCAATTATGATTTTGTAAATTATTCTATCACTCCTTTTAATTCAGTTGTTTATAATTATCAGAATACTGGCTCTGGTTGCACAATTGCAGCCACACCATTACAAGCTACTAATCGTCCAATTATCAGATTTAACGTTTGTCCATTAGTTACGAATGTAACTTATTCATGGTCGCCAACGCCAACATTAAGCAACGCCAACATTTACAATCCTGTTGCAACTGTGAATGCAACCACTACTTACACTGTGAGTGTGAGTAACGGCGTATGCCCTGCCAACACAGCCAACGTAACGGTGAATATGTCGCAACTGAATGTGAATGCAGGTAGAGATACAAGCATTTGTATTGGCAAATCAGTTCCATTAAATGCAACCGCATCGGGTACTGGCACATCGTTTACTTATTCGTGGTCGCCTTCCACCAATTTGAGCAACAGCTCCATCGCCAATCCTGTGGCTACTCCTACTACAACTACCACTTATATTTTAACGGTTACTGACAATAATTTGTGTTCCAAAAAAGATACTGTTGTCATCACTATTGCGACAACATTTTCTATTGCGTTTACCTCAACAAATGTTTCGTGTTTTGGTGGAAATAATGGCTCAGTAACTGCAAACGTAACACCAACAGGAACTTACAGCTATTCGTGGAATACAACGCCAACACAAATTTCAAACACGGCAACTAATTTATCAGCAGGAATTTATACAGTAACAGTTTCCAACGGCACTTGCTCTGCGATAAAAAATGATACCATTACACAACCCACGACTCTTTCAAACATAGTGGCATCCATGGTTTCACCAGTTTCGTGTTTTGGTGGAACGAATGGAACTGCAAATTGTGCAACGCCAAGCGGCGGCACATCGCCTTATACTTATTCATGGAACACAACGCCAGTTCAAACTACACAAGCCGTAAATGCTTTGTCAGTAGGCACTTACACGGTTACCGTTACCGATGCAAAAGGTTGTTCAAAAACAGACACAGCTCAAATCACACAGCCCACAGCTCTTTCGATAAATGCTTACATGACCAATCCTACTTCTTGTTTTGGTGGAAATAATGGAACTGCCAATTGTGCAATGCCAAGCGGCGGTACATCGCCTTATACTTATTCATGGAACACTATCCCAATTCAAACTACACAAGCTGTAAACGCTTTATCAGCAGGCACTTACACGATTACTGTTACTGATGCGAAAGGATGTTCAAAATCAGATACGGCTCAAATTATTCAACCATCCGCACTCTCAAACGTAACAGCATCAACACTTTTGAATGATTCCTGTTTTGGAAATGCAAAAGGAAAAGTTACAGTTTCAACGCCAACAGGCGGCACATCACCCTATTCGTTTAGTTGGAATTCTGTTCCAATTCAAACCACACAAACCGCCAATTCCTTACCAGCAGGAACTTACACGGTTACGGTGAAAGATGCCAACAATTGTTCGCTCACTTCATCAACGATTGTTACACAACCAACACTACTCTCAAATGTAACAGCATCAACACTTTTGAACGATTCGTGTTTTGGAAATGCAAAAGGGAAAGTTACTGTAACAACTCCGACAGGCGGCACATCACCTTATTCATTTAGTTGGAATTCTGTTCCAATTCAAACGACACAAACCGCCAATTCCTTGCCAGCAGGCACTTATACGGTTACGGTGAAAGATGCCAACAATTGTTCGCTCACTTCTTCAACCATTGTAACACAACCGACACAGCTCACAAACGTAACGGCATCAACGCTTTTGAACGATTCGTGTTTTGGAAATTCAAAAGGAAAAGTTACAGTAACCACCCCAACTGGTGGTACATCGCCCTATTCTTTTAGCTGGAATACATTGCCAATTCAAACCACACAAACCGCCAATGCCTTGCCAGCAGGCACTTACACGATTACGGTGAAAGATGCCAACAATTGCTCACTTACTTCATCAACCATTGTTACACAACCAACAATCCTTTCAAACGTAACCGCATCAACGCTTTTGAATGATTCGTGTTTTGGAAATTCAAAAGGAAAAGTTACAGTTTCAACGCCAATCGGCGGCACATCACCCTATTCGTTTAGTTGGAATTCTGTTCCAATTCAAACCACACAAACCGCCAATTCCTTACCAGCAGGAACTTACACGGTTACGGTGAAAGATGCGAATAATTGTAGTTTAACTTCTTCAACCATAGTTACACAACCATCAGCATTGGCAAACATAACAGCATCAACGCTTTTGAACGATTCGTGTTTCGGAAATGCGAAAGGAAAAGTTACTGTTTCAAATCCAAATGGCGGAACTTCACCATATTTTTTTAGTTGGAATTCCATTCCGATTCAAACCACACAAACCGCCAACGCCTTGCCAGCAAGCACTTACACGGTTACAGTGAAAGATGCGAATAATTGTTCACTCACTTCGTCTACAATTGTTACACAACCATTAGCACTCTCAAACGTAATCGCATCAACGCTTTTGAACGATACGTGCTTTGGTGGAACGATTGGAAAAGTAACTGTGAGTACACCAACTGGTGGCACTTCGCCTTATTCATTTAGTTGGAATTCATCACCCATTCAAACCACACAAACCGCCAATGGCTTGCCCATAGGCACTTACACGGTTACAGTGAAAGATGCGAACAATTGTTCGCTTACTTCTTCTACCATAATTACTGAACCATCAGGGCTTGCAAATGTAATGGCATCAACGCTTTCAAACGATTCATGTTTTGGAAACAACAATGGAAAAGTTACTGTAACCACACCAACTGGTGGCACTGCGCCGTACAACTATTCATGGAACACATCGCCCATTCAAACTACACAAACTGCTGTGGGATTGCCTTTCGGAACTTACACCGTTACGGTGAGCGATGCACATCATTGTTCAACAGTGATTGATTCGGCAATGATAACCCAACCGACACCATTGGCAAACGTAGTGGCATCAATAGTTTCCAATGTTTCCTGTTTTGGTGGAAGCAATGGAAGCGTAACCGTTTCTAATCCATCAGGCGGCACAGCCCCTTATTCATTTAGTTGGAATTCATCACCCATTCAAACCACACAAACCGCCAATGCCTTGCCAGCAGGCACTTACACGGTTACGGTGAAAGATGCACATCATTGTTCTCTCACTTCATCCATCGGCATTTCACAACCGAATGCATTAAGCAATGTGGTAGCTTCGACATTAACCAATGTAATTTGCAATGGCAAAAACACAGGCAGCGCAACAGTTTCAACGCCAAGTGGTGGCACAACGCCTTATCATTTTAGTTGGAATTCAACACCGATTCAAACCACACAAACAGCGAATGCCTTACCAACAGGCATTTTCACGGTTACAGTGAAAGATTCAAACAATTGCAGTTTAACTTCATCGACAACAATAACACAACCTGCACCGCTTGCAAATGTAGTAGCATCAGTAGTTTCCAATGTTTTATGTCATGGTGGAAATAACGGAAGCGTAACTTGCACCACACCAACAGGCGCAACTTTGCCTTATCATTTTAGCTGGAACACAACGCCTGTTCAAACCACACAAACCGCTACAGGATTGATTGCTGGCACTTATACTGTTTCAGTAACCGACTCTTTCAAGTGCGATACATTAACTTCAACCATCGTTGTAACTGAACCAACACCGTTGGCAAATGTAGTGGCATCAACACTTTTGAACGATTCGTGTTTTGGTTATGCAAAAGGGAAAGCAACTGTAACAACACCAACAGGTGGAACAACTCCTTATTCATTCAGTTGGAATTCATTGCCTGTTCAAACCACACAAACGGCTACCAATCTGCCTTTTGGCACTTATACAGTTACTGTAACAGATGCACATAATTGCCCTGCAATTTTAGATTCAACGATTGTAACACAACCTACAGCACTCTCAAATGTAGTGGCATCAGTAGTTTCCAACGTTACTTGTTTTGGTTTGAGCAATGGAAGTGTAACTGTTTCTAATCCAACTGGCGGCACATCACCTTATTCTTTTAGTTGGAATTCATCGCCCATTCAAAATACACAAACGGCGAATAGCTTGCCAGCAGGCACTTTCACGGTTAAAGTGGAAGATGCAAATCGTTGTTCATTAACTTCTTCCACAATAATTACGCAACCAAATGCGTTAGCAAATGTAGTAGCATCAATGACTTTAGCCGTTTCGTGCTTTGCTGGAAATAATGGAACAGCCACTTGCACCACACCAACTGGTGGCACTTTACCTTACCATTTTAGTTGGAATTCATCGCCTATTCAAACCACACAAACCGCTACAGGATTGAATTACGGCGTTTACACTGTTACAGTTAATGATTCAAATAATTGTTCATTAACCGACACTACTTTAATTACACAACCAACAGTAATTGCAAATGTTACCGCATCAACTGTTACCAATGAATTTTGTTTTGGTGGACATAATGGTAGTGCATCCGTAAGCACACCGACAGGTGGAACGCCGCCATACGCCTACAGTTGGAACACATCGCCAGTTCAAACCACACCATTAGCAGTGAATTTATTGCCAGGAAATTATACTGTTTCTGTAACTGATGCACACAATTGTCCTGCAGTTACATCTTCTGCCACAATCACTCAACCACCAGTATTGACGGGCATTACAGCGTTTACGATAAAAAATTTGACTTGCAGTAGTGGCAATGATGGCGTTGTCTCATGCAGCACACCAACAGGCGGAACACCGCCATACAGCTACAGTTGGAACTCATTGCCGATACAAACTACGCAAACCGCAACAAATTTACCAGTTGGCACTTATACTGTAACGATTACCGATGCTCATCAATGCGCTTATTTCCATGCATCAACTTCAGTAACTGCACCCACTGCACCAACCAATTCCTTAACATCTGTTGTGTTAAAAAATGTATCATGTTTTGGTGGTAATGATGCTGAAGTAACAGTATTAACGCCTGTTTCAGGCAAGCCACCATTTAATTACAATTGGAATTCAACACCTAATCAAACCACACAAACTGCCAATAATTTAGTGGCAGGGAATTATGTGATTACAGTAACTGATAGTTTAGGTTGTGTACAATTAGCAAATGCAACTGTGGTGCAACCAAACCCTTTACAAGTAGGCATTGCAGCAAAAAAAGAGGTGAGTTGTTTTGGTGCAAATGATGGTTATATTAATGCAATTCCAGCTTGGGGAGGCACACCACCTTACGTTTATAAATGGAATACAAATCCGCCACAAACCTTACCCACAGCCACTTTCGTAACTGCTGGCAATTATACCATTTCAGTAGTGGATGCGAATGGATGCACAGCAATTGATTCAGCCACTATTCATCAACCTGCTCCCATTAGTGGAGGCATCATTCATGCCGTCAACAATCCTTGTAGCAATGTAAACGCAGGCTGGATGAGCATTTCAAATGTTAGTGGTGGCACGCCGCCTTATGTTTTTATTTGGAATTCAACGCCATCGCAAATGGATTCGATAGCAACAAATTTACCTGCAGGCAACTACACGGTTTCCATTACTGATGCACATAGTTGCACTGCTTCTATGTCAGCAACAATCATTACAGAACCAACAGTACAAGCGATTGCTTACCGAGATACGACAATTAATTTGGGAGATAATTTTACCTTAAATGCGTTGAATAGTTTAGGCATTAATGCGAATACTTCTATACAATGGTTTGCTTCAAATGGTGGATTGCTGGGCACTTCAAGCACATTGAATATATCGCCAACCAACAACGAATTTTACATTTTGAAAATTTTCAACGATAGTATTTGTCCATCGAGTGATACGGTTTTTATTAATGTTGCAAGGTGTGGTGTGATAATTTTACCCAACGCATTTTCACCAAATGGTGATGGATTGGATGATGTATTTAAAATTCTGAATCCGGAGGATGTTGAATCTATTGACCGATTTGATATTTACAATCGTTGGGGACAAGCAGTGTTTACTACCAATGATAAAAACGCAGGCTGGGACGGTTCTTTCAACAATAAGCAACAACCGTTGGATACTTACATGTACAACTTGCAATTAAAATGTTATGGCGGTAAAGTAGTTCATTTAAAAGGCGATGTAACACTGATGCGATAAGCATTACATTTTCTGATTTTATAAATTTCATTTTTCACTTTGCCATCCGTTGTTGGCTAACTACTTTTGTTTACTAAGAAAAACGAAATATGCTTTCGCAACATTTATCGCAAAAACAATTACAAAAACTTTCGCCGCAACAAATTCAGTTGATGAAGCTGTTGCAAGTGCCTACTGCACAATTGGAAGAACGCATAAAAGAAGAATTGGAAATTAATCCAGCATTGGAAGATGGTAACAACACAGATGATTTCGACAACAAAAGTGTGGAAGACCAACTGAAAAATGATGAGCAAGAAACAAAAGAAGAAAAAACTGATGAGGATATTCAGCTTGAAGAATATTTAAGTGATGATGATTTAGATGTGCCTGATTATAAAACGCAAGGCGATGATTACAGCGATGATGATGACGACAAAAAAACAACTCCTTCGCCAATTGTAAAAAGTTTTCATGATTACTTAGAACAACAATTGGGCATGTTGGAATTAAGCGACCACCAATTTGTTGTAGCTGATTATATCATTGGAAGCATTGATGATGATGGCTATTTACGCCGCCCGTTGGATGCGATGATTGACGATTTAGCATTCACACAAAATATTTCTACCACCATCGAAGAGTTAGAAAATTTGTTGGAACAGATTCAGCAATTTGACCCACCTGGCATTGCTGCTCGAAATTTGCAAGAGTGTTTATTAATTCAATTGCGAAAAAAAGAACACAAAAATCCTTACGTGAAATTGGCGACCAAAATTGTAGAAAAAAATTTTGATGCATTTACCAAAAAACATTACGACAAGCTTTGCGCTGAATACGATTTGGATGATGAATTATTGAAGTTGGTTTTAGAACAAATTATTCATTTAAATCCAAAGCCTGGAAGTGGTTATAATGAAGACAATAAAATGGATTATTATGTCATTCCTGATTTTATTGTACAAAATAATGAAGGCGAATTATTGGTTACTTTAAATTCGAGAAATGCGCCTGAACTACGCATCAGCAGCCATTTTAAAGAAATGATGAGAGATTATGAAAAAGGTGATAAAAAAGATAAACAGCAAAAAGATGCGGTGCAATTCATCAAGCAAAAATTAGATTCAGCAAAATGGTTTATTGATGCCATCAAACAACGCCAACACACTTTGATGCAAGTGATGCGAATGATGGTGAATTTACAATACGAATATTTTAAAACTGGCGATGCTGCTGATTTGAAACCAATGATTTTGAAAGATATTGCCGAGCCTACCAACATGGATATATCAACAGTTTCGAGGGTTGCAAACAGCAAATATGTACAAACTGAATTTGGCACTTTTGCTTTAAAATCCTTATTCAGCGAAGCCATGACAACTGATGATGGTGAAGAAGTATCGAACAAAGAAGTGAAAAAAATATTAGCCGAAGTGATTGCCATTGAAGATAAAAAGAAACCTTGGAGCGATGAATATTTAATGGAAGAACTTAATAACCGAGGCTATAATATTGCTCGAAGAACGGTTGCAAAATATCGTGAGCAATTGGATATTCCAGTGGCTCGATTAAGAAAAGAATTATAAAATCACTACAAAAAATAAATGAAAGTTGCACCACAATACATGGATGAAATACCATGTTATGCGCCCGAATTAGCTATTGAAAACGATGGCTATCCTGATGTGAGCTACGGCGATTATTTCAAATTGGAAGATGGAAGTTTTTGGTTTCGTTCACGAAACAGAATCATAAAATACTTGCTTGAAAAATTCATGAACACTAATCAACCTTTCAATTTTATTGAAATTGGCTGCGGTACTGGTTATGTATTAAAAGGCTTAGAAGCCTTTACCAATGCTAAATTGAGCGGTGCTGAAATTTATTTAGGTGGATTAAAATTTGCAAAAAAAAGATTGCCTAATATTCAGTTTGTGCAATTAGATGCTCGGCATATGCCATTTGAAAATGAGTTGGATAGTGTGGGTGCATTTGATGTTTTGGAACATATTGTAGAAGATGAAACGGTGATGCAGAGTGTGTTTCAATCATTAAAATCAGGCGGCAAATTTTTTATTTCAGTACCGCAACATCAATCTTTGTATTGTAATATTGATGCTTATTTGCAACACAAGCGTAGATATTCACGAAGCGAAATGCTCACTAAATTAAAAAATGCCGGCTTCGAAATTGAATTCGTTTCTTCTTTTGTTTTTTGTTTATTTCCAATGATGGCAATTTCGAGATGGATGAAAAAAATTAAGCCATCAAAATTAAATTATCAAAACACAGTGCAAACTGAAATGGTGTTGCCGCCTGCATTAGATAAGATTATGGATGTGTTTATGGACCTTGACCAATGGTTGATAAAGATTGGACTTTCGCTTCCAGTTGGTGGTTCATTATTTGTGGTTGCGAAGAAAAAATAAGTTCACTTTTTCGGTTTTGTCAGTATGAAATCTTTAGCAAAAATATTGTCGTTTATTTTTCATCCGTTGTTGTTGCCAACATTCGGAACGGTGCTGATAGTGCTTTCAAATCCTTATTGGTTCTATGGTTTTAAGACTGGTCCATTTTCAATTTTAGCCATCATCATTCCACTCACTTTTGGTTTTCCGGTGATTACAGTTTTATTAATGAAGGCTTTAAATTTTGTGGATGATTTATATTTAAGAGACCAAAAACAACGCTTTATTCCATTTGTTGCCGTCATGATTTATTACTTCTGGACATTCATGGTTTTGCGTTCGCAACAATTGCCTACACCTATGCTTTGGATGATGTTAGGAAGTTGTATTGCAGTAGTTTTTGGTTTCATTACTAACATCGTGATGAAAATAAGTTTGCATGCTTTGGGTATGGGTTGCTTGCTGTGTGTGGCTATCAATGCGGTACTCATCAGTTATTCCAACATGATTCCACTCATGTTGATTTGTATGTTAGCAGCAGGTTTAGTTGGTTCGGCTCGATTATATTTAAAAGAGCATGAGCCACAGGAAATTTACAGCGGTTACTTATTAGGCATCATGGGAATGATGATTGCTGGCTGGTTTTATTGAATTTTTCTGCCCTTCATAGCTTCATATAAAATCATTCCAGTAGCAACACTCACGTTGTAAGAATCAACCTGCGAAGTGATTGGAATTTTAAAAGTTTCATCAGCTCTATTAATAATTAACCTATTCACACCTTCGGCTTCTTCGCCTACAACAATTGCAACAGGCTCGTTAAAATTTATCTCTGCTAAATTTTTTGTGGCTTGCAAATCGCTCACCAACACTTTAATATTGTTTTGCTTGCACCATTTTACAGTTTGCACCAAATCATCTTCACGGCAAACAGGCAAGTTGTTTAATGCACCAGCACTGGTTTTCATGGCTTCAGCATTAATTTGAGCACTGTTTCTTTTGGCAGTGATAATAAACTGCACACCAGTACCTAAAGCAGTTCGGGCAATGGCACCAAAATTTCTAACATCAGTTATTGAATCAAGAATTAATAAAAACGGAACTTTATTTTTTTGCAAAACTTCTTGTAGCAAATCTTCCTTATCATAATATTTTACGATGGCAATAAATGCAGCTACGCCTTGATGATTAGCACGAAAAGTAAGATAATCTAATTTATCCTTCGGCACAGCTTTTAATGGCACACCATGTTGCTTGGCTAAATCTCTGATTTCATCCAGAATTTCACTTTTTAATTCTTTTTGGGTATAAATTACATCCAAGGTCTGACCGCTCTGAAACGCTTCAATGATGGGATGTTTGCCATAAATCAAGTTTTCTTTTTTCTCTTTTTCAAAAAAAATTTTGTTTCGCATGCAACGAAGATAGCTGGTTTCTCGTCAATAGTAATAATCAGATTGCAAAAACCGAATTAAACTATTTGCCGTATCTGCTGTTGAGAAATAGCAAAAGCATTGAAAATAAGTTCGATGAAAGCATTTTGAAAAACAAAAAAGAATTGTTTTTTTTACAAAAAATTCAAATTACATTTGGCAACCAAAATTTTTAACAATCATTTAAATCCATTACTAAAAACAGCAAAATAAAAATGAAAAAGATTTTTTTACTCGTAGTCGCTATCGCTTTTGGTAGCATCACATTTGCAAAACCTGTTGATGTGAACACGGCAAAAACATTCGCCGCAACTTTCTTAGCAAAGCAATTTGCGCAGCAAGGGATGAATACAACTTTTCAATTAGAGTTAGCAAACCCAGTTTCATTGAACAGCAAGCCATTGCCGATGTATGTTTTCAACGTATCGGGCGCAAATGGTTTTGTCATCGTAGCCGCTGATGATATTGTTACACCTATTTTGGCTTATTCAACTGAAAGCAATTTCAACTTGGCTGATTCAAAAAGCAATGCACAATATTACATTCGTAAATACACTCGTCAAATTAATTATGCTATTGAAAATAATATAGCTGCATCGTCTGAAACTATCTATCGTTGGAATAATGGCGGCAGCAAAAGCAAAGCAAAAACTGGTCATAGTGTTGCACCAATGTTAACCACCTGTTGGGACCAAGGTCCTAATTATAATAGTTTATGTCCTTATGATGCGGCTGCTCATAATGCAATTGGCAATAACTATTGTCCAACGGGTTGTGTAGCTACAGCAATGGCACAGGTTTTAAGATTTTGGAAATATCCAGCACATGGGTATAGCTCACATACTTATTCGGCTTGGAATTATGGACCACAAACTTTCGATTTTAAAGATTTTACATTCAGATGGAATGCAATGCCAAATATATCAACCAGTAAAATAAGCCCAATTGATACTTTGATGTATGCTTGCGGCGTTGCTCTTGATATGGGTTATGGACCAGCAGGCAGTGGTGCATGTGTTTTATCAAGCGATTGTTCGGGCGGTGGTGCTGAATATGCCTTGAAGCATTACTTTTTATATGATGCAAATTTAAAAGGCTACAAAGAAAATGCAAATGACAGCATTTGGATTGGTATGTTAGAAAATGAGTTGAATAATGGTCGCCCAATTATTTATGCAGGTGCTGATACTGCTTCGCAAGAAGGACATTGTTTTGATTTTGATGGCTATGATGTAAATGATATGTTTCATATCAATTGGGGTTGGAATTGTAGTGATAATGCATATTATACAGTGCATAATTTAATTCCATCACAAGGTGGTCAAGCAGGCGGAATAGGTGCTGGCAATGGCAATTATGGAGCTGATGAGGAAGCGATTTTGGGCGTTGCACCACCACCAACTATACAAATTGCGAATGCAATTTCGCCTGCTTCGCAAGTGGTTAGTAATGGTGAGCCATTCAGTTTTTCAACCAATCTCAAAAATTTAGGTTCGTTTGATTTTAATGGATTTTTATCTGCTATCATTACTGATAATAACGGCGGCTTTGTTGGTATTGTTGACATTAATCAAAATAAATTTCATGGAGATACTATTGGAATTGCAAAAAATAGTATGCTAAATCAGGATACTTTGTTTAGTACTCAAGGTTTGTATGGTATTCCTAACGGAACTTATAATGTTGCCATTTATAACCAAACAATAGGCTTCCCTACTTGGAATTTAGTAACCAATAGCGGCACTTTCACCAACAGTGCTCAAATTACTTTTACTGGTGCAACTGGTATCAGTAACGTAATTAAAGATGGTGATGTAAGTATGTTTCCAAACCCAGCTAATGGTGTTTTGAAAATTCAGAACACTTCAAGATTCATTGTTGAAAAAGTGATGGTATTGAATATGCAAGGACAAGTAATTCTTGAATCTACGCCATCGAATAATCGTTCATTTTCTGTTGATTTGAACGCTATCAACGATGGAATTTATTTAGTGAAAATAGCTACTAAAGATGGTGGTGAAGTGAATAAGAAATTAGTTATTCAAAAATAAGAAACAATCAAAAATTGTTTTGTTGTTAAAAATCCCCGAAGCAATTCGGGGATTTTTTTTTGGAAAAAATATCTACTTGCATTTTTAGTTTTCAGCTAACTCTTTTTCTTTACTTTGCATTCCCAAAATCAACCATGAGCACCCCCAAAGAAACCCCATTAATGAAGCAATACAACGCCATCAAGGAAAAATATCCTGATGCTATTTTGTTGTTTCGGGTGGGCGATTTTTATGAAACTTTTGATGGCGATGCAGTCATCGCTTCTAAAGTTTTAGGTATTACTTTAACCAAAAGAAATAGCGGTGCAGCTAGTTCCAGTAATCTTGCAGGATTTCCCCATCATTCGTTGGACACGTATTTGCCAAAGTTGGTAAAGGCAGGTTATCGAGTTGCGATTTGCGACCAACTCGAAGACCCAAAGATGACCAAAACCATTGTAAAACGTGGGGTTACAGAGTTAGTAACGCCAGGCGTTACGGTGAATGACAAAATCCTGAATCATCGAACAAACAATTTTTTATGCAGCGTTGCTTTTGGAAATGAAGAGTTTGGCATTTCATTTATTGATATTTCAACGGGTGAATTTTTAGTATCGCAAGGCAACAAAGCCCATATCGAAAAGCTGATTCAAAGTTTTCAACCAGCCGAAATTATTTTTTCAAAGAAATATCAAACCGAGTTTACCTCATGGTTTGATAATCGTTTCTACACTTTTATGGTAGATGATTGGGTGTATCAATATGATACTGCTCGTGAATTATTATTGCGTCATTTTGAAACAGCATCGCTGAAAGGATTTGGAATTGAAGAGCTGCAATTGGCTGTGGTAGCTGCTGGCGCAACGATGCATTATTTGAAAACCACCGAGCATACCCAATTGCAACACATCAATTCGTTGCAACGAATTGCCGAAGACAAATATGTTTGGTTGGATAGATTTACGATTCGGAATTTGGAATTAATTGATTCGCCATTTCATGATGGTGTGCCGCTGATAAAAATAATTGACAAAACACAATCGCCAATGGGAGCTCGAATGATGCGCCGATGGTTGCTTTTGCCGCTTAAAGAAGCAAAACCGATTGAAGACCGTCATGCAGTAGTAGAATATTTTTTGAATGAAAACGACATCAAAAATTTGATTTCAAATCAACTACAACAATTGGGTGATTTGGAACGATTGATTTCAAAAGTGCCCATGGCAAGGGTTACGCCACGTGAAGTGGTGCAGTTGAAAAAATCTTTGTACGGCATTGAAACGATAAAAAACATTTGCACACAAAGCAATCAAACTACTTTGCAAAAATGGGCTGACCAATTAAATCCATGTTTGCATATCAGAAACAGAATAGAAAAAGAAATTTTGCCTGAGCCACCAGCTTTGGCAAATCGAGGCGGAATCATCGCTTCGGGTGTGCATGAGCAATTAGATGAATTGCGAAATATCAGCAGTTCATCAAAAGATTATCTGTTGAAAATTCAACAAAAAGCTGCGGAAGAAACTGGCATCACTACTTTGAAAATCAGCTTCAACAATGTGTTTGGTTATTATTTAGAAGTAACCAATTCACACAAAAACAAAGTTCCTACTTCGTGGATTCGTAAGCAAACCCTCACCAATGCAGAGCGTTACATCACCGAAGAATTAAAAGTTTTTGAAGAAAAAATTCTCGGAGCAGAAGAAAAAATTTCTGCCATCGAACAAAATTTGTTTGAGCAATTGGTAAAAGATTTAGCAGAATTTTTGCAACCCATTCAGTTGAATGCCACAGTGCTGGCGCAATTGGACTGTTTAATCAGTTTTGCAACCGTTGCTGCTGAAAACAATTATGTAAAACCGCATTTAGCTGAAGATGGCATTTTGCAAATAAAAGATGGTCGTCATCCTGTTATCGAAAGGCAATTGCCTGTGGGCGAAAGTTATGTGCCGAATGATATTTATTTAGACCGAGATACACAACAAATCATCATCATCACAGGACCGAACATGGCCGGTAAATCAGCATTGTTGCGACAAACAGCATTGATAGTTTTATTGGCGCAAGCTGGAAGTTTTGTGCCTGCAACACAAGCGCAAATCAGTCTGGTAGATAAAATTTTCACTCGGGTTGGTGCCAGCGATAACATCAGCAGCGGCGAATCAACTTTTATGGTGGAGATGAATGAAACCGCCAGTATCCTCAATAATATATCCAACGATAGTTTGGTTTTGTTGGATGAGATTGGTCGCGGAACTTCCACTTATGATGGCATCAGCATTGCTTGGAGCATTGCCGAATATTTGCACAATCATCCATTGTACAAACCGAAAACGCTCTTTGCTACGCATTATCACGAACTGACAGAATTATCGGAAGTGTATCCGAAAATTAAAAACTTCAACGTGAGTGTGCATGAGCACGATGGCAAAATTATTTTTCTGCGAAAACTGAAACAAGGTGGAAGCCAACACAGCTTTGGAATACAAGTGGCAAAGATGGCCGGCATGCCGCAAAACCTGATTCAACGTGCCAACGAAATGATGCATCAATTAGAATCGAAAAGTTTGCAAGAACAAAACCGACAACAATTGCGAAGTGTTCCAACCCAACAAATGCAACTGAATATTTTCGACCCTGTGAGCGATGAGCTAAAAGAAATTTTACAACAACTAAAAATGTTGGACATCAACAAAACCACACCCGTTGAGGCTTTGATGAAGTTGATAGAGTTGAAGGGAATGGTGAGGAGGTAATTGGATAATGTGCTAATTTGTTCTGCCAAATTTGTAACTTGGCATTTGTAATGGACGATTTCAAATCGTCTGTTAGGTGTGTCGAGTTGCAAACTCGACAGAACATCAAAGTTGACGGATGGATGATTTATGATTGAATTTGTTATCGCCAAGCTGCAAACTCGACAGAACATCAAGGCTGACGGATAAATAATTTTTTAGCAACAATTCCCTATAATTGTTTTGCTTTGCATAATGCCAGTTAATAAAGAAGCATACATCCGTTATAAAATCATCGACACTTGTTTGAGTGGTAAAAAGTCTTATCCAAGGATGGATGATTTAATCCGAACATGCCAAGATGAATTAGGTAAAAAATTTACGGTCTCAACAATTCAGAAAGATATTAAAGCCATGAAAGAAGATGAGGCATTAGGTTTTCTGGCACCCATCAAATTCAGTAAAAGCAATAATGGTTATTATTATTCCGATGAAAATTATACTATCAAAAAAATTCAGCTTAATGAAAATGAAATTGATTCACTAATAGCTGCTGTTGATTTATTAACCACATTTAATGGTGACAGAGTTAGTTCAAATTTTGGTGTTGCTATCAACAAGGTATTGACTTCGGTAAAAGAAAAATACGAAAAGACTTCCGATAAAAGAACTATCATACAAACTGAAAATCCCCCCAAACAAAGAGGTTGGGAGCATTTTGATAATTTCTTCAAAGCAACAAAAGAAAGAATTCCAGTTTCATTTATTCATTACAACTACAAGAAAAGAGATTTCAATTCAATTGTTCTCCATCCGTATTTGCTAAAAGAATTTCAGAATCGATGGTACATCATAGGCTACTCTGAAAATCATAAAGCCATTAGATATTTCGGCATCGACAGAATCATGGAACCATTGCTGCTGAAAAAAGAATTTGTGATGCAGCCAGATTTTAATGCTGAAAAACACTTCGAGAACATTTATGGTATTTATGCCTTATCAAAAAAAGTAGAGAAAATTGAGTTTGTAGTTAAAATAATGTTGGGTAATTATCTGCAATCGCAACCAATTCATGAAAGTCAGAAAATTGAGACATACTATAGCTATGGTTCTTTAAGGTTAAGTCTGCAACTTATTCCATCGCAAGAATTACTGAATTTTTTTTTAATGATGAGCAATCAGTTGATATTAAAATCACCAAAATGGCTGGTTGAAGAAATAAAAAAGCAGCAAAAGTCATCCATGCTAAATTACCTGTAGCCATGAAAAAAAAATCAAAAACATTCGTTTATAACTTGCCAAAAAACAAGAACAATCATGATAATTTAAGGTTGCTTAGAGTTATTATTCATTCTGAATACCTGAAGGTTGATTTTGGATACTATGCTACATCATACTATATCAAAGGTGGTTGGGTAAGAATCGCACAGGATAGCTTTGTAAGGGACAAGAGTAACAACAAAATTTATAAACTACTTAGAGCTGAAAATATTCCTATTGCACCAACTGTACACAGTTTTAACAGTTCAAATGAATGGATGTTTTTTTCTTTGATTTTCGAGCCCATTTCACTCAGCATAAAAGCATTTGATTTAATTGAAGTTGAGCCTGGTGAACCTACCGATTTTAACTTTTACAATATTTTGCTCAATCCCAAAAATG
>CAIODY010000024.1 GCA_903857255.1 uncultured bacterium
AAAAAATACATCATCTAAATTAACTGCTGATGCTGCTGCTTATTTACAAAACCAACTAAAAGCCTTTATAGCAAAAGCAAAATGGGGAAGCAAGGGTTATTATTTTGTGGTACAACAACAAGACCCTGCTTTTCAAAAAGCACTGCAAGTATTGAAGTGATTTTTTCTTTTACTCAATTGCAATTACTTCTGAGGTTTGGCAATCTGTTTAAATAAGCAAAACAATCGGAAAATGTAAAGGATGCATTCCTTAATATGGTGGTAGGGTACGGTAGTTTTACAAGTTTAAGAGTTAAACATCCAATTGATAATTTAACAGGGAATGAGAAAGCAGAACTAAATACTGTTTTTGTTTTTAAAAGAACAATAGGAGATAGGCTGCTATAAATATTCCATTGCATCCAAATTTTAAGCAGACAATGAAAATAATTTATTTACCTGTTGTGAATTTATTAAGTAGAGTTGTTTGAATAAGAAAACCAATGGCTGCCAGAAATTAGTACAATAGTGAATCACAAACAAAAACGCGAAGACATGCTTTAGATTTCTGATATGAAGTTTTTACAGCAACAGTTGACGGCAATTTTTGTCTTAAAATACTTGATTGATTGTAAAATTCGTGTTTTATGAACTCAATTTATTTTACAGCGTTTTACTGCAAAATAAATTATTGCGTCATGAAAAAAATAATTATTGCAGGTGGTTCGGGATTTTTAGGAAAAGCATTGACATCGTTTTTTGTTGTTAATAATTTTGAAGTTATTATTCTTAGTCGCTCTTCGGGTCTCCAAAAAAACGAGCAAATCAATTTCATTCAATGGGATGGGAAAACAGTTGAACCTAATTGGCAACAAGCATTAGAAGGTGCAGAAGCAGTGATTAATTTATCAGGCAAATCCATCAATTGCCGATTTAATGCAACCAACAAAAAAGAACTTTTAACTTCTCGAATTGATTCAACAAAGGCAATTGGAAATGCGATAGCTGCCTGCCAACAACCACCAAAAGTGTGGTTCAATTCATCTTCAACAGCTATTTACTCAAATGATGCCACAACAGCCAACAATGAATTTTCAACCACTGCTTCAACAAATTTTTTAACAGAATTAACTTATCAATGGGAAGCCGCCATGCAACAATTTGCATTACAAAAAACAAGAAAAATGATGATGCGAACTTCATTGATAATGGCAAAAAATGATGGTGTTTTTTTACGATTAAAAACCTTGACGAAGTTTTTGGCAGGTGGCAAACAAGGCAACGGTAAACAAATGGTCAGTTGGCTACATGTAGATGATTTTTGCGCCATAGTGCTGCATTTGATGAATAATGAAACTGCAAATGGAGTTTATAATTTTTGTGCGCCACAACCTATTTCTAATGCTGCATTAATGAAAACTATTCAGCAAAAAATAAATAGCCCAATTGCATTACCTGCACCTGCTTGGTTATTGAAAATCGGTGCATTATTTATCGGAACGGAACCTGATTTAATTTTGAATAGCACTAATGTAATTTCAGAAAAATTACGCTTGGAAAAGTTTGCTTTTAAGTACTCTACTTTTAGCGAAGCCATTATCGAATTAATAGGAAGATAAAAACATTTTCTCTGAAAGCCTTATCTCATCAGCGTTACATCGCCTTTCAAAAAAATGTTGGCTGATGAATGACCGAAATTATATTCCACCATAAAAACATAAACGCCTATTGGTTGCTCAACTCCACCAAATTTTCCATCCCAACGGCTGTAATAATTATTGCTGCCAAAAATCATTTCACCCAACCGATTATAAATAGTAATTCGATAAAAAACTAAATCACTCGGGAAGTTGGTAATGCCACCAAACTCATCATCTAAGCCATCTCCATTCGGTGAAAAAGCATTTGGTATTTGTAAAACATCAACACAATGTTCGCCGATAATAATTGTATCGGCAGCAGTGCAACCCAAAGTATTAACAGCTGTTGCAAAATATTCACCAGGTGTTTTTACTGAAAAAGAATTGTTGGTGCTTCCATCTTGCCAAACTAATTTATAAGCTGAATTTATTTTAATTAAATAAGTCTCAACTCCTGCACAAATGCTGGTGTCATCACCTAAATTCAAATTTATCATGCCTAAGGAAGGAATAAAAACTTTTGCTGAATCAGCACATTGATTAGAATCAGTAACGATAACCGTATAATTAGAATTGAACAATAAGTTTTTTATAAATGGTTGATGACTGCCCGATGGTTGCCATACATATTGATAAGGCGCAGTACCACTAATGATTTGAGCCATTGCATTGCCTTTGGCTTCGTTACAGGTATCAGCATTGGCTGATGCACTGATTTTTAGAACAACTGAATGATTGATTTGAGCAGTATCATATATTTTGCATTGATGCGAATCAATCACCTGAATAAAATAATTACCGCTGGCTAATACATTTGATTGATTGGTAGTAGTTGCATTGGGCGACCAAACATAAGTGTATGGCTGCGTGCCGCCAGTAACATTTAACTTGATAGAACCATTATTTTTTCCGCAGGTGGTTGATTGGATTTGATGTGTTAATTGCAAGGCCGCAGGTTGTGAAATAGAAAACTGAATTTGTGCAGTACAATTATTTCCATCAATAACTGTAACGGAATAATTATTTGCATTTAGAGCAGTTGAATTGGCTGCATTTCCACCCGATGGCGACCAAGTGTAAGAAAAATTAGGTGTACCGCCATTTACTTGAATAGTTGCAGCACCATCATTATTCCCAAAGCAAGTAACATTAGATAAATTAGTTACTGACAAGTTCATGTTGCCACCTGCCGAAGGAACATACACATGCACAGTATCTACACAAGTATTTTGGTCGGTAATAGTTACTACATAATTGCCTGAAACAATGTTCGTGGCAGTGTTGGTAGCACTTACCGATGGTTGCCATTGGTAAGTATAATTAGGTGTACCACCATTTTCAGTAACTGTTGCTGAACCATTGGCAGTTCCGCAAACGGATGGTGTTGTAGTAAAGGAATGTGTAAAGCTACTAACAGCAGATGGTACAACCACATGAGCCGTATCCACACAATTATTTTGGTCGGTAATGGTTACTACATAATTACCTACAACGAGATTAGAATCTTTGTTTGTTGTACTTCCTGCTGCTGACCATTGATAAGCATAGTTGGGCGTGCCGCCATTTTCTAACACAGTAGCAGAGCCATTCGCCGAGCCACAAATAGATGGCGTAGTAGAAAATGAATGCGTAAAATTATTGGGTTGTGTAAGATGTACATGAGCTGAAACCGAACAAGTATGCGCTTCTGATACGGTAATGGTATAATTGCCTGCCACTAAATTTTGTGCAGTATCAGTGGTTTGGGTTGGTGATGTATTCCACGAATAATTCAAAGTTGAATTTGCACCAATTACAATCGCATTGGCTGAACCGTTGCTACCATTGGGGCAAGCGACATTGACCGAATCAATCGTTACACCCAAAACAGAAATTATTTTTGAAATAGTATCGCTGCCGCTGCAAGCGTTGGTTGCAATTAATTGAACATTGTATAATCCGGGTGCAGAAAAAATATGTGTTGCATTTTGTGTAGTGCTGGTGTTATTGGCGGAAGCTACATCACCAAAATTCCAATGCCATGCAGATGGGCAATTGGTGCTGGAATCAGAAAAAGAAAAAGTAGAAGTTGTTGTACAATTATAGCCAAAGTCAGCCGTATAACGTGGCGCATTTTGAATATACACATCATCGAAAGCCACACCATCAAAAGCATTGCACGATGTACCTGCACCAAATGTGAAACGAAACAACACATTGGCTTGCCCTGCTAAATTGCTCAAACAATGTTTGGCAACTACCCAAGCACCGCTACCGTTGCCACCTTGGCAACTGCCTGATGTGGCTTGAATATTCCCTGACCAACCATCTTTTACGGTTGCTAAATTAGTTAAGTAGGTTATCGGATTGTAATTATACCAATTGGCATTGTAGCAATCGGTTACGGTATTTATGGTACCAACATTTGTCCATGTAGTGCCATTGTTGATAGAATATTGCAAATTAGAGCCATCGTATTTATGTTCCGACTCCCAGAAGATTTTAAACTCGATGTAAGGGTGCGCTAAATTAGTGAAATCGAAACAAGGACTTTTTACATAAGAGCGTTCGCCATTAGCATACGAACTATTCGTAAGTCCGCCAGTTATCCAACACTTCAAGCCCTGCCCTGCGCCGCTGATGGTTGGTTTGGTTGGGCTACCCCATGCCCAATCGCTGGATGTGCCACCTGCCACCCAGCCGCCATTGGATGTTTCAAATGTTTCATGATATGGAAACGCAGCAATGCACTGTGCGTTTGATTTACAAAAAATCAACGAACACAAAAACTGAAGCAATAAAATTTTAGCTACAAAACGCATAATTTAAGGCTTCGCAAATGTCGGAAATAAAAACCAACTTCCCATTAACCTTGTATAAACTTAACGTTAAGAGTGAGGGGGCTTTTCATCAACTACACTTTACTCCTTCACAAACTTCACATTGCTTATTTTGCCATTGACATCGGTGGCTTTGATGAAGTAGATGCCCGAGGGATAGTCGTGTATATCAATGAGTAAATTAGCAGATGAGGTGATGAGCGAATGAAATACCACCTGACCAACTACATTTTCTATTTCAATGTATTTAATTGCCTCATTTCCTAATTGTCTAATTGTTAAATTGGTATTGGCTGGATTCGGGTAAAT